>NZ_JAPDPJ010000054.1 GCF_026013605.1 Plebeiibacterium sediminum
TCATCTTAGAATAGATGAGAAACGAGCTAAAGAATGACTTTTAGTCATTCAGGTCGCTCAAAACTATGGACTTTCAGTCCATAGTGGTTTATTTTGCATTTTCATAAATAAATAATACAATAGAAATTACAATTTACCTGAGTTCAATTTAAATTTTAAGTGGGCAATGTGCACATTGTAAAATGGTAATTTTTTATGTGTGCGTTTAATCTAAAAACCTAATTTGAACTCAGGGTAGTTAAATAATTCATCACTTTATTGAAGTTTAATATTAATTGTTTCTGTATTTGCTACATAAGAAGAGCTTGTAATTTCATTAAATCTATTCATCTTATCTGCACTCTTTAATTCATAACCAGCTTTTTCATATACACGGGCCTGCCAAAAAATAATAGATGGTTCTTGTGGTTGGTATTTATTGGCAGTTTCTAAATATCTTATTGCTTTTTCGAATTGTCTTGCAGATTTTTTAGCAGCTTGATCCTGAGTTAAATTATATCTTATACTTGTGTACTCTGCTAATTGAAATTTAGATAAACCACGCTCTAAGTTCATATTTGCTAAGTCTTTAAGTGAAGGTAAGTTCGGATCTGTGAAGTTTATATGAACTTCTTTTTCCATAGCAACAGGTTTACCGTTTACATGACCTGGCATCCATAAGCCTGATGATTTTTCAAGACAAGCAGTAACTTCTCTGTCTGTACTTTTTGATACAGAATTTAAAATACTGATATTTGAAACAGATCCGTCATCATTGATTGTAAACAATGCAACAACAACACCAGCCTCAAGATTTTCGTTGTTGATGTTTGTATTAATAAATTGGTTCATTTTAGAGCTGTTATCATCATAATTTACATCTTGCGATCCGATGAAATAAGGAGAAGTAACAACGGTTTCAGTTAATTGTCTGTTTTGTGAAAATGCAAATACTGAAATCAATAAAGCTGTGAGTAATAATCCATATTTTTTCATGACATATAAGTATTAAAAATTTGTATTGTAACATTAAAAATGGGTTAACTATGTTTCTTAATTCCTATATAAAAATAATAACAGACCCGTAAATCGTCTATACTTATATATGAGTATACTTTTTTTAATGTTCATTATATCAAATAGCTACTAAATTACAAATCGCTTTAATTAACATATATTAACAAATAAAATCCATTTGTTTAACAGTATGTTATTCCTTAATAAGATGGTTTGAAATAGAATAAGCAATTAATTCAGCTGTGTTACATAAGTGAGATTTTGAGAGCATCTTTCTGCGGTGGGTGTCAACAGTGTGTTTACTAATATTAAGCATAGTACCTATTTCATTACTACTCTTGCCCATAGCCAACAATGCCAGAATTTCCTTTTCTCTTTTTGTAAATACCGATGAAAGTTCAGTTAGCTCTTCATCTGGAAAACAAAAACAAGTATTGTCGCCATTGTTAGTGTAGTTAAATTCAATTTTCAGACTTTCTTTAATATGTGATATGTCCGTATTAAAAGATAAAGTTTGAAAACTATGCTTCTCTTCTCCTTTTTTGAATAAGCAATTTTGATTTAAGAGTCTGATGTAGTGTCCATCTTTGTGTCGAATTCTAAAGTCCATAGAAGTGATGCTTCTGAAAGGTTTTAGGTTGTCAATATCCGTAATAACGAATTCGCACATTTTTTTTGTAGCCAGCAATACCACAGGATAATCTTCGGGGTGAATATAACTGTAGAGTCTTTTCAGTGTTAATTCTTCAGGATGGTATCCTAAAATATTAGAGATGTTATGGGACGTAAAAAAGAGTTTAAATTGTGGGAATTGTATTATATGGTAGAACTGATTATCCAAACAAATTAAATTTTGCAGTTCTTTATAATCAGCTTGCGGTTTATTTAGCAGATGGTTACCATCTGTTGTACCTGATAGTTTTTCAACTAAGTGTACTAAATCATTAAATGAAAATTCATATTCAGACATCTTAAACCGCTATTAAAATATTAAAGATACTCAAGTGAGATATCGATGTCAATTATTTGTCGGGTATTTTAAAGGGATAGAAATAAAAAAAAATCCGGGAACTCCGGATTTTTCAATTCATTATTAAAATAGAACTTGATTATATGTATACGTTAATTACTTCAGTGGTTACATATTTAGCACTTTCAACCAATTCATCAAAATCTAGTAATTTTAAATCTCTCATTAAATCGTCGCCAAGTTTTTCATATGTTTTTGCTTGCCAAAAAATAATTTGAGCTTCTTCAGGTCTAAGAGATTCTGCTTTATTAAATCTGTTTAAAGCAGTATGATATTTTCTGTCAGATCTTTTTAAACGTACTTCATCACTTAAGAAAGGATCGCTTTCACATTGCTCCGCTTTATAGAATTTTCTAATTCCTTTGGTAGAGTAGTATATAGCTTGTTCTTCCAAAGCAGGACTGTTTTCATCAGAAAATGCAATTACAACTCTTTTTTCCATTTGAACAGGAACGCCATCTTTTGAACCAGGTATCCATTTTCCTGAGGTTGATTTAATACTTTCTATTACCTCATTATCATTTGTATAAGAAACAGAATTTCGAACAATAAAATTCTCTAAGGAGCCATCTTCATTTACGGTAAAATCAATAACAACAGTTCCTTCCTGAAATTCTGTATATTCAGCTTGAACCTTATTTGATAAATCCTGATATAAGAATTTACTAATAGGATTAATCATGTCCTTTGTATTTTCTACTCCATAAACCGGACCGGAATATTTAGGTGCTCTAACAATAACTTCTTCATAATTGTATACCTGAGCCATGCTTATCAGAGAGAATACAATCAATACAGTAAATAATAAAACCCTTTTCATAATGTATAGTTTATAGTTTTTTTAATATGGAGGCTTTTAAACTTTAAGACTCCTGGAAAATAAAAGAAATCCTTTTGCCCATTCAGATTTCTAGTAAGTTGAACGTATGCTTATGCATAAAAATCTCAAGAGTTAAAAAGGTTATGTTGGTAAGGTTTTTTAATAGTGATACTAAGTTGAATCAGGTTTTTAAAACAACAGCACTAAGTTAATTCCATATTAAGCAGTAGTCTATACTCAAATTTGAGTAAATTCATGTTTTGCATTACGATAGATTGATGGGCTTTTGAAGGAAACATATTTATAGTAATGCATGAAAATGCCTATGGCAGAAAGCAGATTTAATTTATCTTTGTCAATCTAAAAAAACAGAAAATATTCGTGCAAAAATATCTAGATCAATTAAATAGTTCGCAAAGAGAAGCAGTAGTTAACACTTCAGGGCCGTCGTTGGTTATAGCAGGAGCTGGTTCCGGAAAAACAAGAGTTCTAACATTCAGGATTGCTCACCTATTAACTCAGGGTGTTCCTCCACATCGTATTTTGGCGCTGACATTTACAAATAAAGCAGCCAGAGAAATGAAAGAACGTATTGCATCTATCGTTGGTAATGATATTGCCCGAAACCTTTGGATGGGAACTTTCCACTCTATTTTTGCCCGAATATTACGAAGTGAAGCGGAACGAATTGGTTATCCTTCTTCTTTTACAATTTATGATACAGCAGATTCTAAAAGTCTAGTTAAGTCCATTGTTAAGGAGATGAAACTTAACGATAAAGAATATAAGCCAGGTGCTGT
Organism: Plebeiibacterium sediminum; assembly: GCF_026013605.1. GTDB lineage: Bacteria > Bacteroidota > Bacteroidia > Bacteroidales > Marinilabiliaceae > Saccharicrinis > Saccharicrinis sediminus. The sequence continues at coordinate 3,647 of NZ_JAPDPJ010000054.1, forward strand.
GTTAGGAAGAATTTCTGCTGCAAAAAATGATTTGGTAACACCCGCTTCTTATGCTCGTGATCAGCATCGCATGATGGAGGATCAGGCTACTAAGAAAGGAATGATATATGAGATTTATACTCGCTATATGCGATACTGTTATAAATCAGGAGTGATGGATTTTGATGACTTGTTGTTAAATACCAATATACTTTTTCGTGATCATCCGGAAGCATTACAGAAGTATCAGAATATCTTTCAATACATTATGGTAGATGAGTATCAGGATACCAATTATTCTCAGTATATCATTATCAAAAAGCTGGCAGAAAAGCACAATAACATATGTGTTGTGGGAGATGATGCTCAAAGTATCTATAGCTTTAGGGGTGCGAAAATTGAAAACATACTTAATTTTAGAAATGATTACCCGGGTTATAAGTTATATAAACTGGAACAGAACTATAGATCTACACAGACAATAGTAAACGCTGCAAACAGTATTATTGCTAAAAACTCCAAACAAATTAAAAAGGATGTTTTTTCAGAAAAGGATACGGGTAATAAGATCAAAATCCATAATGCTATTTCCGATATAGAAGAAGGATATATAGTAATAAATGATATTAAGGAAAAGCATCTCAGACAGAACTACGATTATCAGGATTTTGCAATTCTATACAGAACAAATGCGCAGTCGCGTATTTTTGAGGAAGCCTTAAGAAAAGCCTCAATGCCTTATAAAATTTATGGTGGACTAAGTTTCTATCAACGTAAGGAAATTAAAGATTTATTGGCTTATTGTAGAATTACTGTAAACCCGTCTGATCAGGAAGCGTTAAAGAGGATTATCAATTATCCGGCAAGGGGAATTGGAAAGACAACTCTTGATAAAATTGAAGCAGCAGCCAGTGCTACGGGAAAAAGTATGTGGGAAATTTTGGTTTCAGTTGAAAATACAAGCAAGTTATTTAATGCTGGAACACAGAAGAAATTAAATTCTTTTGTGGGATTAATTTCTGGTTTTAGGGCAGGAGTTAATCAACTTTCGGCTTATGAGTTGGTAACTGAAATAGCAACTCAAAGTGGTATGATGAAAGAGTTGTATCAGGACAGAACTCCTGAAAGTGTGGCAAGACAAGAAAACGTTCAGGAATTATTAAATGGTATTCAGGAATTTACCATGAATAAAACGGAAGAAGGGGGAGAAACCGGGTTGGTAAATTTCCTTGAAGAAGTGTCGTTGCTTACAGATCAGGATAATGAATCGGAAGACGATATCAATAAAATTACCTTAATGACCATTCACTCCAGCAAAGGTTTGGAGTTTAAAAATGTATATGTTGTTGGTGTTGAGGAAGGCTTATTCCCTTCAAATATGACAATAGAGAGTGAGCAGGGTGTTGAGGAAGAAAGAAGATTGTTTTATGTTGCTATTACACGTGCAGAGGATAATGCAACAGTTTCGTTTGCCAGAACAAGATATAAATATGGAGAATCATCATTTTGCAGACCATCCAGATTTATCAATGAAATTGATAGTGAATATATTGAGTTTTCAGGAGATCAGATAAAAATACCTGCAGTACAAGGAAGATTTTCTGCATCATCTGCACCAAAGAGGTCTTTCGGATCTTCAGATTCACCTTCAAAACCAGGATATAACTTTAAAAAAGTTAATAGTCATACCGTTCAAAACAGACCTTCTTCGTTAGGTAGCGGATCGGTAGGTAATCTTAAGCCGGGAGTAATAGTAGAACATATACGTTTTGGTAGAGGTAAAATTGTAAATATTGAAGGTCAAATACCAAATGCAAAAGCTATGGTAGACTTTGATAATGCAGGAGTTAAACAATTATTACTAAAATTTGCCAAACTTAAAATTTTGGGTTAGATTTGTGGCGATAGCACTGCATGAACTTTTTCACATGGTTACTGCACTTTTTTAACAAACGTTATCCCCATTTCTGAAAGCATCGGTATACTTCAGGTGCGTTTCAGCTGAATTTCTTAAAGAAAATAATAAAGAAGTAGGATTTTATAATTAAGTATGGATTATAACTCAAATAGGAAGAAATTACTTCTACCTGAATATGGGCGACATATTCAGAAGATGGTAGATTACTGTGTTACAATTGAAGATAAAGACGAAAGAACAAGATGTGCCCAATCCATTATTGGTAATATGGGAAATATGTTTCCTCATTTACGTGATGTAAACGATTTTAAACACAAACTTTGGGATCATTTGGCTATTATGTCAGATTTTAAACTTGATATTGAAACACCATTTGACCTTCCTGAAAAGGAAACACTTTATCAACGTCCTAAAAAGTTAGCCTATGATAATGAACGAATCAGATATCGTCATTATGGCCGCACAATTGAAAAAATGATTGAAAAGGCTGTTGATATGGAAGAAGGAGAATTAAAACATCATCTTCTGTTATTAATAGCAAACAATATGAAAAAGTCGCTTTTGCAGTGGAATAAAGATTTCCCTGGCGACGAAAGAGTATTCTCTGATATGGTTGAGCTTTCAGGTAATAAATTGGAAATCCCTTCCGATCTAAAAATTCCGGAGCAAAGAGAACATCAGAATTACAGCCAAAGCCAAAGTCTAAACCAGAATCAGAATCAGAATCAAAATAGAAATAGGAAGAAGCGTCCGTTTAAAAGATACGACGATAGAAAATAGAATCAAATTGAAATAATCTACATACAAAGATGTATTGTTTTGAAATTGAAGGGGGTCATAAGCTTTCTGGCGAAATAACTCCACAAGGGGCGAAGAACGAAGCACTTCAGGTAATTTGTGCTACACTTTTATCAAAAGAAGAAATTACCATTACTAATATTCCGGATATCGTAGATGTAAACAACCTTATTAATCTTCTATCAGATATAGGTGTTGTAGTAAATAGAATATCAAAAGATAAATGCTCTTTTAAAGCAGAGAATATTGATCTGGAGTATCTTCAATCAAAAGATTTTAGAAAAAAAGCGTCTTCATTGCGTGGTTCAATTATGATAATGGGACCCTTGTTGGCCAGGTTTGGAAAAGCATATTTTCCGAAGCCGGGTGGCGATAAGATAGGAAGACGTCGACTAGATACTCACTTTATCGGATTTGAAAAATTAGGAGCTAAATTTCATTATAATCCACACGAAATATTTTATAGTGTAGAAGCTGATCAGCTTAAAGGTTGTTACATGCTTTTAGATGAAGCTTCTGTTACCGGAACTGCCAATATTGTAATGGCTGCAGTGTTAACTCCTGGAAAAACCAGTATCTATAATGCTGCCTGTGAACCATATTTACAGCAACTTTGTAAAATGATGGTTAGCATGGGAGCCAAAATAGATGGAATAGGCTCTAATTTACTTCATATAGAAGGCGTTGAGACTCTTGCAGGTTGTAACCATCGAATTCTGCCAGATATGATTGAAATTGGCAGTTTTATTGGAATGGCTGCCATGACAGGGTCGGAGATAACTATTAAGGATACTGCATACGATGAATTAGGTATTATTCCGGATTCATTCAGAAGAATGGGAATTAAGCTTGAAAGAAGGGGAGATGATATTTATATTCCTGAACAGGATTCATATGAAATAGAAACCTTTATTGACGGATCAATAATGACCATTGCAGATGCTCCATGGCCAGGATTAACACCGGATTTATTAAGTGTTTTCCTTGTTATTGCAACACAGGCTAAAGGTAGTGTTCTAATTCATCAGAAGATGTTTGAAAGTCGCTTGTTTTTTGTAGATAAGTTGATTGATATGGGAGCAAGAATTATCTTGTGTGATCCACATAGGGCAACCGTTATTGGATTAAATAAAGAAACGATGTTACGAGGTACAACTTTAACATCACCAGATATTCGTGCCGGAGTAGCTCTTTTGATTGCAGCTTTATCTGCTAAAGGTAAGAGTGTTATACAAAATATTAATCAGATTGACAGGGGGTATGAAAATATCGATATCCGACTTCAAAAACTTGGGGCAAGAATAAAAAGAGTAAATTCTAAATAGTAAAATTAATAAATATTAACAAAGAGGCTGTTGTACAAGTTAAAACGTACAATGGCCTTTTTTCATTTTAGTATATTTTATAATGGATACAGATAGGTGTTAGGGCTTTTATGTTCTGTTAACATTTGGTCAGAATCGACTAAAATAATAATCATTTTCGACTTTTCAAAAGAATTAGTTTTGTTTTTTACTGTTTTGTGACATATTTTTGCCCATCGTTTTCCTAACATTTGTCATGAAAACGGAAGTGTTGGTCTAAATAAAGACGAACCGTATCGCAAAAATCATAAACTTTGCGATGTGATTATAAACCAAAATTGTGTGTGTATGAGAAAGCTAAAACTAATTATTTTAGTTGTTTTAGCAGGGCCAGGGTTTATTTCTTTTATCAATGGCTTACCGGAACCAAAGGTAGGTCTTGGAATTGGAGATAAAGTTCCTGAATTTAAAACTACCCTGATTAATGGGGCTGATTTCGATCTGGAGTCATTACGTGGAAAAATGGTTCTTGTTGACTTTTGGGCGTCATATGATGGGGAATCCCGAGTTGATAATCATCAAAAGATGAGACTTCAAAAAGAATTTGCAAATTGCAAATTTTACAATGGTGAAGGTTTTGTAGTTGTTGCAATTTCCCTTGACCGATTTAAATCTCCCTTAAATAAGGCTATTGAAGAAGACGGTATGACAAATGCCCTGCACATCTGCGACTACTTAGGAGCGGAATCGTCTATTGCAAAAGCCTACAATGTAGAAAAACCTACAAACTACCTTATTGATGGTGATGGCAGATTAATTGCCAGCAGCACAAGTATTGATAAAGTGGCTTCGTCACTTGAATACCTTCGCAGAAATTAAAATTATTTCCTTTTTTTTATTAAAAATGATGTATTAGTGATAATCTATTGGCATTTTTGTATGATTTATGTATCTGAACAATTTGTAAAATAAATTGTAAAATATATTGAATCATAATTAAGAAGTCATTAGTAATAAAACTTTTATATATGAGAAATAAGATTTTAATAGTGGTTCTGTTTCTAATGGGAATTACTTTTTCTGGCGAAGCACAAAAGGTTGGATTAGGAATAGGAAATAAAGCACCTGAATTAAAATTACTATCTCCTGAAGGAGAAGTTATATCACTATCCTCTTTGAAAGGACAGTTAGTTCTTATCGATTTCTGGGCCTCATGGTGCGGACCATGTCGAAGAGAAAATCCTAATGTGGTAAATGCTTATCAGCAGTATAAGGACGAAAAGTTTAAAAACGGCAAAGGTTTTACTGTTTATAGCGTGTCGCTTGATAAGAGCAAAGAGATGTGGAAAAAAGCTATTGAGCAAGATAAGCTTGAATGGCCAAACCATGTAAGTGATTTAAAAGGTTGGAATTCTCTTGGGGCTGAGGTATATAATATTCGAGGAATTCCAGATAACTTTTTAATTGATAAAGACGGAATTATTATTGCAAAAAGATTAAGAGGGCCGGCTTTAGAACAAGCATTAGAGAGCTTGTTAAAATAATTGACTTTAAATAAGTAATAACTGATAATTATTATGGCAGAATATCCTTTAGTATTCTGCCATTTTTTATTTTGCAGTGACAAGATTTTCGTTTTGATTACAAAACGCTGTCAATTTGTCCCTCTTTTATTGAGTGGCAAAATAATTGTTAAGCGTTGAGCTGTAAATACGAAAATGTAAGAAATTAATATAATGACAAAGAAAGCATCACAAAAAGAAAAGCAGGAGGAAGTAGTTGACGAGCAAGTAACAACTAACGAAAACCTTGAGGAAACTCAGAATGATGTAGCAGAAGAGCAGGTTGAAGACAACAAAGAAGCTGAAGAAAATGGCTTAAGTTCTGAAGAAAAACAGATTGAGGAATTAACTCAAAAAGTGGCTGAACTTAACGATAGATATTTGCGTTTGACTGCTGAATATGACAACTACAGAAAAAGAACACTTAAGGAAAGAATGGAGTTGACTAAAAGTGCGGGAGAGGGTCTTTTAAAAGGAATTTTACCTGTAGTTGATGATTTTGACAGAGCAATTTCTCACTTAGGTGAAGCATCGGATTTAAATGCAGTTAAGGAAGGAATTGATTTAATTTATAACAAATTTCAGGAATTTCTTAAGCAGAATGGTGTTTCTGAAATTGAGGCTAAAGAAAAAGAATTTGATACAGACTTGCATGAGGCAATAACCAAAATACCTGCTCCAACTGAGGAATTAAAAGGTAAGGTTATTGATTGTATAGAGAAAGGATATATGCTTAATGATAAAGTAATGCGTTTCTCAAAAGTAGTTGTTGGAGAATAGTTAAGAAACAGAGGTTATCATTATGTCTAAAAGAGATTATTACGAGGTTCTAGAAGTTTCAAAAAATGCAACTCCAGAGGAGATAAAGAAGGCTTATCGAAAGAAAGCCATTCAATTCCATCCGGATAAAAACCCTGGAGATAAAGCTGCGGAAGAAAAGTTTAAAGAAGCTGCAGAGGCCTATGAAGTATTAAGCGATCAGAACAAGCGTTCGCGCTATGATCAATTTGGCCATGCCGGGGTAGGTGGTGCATCTTCTGGTGGTGGCTTTGGTGGTGGTATGTCAATGGATGATATATTCTCACATTTTGGTGATATTTTTGGCGGAGGCGGATTTGGAGGCTTTAGCGGATTCGGAGGATTCGGCGGAGGCGGAAGAAGTCGTCAAAGAGTTAATAAAGGTTCAAATTTAAGAGTTAAGGTAACATTAACCCTTAATGAAATTTTGAACGGCGTTGAAAAAAAGATCCGTGTAAAGAAATATGTGCCATGTAGCCACTGTAGTGGTTCAGGAGCTGAAGGTGGTGCATCACATAGTACTTGTACTACATGTAATGGCTCTGGTCAGGTAACACGTATCTCAAATACGATTTTAGGACAAATGCAAACCGCTTCAACATGTCCAACATGTGGAGGTGAAGGTAAGATTATTACTAACAAGTGTAAGCATTGTTCAGGAGAAGGTGTTGTTCGTGATGAAGAAGTAATTTCTATAAATATTCCAGCTGGTGTTGAAGAAGGAATGCAGCTTTCTGTTTCCGGAAAAGGTAATGCAGCCAGAAGAGGTGGAATTAACGGAGATTTATTGGTTCTTATTCATGAGGAAGAACATGAAGAGTTAGTTCGTGATGGTCGTGACTTATTGTACAATCTGTTTGTAAGTGTTCCGGATGCTACATTAGGTGCGCCTGTTGAAATTCCAACCCTTGAAGGTAGAGTGAAGGTGAAGATAGAAGCAGGTACTCAACCAGGAAAAGTATTAAGACTTAGAGGTAAGGGACTGCCTGAAGTTAATAGCTATGGAAGAGGAGATTTATTAGTGAAAATAAATGTTTGGATTCCTAAGGATCTTTCGAAAGATGAGAAGAAAGCTATGGAAAAAATGGCTGAGTCGGATAACTTCACCCCAAAACCAAGCTCGCAAGAAAAAGGTTTTTTTAGTAGAATGAAAAATATGTTTGAATAGACATAAATATATTATGCCATTTAGGGCATTATATAAAAATTAAAAAGGTCGGATAGTTTTATCCGACCTTTGTTTTTATATCAAATTTATTTTACTCAATAACTTTAAGTTCTTTTCCAATTTTAGTAAAGGCTGCAATTGCCCTGTCTAAATGATCTTTTGTATGAGCTGCTGAAATTTGAATTCTGATTCTAGCTTGTCCTTTAGGAACTACAGGATAATAAAAACCAATTACATAAATACCTTCCTGTAGCAATTTATCAGCAAACTCTTGTGATAATTTTGCGTCGTATAACATAAGTGCTACGATGGCAGAGTCAGTTGGCTTAATATCAAAACCAGCTTCTTTTATTTTTGATTTAAAATAATCAGCATTCTCAATTACTCTGTCTCTGTATTCTGTTGATGCGCTTAGCATGTCAAATACTTCAGAGGCAGCGCCTACAATTGCAGGGGCTAAGGAATTTGAAAAAAGATAAGGGCGGGATCTTTGACGTAGCATATCAATAATTTCTTTTTTTCCAGTAGTAAATCCTCCCAGAGCTCCCCCTAATGCTTTTCCTAAGGTACTTGTAATGATGTCAACTCTGCTCATCACATTATGATATTCATGAGTTCCTCTTCCTGTTTTACCAATAAAACCTGAAGCGTGACTATCATCAACCATAACCAAAGCCTTGTATTTTTCAGCTAAATCGCATATTTGATCTAATTTGGCAATGTCTCCATCCATAGAAAAAACACCATCAGTTACAATAATGCGATAACGTTGCTCTTGTGATTTTACAAGTTGCTCTTCAAGATCAGCCATGTTTGCATGCTTGTATCTATACCTAGCCGCTTTGCAAAGTCTGACACCGTCAATAATGGAAGCATGGTTTAACTCGTCAGAAATAATTGCATCTTCAGCAGAAAATAAAGGTTCAAAAACACCTCCGTTTGCATCAAAAGCAGCTGCATATAATATGGTGTCTTCAGTACCTAGAAAATCTGCAATTTTCTTTTCTAAATTTTTATGGATATCCTGCGTTCCGCAAATAAATCTAACGGATGACATCCCGTATCCATGCGAATTCATAATGTCTTGTGCAGCTTTAACAACTCTTGGGTGTGATGATAATCCCAAATAGTTATTAGCGCAAAAGTTTAGTACATCTTCTCCTGTGCTAACTTTTATGTCTGCACCCTGGGGAGTGGTAATAATTCTTTCTGTTTTATATAGTCCTGACTCTTTAATATTATCGAGTTCTGAGGCGAGGTAATCTTTAAAATCTCCGTACATAATTATTGATGATTTTTTGTTTACCCAAAATTAGCAAGCTAAATCAATTAAAAAAATGATTTTGACAAGGTTTGTTTACGATTAACTTTAACTCGATTTTAACTATCAATCGACAATAAATATCAAAATTCGGGGTTATATTTACGGCGCTAAAATGATATATTATTGCATTTTGCATATAAATATTACTTTTGTGGCTGCCTGATTTGAATAGAAATTAATTTAGGGGCTTTCAGAATGAAGAAAAAAAGAGAATTAAAATTGTTTGGATTTGCATTACAGAAATGTGGATTTATATTAACACTGTTGTTTTTATTTTCATTCTTTACTATAAAGGCTCAAGATAGACTTGAAGTTGGATTGATGGCAGGAACTTCTTATTATTTAGGAGATTTAAATCCACAAAAGCAATTTTACAAACCTTCATTAGCGTATGGAGGTGTAGCACGATATGTTTTAACAGATAGATTTGCAGTTAAAGGTTCCGCTGCTTTAATGAATATTAAAGGAGAAGAATCTTATAATGGTACATCTTTCCCAAACGGGAATGGTAATTATTCTTTTAAAAGGAGTATTGGAGATGTGGCGCTGCAAATGGAGTTTAATTTCAGATCTTATGATCATCCTTTTATAAAAACAACAACCTTTACGCCATATGTTTCATTTGGAGTAGGAACGACAATTTATCAAAGAATTTCATCAGATTTTGAAAATAGCTCTGAACAAATGGTTTTTATATTATCTTTGCCAATCGGTGTAGGTTTTAAGTATAAAATAAACAAATGGATAAGGGTAGGAGCAGAGTGGAGTTTTAGAAAAACCTTTGTGGATGATCTTGACATAAGAATAAGACGTAATATCCCCTTCGAAGGAACAGATGATCCTTACGGATTTGAAGGAGGGACTACAGTTCATAATAATGATTTATATTCTTTTGCAGGAGTGATGGTTACCTTTAGCATGTTTAGAAGAAAAACCGAATGTAAAAGTGGATATTAAAAAGGCAAAGACAAATTAATATGTCAGTAAAAGACCAACTGATAAAAGACAAATTACCGCAGCATATTGCCATTATCATGGATGGTAACGGACGATGGGCAAAAAAGCGGGGCAATTCAAGAGTATTTGGACATAAGAATGGAGTTAGGGCTGTTCGTGCAGTTACTGAGGCTGCGGCTGAATTGCAGATCGGCTATGTAACCTTATATGCATTCTCAACAGAAAACTGGAATCGACCAAAGCTTGAAGTGGATGCTTTAATGTCATTGTTGGTTTCTACAATTAGCTCCGAAACAAAAACATTAATGGAAAATAATGTCAGATTAGGAGTTATTGGTTGTATAGATAATCTCCCAAAGGACGTTCGAAGAAAGTTAATGCAGTGTATTGAAGATACGTCAAATAATACCGGACTTACATTAAATCTGGCTTTAAGTTATAGTTCTCGTTGGGAAATGACAGAAGCTGTTAAGAAAATAGCACTATCAGTAAAAAATAATGAAATTGAACCAGAGGATATTTCACCTGAGATGATTTCAAATAATCTTACAACCTCCGGTATGCCTGATCCTGAATTAATGATCAGAACCAGTGGTGAATTAAGAATTAGTAATTTCTTACTATGGCAATTAGCATATGCAGAGTTGTATTTCTGTGATACGCTTTGGCCGGATTTTGGTAAGGAAGATTTTTATTTGGCTCTTTCAGATTATCAGAATAGAGAAAGAAGGTTTGGAAAAACCAGTGAACAGTTAAAGAAATAGAACTTATATATTAAAATATAGCATGCTGAAAAAGTTTACCTTTTATATAATCCTGATTACCCTATTACCTACTTTTGTTTTTGCACAGTCAGATGCTGACGTACCTACAATAAGTTATACAGGCTCACCCAGAAATTATGAAATTGCGGATATTGAAGTTTCAGGTATTCAAAATTACGATCCCAAAATTCTTGTGAACTTATCAGGATTAAGAGTTGGACAACGAATTAATGTTCCAGGTGATGAAATTTCTGAAGCAATCAGAAAGTATTGGCAGCATGGGCTTTTTTCAGATGTTAAAGTAGAGGCAAAGAAAATAGAAAATGGAAAAATCTGGCTTGAGATTCTACTTCAGGAAAGACCTCGATTATCAGAAATTAATTATTACGGATTAAAAAAATCTGAAATAGAAACAGTTGAGGAAAAGGTAGCCATGATGAAAGGTAGTCAGGTTACACCTTACTTTATTACCCGAGCTGAAAAATATATTACAAAGTATTTTGTAGATAAAGGTTTTTATAATACCGAAGTAAGGGTTGTTCAAAAAGATGATACACTACAGAACAATCATGTATATTTAGATATTACAGTTGATAAAAAAGAAAAAGTAAAAGTTAACTCATTAGATTTTCTTGGTAACGATGTTCTTTCGGATATGAAACTGAACAGAACAATGAAAAAAACCAATGAGAAAGGAAAAATCTTAAACTTTTTCAGAACAAAGAAATTTATTGAAGAAACTTATCAGGAGGATTTACAAGCTGTAATAGATAAGTACAACGAAAAAGGTTATCGTGATATGATTATTGAATATGATTCAATATCTAAAAATGATAACAATACTGTTGATATCAATATTAAAATTGATGAAGGTAGAAAGTATTATTTTGGTAATATTACATGGATAGGTAATAGTATTTATCCTTCAGATTATTTGAGTGCTGTATTAAGAGTTGGTAAAGGGGATGTTTTTAATCAAAAACAACTGGATGAAAGATTGTTCCAGGATGATGATGCGGTACACAATCTTTATATGGATAATGGATATTTATTCTCAAACATTACACCAGTAGAGTTAAAAGTATATGGCGATACCATTGATCTTGAAATGCGTATCTTTGAAGGAAAGCAGGCTACAATTAATAATATTGTAATTAAAGGAAATACTAAGACTCACGAACATGTAGTGCGTCGTGAAATTAGAACCAAGCCGGGTGAGTTATTTAGTAAGTCAGAATTAATACGTACTATTCGAGAGCTATCGCAATTAGGGCATTTTGACCCGGAAAATATTACCCCGGATGTAAATCCAAATCCTGAAGAAGGAACAGTAGATTTAGTTTACAATCTTACAGAAAAGGCTAATGACCAAATTGAATTATCAGGAGGTTGGGGAGCTGGTATGTTTGTAGGTTCTTTAGGTCTTAAATTCTCAAACTTTTCTGTTAGAAACATACTTAATAAGGAAGCGTGGAGACCATTACCAACAGGTGACGGACAAACATTATCTTTAAGAGCTCAAACTAATGGTAAATTTTATCAGTCATATAGTTTATCTTTTACAGAGCCTTGGTTAGGAGGTAAAAAACCAAATTCATTTACTTTCTCATTATACCGATCTGTTCAAACAGGAGTTTCAAGAAACTACGGATATAACCCATATAGTTCAGGTTATGGCTATGGTGGTTACGGAGGCTATGGTGGTTATGGTGGCTACGGAGGTTATGGTGGCTATGGTCGTGTGAATACAAAACAGTTTATGAAAATTACTGGTATGTCAGTAGGTTTTGGTAAGAGACTTACATGGCCGGATGACTTCTTTTCATTCTATAGTGAGTTGAGTTATCAGTATTATCACTTAAGTGACTGGAATTATTTTATTATGCAGAATGGTGTTTCACAGAACTTAAATTTCAAATTTATTTTCTCTCGTAACTCTATTAATAACCCACTTTACCCACGTAGAGGATCTAACTTCTCAATTGGTTTAGAGTTTACTCCTCCTTATTCTGCATTTACAGATAAGAATTATGAAAACTTATATGAAACATCATTAAACTATAGTGATGCTGATGCTCAGGAAAAAGCAGAAGAAGAATTATATGAGTTAATAGAATATCATAAATGGACCACTTCAGGAACTGTTTACTCACCACTTGACAAAGGAGAAAAATTGGTGTTAATGGGTAAATATGAAATGGGATTCCTTGGTTATTATAATGAATATGTTCGTTCACCGTTTGAGAAGTTCGTTGTTGGTGGAGACGGAATGTCAGGATATAGTATGTATGGTAGCCAGACAGTAGGATTAAGAGGTTACGAAAACTCTTCGTTAACACCTTACTCAAGAGGAAGTCAAAATGGTAACCTTTATAGTAAGCTTACTTTTGAAATGAGATATCCATTAACATTACAACCATCTGCACAAGTTTATGCATTAGCATTCCTTGAAGCAGGTAATGCCTGGGCTGAGTTTAAAGAGTTTAATCCATACAGTTTAAAAAGATCTGCCGGAGTTGGTGTTAGAATTTTCTTACCTATCTTTGGATTAATGGGAATTGACTGGGGATATGGTTTTGATGAAATAGCGAATCAACCAGGAGCTAATGGAAGTCAATTCCACTTTGTTATCGGACAACAATTTTAATGTGGTTTAATTTTTGTGATTGGACTGTTCGACAAAGATTATTGTATACCTAAAAGGAAAGAAGATGAAGAAAATATTTATTTTATCACTTGTACTTGGGCTTGGATTATTTGCCAATGCTCAAAAGTATGCTTTCGTCGACACAGAGTATATTTTAAAAAATATTCCTGCTTACGAAGCAGCCAATGAACAATTAAATCAGGCATCATTAAACTGGCAAAAGGAAATTGAAGCAGTATATGCTGAAGTTGAAACAATGTATCAGAATTATCAGACTGAAAGTGTATTCTTATCCAATGAAATGAAAGTTAAAAAGGAGGAAGAGATTGTTCAGAAGGAGAAAGAAGCTCGTCAGTTGCAAACCCGATATTTTGGTCCGGAAGGTGAATTGGGTAAAAAAAGAGAGGCCCTGATAAAACCGATTCAGGATGATATTTATAATGCCATTAGAGAATTAGTTGATGAAGAAGGATATGCTGCAATATTTGATAAAGCATCAGGTGGAGTGGTTCTTTTTTCTGATGCAAAATATGATATGAGCGATTTAGTTTTAGAAAAACTAGGATATAAAAAGTAAAGTATTTATTAGCCAAGTTGGTTCAATTTAAGTCAATTTAATACTTATGTAATACTTGATGTTTTGTCACATGATAGAGGAGTCAGGTTAGAATCATTTGAAATTTGAAGAAAAATTATGAATTTAATTAAAAATCTTATTGTTGGATTGGTACTTATGACAGCCACTGTTGCTTCTGCCCAATCCGGGTTAAAGTTTGGTCATGTGAACACTCAGGAAATATTAAGTGTTATGCCCGAATTAAAAACCATAGATGAGCAGTTGCAAGCTGAGTACACTCAGTTGGAAACTCAGCTTACAGATATGCAACAAACTTTAAAAGGGTTACAGCAAGAGTATATACAAAAAATGCAAGCTAATACATTAGCACCTGAAGAAAGAAGTTCTTTGGAAACTCAAATTCAGGAAATGAATAACAAAGTGCAGACTTTTTATCAACAGTCACAACAGTCGCTACAACAAAAGGAGCAAGAGTTAAAAACTCCTGTTTTTGAGAAAGTGACTAATGCAATTAAGGATGTTGGTGCAGAAAATGGTTTTTTGTATATATTTGAAGAAATTGGTGGTTTAACAGTGTATAAGTCTCAAAAAAGTGTAGATGTTGCACCTCTTGTTAAAGCTAAATTAGGAATCCAATAAAATTAGGAATAATTAAAAATTGAATTATAATGAAATCTATAAAGTTATTATTAGTTGTTGTTACCATTTTAGTTAGTTCAAGTGCATTTGCTCAGGACTTAAAGTTTGGTCACGTTAATATTCAAAAATTAGTTGCTGAATTACCAGCAAAACTAGAAGCAGATAAAACATTACAACAAGAGGCTCAAAAATTAGAGTCGAACCTTAAAGTAATGAACGAAGAGCTTGAGGCAAAGTATACAGATTATATGGAAAAGAGAGATACTTTACCAGAGTTAATCCGTGCTACAAAAGAAAAAGAGCTTCAGGAAATTAATAGCAGATTACAAAATTTCCAGGCAATGGCCTCTCAGGATTTACAAAAAAAGGAGCAAGTACTTTTACAGCCAATCATTGAAGCGGTGCAAAAAGCAATTGATGAAGTAGGTGCTGAAAATGGATTTATCTATATTTTTGATGTTAGTTCAAGAGTAGTGGTTTACCACTCAGAAAAAAGTGTAGATGTTGAAGAATTGGTTAAAGCAAAATTGGCAACTCTTTAATAGATTATAACAAACTTATTATATTTGAGGATGACTAATATTAGTCATCCTTTTTTGTTTTTATTATGAGTGATAATATTGGACCAATCGCAGTTTTCGATTCAGGGTATGGAGGTTTAACTGTGCTGGATAAATTAAGAAAACAAATGCCTGAGTATGATTTTTTGTATCTCGGGGATAATGCCAGAACTCCCTATGGAACCAGATCCTTTGATATAGTGTATGAATATACATTGCAGGCAGTTAAAAAATTGTTTTCTATGGGATGTCATTTAGTTATTTTGGCTTGTAATACAGCATCTGCAAAAGCACTTCGCAATATTCAACAAAAGGATTTACCACTAATAGCACCAGAAAAACGGGTCTTAGGCGTAATTCGTCCTAGCGCTGAGGCGGTAGCAAACTATACAAAAACAAATAAAGTTGGTGTTTTAGGAACTATTGGAACCGTTCAGTCATTATCATATCCTATTGAACTAAAAAAGCAAAATGAAGCTCTCGAAGTATTCCAGGAAGCTTGTCCAATGTGGGTTCCTCTAGTCGAAAATGGCGAAGGAGAGAATGAAGGTGCGGACTATTTTATAAAAAAGAATGTTCATCAATTGATGAATCAAGATAGAGATATTGATACCGTAATATTAGGTTGCACGCATTATCCATTGTTACTAAACAAAATTGAGCAATATCTACCCAGTAATGTATGTGTTATTTCTCAAGGTGATATTGTCGCTTCAAGCTTAAAAGACTATTTAAAACGTCATCCAGAGATGGATATTAAATGTAGTAAAGGTGGAATTACTCAGTTTTATACAACAGAAAATGTTGAGAAGTTTAAGCAAACAGCTGGTTATTTTTTAAATGAAGAGATTAGTGTAAATAGCTTACATCTATAAAAGTAAAATGGTTTATCATTAATCCTTTTAAATAATGATAAACCATTTTTTTAGTGGCTTAAAGCTTTATATATACTTCTAATAATTTACAGCTATTATCAGGTGTAATTTCAATAGATTGAATACTGGCAGGCACAAGTATTGTTTCACCTTTTTTAATGGATTCTTTAGTGCCATTTTCGCAAATTATAGTTGCAGAACCTTCAGTACACATGTATACAACAAAAGAATTAAGCAGATATACATCTCTTAATAATGTTTCAGTCAGGTTTAAAAAATTTGTTACAAAGTATTCGCAAGCAGCGATATTTACTGTTTCGTTCAGGTCATTTTTATCGTAGCTAATTTTGTCGTTGGTACTTTTGTAATCTATTACGTCCAATGCTAAATCAGTATGTAATTCCCGTTCTTTTCCGGAAGCATCTTTTCGGTTGTAATCATAAATTCTATAGGTAACATCAGATGTTTGCTGAATTTCTGCCAAAAGAATACCTGCTCCAATGGCATGTATTTCGCCAGCAGGAATAAAAAATGCATCTTCACGCTCAACTTTATGCGATTTTAATAACGAAGTAATTTCATTCTTCTTAAACGCTTCCAGATACTGTTCCTTACTTGATGGTTCGTTAAATCCTGAAATTAACTGGCTGCCTTGTTCTGCATCAATAACATACCACATTTCAGTTTTGCCGTATGCATTATGGCGCTCTCTTGCGATATTATCGTTGGGATGTACCTGTATAGAAAGATCCTGAGTAGCATCAATAAATTTAAATAGCAAAGGAAACTCCTTATCGAATTTATTAAAAACAGGATCGCCCACGATTTCTCCCATATATATTTCTATTATCTCTTCCAGTGAATTTCCTTCCAGAAATCCGTTTGAGACAACAGAAACATCTCCTTGAACACCCGATAATTCCCAGGATTCACCAATGTTATCCTCGTTGCTTTCTTTGTTCAGGATAGTTCTGAGTTTGTTTCCGCCCCAAATGGTATTCTTTAATATGGGTTTAAATTTTAAAGGGTATAATGAAGTATTCATAATTGCCAGATTTTATCATTTAAGTTGATAAAGGTACAAAATCAATACTTCAGGCCATATATTGCCTGTATTAAATGCTGATTTTATTATAACAAAATGTAACTTTGCACAAAAAACTGATGGAAATTAAACAAGCAGAATTTCTTACTTCAAGTGCAAAACCTGCTCAATGTCCTAAACCTGATAAACCTGAATACGCATTTATCGGAAGATCTAACGTTGGAAAATCTTCTTTGATTAATATGCTGTGTAATCGGAATTCACTGGCTAAAACTTCTTCTACTCCAGGAAAAACACAGTTAATAAATCATTTTGTTATTAATGATGATTGGTATTTGGTTGACTTACCCGGATATGGTTATGCAAAAGTATCGAAAACCCAAAGGAAAGAATTTAAGTTAATCATTGATGGCTATTTAAGACATAGATCTAACCTGATGTGCTTGTTTATTTTGATTGATATCAGACATAAACCGCAAAAGGTAGATTTAGAGTTTATGTTTCAAATGGGTAACTGGGGTATTCCTTTTGTTATTGTATTTACAAAATCTGATAAGCTTAAACCTGAAGAAATTGAAAAAAATACAACCGACTATAAAAATGCTCTTTTGGAGGATTGGGATGAATTACCTCAGTATTTTGTGTCATCTGCAGTAAAAAAAGAGGGGCAGGAAGAGATTTTATCTTTTATTGATGAAGTAAATAAAAGTTGGTAAGAGTTCATCTTACTTAAAGAAATTTCTAACTATAAGGAAACAATTTAAATAGCGCGCTGTGGCAGTTATAACAATGATGATTTTTATATCTTTGCAGCGTCTTAAAAATAATTAATAGAAAAACAACAATTTGCGATGCCACCAAAAGCACCCATTAAAATTTTTTCGGGAACATCTAGCCGTTATTTGACCGAGAAAATAAGTCATTATTCCGGTAGGGATTTGGGAAATATTAAAAAGTTGAACTTCAGTGACGGCGAGTTTGCCGTGGGTTTTCAGGAGACAATCAGGGGGTCTCATGTATTCCTGATTCAATCAACATTTCCGCCAGCAGATAATTTGTTGGAGTTATTAATGATGATTGATGCAGCCAAAAGAGCTTCGGCATATAAAATTGTTGCCGTGATACCGTATTTTGGTCTTGCTCGTCAGGATAGAAAAGATCAACCCCGTGTATCTATCGGGGCTAAATTAGCCGCTGATATGCTTACTGCAGCAGGAATTGACAGGTTAATTACAATGGACCTTCATGCAGATCAAATTCAGGGATTTTTTGATCTTCCGGTTGATCACCTGTATGCGTCTTCTATTTTCTTACCACATATCAAGAGTATGAATCTTGATGATTTGGTAATAGCTTCACCAGATGTGGGTGGTAGTAAAAGAGCAAGTACTTATTCTAAATTTCTTGGTACACCTATGGTAATCTGTCATAAATCAAGGGCAAAAGCCAACGTGGTAAGCGAAATGAGAATAATTGGAGATGTTAAGGATAAAAATGTGATCATTGTAGATGATATGATTGATACAGCTGGAACCTTAACAAAAGCTGCCGATATGATGATGGAAGAAGGAGCAAAAAGTGTAAGAGCAATTGCTACACACCCTGTTCTTTCAGGTTCTGCATATGAAAATATCGAAAACTCTTCATTAGAAGAATTATTTGTTACAGATTCTATTCCTTTAAAAAAGGAATCTAAAAAGATAAAAGTTCTTTCAATTGCTGAGTTATTGGCAGATACGATTGAAAAAGTTTATTATTATAAGTCAATTAGTAATCAATTTTTAATATAATTTGATTATCTTTGCAGCCGCCTTAGGGCAAATCGTGTGATGGGAAGTAAATGTTTCATTACTAATGATTTATTTTGAGTAGCACATAAAATTAAGAAAATGCAAAAGATTGAATTAAAAGGTTCAAAGAGAGAAGTTATTGGTAAAAAAGCTACCAAAGAACTTCGTAAAGAAGAAAAAGTACCTGGAGTACTTTATGGTGGAAATGAAGTAGTTCATTTCGCTATCGAAGAAAAGCAACTTAAAGCTTTAGTATATACACCACATGTATATATCGTTAAGTTAACAGTTGATGGAGTTGAAGTTGAAGCTATCTTACAAGACATTCAATTTCACCCAGTAAGTGATAGAATTCTTCATATTGATTTCTTACAAATCTTTGAAGATAAGCCTGTAGTTATTGAAATACCAGTTAAACTTGAAGGTTTTGCAGAAGGTGTTAAAGCAGGGGGTAGATTAACTCTTGAACAACGTAAATTACGTGTTAAAGGTTTACCAGCTAATTTACCAAATACATTAAATGTAAATATTGATGCACTTAAATTAGGTGACTCAATTCAAGTTGGAGCGTTAGCTTTTGATAACTTAGAATTATTAAATGCTAAGAACTCTACAGTTGCTGCAGTTAAGCTTACAAGAGCAGCTCGTGCAGCAGCACAGCAACAAAGCTAATTGTAATTTTATTACATATTGGGGCCTCCATATTTCTAATATGGAGGCTTTTGTATTTTATCCGTAAACCATTAATGCGGAAAATATGATTTTTAGGTTTTTATTTAAAAATAAAAAGGAAAAGATACCGGGCGAAATGAAGTATTTAGTTGTGGGATTAGGTAATATTGGAAGTGAGTATGTTGATACCAGACATAATATTGGTTTTAATGTTTTAGATGAGCTTGCGAAACAAGAGGATCTAAAATTTGAAAACCTAAGATATGGTGCTGTTGCAAATTATAAGTTTAAAGGAAAGAATTTAATCTTATTAAAGCCAAGTACATACATGAACCTAAGTGGAAAAGCAATTAGATATTGGATGCAGCAGGAGAAAATTCTGCCTGAGAATCTATTGGTTATAGTAGATGATTTAGCATTACCTTTCGGGTCAATTCGTATGCGGCAGAAAGGAAGTGATGCCGGACATAATGGATTAAAGAATATTCAAGAACTCTTTGGTCATAATAATTACAGTCGGATCAGGTTTGGTATAGGTGATAATTACTCCAGAGGAAAGCAGATCGATTATGTGTTGGGAAAATGGTCAGATGGTGAATTTGCAGAATTACCATTGTTAATTGATCATGCCATTAAGATGGTTAAGGGGTTTGTTACAATAGGCGCCTCCAGAACTATGAATGAATACAATAAAAAATAAGCTTTATGGATGAAGGTGTTCGTATTGATAAGTATTTGTGGGCCATTAGAGTGTTTAAAACCCGTAGTATAGCAGCAGAGGCAATAAAAAAGGGCAGGGTTATGATTGATGGACAGCCAGTAAAAAACTCCAGGGTAGTAAAGGTTGGTATGACGATTAATGTAAAATTTCCACCTATTACCCGTTCATTTAAAGTTTTGGCTATTAGTGGTAAGCGAATGGGTGCAAAATTGGTTCCTGATTTTATGAAAGAAGTTACTACAGATGATCAAATAGAGTTAATGGAACTTACCCGGATGTCTAATGCAATGGGGAGACGAAAGGGACTTGGCAGACCCACTAAAAAAGAACGCAGAGAGCTTGATAAACTGGACGAAGTTGATGATTGGGACTTCTAATCATTACATTATATATTAGCGCTTAAAATAACAGATAACTGATACAGGATGATTGTAGCAAGAGAAAAAAGACAAAGTAATATTATTGAGTACATATTATATATGTGGCAAATTGAGGATTTAATAAGGGCTTATAAGTTCGATATTGAAGCTATTAAAACTGGTATTATCCCTCAATATAATATGTCGGGTGATTTGCTGCAGGAAACAATAGATTGGTATGATAACCTCATTGAAATGATGAAACTGGAGCAAATCCAGGAAAAAGGGCATTTACAGGTTATTTCTAATCTGGTTAATGACTTAAACAGGCTGCATGTACAATTGCTGAACGAATCTACTGAAGTCGCATATCGTCATATTTATAATGCAACCTTACCCTTTATTAAGGAATTTGATGAGAAAACAGGAAAGAGCTTAAGTAATGAGATCGAATTATGTCTTACAGGTATTTATAGTCAGTTTCTGCTAAGATTACAAGGTAAAGAGGTATCCAAAGGAACTCAGGAGGCCATTAAGTCTTTCAGTAATTATTTAGCCTTCTTAGGAGCTAAATTTCAGGAAGAACAAGAGGATGAAAAAACGAAAAATCTGGGAGATGTTTCTTTTAATTAAAGATATGTTTTATTGATATGAAACGAATCTTGAGTAGGTTTATCTCACAAAAGAAGATGATCCTATTTTGTGAGTTCCATCTGAGCTTAAAAAATAAAATATAAAAAGATGAAAAAGGGCTGTTCTTTTGAACAACCCTTTTTTTTATTCTTCTAAGATCTTGAACTCCAAAAAGCTTAAAGAGGCAGAAGGAATCAATTTCAGCCCAAATGAATATTTCATTTTCCATTTTAAAAATATGGATGGAAAACCTTTTTTCAAATAAGCTCCCAAATATGGGTGAACCTTCAGGGTCAATTTTCTTTTCTTTTGTCCTTCAACAGCTTTTCTAATGCTGTCTTCCAATTTCTCTTCCAGCAGGATGGCTGGTGCAATTTTGCCAGTACCAAAACAAGTTGGGCACGTTTCATTGGTCTCAATGGCTAATTCTGGTCGAACACGCTGACGAGTGATTTGCATTAATCCGAATTTACTAAGAGGAAGAATGTTATGTTTGGTTCTATCCGAGTTCATAGCTTCCTTCATTCGTTCATGCACCTTTTGTCGGTGTTCTGCTTTCTGCATATCAATAAAATCAACAACGATGATACCACCCATGTCTCTAAGTCGCAATTGGCGAGCAATTTCATCGGCAGCTGCAAGGTTTACCTCTAAGGCGTTGTTTTCCTGATTTGCAGCTGTTTTAGCTCTGTTGCCACTGTTCACATCAATTACATGTAGTGCTTCAGTGTGTTCAATAATAAGATATGCCCCGCTTTTGAATGATACGGTCTTTCCAAAAAGCGATTTAATTTGTTTTTCAATACCAAATTGATCAAATAAAGGAACGTCTCCTTTGAATTCTTTCACAATTTTTTCTCGATCGGGTGAAATTAAACCCACGTACTCTTTTACCTCTTTACACATTTCTTTATCAGAAATATAAATACTATTAAAAGAGGGACTCATAATATCCCTGAGAATGGCAGAGGTACGTCCAATCTCACCAATAACCAATGCTCTAGGTTTTAGGTTGAACAGCTTAGCTGTTGATTCATCCCAACGTCGACAAAGTGTTTTGAGTTCTTTATCTAGTTCAGCAACCCTCTTGCCTTCGGCTACAGTTCGAACGATAACTCCAAAATTTTTGGGTTTAATGCTTTGTAATAACTTTTTCAGTCTGTTTCTTTCTTCAGCAGATTTTATCTTTTGACTTACGGAAACTTTATCTGAGAAAGGCATTAAAACTAAGTTACGCCCTGCAATTGACAATTCGGAAGTTAACCTTGGCCCTTTTGTTGAAATGGGCTCTTTAGCTATTTGCACCAAAACTTCCTGACCTACGGAGAGAACTTCTGAAATGGTACCGTTTTTATCGATATCCGGATCGCATTTCATTTTGTGTAAGGCAACTCCTCCCTTTTTGGCAGTTTTGGTCATGTTGAGAAACTTTTTCAGTGTACGAAACTGGGGTCCAAGATCTAAGTAATGCAAAAAAGCATCTTTTTCGTAACCAACGTCCACAAAGGCAGCATTTAATCCAGGCATGATTTTTTTAACTCTTCCGAGATAAATATCACCCACTGTAAATTGAACGTTGCTTCGTTCGCGTCTTAGCTCAACTAACCTTCTGTCTTCGAGCAATGCTATTGAAAGCTCGTCGGGAGATACATCAACAAATAGTTCTGCACTCACTATAGTAGGTATTTACAATAAATTCTATTACACCTAATATACATTTATATCAGGTTTCAAACATGTACATAAAACAAAGAACAAACAAGAAGAAATAACTTCGAATGTTTGTTCTTTATAATCTTTTCTAAATAAAATGGTGAAGATTACTTCTTCTTTTTGTGCCTATTTTTTCTAAGCCTTTTCTTACGCTTATGCGTAGCCATCTTATGTCTTTTTCTTTTCTTTCCGCTTGGCATAATCCAACTTTTTTACTTATTAATATCCAGTTACTTAACGTTGTTCTTAACTTTTGTTACAAAAGTTTTAGAAGGCTTAAATGCTGGAATATAGTGTTTAGGAATGATGATTGTTGTGTTTTTTGAAATGTTACGAGCTGTTTTTTCTGCTCTTTCTTTAACGATAAAACTTCCAAATCCACGCAAATAAACATTCTTTCCTTTTACTAATGAACCTTTTATAGTATCCATAAAAGCTTCAATAGTTTTTTGTACTGTAACTTTTTCTATTCCAGTATTCTTAGAAATCTCGTTTACGATATCAGCCTTTGTCATATCTCTTTAAAATTATTTATATCAACTAATTACATTAATTTTCTAAAAATTCAGACTGCAAAGATATAACGATTTCGAAATAAAAAAAAACAAAAAGGTTATTTTTGATAAAAATTAATTCAATGTCAAGATTCAGTAGAGGCCTGATTGTGTGGTATAAACAGAATGAACGTGATCTTCCATGGCGTAAAACAAGCGATCCTTACAAGGTTTGGGTATCTGAAATTATACTTCAGCAAACCCGTGTAAATCAAGGATTAAATTACTATATCAACTTTGTAAATTGCTTTCCAACAGTGTTCGATTTGGCAAATGCAGCTGAAGATGAAGTGCTTAAGCAATGGGAAGGACTGGGGTATTATTCCAGGGCCAGAAATATGCATGCGGCGGCAAAAGAGGTTGCTTACAATTTGAAAGGTGAATTCCCAAATAACTATGATCAGTTGATCAAATTAAAAGGAATAGGACCATATACAGCAGCTGCAATTAGTTCTATTTGTTATAATGAACACCGAACTGTGGTGGATGGGAATGTATTCAGAGTATTGACGAGGATTTTTGGTATTGATACACCTATTAATAGCTCTAAAGGGAAAAAGGAAGTAGAAACGTTAGCTCACGAACTCAATGATGATGGAGATCATGGAACTTTTAATCAGGCATTGATGGAATTTGGTGCCATATATTGTACTCCAAAACTTCCGAAATGTAATGGTTGTATGTTTAAATTAGAGTGTGTTGCCTTAAAAACCGGTATGGTTGATAAGCTTCCGGTAAAAGAAAAAAAGCTAAAAATAAGACATCGGTTCCTGAACTTTCTATTTGTTATTGATCAAAACAATCAAACAATTATTCAAAGACGCAATGAAAATGATATTTGGAAAGGATTGTATCAATTTCCTCTAATAGAAACGAGTAAAGAAGAATCAGAAGAGATTGTTTTAAGCAATTGTAATTATGCATTTATTAAAGGAGCTACTATAAATTCTGTAAACAGCAGTAAGCATAAACTGACACATCAAACATTATATATTCGAATCATAAGTTTACAGGTGAAGTTTGATAATACTAATTTACCACCTGACTATCAGTTAATAAATTTCAATGATATAGGAGAATATGCATTACCTAAGCCACTGGATAATTTTTGTAAGCATATATTATAATGTACAATTTAATAAGCAATAATACTTATTCATGGTATATTTGTAAACGAATTTAAGTTTTGTATTTTTATCATTCTTAAAGAAAATTGAAAAAAGAATATGTCAGTAAATAAAGTAATTTTAATAGGAAACGTAGGAAAGGATCCTGAAATAAGATATTTTGAAAACGACAGAGCTGTAGCTAATTTTCCACTTGCTACAACAGAGCGTGGTTTTACAACTAGTTCCGGTCAGCAAATTCCTGACCGTACAGAATGGCACAATGTTGTAGTGTGGGGTGGTTTGGCAAAGGTTGTTGAAAGCTACGTTAAAAAAGGAACCCAGATTTTTATTGAGGGTAAACTTCGTACGAGATCGTGGGATGATAAAGATGGTAACAAGAGATATACCACAGAGGTTTATGCTGATAATATACAGTTGTTAGGCCGTAAGTCTGATAATCCAGGTAGCAACGGACCATCCAATACAATGGAACAACAGATGCCAAATCATAATTCTCCGATGAATCAGAATCAAATGCCTAATACAATGGGCCATGATGATATTCTTGGTGAATCTTCAGATCAGGATGATTTACCATTCTAAATATTCACTTAATCATTTTATTCTTGGAAACGGACCTGATTATTTCAAATATATTGCCATCAATGATGGCTGTTGAATTTTTGCCATTAACAATAGGAACATCAGTGGCAATATTTGCATTGTTTATTCTCCTGTGCTTTTCTGCATTGCTATCTGGATCAGAAGTAGCATACTTTTCATTAAGTCCTCAGGATATTAGTGAAATTGAAGAGATGAATAATAAGACGAGTAAAAAAATATTACAGCATCTAAAAAATCCGGAGCAGCTGTTAGCAACAATCCTTATAGGCAATAATTTTGTAAACGTAGGAATTGTAATTTTATCAGCATTTATTACCAATTCATTAGTGCATTTTGGTAAACCTGAATGGATTAAGTTTGTTGTTGAAGTAATTGGTATTACAGCAATAATTCTGTTTTTTGGTGAGATCTTACCAAAAGTTTATGCATCTAAATTCTCAAAACGTTTTGCTGAAGTGATGGCTTATCCCATCATGGTCATAAAAGGAGTTTTTAGTCCATTGAGTATACTACTAGTGAGTTCTTCAAATTTTGTAAACAGAAGGATTGCAAAAAAATCAACCATGATTTCGTTGGATGATATCTCACAGGCTCTCGAGTTAACCAGTGATGAAATTACAGATGAAAAAGATATTCTGGAAGGAATTGTGAAGTTTGGAAATATCAGTGCCGCAGAAATTATGACGCCCAGAATAGATGTAATTGACATTGATATTACCAGCAATTACAATAAAGTACTCTCTGTTATTATTGATTCCGGTTATAGTAGAATTCCGATTTTTGAAAATACCCCGGATAATGTTAAAGGTGTGCTTTATGTAAAAGATTTATTGCCATATTTAAATGAAGGTGAGAATTTTGATTGGCAACAATTAATGCGGGCACCATATTTTATTCCTGAAACCAAAAAGATAGATGATTTATTAGAGGAGTTTCAGTTGAATAAAGTTCACCTGGCAATTGTGGTTGATGAGTATGGAGGAACATCAGGAATTGTTTCTCTGGAAGATATTCTGGAGGAGATTGTTGGTGAAATAAGTGACGAAATGGATGATGAAGAATCACTTTATGCATTACAGCCTGATGGTAGTATATTATTTGAAGGCAAAACTTTATTGAATGACTTTTATAAAGTGACCGAGATCAGTGAAAATGTTTTTGATGGAATTAAAGGTGAGGCTGAAACCTTAGCCGGATTACTTTTAGAAATGAAAGGAGAGATACCGGATAAGAATGAAAAAATTAGTTTTGGTTCACATTCATTTACGGTTACATCTGTGGATTCCAGAAGAATTAAAAAAGTAAAATACGAACATAAAAAACAAAAATCATAAGTAAGCTATGCAATTTAAGATATTAATAAAAAGAGGTGTTACTTTGGCTATACTTATGTTATTGGTTTGGAGTTGTAAAAATACACCTACACCTAAACCAAGAGCGTATTTTAGAATTTCATTTCCTGAACATAAATATGATTCTCTAGAAAATAAATATCCTTACTTTTTTGAATATCCTCAATATACAAGAATCATACAGGATAAAGCTGTAAATGCTGAGCCTTATTGGATCAACATCGATTATCCTGCTTATAATGGTAAAATTCACCTGAGTTATAAGGTTGTTAAAAATAATTTGGCTGATATGCTGGAAGACAACAGAAAGTTAGCCTATAAGCACTCTATTAAAGCAGATGCAATTGGCGAAAAGCTTTTTATGGCTCCGGAAAAAAAAGTATATGGTATTTTGTACGATATAAAAGGAGATGCTGCATCTTCAATTCAGTTCTTTTTAACAGATAGTGTTCGTAATTTTCTTCGTGGTTCATTATATTTTAATGCCATTCCCAATAAAGATTCTTTAGCACCAGTGGTTGATTTTGTAAAAGAGGATATCATGCATATGATGGAAACCTTTGAGTGGAAATCTTTACCTAAAACAAAGTAATGCCTGTATATTTAAAAAAGGAAGAAGCTAATGGCGGGATATTAGCGGTATGGGAGATTACTGAATCTGTTGAAGAACTATTGCTGCAGTTGAATTTGAGTGGAGCAGAAATGGACAGGCTTAATTCCTTTAGGTTAGATAAGCGTAAATTAGAATTTTTGGCCACTCGATGTTTGTTAAAAGCATTACTTCAGAAAGATCCGGTAATAAGCTATCTGGATTCAGGAAGACCGGTTTTAGAGAATTCATCGTTTAATTTAAGCATTAGCCATACAAAAGGTTTTGCTGCAGTTGCATTGTCAGAAAGTGAGTTCTCAGGAGTGGATATTGAGCATCCCAGTGAACGAGTTATTAAAGTGTATGACAGGTTTGTTAGTGCAGATGAAAAAGCATTTATTCCAGAATCGCAACAGCTCCAATATTTTACATTATTATGGAGCTTGAAGGAAGCGATGTATAAAATCTTCGATGAAAAAAGTGTTATTTTCAATCGGGATCTGAAGTGTTATCCTTTCAAATTAAGCGAAGAAGGTGATATAAATGCATTGTTTTGTTTGAATAAAGAGGTTGAGTTGACCTATAAATATATTACTTCCAAAGATTTTTATTTGGTTTACCATTGTTAAGGTGTTTTTATGATTTTAGAATCAGTTTTAGATAAAAAGAAGGCGAACAAGAAAGTATTTTGTGTTCTTATTGATCCGGATAAGTTTCCGGAAGAGAACATTCTGAAGATTATTACTGCAATGGAAACCGCTGCTCCGGATCTTATTTTGGTAGGAGGGAGTTTGGTTACAAAGAAAACAGAAAGCACAGTTGATGTTTTAAAGAAACATCTGTCAATTCCTGTACTACTATTCCCCGGAAGCCTGTTACAACTTACAACTAATGCAGATGGAATATTATTTATTTCATTAATCTCAGGTCGTAATCCGGAACTTCTTATTGGTAATCATGTGGCTTCAGCTCCGGTTATTCGAAGTTCAGGTATGGAAGTGATTTCTACAGGTTATATATTAATTGATGGAGGTACAACTACCTCTGTTGAATATATGAGTCAAACAAAACCAATTCCGGCTCTAAAAACAGATATAGCCGTTGCAACAGCTATGGCAGGAGAGATGCTGGGACAAAAACTTATCTACCTTGAGGGTGGAAGTGGGGCGTTGAATCCGGTTCCGGTAGAAATGATTGAGGCGGTTAAGCAAAATATTTCTATTCCGCTGATTGTTGGAGGTGGGTTAAATACCAAGGAAAAAGTAAAAGCAGCCTGTGATGCAGGTGCTGATATTATTGTTGTTGGTAATGCTTTTGAAAAAGATCTATCCTTACTAAAGGAGTTTAAAGAAATAGTATCAGCATACTAGAACCTGAATTCAATATAAATCGAATTCAGGCCTGAATCTTAGTTCTTAAGGTCTATCTGTTTTATAATTTCGTTGATAGGCTTTCCTATGGCACCATTGGGTTTTGGTATTTCAAGAATTGTTGAAATAGTTGGTGCCACATCAATCATTTTTACCTTATCAACGATCTGAGCAGGATTGATGTTCCAGCCAAAAAATATCATTGGTATGGTGCATCGGTTTGATTTAAATGAGTGTTTCTGATTCTCTTTAATCTCTTCAATCCAACCGGGTTTAAGTGATACAAATAAATCGCCTGAACGACCAAAGTAATAGGATTTCTGCATCAGGCCATAAACTCCGTTTGTATAATTATTGGTTCTTAAATTAATGCCTGTTATGGTGTTTTGCACACCGGAAACTTCAAGTAAAAATCTGGCAGCTTTATCTTGTATCTCTTCAAAAGAAATATCCTTTTCTTTAATGAGTTCGTGATTTAAATAGAACTGCTTGTTTTCATAGCCTTTAACCCATTTCCCCTGGCCATAAATAGCCATTAAATATAAATTAAGCAGTGCCGATGTTTTTTGTCCGTTAAAATAACCAGTGCTAATATTATTGTTTTGCAATGTTTTTAAGCCCCAATTAATAGTAGGTGTAGATGTAAAGATGAATAAGGTTTGTTCCAGTCCTACATTGTCTTTTATAACTTGAATAAAGGATTCGATTTGCTCATCTAATCTTAATAACATGTCTTCCACTTCTGCATCAAAGAGCTCAATTTCGTCTTCAATAAATGGTTTGCATGTAAAATTAACAGAAAGAATATCCGTAAACTCATCTTTGCCCAGGTTTTCATTAATAACGAGAGAGGCAGCAAAATCTCGTATTAGATAATTTTCAAAAGGAGTTCCTGGTAATTTACTGTATGGCATCAAACTATGATCAGGAGCTTTTAAATCGTACATAAAATGCCTCATTTCCTTATCACCACCAGTAACAAACTCATTGTAGTTTCTAAGGTCAAAAGCCGGTCCCCATTGACGATTGATATACATATCCGCAAACTTCATTGAATTAAACTTCTGAACCCATTGTTGCAATGAATCTTTAGAAGAGCAAACCATTTTTCCTGTTGTTCTGTCGAACCAATATTGAGATGTTTGATCAGAATGCGAAAGGAAAGCAATGTCTTCAGGTGTAATTCCCACAGAGGCAACTTTTGATTTGCCCCGGTTCATGATTAACAGTTCATCAGCTATTGTGCTCGAAAGAATTTCAGAAGTGCTGAAATAGCCGGAATCCGGATGATTTACTGCATCGGCAGCATTAAATGAATAAGCCTTTGAAATGTTTGGTTGGTTTAAAGTATACCACTTGTCGCTGATAATACCATGCATACCAGGATAGGTGCCGGTATAAAAATTTGTAAGCTTGGTTCCCTTATAAGTGGTGGAAGTTTCATAATCAGAGTTGTGAAAGAAGGTACCTCTTTCAATAATCTGATTAAATCCGTGTTTCGTAAATTTATTCTTGAATTTTAAGAGATGCTCGGTTTGTAATTCATCGATATTAACAAAAACAACCAGTTTAGGAACTTTTGTTTTGATCATATTTTGTGAATACACAGGTAACAGGGCAAGTATAAGGATTGCCAGAGCTATAAATTTTCGGCATAGTTGTTTCATAGTGCCAAAATAAATAGCATTTAACAACATCTCCAAATAAAACTGATATATCTTAAAGCACTAATATACTTTTGCTTTTTCGTGTTTACGATAGGCTACAATATCAACATCCTCAATATAAATAATTCCGGCTCCATCTGCTTTTTCCAGAAGTCCTGCAACAACTTTTGAAAAATCTTCAATGCGTTCCTGTTTATCTACAATTTCAATTATAATAGGAGGTTCGTGCGAAATGTCAAATGCTTTTGATGAATCGGCCAGTCCGTTTGCTCCATATCCCATAAAGCCTTTTGTTACGGTGGTTCCTGCCAGAGTGTATTTTTTGGCTGCAAAAACTATGGCCTCATATAATGAACGTTGATATACCTTATCTGCCTCTGGAATAATAATCTTCAGTTTCTTCCCTTTTCCCTCTATATTCATAATGTGTTGTGTTAAGGTTAATAGCGGTGATCCATGTTATACCATTAGTCCTTTCGGTTATCTGTTGCACTAAAAATCATTCAAACCAGGCATATGAAAACACCAAAATGCGACTAGTGCATCAAGGCTCAAATTACGACTTAATACGGACACTATCAATAAGGGAAATGAAAAAACTGAAGATTCGATAAAATTTTGAATTGGGTTGAAAAACTTTGCAGAACCAATGAACTTTAACGTCAGATTACTTGGTTCTTATCTAAATATTGCTAATTTTGAAGACAATCCCTGGAGATGAATACTTTGGTAACAAATATTGATCTCTTCATCCCTTAATTTATTAACATGGTCATCTCCGAAATTTAAATATTCATGCATTTACAGTGATTATAAAGCCTGGAACGTTGGGCTGTACTTTAATGTTGAAATTTGATTGTTAAGAGGACCGCAAATTTAAGTTTTATGAAGGTATATCAAGCAAATCAAATTAAGAACATAGCCCTACTTGGTAGTGCTGGCTCGGGTAAAACCACCCTCGCCGAGGCTATGTTACTTGAGGGTGGTGTTATTGACCGCAGAGGCAATATCGACAACAATAGTACAGTGTCTGATTATCACAAGGTGGAGCATGAGTATGGTTACTCAGTTTTTTCATCAGTTATGTATACCGAATGGCTGGAAAAGAAAATCAATTTTATTGATTGTCCCGGTTCTGACGACTTTATTACAGGAGCTGTAACTTCTTTAAATGTAACAGATACAGCTTTGATGTTATTAAATACGACTCAAGGTGTTGAAGTAGGAACACAAAATCTCTTTAGATATACCGAACAATATAAGAAGCCGGTTATTTTTATAGCAAACCAGCTTGATCACGAAAAATCAAATTTTGAACAGACTATTGAGCAGGCCGTTGAAAGTTTTGGAAGTAAAGTAGTTATTGTACAATACCCAGTAAGTGTAGGAGAAGGTTTTAATGCGCTTGTAGATGTATTAAAAATGAAGATGTATCAGTGGGGACCAAATGGAGGAAAACCTGAAATTTTAGATATCCCTGCAGATCAAAAGGAGAGAGCTGATGAACTGCATAACGCATTGGTTGAAGCTGCTGCTGAAAATGATGAAGATTTAATGGAACTTTTCTTTGACAAAGGAACATTGGATGAAGATCAGATGAGATCAGGAATGAAAAAAGGACTTATTGCCCGCGATTTATTTCCAGTATTCTGTGTTTCTGCAATTAAAGATATGGGTGTAAGGCGCCTGATGGAGTTTTTAGGAAATATTGTTCCATTTGTGTCTGAAATGCCAAAACCTATTACTAAAGATGCAGAAGAAGTTAGCTGTTCATCAGAAGGACCTGCATCAATATTTGTATTTAAAACCAGTATAGAGCCTCACTTAGGCGAAGTGTCGTTCTTTAAAGTAATGTCGGGTAAAGTGGCAGAAGGAATGGATCTGGTTAATATGACCAAAGGTGCTAAAGAAAGATTATCACAGCTATATTGTGTGGCAGGTAGTAACAGAACTAAAATTAGTGAACTGGTTGCCGGAGATATTGGTGCTACAGTTAAACTGAAAGAAACAAAAACAAATGATACCTTAAATGATAAGGGTTGTAATTATGTATTTGAGCCTATTCATTATCCGGACTATAAGTTCAGAACTGCCATCAGACCAATAAATGAACATGATGATGAAAAATTAGGTGAAGTATTACAACGTATGCATGAGGAGGACCCGACTCTTATTATTGAATATTCTAAGGAGTTAAAACAAATTATTGTGTACGGACAAGGGGAGTTTCATTTGAATACAATGAAATGGCGTATTGAGAATAACGATAAATTGGCTGTTGTTTTTGATCGTCCAAAAATTCCTTATCGCGAAACAATAACCAGAGCGGCAAGAGCAGATTACCGACATAAAAAGCAATCAGGAGGTTCAGGTCAGTTTGGAGAAGTTCATATGGTTATTGAGCCATACGAAGAAGGGATGCCAGATCCAACATCTTATAAATTCAATGGTCAGGAATTTAAGATGAATGTTAGGGGAACAGAAACAGTGAAGCTTCCTTGGGGAGGTAAACTTATTTTCCATAATTGTATTGTGGGTGGAGCTATTGATGCACGCTTTTTACCAGCTATTTTAAAAGGTATTATGGAAAAAATGGAAGAAGGTCCATTGACAGGTTCATATGCCCGTGATATCAGAGTTTGTGTTTATGATGGTAAAATGCATGCGGTAGACTCAAATGAAATTTCATTTAAACTGGCAGGAAGGAATGCATTTAGCACTGCTTTTAGAGAGGCTGGACCAAAAATTCTTGAGCCTGTTTATGATGTTGAAGTAAAAGTTCCTTCGGACAGGATGGGAGATGTGATGAGTGACTTACAAGGTCGCCGTGCATTAATTGAAGGAATGAATAGTGAAAAAGGATTTGAGGTAATTAAGGCTAAAGTTCCATTAAAAGAAATGGATAAATATTCTACGTCGTTAAGTTCAATAACTGGGGGTAGAGCAATGTTTACTTTAAAATTTGCAAAATACGATATTGTGCCACATGATGTTCAGGAACAACTTCTTGCTGATTACCAGAAAGAGTTAGCGGAGGTATAATATTCCTCTAGTGAATTGTTGATGATTAATCCGGTATTTGTTTTCTGATACCGGATTTTTTATGGGTTATTTTTTTCCTCTGATTAAATGTAATGGTCCTTTTTTCTCTAATGTTTCACCTTCATTAAATCCTTTGGCTTCTATGTAGTAAAAATAGACTCCTTCAGAGGCTTCTCTTCCGCTAATTTTGCCATCCCAACCTTCGGCCGGATTTGTGGTAGTAAAAACCTTTCTTCCCCAACGATTTACGATTACCATTTTAAAGCTTTTAATAGATCGATAAACTACTACAAATTCATCATTGATACCATCACCGTTAGGTGTAAAAACGTTTGGAGCCTCAAGTTTTATTTCTATTACTTCTAAAGGTGTATCAATTTCTTTAATATTCGAGCATCCACTAAAAATGTTAGAAACAGTGAGTGTAATATTGTAAGTTCCAATTTCTTCAAAGGTAAAGTTGGTGTTGGGCTCTAAATGTGGAGCATAGGTGTAAGCTTCATCATCTCCGAATGCATTTTTAATAAAGTTCCATTCGTAATCAGTAATAGTGCCTAATGACTCACTTTCAAAGGCAACAGACATAGGTGCAGATCCTTTATAATTAAGTTCTTGAAGTTCGTTATAGTTTTCTCTGTCCGTTGGTGTAAATGAGAATGCAGCTGAAACAGCTATAGCTTCAATATCTATTGTTGCTGTTGTTGTAGCAGCTCCATTAAATGCACTCAGATTAACTGTGTAACTTGTATTTTCATAAGGAGAAGTAATTTCAGGAATGGCTTCTGTTGAGCCATCAATTTCTCCGGCTGGCAAGGATTCCCATTGATACGAGTATGAATAATCTAATGTAATAGGGGATCCATTTGTGAAATTATAATATGTAAGCGTTTTAACTTGGGGAATTACAGCAAGGTCAAGATTTATACAATCAAAAGTTGTGGTTTCTATTTCAGCTGAAATTATTTCAGGTTGAAATACCCAACAGAAAAATTCATCAGTTGAGGTAGTGTTGTTTCTAACAACCCTGTAACCGGTTTCTAGTAATGAAGTTGTTAAAGTAGGATTATTGCTACTTTGAATTTGGTTCCAACCTGTTCCAGAGTATGTATACCAGGTATAGGTACTTTCAGGCAAAGTGCTTACACTTAAAGAACCGCTTGATAAATCTGAAAAAAGAAAAATGGGGGCACCAGAATTTGAAGTAGCCTGATCAGTATTACCATTTGCAATAATTTGAGCATTGGTATTAATAGCAACAACACTCAATAAAAAAAGTATGATATATTTATAAATAATCTTCATAATAAGAAATTCCTGTTTATTAGAATTCAAAGATATTTATTTTAAACGGTTTTGGTAAAAATAAATTGTAATGTAGGGTGGATTATGTGTTTTGTGATTAAATACCGGATTGCAATTATTGCGTTAAGAGAGTGCAGAGTCAAGTTTACTTTAACTATGCTGAGCGTTGCAATAATAAGGAACTAAATCCTGGCCATTCTTCCCAAAAGTTATATTGTTTTAAGTTGAGATAATTTATCATATTTACATGATGTTAATTTCACGGATTACGCTATGCTAAATTTTCGCGAACGGGGATTATAATTCTATTGATAATACTTTTACACCATCAAATGCAAAGTATAAACTCCGTTTCACAACAGATGAAACAAGTAAAATTGGTTTACCTAGTGCAACAAAATATCCCAATACTGGTCATGGTTTCACTGCGGGTAGTAATGGTGTTTTAGGTGTGCCTGAATTGCAAGTAAGTGGTGGAGCACAATTTAAAAGAGCGGCCATTTATGAAACTCTTGATGATGGTACAGAAAGGTTAGTTGGTGTATTTGATGCGAAACATGAAATATTTATAAAATATTAATAGTATGATAGAATTAAGGTTGCGATATTCATATGCGGAATATAAAGGTAAGTTGTATGGTTATAGTACAGATTACAAAACATTAGTGAGTCATGATATTGAGGATGTGAATTTAGGATTTGTTCCAGAGTATATACAAGGTCATGAATATTATACAAAAGTTGTTAGAAAGAAAAGAATAGATAGTGCATTTAAAATAGAAACATGGGGTGAAATTGACGGCTATTCAATGCGAATTTGGAATTTGATTGATGGTAAGTATACACTTGAGCCAATAACGGCTGAAGAGGCAGAGCATTTTGGAGTTGGATTTGCAGAACCAGGTAGATATCATGCCGTTTTTAAAGAGTTAGATGAAATAAATAGTATTTGGGAAGTTAGAAAACCCATTGAAGGCTTTCCATTTAATACTGATGAGATTGTGTATTTGAAGAAAGATGGGATATGGATAGAAGAGAATTGTAGTGGGTTATAGTCGCCCCCCTGTAGGCTCGGATATATCACGTTTGTTAGGCGGAAATTTTTTCCATGCAATGTGCGTGCTGTAAATCATATATAGGGGTTTGGATTGAATGATTTTATCACTTGAGATAAGAACTAAGGATTTGTAATCCGGATGATAATATATTTTACCCGGATTGCAATTATTGCGTTAAGAGAGTGCAGAGTCAAGTTTACTTGAACTATGTTGAGCGTTGCAATAATAAGGAACTAAATCCTGGCCACTCTTCCCCAAAGTTATATTGTTTTAAGTTGATATAATTTATCATATTTACATGATGCAAATTTCACGGATTACGCTGCACTAAATCCGCGCGAACGGGGAGCAAGCTATAAATCATATACAGGGATTTTGGAATGAATGATTCTATCTCTTATGCAAAAGGGTAAGGATTTATAATCTGGTCAATTAATGAAAATATATTTTGCTATTTTTATCAGATATAACAATCAACCCCATAGCCCTATGTCCGATAAATACAAAATATTCGATAATCAAGCAGCTTACTTTGTTACCATGACCACAGTAGGCTGGATAGATGTTTTTACTCGCAAGAACCATAAAATGCTCATTGTTGAATCGCTAAAATATTGTCAGCATAATAAAGGTTTAGAAATATATGGATGGGTTCTGATGGGTAGCCATTTGCATATGATTTGTTCTGCAGCAGAAGGATATGCGTTAACAGATATATTAAGAGATTTTAAAAAACATACTTCAAAGAGGATAGTAAAGCAGATAAAAGAAGAACCAGAAAGCCGCAGAGAGTGGATGCTTGATCTATTTCAAAAATATTGTGAGCATTTAAAAAGGGATCAGACTTATAAAGTTTGGCAAGATGGTAATCATGCAGAAGTGATTTATAGCAATCAATTCTTTGATCAGAAATTAAATTATATACATCAAAATCCTGTTGAAGATATGATTGTAGCTAATGCTGAAGATTACCTGTATAGTTCAGCAAGAAATTATGCTGAGTTACCTTATTTACTTGATGTTATTTTGGAAACACAGAAATTGGTTACTTATAATTAGTAGATAAACCCGGATTGCAAATCCTACCAACTAATCAAAAATGATAGATAGTTTTTAATTGAAATAAATTATCATATTTACATGATGTAAATTTCACGGATTACGCTGCGCTAAATCCGCGAGAACGGGGGGCAAATGCTAAGGATATTTTTGGAAAACTCAATGAGACAAATATTCTTGAAAACGCAAATCTGGAAAAGACATTAAATATTGAAACTAAAAAACTTAATATAGATTATGAGCTATAAAATGTATATTGAACCTAAGATGGTGGAATTGGCTAAAGAATTTGGTTTTAAGTATCTTAAGTCAAAAAGAGAGGGCTTCAAAAAGAATAAGGAAGTTGGTTTGCGTTTTATACTTATGAATGGAACTTTGGGTGTTTCAATCGGACTTTATATTGAAAATATATTGATAACTGATTTTGTAGAAAAAATTGCAGAACGAGATTACACAGTAAAAGGAAGGTTGATTAGGATTCTTTTGGATAATGCCTTCTCTTCAGATTTAGACTTAACATATATGGGGCAAATAGAATTGTCATATAAAACATATGATGTTGCTCCTGTGAAATTTGAGAAATTGTTCCGTGAGTTTGTTATTCCGTGGTTCGAAAAAAACGGTAGTTATAAAGGTATAAGACGAACAATACGAGATAATGCTGCTACTGGTGCATTATGGAAACCTGTTTTTAACAACAAAGAAATCACATCTTATTTTCATTGGGATAAATTTGCGATAGGATTTTACCACGATGTTGTTTTAAGTAAAATACTTAATGATACACCTGCATCTGCTAATGATATCTACGAGCAGTATTGGGCGCAACCTATTATTGATTTTTTAGATACATGGGATGAGAAAGATCAGAAGTATTATAAAGACTATCCGGATATTATTAAAGCCAAAGATCAAATTCCTGTAGTTATAGAAAAGCTCGAGTCCATAACAGATGAGGAATGGGAAAAATTTAGATAAATTTCCTACCCCGTAGGCTCCGATATATCACGGTTGTTAGCGCGGAAATTCTTTCCGTGCAATGTACGTGCTGTAAATCATATACAGTGGTTTGGATTGAATGATTTTATCACTTGAGATAAGAACTAAGGTTTTGTAATCCGGATGATAATATATTTTATCCGGATTGCAATTATTGCGTTAAGAGAGAGCAGAGTCAAGTTTACTTGAACTATGCCGAGCGTTGCAATAATAAGGAACTAAATCCTGGCAACTATTGTAAAGAGTTATATTGTTTTAAGTTGAGATAATTTATCATATTTACATGATGTAAATTTCACTGGTTACGATATGCTAAATTTCGAGATAGCTAGTAAATAGTTTATGATAGTTAGGATTATTATATTGATTCTTTTTGTTTCAAATGTGTGTTTAAGTCAAAATCTCACTTCACAGTCATGTTCAACAAATCTCATTAAGATTACCTTGTATATTAATGGAGAAAAAGAGCAAATAATTAATGCTTTTTCAATAAGTATGGGTGATTCATTGGGTCAAAGCTTTAAGCCACCTATTAAAGGTGAATTTGTTGATGTTAGTAGTATTTCAAATGTAGTAGATTGGTATAGGGTGGTTATGGTGTATGATAAATATGAAGTTAGTGTTTATGTTCCTACTAATATGTTTTTGTCAGAAGGTGATACAATATCCAATGAGGAAGTTTTGTGGGAATGGTATATTACAAAAAATAAATCTAATGATATAGTGCCTTTAAAGTGTTTATTTTTATTATCACTTATCGATTCTGAAATTGAGCTTAGTATACCCGCACAGTGTAATTTACTCCCCAATAGTTGTGGAAATTAAAATCACCTATTACACTCTTTGTAAGGAATTAAACCAATCTTGTAACTCAAAACGCCATCCGTGTAAGGTTTTGACCCAACCTTGTAAGTCAAAATGCCATCCTTGTAAGATTTTGGCCCAACCTTGTAAGTCAAAACGCCATCCTTGTAAGGTTTTGACCCAACCTTGTAAGTCAAAATGCCAACCTTGTAAGATTTTGACCCAATCTTGTAAGTCAAAACGCCATCCTTGTAGGTATTTAACCCAAAATTGTAACAAAAAATGTCATTCTTGTAAGCTATGAAGCCAACATTATAAGATTTATAGCCATTTTATATAGTAAAATCATAAATTCTTGGGGTATGTTCAAAATTCTGTGTCAGAGTTTGTTTATATGTTCATTTCTTTTTTGAAATCAATATCAAAAGCTTTGAAGGCCAAGTAAAGATTCA
>NZ_JAPDPJ010000055.1 GCF_026013605.1 Plebeiibacterium sediminum
CTTTTTTATAAGGTGGTTGAAACGTTTACCGTTTTGGGTGTTTCGTGGGCCGGATACAATGCCCAATTCGCCCAATGCTAATCCGTTCATATTTTGTTCCTCTGATAATGATTGCGTGGTAGTAAGAGTTTCGCCATTAACGCTGATGGTCATGGTGAAAGTCATATCAGCTTTAAGCTGCTGAGTATTGGAAAGTACGGAAAGAGTCAGACCTTTACCCATAAGGTTCAGATATGGCACTTGAAAAACGATTTCAGGCTCTTGTGTTTTGCCTGCACCAATGGTAAGTCCTTTAATATCGGGGGTAGAATAAGCGACTGCCGAACCTTTGTAATTTGCAACAACCTGGTTAACGGCTAATGTGATGGGGGCTTTGGTGGGATTGTAGCAACGAAGCTTTACGGCAAACTGAACTTCCTGTAAGTTCATCTTGTGGATGCGGAATCCTAAAAGGGCAAAGTTTATTTTTGCCCCAGCAAGAAGCTTTTTGCCTTTTTTAATCAGGTAGAAACCACCGCCAACGGCTGCTACTGCTGCTAATGTGCCTAATATTTTCTTTGTGCTTGCTTCCATATTGGAAACAAACATATAGTAGGCTTATGGAGGGGGATTGGTTGTATTTGGTTATGATTTGGTTTGATTGGTTGGAATTGGTTATTTTTTGATATTTTATATGTAAAATTAAAATGCAATGATATTTATTGAATTAATACTTCATGTGAAGTTTGTAATGTGTTAATAGATAGTGTTAAATGTATAAGGTGACAAGACGGGTGTTTTGTGAAAAACTTCGATTGTTAAGATGAAATATTAACTTTTTAAAAGAAAGGAGTATCTTTACTGGGCATTTTCATCCAGTAAAAGAAACTTAAATGAAATATACTTTCTCAGGACACGAAACATTTTATTGTCGTCATTATTGGTTAAAAAAAGGATATGATTTCCTAAAAGAGGGTAATAATTTTAATGATCCTGATGCTGTTACTAAGTTAGGTGTAGGTAAAAATATGGTTACTTCTATACGATTTTGGTTACGTGCATTTGATATTATAGAAGAAACTAAAGATAATAAGTTTGCAACCGATCTAGGGACAAATCTATTTGAAGATGAATCTTGGGATCCATATTTAGAGGATATAAATTCAATTTGGTTGCTTCATTATCATTTAATAAAGAAAGGGTGGGCTTCTATTTATACCCTGTTTTTTAATAAATTGAAAAACGGAGACAAAGAATTTTCAAACGAAAAAATATTACGAGGTCTCACATATCTTACAGAGTCTGCAAAACAAGAAACTCCAAATGTTAAAACATTGGACAATGACATTAGAGTATTTCGGTCTAATTATTTACAACCAAGAAAGTCTGTAAATATTGAGGATGAATTCAATGGGCTTTTACAAGAATTACACTTGTTTGAAGAAATAGGAAAAAAAAGTCTTGTTGTTCAAAATACTGATCGAGAGGATATTTCAATTGAATTATTTCTCTATTCAATTTTAGACCGTTTTGAAGAACGGAATTCTATCTCAGCAGAAGAAATTATTACTTCTACCAATAGTCCCGGAAAAATTTTCTGTATGACCGAACATGGTATTATTGAAAAATTAAAAATGATTGAGGAGAAATACCAAGGTATTACTTTTTCAGAGAATGCAGGGGTTAGAGAGCTTCAAATTAGTAAAGAATACGATAAGTGGAATGTTTTAAGTGGCTATTATGAGTAAACAGCAATATACCCCTTCAGTAAATATTATTCGTGACTATGATAAAGAATTAAACTATATAGTTACACCAAATGCAACTCAAATTGCAAAATCAATAGTTAACCATTATAAAACTACAGGACATTGTTTTAATATTATTGGTTCATATGGTACTGGAAAATCAAGTTTTATTTGGGCGATGGAACAAAGTCTTAATAGGAAAAAAGATTTTTTCTATGAAGATGGAAATGCATTTAATAATGCGGACAGTTATGACTTTATAAATCTAGTTGGTTCCTATAGTTCAATTCTTGAAAGTTTAGGAAAAAGGTTTGGTGTCAGTAATATAACCCCTGATAATGTAATTGAAGGAATTGATAATTATTACAAGAAAATAAAACAAGAAGGTAAGTTTCTTATTGTCGTAATTGATGAATATGGTAAGTTTCTTGAGTATGCTGCAAAAAACAGCTCAGAAGAGAGTATTTATTTTATTCAACAATTAGCAGAATATATTAATTTGCCGGAGAGAAATATTGTATTGATGACTTCTCTTCATCAGAATTTTGCTCAATATGGTTCGGGGCTCAATACTAAAGAGAAAAATGAGTGGAACAAGGTAAATGGTCGTTTTATTGATCTTACCTTTAATGAGCCTGTTGAGCAACTTCTATATTTAGCAGGTGAAAGAATAAAACAATGGGGATTCAAAAAGCCTAGCACTAATGAGGTTAACAAAGCAATTCTTCATGCAAAAATTATTAAAAATGCATCTGCGTTTGATATAGAATTTGGAAATAAGATTTTCCCTTTAGACCTATCGTCAGCAAGTTGTTTAACACTAGCTCTTCAATTATATGGTCAAAATGAAAGGTCTCTTTTTACATTTCTTAATAGGCAAGGATTTAATAGTTTATATGAGCATGCAGAAACAGGAAATAGATTCCATCTAGGAAAGGTACATGATTTCATCATAGAAAACTTTTATGGTTTCATAATTAGTAGCTCAAACCCACATAAGAGTGGATGGGATGCTATTCGGATAGCTCTAGAAAAGATTGAAACAAATTTTAATGGAGAATTTGATATAGCTGAATTAATTATAAAAGCGATAGGTTTACTTAATATTTTCGCACCAAAGGGTGGTAAAATTGATAAGAACTTAATAATTGATTATTTGCCACAATATTCTGCTGAAGTAATTGATTCTGTAGTTGACCAATTAGAGAAAAAACAAATTATTAGATTTCGCTCTTACTCTTCTCGATATATATTGTTTGAAGGGACAGACTTGGATTTTGATAAAGAATTGGAAGATGCAAAGAAAAAAGTAACTTCAAACAAGAATGTTGCTAATGCAATCAAGAAAATTTATAACCTCCCATATATCTTAGCTAAATCAATTAGCTATCAGTTAGGAACGCCAAGGTTCTTTGAATATATTATTTCAGAAACACCTGTAAATATAAGACCCGAGGGAGAGTTAGATGGTTATATAAACTTGGTTTTTTCTGAGGAAATAACTGCTGAAGAGGTACAAAACCAATCAGCATCGGAACATGCTATATTATACGCATATTTTGAAAGGACTGGTAAAATTAAAAATTTGCTTAATAAAATTGATAGAATTGAGTTTGTAATACAACAGAATCCGGATGATAAAGTAGCATTAAGTGAGTTGAATAAATTGAAGGATGCTACACTTAATGAATTATCGACAGAAATTCTAACAAATCTAATTTCAGGAAAAAGCGGTGTTAAATGGTTTTCTAATGGGAAAAATATAAGAATACGGTCTCAAAAAGAATTAAATAAGAGATTATCTAAAATTTGTCAGAATGTATATTCGTCAACACCGTTATTGAGGAATGAGCTTCTGAATAAGCATAAGTTAAGTGCTGCAATTTCAAGTGCAAGAAAAAACTTCTTTACTGCTTTACTTGATAATTCTGACAAAGAGGACATTGGTTTTCAAAAAGATAAATACCCTGCTGAAAAGACGATTTATCTCAGCCTGTTAAAGAATACAGGATTACATAAGAAGGATAAAGATGATCGCTGGGGATTTGTTGTTCCTGATGAAAGCAGTCCAATTTATTCTTTATGGGAAAAGTCTATGGAAATTCTCAATAGAGGTAAGATAGAGCGAATAAATGTAAAAACATTTTATGATGAATTATCCATAGCACCATTTAAACTTAAGGACGGTCTCTTGTCATTTTGGGTTCCTACATTTCTTCATATCAATCAAGATAATTACGCCTTATTCAACGATAAAGGATATGTACCTTTTCTGACAAAAGAGGTGATAGAAGTATTCCCTAAAACATATAAAGACTATACAATTAAGACTTTTTCAGTTGATGGTATTAAATTAAATTTACTCAACACATATCGTTCTTTGATTAATAAATCACCAAAAGAAATTGGAGATAGGTCAGTATATATAGAAACAATTAGACCCCTATTTGTTTTTTATAGGGATTTACCTGAATATACAAAGCAAACCAAAAATATTTCTTCAGAGGCTTTAAACTTTAGAAATGCAATTCATAATGCGTCCGATCCAGAAACAGCCTTCTTTGTTGATATACCAAAGTCACTTGGTTATTCAGGAATTGATTTAAAAAATGAGAGTATAGACTTGGAGCAATATCTTAAGCAACTCAAAGATGTTATAAGAGAGCTAAGAGAATGTGAACAAGACCTCATAAATCAATTAGAGCAAACAATAAAGAAAATCATTGGAGCTCCGAAAGCAAACTTCGCAGAGTACAAGAAGAATTTAGAAGAACGTCTTGGTCAAGTGAATATTGAAATTATTTCATCAACGCAAAAGCGATTATTAAGTCGTATACTGATGCCTTCTAGTAGAAAGTCAGAATGGATAAAGGGACTCTTTAACAGCTTGTTAAATAAAGGATTTGATAAAATTGTAGATGAAGAGATTCCTGTATTTATAACTAAGTTTAAAAGTTCTTTTAAAGAATTGGAAAGACTTGTAGACCTACATAAGCTGAATAAAAGTCGATCAAATGAATCAGTTTATTCCATTGATATAATAGATGAAAGGGGGAAAGTTAAAAACGAAAATATTATTCTACCTGTTAAAATGTCATCAAAATACAAGGAATCAGAATCTTTAATTAATGAATTGATTTCAAAATTATCGAAGGAAGAACAAAAGGCATTACTAGTAAAAACACTTCAACAATTAATATAATGACAGAAGAAGTAAAACATGTTTTAGGAATAAGTGGAGGAAAGGATAGTGCTGCTTTGGCATTGTATCTCAATAAACTATATAGCAAGGATGTGTTACCTATTGAATATTACACATGTGATACAGGTCGTGAATTGGCAGAAACCTATGTGTTAATTGAACAGTTGGAGCATGAATTACAGCAGCCAATTAAGAAGTATCAAGATAAGAATTACAGAAGTACTAATGAGGAGAACCCTTTTGATTATTTTTGGAAAAGATATGGCGGTTTTTTACCGGCACAAAATGCTCGTTGGTGTACAAAAAACCTAAAACTTGCACCATTCGAGGCTGAAATTGGTGATTCTTTAGCTATTTCATATGTAGGCATTAGGGGGGATGAAGATAGGGAAGGATATATTTCAACTCGACCAAACATACAGTCGATTTTTCCTTTCAGAAAAAATATTTGGAGTGTTGATGTTATCAAAAAAGTATTGAGTAATGATAATGTAGAGAACCTAGCTAAGTACTATAAAGAACATATTACTTCCAATGAATCTTTTGAAAAAGTTATGGATTTAGTTAATAAATCTATTTCACTTTCATACTCGATAAATCAAAAACTAAATGACCTCCTTGATATTAATGTGAAAACATTTAATAAAGTTGTCTTTGAGTGGCTGAAAACTACTGAATACCCTGTAGGAAAGCTTGATTATTTTCCGTTAGTTGAGAATGATGACATTCTTGTTCGCCAAGACATCTTTAACTTAATTGAAGAAAGTAATGTTGATTTACCTAATTACTACTTGCCCA
The DNA here is from genome assembly GCF_026013605.1 of Plebeiibacterium sediminum. GTDB lineage: Bacteria > Bacteroidota > Bacteroidia > Bacteroidales > Marinilabiliaceae > Saccharicrinis > Saccharicrinis sediminus. Next base: position 5,728 of record NZ_JAPDPJ010000055.1, read on the forward strand.
GAGAATATGAAATTGATGGGGAAAAAGGTAAATATTTTAGAAGTAGATCAGGTTGCTTTTTTTGTTTCTACCAACAAAAAATAGAGTGGGTTTGGTTAATGGAACAGCATCCCGCTCTTTTTGAAGAAGCTAAGAAGTATGAGAAAGATGGATATTCCTGGATACAAGGAGAAAGTCTTGAGCAATTATCTAATCCAGAACGCGTTAAGAGCATAAAGAGAGAGCATCTTAAACGAATGAAAAGGCGTTATGAGAATTTACAAACTAAAACGAGTTGGCAAGATGAAATCTTAGGGATTAAAAAAAACAACAATACTTCCGACCCAAGTTGGCTTGACGAACTATTAGATGCGGAAGGAGATGGGTGTGCTAGTTGTTTTATTTAAGATGTTTTATTTACAACTTTTTACGGCATCTTGAAATAATTCCTCAGGGGATTTTGAACCAAGATCCACATGTTTTAACCAAGCTGAAAGCCACTGAAAAACTTGTGTTTTGCTGTGAACATCTGGTCCTGCATTAAGAATTAAGCAACTTTGTAAGATGGCTTCTAGCACCCTTTCTGTACTTTCTTGTTGAGTTCGCCAATGCTCAACTCCACCAATAGCATGTCCTAAATTAAGCAAAGCAAAAAGAAATCCAATTTCAATATTCTTTAAATTAATTTCTTCTGAAAATTGAGATATCCAGTTAAGTAAAACTTCCTTTCTATTCGAAAAGCTAATGAATTTTATGTGCCTAAAGAATAATCCAATAATCTCAAGTGGTATATTATCTCCTGTAAATGAAGAGTTTTCCTCCTTGGGGATAAATCTTAATATTTGCTCCCCAATACTATCTAGTGAATTAAATAAAACATCTTCATCTAAACGGTTATCTATAGTAATTTCTGGCTTTTGCATAGTTAACTCACCCAAATCTGCTATATTATTTGCTACGTACTCGTAATGTTCAATTGTCACAAAACCATCAATTGAAAGAAATAAATATTCAACACCCTTATCAATATCACCCTTCTTAATTAAAGTATGAGCATAGTTGTTATAACAACATAGTAAATTAAAAAGCTCATTTATCTGGCTCAGTCCATATAATGCCTTTTCATGATACTCTGCGGAGTTATTATAATCTTCAATTATCTCATACGCCTGTGCAATTTCCGAACATAATAGAGCGCGATTACCTATCAATTGCTTGGTAAATTCACTTAACTCTCTTCCTTGTCTAAATTCTTCTTGATTTTTACTATCTTCTTTAATTTTAATCTTTAGTTCAATAATTTCTAGGGCAATATTAAAGTGACTAATTGCCTCTTCTATGTTTCTTTTTTTATATTCTAGCCTTCCTTTCATCCATTCATAATGAAACTGTATGGTTTGATTTTCCTTTTCCAAATAAAGCTCTTTCATTTGTTTAAGCACAAATTCAACTTGTTCCAAGTCATGCCTACGGTAGTGTATTTGACTCAAGTACATGAATTGAATAGCAACTGATTCAAGGTCTCCTAACACTATATTAGTCTTAATGCCTAATTCAGAAAAATATAAACCATTTTTAAAATTACCTCTAATAAAAAAATACTTACCTGCCGCTTCACAGATACTACCTATAACCAATAAGTAATCATTGTTTTTTATATCTTGAGTTGTTGATTTCCAATTTGTTTTACTATCTGCAATACGTAATGCGGAAATTATATTTGGTAATTCATCATCAAATCTTAATAATCCATATGGCAGGCTCTTTTCATCACCATTCTCAATATATAAATGACTGATAAATAATGCCTCCATGGATATGTGTTTTAATACATCTAAATAAAGTTTATCATCATGATCTTCTGAAACTTTATTAGAAATATAATACAGTATAAACGGCGAAATAAATAAACGGTTAAACCCAAGACTATCCTCCTTTCCATTAACGAAGAAAAAACTTTTTAACCAAGCGATATCTTCATCAAATGTATCCCATTCCCCTAAAACTTGTGTACTATAAACCTCCTTGAGCCCACCAGGATACAGCAACAAATAATGAAGAATCTTAATTTGACTCTCTGTTAATAATTCATATGTGGCATTAAAACACACTTCTAATGATGTTTGCTTATTATGCTTTAATCGTCTAGGGTTTTGTAGCTCTTTCTTTTCAATAAGTTTAGTAATAGTTTTTTTAGAAGACTTGTAGAAGTTAAGAAGTGATGATACAATCTTTATCGTAAGAGGATGACCACTACAAAAGTTTAAAAGCCAATCCTCATCTTCTTTTAAAAGTAGACTTAAATTATCAAGCTGAGAATACACAAGCTCTTTACTTTCTACTTTACTTATTCCTTTAACCTGAACTTTACTTATATTATAATCTATATTCGATATGTCAATTTGACTTGTGATAATCAATTGAACATTCTCTGTTTGAGTCATTAGTTCAGTTATAAAATCCTCTATTTCATCACCTTCTTTAATTAACAATTTCTCTAAACCATCAAAAACAATAGATATTGTCTGGCCATTTATTAGTTCTATAATCCCAACTTCATTTGATTTGTTTTCTGAAATTGTATTTCTCAAAACCAATACTAAATCATCCAGGCAGCTTATCTTTTCAACATCAAGCCAAAGTAAAGGACAGTGATACTTTACATTGTCTATAGCATTAAGTAAAAGTTGTGTTTTTCCAACACCACCAATACCTTCAATTACAATTAATTTTTCACTCTCCATTAATGTTACCAACTCGACCAACTCAAGTTGTCGTCCAATAAATATTGGATGCGGTTTTGGCACCGGAAAAGCCCTTGGACTGGTTATACTCTCCGAAAGAATTCGTTTTTGTTCATCAATTAGTCTAGCTTTAGTTAAAGCAAGTACATCTTTTGGGTAAGCCTTATTATCAATTTTGGTATGAACATCTTTAGCAATCCTAATTAAGTTATGATGATGATGATTCAGGGTTTCTGCATAAGGAACAATATGCGCGTCTTCCAAAGGATATCCTTTACCAGTAATTGGACATTTTCCTCCAATTTCGGTTTTTAAATATTCTTTTATATATGTTGGAATATTAGGTCTTTTATCTTGTGGATTTGCCCATGGTTCTTTAAGATAATTATCAAAATCACATAACTCTTTCTTATCAAAGAAGTTCTCTCCCTTATTAGGTATAGTACCTAACTTTCTTTCATGCCCCAAGTGTTTCTTAGGAGCATTTCTAACATAAGCGTAAAGTAGCTCTTTTGTGATACCTAAATATATCGCAGCTTCTGTATCATTTAAAAAATCCTTCTTTGATTCAGGCATGTGAAAAATATCAATTGTTAAAAGTAACCCTCGGTGTAGGTCTCCCCTTTAAACTTTTTCCTTAATTAGTTCCCAGAAAGCTTTATCCTTTATTTTAATAGGTGCAGATCCTGCTAAATTTACAATACTATAATGCTTTTCAAGGCTTTTGATCACACCTATTAATTCATCTCTTTCTGCCTTACTCTGAATATCAAATAAAGATGCAACTTCTTTATCTTTAATTTCATTCACTCTATGAATAATCCAAGTCAATATATAATTCGAGTACTCATTATCCCCAGTAGAAAAGTGGTTCAGGAATTGAGTAGATAAAATTGTACCAACACCATACTCCCTTCCTTCTTTCAAAATCTTCCTAAGTGATTCAAAATTCTTGCTTAAAAAATTATCAGCTTCATCAACCAAAATCATTTTGTTAAGCTGTCGGTAGTTCCCTTTTATCTTACTATGTCCATTATTTTGCATTTGAGAGTAAAACAAATCTAGCGTTATTGCTACAACTAAGTTTTGGATCTCGGGGCTATAACCACTTAAATTGATTACCGTTACACCTTTTAGTAATTCAAATAATGGAATTGCTTTATTGCCTACAGGTTCAAAAATTTCATATTCATAAAGTTCTGTAAGTGCAGCATGCAAACTATCAATACTAGAATCTTCGTTACTTAAATATAATTCTGCAACATCAGCAATGGTTGGCGCAGATTTACTCCATGTATCAGGTATATTTTTATGAATACCTTTATTTTCATATGATTCTAATATTAAATCTCTCAATAATGCTTTTTGCTTATTTCCTAAATTAAAAGCTTTTGAAATAGTATCTTTTAACGTGCTTGCGGTATGTAAAGGTAATAGAGGTTTTGGGTTGTTATCGATACTTAAAGCAAGTGGATTGTATGGGAGTTTATGTAACTCGTAAACTTTTGCCCCAGTAATATCTGTGAATTCAGATTTGATATAATCTCCTTTATAATCAAAAATCAGTACGCCAATTTGCTTCTGATCCACATTAGCATGACTGTTTTGAACCAGTTGCGTGATTAATGATTTTGTAAATTGAGTTTTCCCTGTACCCATTGTTCCGATGATACCTGTATTGGTATGCATAACTTTATCAGTAGAAGTTGGGTACCAGTTCATTTTTTGTTGTGAATTTACTTCTGTTCCAAACAATACCTTCATTTCATTATTATCATTGACCAAAGGCTCTAATACTTCGTTTTGTAATGGGGAAGAATCGTTTGTATCATCATTAAGGTTTCCAAGCTCTTCTGTACACTCAGACATTGATGGATTTTCAATGATCGCTTCGTTGCTTTTATAAGAGTTTTTCAATAGATGGTCAGCAGGGATACTGCTTATTTCAGAATGTACACGAGTAATTAAATCTTCAACAGAGAGTTTTAAATCTCGTAATCCATCTGTTTCTAGTAGCTGAATTAGTTGAGCACTTCCTTCTAAGTTAACTTTTCTTGGCGAAAAGTTTTCATTTGCTCTAAAGGATAGGACGGAGTATTTTCCGATATGTTTTTGAAGATGAGTGCCGATTTTAAATTTATCATTCAACAATGCGACCTTAAGCCTATTAACTATATCCCATTTGGCATCATTGGCAGGCCATATTTCATAGAGGATAAGTTTTTCAACAGTAGAAATCAATTGTTTAGCAAAGAAGTTACGGTAAACTTTTCCTTTAATAGTGCTATCACCTAAGACTTCTTCAAGGAATTCAGCAGTTTTAGCTCCTTGCTCTTTTCCTTTTCTTTCTTGATCAGTCACACCAATTTTCACTTCTACTGGGTGGAAATGAAGAATAGTTTCTTGGCTGAATGATTCAATCCCAATCATTAGGATGTCATCACTAAATTTCCCCTCTTTGCCGTGATTTTTAGTAGATAATATACCTTCTTTCGTTGGTAAAGCAATGCTTCCTGCAACTCTTAGTATTTCTTCAAGCGATATAGGTACCCAAGTAATATCATCATGATATAGTATTGCTAGCATCTCTTTTACAGCGCTTAGTATGCTTATTTTCTCTTTATCGAATTGAAGTCTTTTTGAATGTGAAGCAATCTTTAGTAACCAATCTCCATTAATTGCATTGAATATGTTAATTATTGGGATAACATCTTCTTCTGTTACATTTATACCTTGTTGATTTAAGTAGTTATAGATAACATCTCTGTATTGTTCCCACTTTTTTGTAACAGTTATTGCATCATAATTTCCGCTTGAAGTGTATAAGTCACTATAATGTATAATTACTACATCTTTATCTGATTTAAAGAACGAAAGATCTACTTTTGGATCAATAAATGTAGTCCATTGTGATGATTTGTAGATTTCATTTAATTGTGTTTTAACTTCTTTCTTAACAGTTAAAGCAATCGTTTTATCCTTTTCTAATTTACCTGGAGTATTTAGAATATTAACAACTTCATTATATTGCTTTGCTAAACTTATTAATGGTTTGTCCATCGAAGTTTCTCGTGTTCCAAAACTTGTCCAGTAGGCTCCTCCTTCATAATTGGTAGCAGGATCAGACATTAAGCCATTTAAACTGATTCCACTGTCCATACTATCCATATTGTTCTGCGTAAAGCTCACTTGATTGTTATCATTGTGATCATGACAAAACTGGAAGAAAGTAATGTGTGCATACTCATACGTTGCATCACACTGTTCTCTATTATAGAAGTTTACTTTTTCGTTATATAATTTGAGCAAGTCATATGGTTCCATTTTATTAGCTGTTGCATATAAATCAATACCGAAAACTTCTTTAATTGAATCTGGCTCATCATATTTAGAAAAAAGTTCGAATTTAGTTATGTAATCTTCAGAACCATAAATATTAACTTCAATAGGAGAGAGTTCATCAGGAGCTTTCCCTTTTGTTGCAACAAGAGTTGTGAAGTAACTAAAAACACCTTGCAGAATTTCTCCACAATCCCCTTGATTTACTAAATTAATCTTGATCGGTGCATTTTTATCTAAAAACAAATAGGAAAAATGCTCGGTAAATTCAATTACTTTTTCACGTACCAGTCTTGGAACAAACCTTTTTGATGCTATTTGCCCATCAGTTTCTTCTTTAATATAATGAGTCCAAAACAATGCTTCTTCACTATCTGTAACATGATAAAAATCTTTCTTAACTCCACGCAAATAGGGCAAAAGATTGTTAGAATTAAATCTCTCTATTATTTCTTTTGGAACTTCTGTGTCAATCTCATCTTTTAAATGTAATTGATAAGCAACATTTAGAGGGTGCAAAGAAGTGTATTTTATATATTTATCTCTATCGCTACTGATTACGGTTCCGATTTTGAAAATATTTTCTTGGGTAGATGTTAATTCAGTTCCATACTCTATATTATCTATAATTTTTTTTACTGATTCAAGATATTTTAAATACAGCTCTGTTAGTTTTTCATCAATATAAGCAATAGACGGTAATTGAACTTTATCTCCTTGATTTAAGTATTTAATAATGTCAGAATAAGCCTCTTCAATTTCAATTGGTAAATCAATTTTTTTATCTAATAATGTAATTCCATCAAGAGCTTCGACAAAAAATATTCCTTGCTCATCATCTAGCTTGGTCAGTATGCGATACTCCTGCGCAAGCTGTTTACGCATTTTTAAAGCAGGATAGAATTTACTTGCATTGTGATAAATCGTTTGTATGGTTTTATCCTTAGTTTCATCAATTCTTTCTGAATAAAAAAGGTGTTCTTTTTTATTACAGTATTTTATATTAAAAAGATCACTTTTATTTAACTCTCTAGGAATGGTGTCTCCGAGCTTGAATTCAAAAGGTACTTTATTTCCTTCATAGAAAATTGAAAAAGAAATTTTACCAGTTTCGGTATATGTTTCTTCTCCATTAAATAAATGTAAAACCTTTTTGCTTTCAAGATTATAGTTACGCCCCTCTACAATTGCAACTCGTTCACTTGATTCATGTCCCGGATTAATGGTAATTAGATCACTGGAGGTGATTTCAATACTTCCTTTACTAGTTACCTTAATATCATCAATATGTTCCTCTAGTATGGACTGGTCAAAAGGCAGAATCAATAGCTTGAATTGATGTTTAAGTATTTTTCCTTCTATTTCTTCAACATACTCAAACTTTTCAAAAAACGTTATATTCTGTTCTTCACTAAAAGTTATCACTAACTCTATAGTATTACCTTCTATTTGGGGATTAATTAAGGAGTCTTTTTTGAACTGCAATTTTTTATCACTTGGTTTTGATTTAAATTCAAGTGAAGCTGTTACCAAATCTTTTTTGTCAGGATTAAATAATATGATATTTCTTATTCGTTGCTGATTAGAGCTATTTCCTTGAGCAATATCTCTACATTTCAGCCATTCCTTATTATATCCTGTCTCATTGGGCTTATATTCAATACCTTTTATGTTTTTTCGCCTCTCAATAGATTTGATTAATTGATCATATGTGACATAGAAACATAACTCTCTATTTTTTAATTTCTTTTGTATGCTTTCATCATATTTCCTCTCAACAATTTGATCAATATTACCATATTGATGTCCATTGCTTATCTCTTCATGAAGCTCGATATTGTGTTTTAGCCTTTTCTTATTTTCAGTATCTGATTCTATTCCTTTTAAAATTGATTCATCTTTGAAAATTCCAAGTTCTTGATAATCTTTATCCTCAATCTTTTGGTTCTCTAAAACCTTTAAATAAACCCCATAATCAAAAATAGAACGATCTATATCATAACTAGTTTCTCCTTGATGCTTAATCAAATAAGTAAGAACCTTTTTTTCTTGTTCAGGTAATTTGTTGTTTGAACTTTTTATGTTTCTTTGAATAGCATCCTTTACAGATGCAATATGTAATGGGTATTCTTTTGTAGCAAGGTCTTGTGCTCCACCAATAATACTATCCAACTCAGTATTATGTAAGAATAAAACAGAATAACCTTTGTACAGTTCTTCTTGAGCTTTAATATAATTTCTTATTGCAGTCAGAAAATCTTCATGAATATCAGGTGTTAATCCGTGATCTCCTACGTCATGAGAGTTGCCTGCAATTAGCAACTTTGCATTCTTAAAATCGATTGCAAATGTTGAGTACTTATTGTGTTGGAATATTTCTCTGATATTTTCCAACCCCGCTTTTCTAAACAAAGCTTTGTAGATACCAGCAACATCATCAGCCTCCTCAAAGTTTGCATGATATGAAGCACCGAAAGTTAAAGTGGTGTTTTTAAAATACTCTATTATTCCCTGCGCTAAAAAATTATATATAAGATCTGATTTCATTCGATTTATTAATTGGTAAGTTTTTTAACATACTGAGCATCACCACTATCACTTTTCTTTTCTAAAATTGCTATTTGCTCAAATAACTTGATCGCTTCTTTTTTTGATTCTAAATCTAGATATACGCCTTTATTTTCTAGCTCTTCCCATAAATGTTTTACTAATATTTTATCTTTATTGCCAATAGATAAGCTTGTTAGAAGTAATAATAATTGTTTATCCATACTTAAAGCCATCCCCAGTGGACCTCTGCGACGGAGATAATTAACAAGACTAAATCTTTTGAACCAATTACTGTATGCCTTTTGCGCAGTTCCTCCTTTGCCGTACTTAAACTGAAATTTTATCGTATGAAAAAGTTCTTTTATGCTGTCAATTACTAGAGTTTTATTATCAGTAGTATCTAGTGTTGTAAAGTTCTTTTTATCAATATCCTCCCAAGTTTTTCCTTCCTTGAATTGTATATCCTCCAAAAAGTTTGTTTTATACATGTGAATGATACTCTGTATAGTTGTATTCAGTGTGAAAAGTTCTTCCTCATCTAATTCCTCTAACTCTACCTCAATCTCTTTGTATGTTTTTAAACCTTCTGTTTTCCAATTGATTGTATTCAGAAACTCAAGACAATTAGCATGAACAAATAAATCTTCAGTATGACTTTCTAAAAGCTGCCACCCATTTACAATTCCTAAGCGACTTTTATTTACCTTTTCCCAATTAAACGTAAAGAATAACTTTGGTACATTACGTTTTTCTTTTGCGTAAATAAAATGATCAAAGGCCAGGCATAATTGAACAATTAATTGAAAGAAATAAAACTTAATTAGTTGATTAATATTTTCGATAAAACCATTTTCATCCACAGAAAGCGATTCAATATCTTTCTTGAGCTGTTCTTTTAAGTTCTTTGTTAGTAGTCCTTCATAAAAGCCATTTTGGCTGTCAACATATTTACCGTTATTATCTTCTGCATCTTGCAAAACATCTAAAACTAGACGATATAAAAGGTGCTCGTTACTAGGAGTATCGACATCCTTTATCATCTTTTGTATATCATTAGTTATTAAAGTGCCAGTCACAAATTCAGCGATAGATTTTAACTTAGCATTCTCTTTTTCAAATTGTAAGTATTTTAAGACTTTTAAATCAAATTTGAAAATATCTCCATTTTTGTCAAATAATAATTTTTCAATGATGTCTTGAAGTATTTTAACTTGCTCATTGCCAATAAAGTCATCTTTTTTGCCTATCTCATTTAAAATAAAATCTTTATCAACGATAACGTTCTTACTAGGGCAAGAAAAAGCCTTTCTAACAACATTTCCGATTACGCCGTTAAATGTTTTAAAATCAGATTCACTAGCATTAAGTCCCGTTTCATCTGTTGCAAATGGGAATACCTTTATAATCTTACCTTTACAGTGTTGAAAGTTATTTGAAGCTATTAGGCAATCTGATTCAACATCTTTAATACTCTTACTAAACGAGCCCTTTATTTTATTTTTGTCAAATGTTAAAACCATAACTATTCTTCTTTGCAAAATTCATAACCTATACCATCCGTATAACTCAATGTGTATCGATCTTTTGACCTTCCATCTATGTGATGAAATGATAAGTCTTCTAATCTGCCTGCATCTCTAGTTATCTTGGTAATAAAATGCTCAAAACTTAAATGATCTTGTCTATCCTCTCGATTTGGACGATAACCTTGTCCTATTTGGGTTAGTAATTCAAATAAGCTATAATCAATTGTAGTTTCAACCTTATATTTATTTTTGGTCATAAACGCCATTGTTATCGCTGGTGAATATCTATGTAATTGTCCATCTTGTTCAATATCCCCTAACTTCTCAAGGACAGGTTTAATCTTTAATTCTTGACTAATTAGATAAGTATTTTGCTTTTGACCTGCTTTAATATTTATGCTTTGATTACCTGAAACACTTCCGTTCCAATTAAATATTCCATTTAGTATAGTCCGGTTTGTTACTTTAATTCTGTCACTTTGGGGGTTAGAATAGCTATAGAATAAGTAAGTTAGGAAGCTTTCGAAGATTTTATCTCCTTTTAGACTTTCATTTGTAAAATAAGCTCCCCTTATGAGAAGTCTAATGATTTTTGCAGTCTTTCGCTCTTCTAAATCAATGGAGTTAGTTATATTTTCTTTAATGCAGCTGGGTAATTGAACACCAAACTCTTTATATACTTCAGGGATATTATTTGCGACATTCAATTTTAAGATTGCTTTATCAAGCTTCTGACTTCTATTTCTACAAGGATCCTGCTTTGTTAGTGATTGAAATATATAGCTGTCCTTTCTTTCGAATAACATGTATTGTATAAGCCCCTCTAAAGTATATTCCCATTCTCTATTTGTAGAATTCTTAATGGCGAGTTGTTTTACTTCTTCCATATTTTTATTCTGTAGGTTAATTGGGACAATTAATTGAGCTATGAAATTTAATAGCTGTCTTATCGAAATGATAAGTTTATCTTTAATTATGGCTTTTATAAGAATTTCTAATATAACTTCTTGATTTTTAGAATCCGAAAGGAATAAATAATTCAAATAAATTGGGCAATAGTTCTTGTACTCGAAATCTTCGTAATCCTCTATAAAAGCTTTATAGAAAGGATTGTTGTCCTTATGAGTAGTAATTTTTTTTATTAAATCCGTAATTATTTCAGAATTAGCTCCATTTTCAGTTACACTTACGATTTGATAATCAGCTAGGTTGATGTGCTTGAAAACAGAATTTTCCTTGAATTCTTTATGCTTATAGCTATTTTCTAAGAGTTGATATTCTTCAACAAACTGCGATAGCATTGTGAATTCATTTCCATTATTTTCAAAGAAGTTTGTTAGAGTTCCTAAATTAATAGCCAAAATTGCTTTTGTTGGTTTAGGTTGGGGTTCCTTTAATTTTTCATCAGTAAAATCCTGTAAAAAATGAGCAAGTTCTTCTTGCCAACTTCTTTCGTAGTTTTGACTTTCAGTTGCATCATTTTTTACGATGAACTCCTTCATTTCATCAGGATAGAGTTTAAATAAATTAGCAAGTAAATGAGATTTTCCGTCACCTACATTCCCTGATACAAGTATCAATTGTGGAATTTCACTCTTATAACTACCTTCAACTAGTTTATTCAATTTACGTTCAACAAGTCTTTGAACGTGTAAATATTCCATGAATTCATTGGTACTGTCTTTTGTGCCATCAACAACTGAATCTTTGGAGCTTATAAAGAGCCTTTCTATAAGCGTTTTAAATGAGGTGAACTGGGTCATATATTAATTGTACTCTTTAAGAATTATTTATTTTTCATGTAACTTAGGAGTTTGTTGCCTATACTTTATTAAGCTCCTTTTTAATTAAATCTATTGCCTCTTTAACTTCATTTTCTGTAGTCTGTATGCCGAAACTAAACCGCAAACAGCGATCTGCTTCTTTAGAATCCATTCCCATAGCTCTTAATACATGCGAAGGTTCAATAATTTCACTAGTGCATGCAGAACCTGTTGAAAAGTATATTTTCGAACTTAATGGAAAAATAATTTCTTCATGTTCATTCAAGTGAAAATAAATATTGGAGATATATGGAGACCTTTTTGCTTGTGCTCCTATTATTTTTGACTTTTGCTCTTTAGTTAATTGCCCTTCAAGCAATTTTTGTAGTCTCCGAATATTATCATTTTCTATAGTAATCCTTTCTGTGAGTATTTCAGCAGCTTTACCTAGACCTACAATTCCTGGTACATTTAATGTTCCTGATCTACGATCGTTCTGCTGACCACCACCATGAATCAATGGATGGATTTTGAAGCTTCTTTTTAATACAACAGCTCCAATTCCTTTAGGAGCATACATTTTATGTCCGGAAAATATCAAGGCATCAATTGGTGTCTTTTCAATATTTAATGGAAGCTTTCCAACAGCTTGTGTACCATCACAAATGTATTTTACGTTATTCTGAAGACAAATTGATGAAATAGTATCAATATCATGAATAACTCCAGTTTCATTATTTACAGCCATTAAACAAACGGCAAGAGTATTTTCACTTATTAACTGTTTGAGTTGATCGTAATTAAGTTCTCCATCTATATTAACATCAACATACGATATTTCCGCTCCTAATTCTGTAAGATAATCACATACAGCAAGCACAGCTTTATGTTCAGTTTTACATGTGATTATTTGTTTTTTATGATGACCAGATTCTAAATAAAGACCTTTTAAAGTCATATTCAAACCTTCGGTTGCTCCACTTGTATATATGACATCGTAATCCCATGCCCCAATTAGCTTCTGTATTCGTGTGGTTGCCTTTTCTATTGCTTGCGCTACAGTTTTTCCTCCATTGTGTATCCCATTTGAAGGGTTTGAAAAATTTTCTACCATGTATGGGAGTACTTCTTCAACAACTTCAGGTAAAGTGGGAGTTGATGCGGCATAATCAAGATATATGTGCTCCGATATATTCATAAAAACGATTACCTTGTGTGTACACGAAGATAAAGTTTTCTGCTCATTCTTTTATTTTTTGTTAAAAGAAAAGGTTGTAATACATGGTATTAGTGTCATTCTTGAATCAAACATTCTCTTGGTGTGAGACAATATATGCGTTAGTATTCAGGGCGTTATGAGACATTTCAGTGAAGATATATTCTAAAATTATTGATTATATTCTATTTTTATTTAATACTATCTAACAGGCTTACAAGATCTTCAAATAAACTCTTTTTAATGGTGGAGTCTGTTGCCTCAATTTTCTTCCTTAAATAATTCTGAGGCACTTGCTTTTTTATCAGAGTTCTGGCATATTTACCTAACTCTTTAATTAGCTCATTTTCAGGTGATACATTTTGTGGCAGAGTAGAGGAATAATTATTTTGTTGTAATTTTTGAAGAAGAGAATGGTATTCATTCTGCATATTTTGAAATTCATTGGCAATCCCTCCAGCATCAGGGTGTAGTTGCTTTGCCAATTTTCGGTAACGTGCTTTTGCTTCTTCAATATCGGTTATGTCTAAGAAATACTTCATAGCAGTTCAAATTCTTCAAGTGTTATACAAAAATGTTCAAGGATTATAAGGAGTTGTTGTTTTGTGTAATAGTGGCGTTTTAAATTTCCAGCCTTTTCTATCTTTAGCTTTAGTGTAGGGCAAATATCAATTTCGTTCCGAAGTTGCTGCATTGCTGATTTAATAGAAATACTATCGGGGTACAATTTCTTTACCAAATCCTGCTTTAATATGGTTCTGCGTACTATCATAGTGTTGGATTTGGGTTGAAAAATGAGCGATAACGCACCTGAATTATTGAGAAAAGCAGCCTTGTAGAGTATATTTCAACTGCTTTTGAGGGCTTTTGAGAACTTTTTAGCTTATACAGACTGCTTTTGAGGACTTTAAGACAAAATCTTAAAGACTTTTTTGAATATTGATTTTTTTGGAGGAGACTTTCTACTATTAATTGAATAAACGGTCGCTTTGTAACCAACAAAAACCTCGAATCGAGACTTGCATTTAGAATGTAATGAAGATTTTTGGGCATAATCTATATAATTATACCCTTGACAGCTATGAATGTAAAGATAGCTTTTTTTAGTCTTGCTTTAAAAAAAAGCAATAAAAAACCCGATACCAAAACTGATACCGGGCTATATCGTAGATTAACTACTCTTAATGAGAGTTGTTTGTCCGAATTTTTTGAATTTCCTCAATAGCAATATCTGTTATTTCGGATATTTCTTTATCCGAATAACCTTTTGCAATCATTTTTACAACAACTTCTTTCTTACCTAGGTATTTCAGTTCGTTAGCTGCCTCTGCAAAAGCATCTTTAATTTGTGGTGAAATTGTTTCCATAATCTCATCAATTTTATCAGGTTTTAAACCAGAAACTTTATACAAATATAACGCTATTTTTTGGAAAATAGTTTCGTCAATTTCCTTTAACTGGCTGAACATTTCTCGTGCCAAATCAGGGTTGTTCTTGATAAAGCCAATCAGATTGTCACTCCGTTTCATAAACCATACGGCTACTTTTACACTTGGTCGCTTAAAGTGGCGGATGATAGCATGGTCTTCAATATCCTTTGTGTCGAATAGGGCATAATCAAATAATGGTACAAAGCGTTTTAGTTCCTCCGGAACCTGAACAAAACCCGAATCCGTCCATTTCGGTTTTCCATGATAGAATACCATTGTAATTACAGGAGTAAGTGGCTGTTTGTTAGCTGCTTGATTTTCCCAAACATTCAGAATATAGCGAAGTAACTGTAAGTGTATGTTTTTATCGGGATAACTTTTGTGTTCGTACAGAAGCGATACTTTAATATTGGTATTCCCATAAAACATATTGCATGACACATCTTTAAAGTAGGGAGCAAGTTCCTGGTCAACGTATTCGGTTGGGTCATAAACAAGTGTTTCGGGCTTCAAACCTTGAAGAACTTCTTTGGGCAATGTGCCTAATAGCAAATCTTCAAGATTCTCTTTTACAGAGAAAAGGCTTTTAAAGAAATTGTCGTGAATATTATTGTTTTTCTGTACGTTACTGTTCTTTTTCATCGCATTAAAAATGTTTAAATGTATATTTATATTCTTCTTGTTTTATTGAAAATTCTTTGGTTCTCAGAGCCTATGGTATTTTTTTAAAACTGTCCTCATTCCTCATTTTTGCTTTAAGCTATTAAATATCAGTTACATAAATTGAGGACTTTGAGGAGGAGTGAGGGAAAGAGTATGCTTTGTCCTCTTTTGTCCCTCAATAATCCCTCATGTTTCCCTCAGTCGTCCTCACTTATTATTAGAATAGAAAAGTTTATAGTATTATATATCAGTATATTATTATACTCTATACTTAGTAAGTGAGGAAATGAGGACGGTTTTTGCAATACTACCATTAATAAGCTTTAATAATGTGTTTTGATTTATATATTTAGATGAAGCGTTCAAGCTCAATACCTTGTTCTTTCAGGGTATCATAGTTCAGTATGTAAGCACTTGTTCTATTGCTTCCGAACTGTACGTTCTTTCTGCGATAGTCAATAAATGAACGATGTTTTTTTAGGTATTCACCAATCACCGCCTGGTCTAATACGGTTATCCCTTCTTTGCGAGCTTGTTCCCTGTATAAACCATGTATCGCTCCAACTCTTATATAAAGATGCTTTACGCTATTTTCAGCTACAACGATTCTGTAATGTGTATTATCCGATATTTTATAAAGATTAAGCAGGGATTGTAGCACATGAAAGTATTGCTCCACTTCATCACTTTGGTTTTGTACTGATATGGTAAGTCTTGCAGAAAGTATTAAGGCTGTTTTTGCTGTTTGATAATCAAAAGGGAATTTCAAATCAGATTGTTCCATTAGTATTTTCATAGGAGTGAGTACCGATGAAATATTCAAAACGGTTCTGCGGTCAACATTCCCAAATTCGCTAATAAGTTCATCCATAACCTCTGAACTAATACCAGGTTCTTCTTTAGCGTAGTGTTCCTCAATTAAATGTCGATTGTCGAATATTGAACAGGTAATATTGGTAAACTGCAAACTTTCTTCGGCAGCTTTGAACTCTTTCAGGTCTTCATAGTTTCCCCGATTGGTATCATCAAATTCTCCTAGCAAGCTGCGACTTGAGAGAGCCGGGTCTTGTGTTGGTAAATCCTGACCGCTAATAATACCCGAACCCCTGGGCTTTGCAATACGTGTTTCGTTACCGCCAGACTTTACCCCTGTAAGCTTTCCATTGCGGTCGGCAATACCTTTTAACGCCTCGATGGTATTTTTATGGATGCTGTTCTTATACTCATTGCCCCAAAACGGATGGTTGGTTGTAGAGTCCATACTTCGCTGCATACCTGTACTTGTACTACCGGAAGCAAGGTTAATACCGTCTTCCATAGGTGGCTTGCCAAACATATACATGATACTTCGAGCTGCGGTACTTTTACCTGATTGGCGTTTCCCAAACAGGAATAGTAATGGGAAGTACCCGAAATTGGCTTTATAAATTACATCGCTGAAAACGGTGGCTATATAGTAGGCAATTAGTAACTCTGCATTACCCGGATAAACCTTGTTCATGGATGATGCCCACTTACCAAAATCCCACTTGCTATTCTTTGGTGGTTGAATATACTTTGAGTTTTCCTTAAATGGGTTTCCGCTATCGCTTGTACCAATTCTCAATAATTTACCATAGGGCAGAAAGAAGAAATGTAAAAGATTTACCTGGCCCTGGTTAATTTTATCTTTCAGGTTATCTGCACCATATTTACCAACAAACTCTGCGGTTGTATTTAATACGTGAAAGGTGTCCCCAATACGAATCTGACTTTCGGGAGGAATATCCTTAAACTCATCCATGCTGTTTATTCGTTTTGCATGGGTGGTAACACCATACTCATCAATCTCATGGAATGTTTTATCGTAATACAAACCATTGGCAAATACCCAAAAGCGGTTCTTTTCATTGTAGCCAACCCTTTCTAGTTCCTTTGCTTCGGGTATGCCCAATAGCTTCACGTTTTTAATACTATCTAGCTGTGTGTCGTTGCCATACCAAAAGAAACCATGCCTACGGTGAACTTGCTTTTTAAACGATGCAGGAGTACAAAAGTCATCCGATGATATGGTGGCAAGTCGCTTCCGTCCGTATTGGCTCATCAGGTTAAGAATGTATTTCAGGTCGGTTCGCCCTTGTGCATCCCTATGGAAAACACAGAATAAAGCTTCAAATGTGAAATTGGATATTTGCTTAGGATTCTTACCTTCCACAGTCCAGTATGCCCCTTTTTCTTCATAAAACTGATTTTCCAAGAGGTTTTCCTGTTGCTCTTTTTTCAGTTTTATAATGTCGTTAATGTTCTCCTTCTTCTTGACTTTTTTCTCTGTTGGCTGGCTGTTTTCCTTTAAAGCATCCTGCCAAGCTTTTTTCGGTTTAATCTGCTCAGAAACAAAGTCAAGATAAACCTCCTGGTTGGTTTTATCATAGCAACTAATCAGGGCAGCCATCCGCTTAATTACTTCCGATTTCTTAACCGGGTCATTGGCAAATCGTTCAGCGTATTCAGCCGTTTTGTATATGATGTAATCTTCCTGTTGTTCATCGTACTGAAGAAACGTTTTATTGTCTATAAAAAGAGAATCAGGGTCTTGTTTTTCGGGTAGTACAACTACCGAAACATGGAACTGATTTTTAATCAGTATTTCAGCATTCCGACACATGGCATTTCGTCCGGCACTATCGCCATCGTATATGAGCGTAGCCTTATTGGTGTATTTTTTCAGGAGCTTAGCCTGTGCGTTGGTTAATGCAGTTCCGCCTGTTGCAACTGAATTAATTACTTCAATGGAGTGCATCCGAAGCACATCGGTATAACCTTCTACTATATATGCCCGGTCTTCGTTTTTAATGGCGAATCTTGCAATATTTAAAGCATACAATTCATTGCCTTTGGTGTAAATGCAGCTCTCGTGTGTATTCAGATACTTAATCTTTGGGTTTTCGTTCAAATCACGCCCGGCGAAAGCAATGGTTTGACCTTTGGAATTGCAAACAGGAAACATCAATCGGTTGTAGAAAAAGTCATAAATGCCTTTGTCGTTGCTTTTCAATACACCTATTTCTTCAAGTATTTCCGTTTTTACACCTTTCTCCCTGGCATGGGCAAGCAGAGCATTTCCACTTGGAGCGTAGCCAATATTAAAGCTGCTGTTTTCAGGAATGACAATGTTTCGCTGCTTTATGTAATCCTGTGCATTCTTATGATTGACCTGTTCTAAGAAGAACCTTTCAATGATATTACAAGCTATTTTCAGGCTTTCTTCATGTTTGAATTTAGCTTCATCCCAATTGGTGCTTTTCTTCCATTCAAAATTGAGGTTCAAAAGCTTTGCGCCAATTTCGACTGCCTCTTTAAATTCAACGTTTTCATGCTCCTTTATAAACTCAATGGCATTACCGCCTTTATCACAACCAAAACATTTGAAAATTCCTTTTGCCGGGTTAACGCTGAACGAAGCAGTTTTTTCATTGTGAAACGGACAACAAGCTTTGTAATTAACCCCTGCTTTCTTTAGTGTGACAAAATTTGAGACAACCTCGTAAATTTCATCATTGA
The DNA here is from genome assembly GCF_026013605.1 of Plebeiibacterium sediminum. Lineage (GTDB taxonomy): Bacteria > Bacteroidota > Bacteroidia > Bacteroidales > Marinilabiliaceae > Saccharicrinis > Saccharicrinis sediminus. Next base: position 24,478 of record NZ_JAPDPJ010000055.1, read on the forward strand.
TTTGCTCTATGACCATTTTTGCATCCATCGGCTACCAATCTTTTCCTGTCAATAACTCACGATTGCTGCTGTCAAGGCTCATAAAGAACTCATAAACATTACCCCTGAAATCGTAAAACTTATCTAACAGGTGGTAGCCCATATCTGAACCCCAAATCTTGTAAAAGAGAGCATTCAACTCCAATTGTGAATCTTCAATCATTTTTTGAATTTTATTGCCATCAAACGGAATGTTGGTATAGCCGTTTTTTTCATAGAAACTCTTTATGCGGTTATCGAAATAATATAACTTCGATAACGTATTTGGTGCTAATGCTGTCATTATAATTTGTTTTGAAAATGAACTTTTTGTGTAAAAGGCAGGATTGCCCTTGTTCAATCCTGCCGAAACCATTAATAGCCGTCAAGGGTGGTTATTAAATCTTTTATATCATCAATTGAAAAGCAGAGGTTTTTCTTCTCCTTCATTGCTGCCGTAAGTTCAATTCTTGCAGTAGTACTTTCTTTCCATTTAGGTAACATGTAAATGGTGTCGCTTTCGAGAATTAAACTCAGACGGAGAGTAAGGCTTTTAGACCAACCAAGCCTATCATCTAACTTTTCATCGGGATTAACTATGGTACATCCTAGATTCAACAATTGCCTTTTTAAGCTTTGAATGAAATTTGCATCGGTTTCGTAATGGATTCCGGAGAGATATATTGTCATTGCTTTCGATATTCTATTTATGGGCGACCTAATAAATCATAAATCATCTGAACTTGCTTTGGGGTGTATGCTCTGCCTCGATATTCACCAAGTTCTTCTTTAATTGGTTCAAGCCAGCGTTGAAGTGTTAAATAGCTTACATTGTATGCCTTTGTTAATTGATGTTTGCTTTGAGCGACTGGTTTTTCATTGTTTTCCATTATCTGAATGTTAAATGGTTTGTATTTGCCTCCTCTTTAAGCCTATTTATCTCGCTCGCATAAATCTGCCAAGAACCTCCTTTAAATTCCTGTCTTGCTTTTAACATGTTTTTCTTGCAATAATGAATAACAGTAGTGTAGGGCATACCTGTCAGTTTGCTGAATTGATTGGGTGTGTAAAATTCAGGTTTGTCTTTTTCCGATAGCCTGTGAATCTCGCTTATAATTTTCTCAGAAAAACTGTTTAAGTCAGCTACGGTAACTAAATTGTTTAAATCTTCTTTCTGCATAATCGTATGTTTTTATTTCTACATCAATTTGTAAGCGAACATACATTTGCTGCAAACACGAAAAAAGGGACAGAGGGGGATGTCCCCCTTTGTCCCCTTTTGGTAACAATCATTAAATCAAGATGTAATAGAAATGATTTTTTTGAAAAAAAATTACAAATGCTATACAGTATTGGCATTTGCCAATTCTTCAAGTAGTGATTCGACCTTGTTTTTTACGTTGTCATTAACATCTGTAAACTGTTTTCTAATTTGTTCTGCTTTTGGAAACTCAGCTCTTTTTGTAGAAAAATTATCTGCTAATATCCTGGATAAATGAGTGCGATTGAAATTTGGGTCTACAGACACTTTATTCATTATCCTAAATGAAAGATATGCAAGTTCTGGACTTGAAAGATTGGTTTTAAATCTTACAGGGCTTTGCTTATCCGAAATATCCATTTCAATCCCATCATTCAATGCTGTCAGCTTTAAAATATCAACCGCAGTTTCAATTTTATCAATACGTAAAGTGAATACAACATGTAGTTGGCGATATGCAGTTCTAGCTTTTTTCAAATACTTCTTTTGGAAGTATTTAGGAAAGCAACATTTAAACCGCACTTTTTGCAAAGTGATACAATCGTGACTTTGGGATACTAATTGAATAAATTGCTCGTTAAGGCGTTCCCTGGTATAAAGAAACTCATCGTATATATTATGCAAAAATACTTTTCTTGACTGTTTTGAATTTAAACTAAAAGGTAAGCTTTGAATTTCTTTTCTAAACTCAATTAGATACTCATCCAACTGCTGATTGTATTCCTGTTCAGAAGAAAATTCCTCAGTAAATGTTAAATACCGCTTTCTAAACTTCCTTGAGTATTTCACCTCAATCTTTCCAATCTTCTCTATAAAATCATATACGAACATTATGTGTTAATTTGAAAATGTTAATAAAAAATAATTATCAACGTGCAAAAGAACTGCGTATGTTCCCTTGTGATTTAATATTGTGTTCGTATATGATTTCATTTCTTGTCTTCTTTATTATTCAACTACATAAGAGAATTTTGTGGAGCAGGATTGACATTGAAGTGTGAGCTTTTTAATCTTAATCACTCCCTTTTCAAAACTGAATACTTCATTATCGCAGTTCGGGCAAATGGCTCTAGCGTGGTTTATATTTTCATTATTGAGGTTATTTAACCTATTCCATTTCGACATTTCTTCCTTTCGCTTGTCATCAATGATTTTAGCATAAATCTGAGTAGTTCTTAAATCATTATGCCCCATAATATCAGATACAGTCTCAAGAGACATACCTAATGTTAATGCACTTACTGCAAAAGTGTGTCTTGTACAATGAAAAGAGAGGCGTTTTTTTATACCAACCTCATTCATTATAAAGCGTAACATGGGATTTATATCGGAGCTATTTCGCACAAAGCCTTGATAAATCTTGTCGTTTGGCTTCTTATCGCCATCTAAATCAAGAACCGATTTAAGCCTTTCTGTAATTGGAATTCGGAGCATCTTTTCTTTATCCTTTCGGCTTTTTTCCATCGGCATAATAATCATGTTGTTTTCAATATGTTTGAATCTTAATTTTTTCAGGTCAGAGAGCCTTAATCCGCAATAGCAACTGATTAAAATGTGTTGAAGTGTTTCCTGGTATTTCATTCCAGTTAGGTAAGTTTTCCCTCGATTATCCTTCTTGTAGATTTTCAAGAATTGTTCGCTGTTGTAATAATCATGAAGCATATCCAATTCCTTTAATGAAAGATGGTCTTTTTTACCATCTTCTTTCAGGAATGAAAAATTGCTAAATGGATTTCTGTCTATGATATTCTTTTTATGAGCATAGGTTATGAATTTTCTTATCATTGACATGCTATCATAAATTGTGTTTGGCTTGTTATTGAGGTGTTCTATCAGATAGTTTCGATATTTCTCAAGCCAATTCTCATCGATTTCATAAATGGTAACATTAGCTTGGTATCTTTCAAGTTTAATGATACCGAATTCTAAGCCCTTATATGTGGATGCTTTAATTCTATTTCTCTCTTCCTTTAGTCTTGTTTTTGCGAATTCGATAAAGCTTCCGTTAACTTCACTATTTGAGTAAAGGCTTAAAATACTTTCAAAGGTTACAGGTTGTTTTCTTCTCTCTAATTCGATGATGATTTGCTCAACCTCGCTTTCTTTATCTTTTAAATAGAGATTGTTTTTTTTCGCATCAGGTACTTCCCTGATTTCTTTAATCTTTTTGGTTTTGGGATTGTAGTAATCAGGTTTAAGAAAAAGATTTAAAGGAATCTTTTTTGTTTTTCGGTTTAGAGTAACCCTAATGTAAAAACGAGACGTACCATCTTTTTTTGTGTACGAGCTGTCTAAAAAAATACTTACTGTAGCATTTGCCATAATTTAATAAATTTGTGCTATGGCAGTCTTTAGAGCTATTCGGAAACAATTCATAACGACCAATATTTATTCGGAAACAATTCGGAAACAAATATTGTATTTGTTGTAAATATGGGTTCGAATAAATCGCACTAAATCGGAGTAAATGCGAGAAAAAGCTAGTAAATACAGGTATCTATAAAATTGATTGTAAATTTGATTACAATAATATTTGTATCCTACAAGTTTGAGGGCCGTGTGTACTACGTACGTGCGGGTTCAAGTCCCGCCTTGGGCACAGAAAAACTCCCGACTGAGTTATTTTGGTCGGGAGTTTTTATTTTAGGCACTGATGATTCGATATCAATATTCTTAAACTGGTCTATTCCTGTTTCATCAACGAATCATAGATACCACCTCTTTCTAAAAACTTTCCATAGTTATACTTCATGCTATTATAAGCATCTTGAACCCCTACTTCTAATATTGGTAAACTATATTTATGTCTCCCGGAGCTGTTTTCAAAAAAACTTCCGGATGGGTCAATCATTGCATACGATGAAATCATTTGTGAATTGTCTTCTGATACTAAGCCATTAATATGTTTATGCTTGCCCAGAAATAAATCAAATTCCTTATTAGAAATGAGATACTCATCTACTTTATTGTCGTTCTGCCCTTCAATAGGTAAAACTTGCATTACTTTCCATCTTTTGGGTTTTGCGAACTCAATGAAGTCAACAAAACTTTCGTTGTAATTAAATATGTTTATTACCGTGTTTAATTTCAATTTGTAATTATTTACTCTAATTCTCTCAATTAATGAGTAATAATGCTCACGCAGTAATGGCCTCTTACCCTGTAATGCTCTGCCAATTTTAATATTGGTAAATTCGTTTAAGCTATCAATACTCAATCCAATCCAGTCCAAATGCTTTTTGTTCTTTTTTAGAAAGTCATCTGAAAGCTTTGTACCATTACTAATAATCATAGTTGTCATTCCCAGTTCCTTTGCCAATATAATTAGCTCAGGTAACCAAGGGCAAAGCGTAGGCTCTCCACCTGCAAAAGTTATTTTCTCAAAGCCAAAACCAGCCAATTGTTTTACAATTTCAATGGCTTTTTCTTTTGGTAAATGTCCTTTCGGTAAAATACTACTTTTCACATCCTGAAATGTCGCAAAACAAAAGCCACAGTTCATGTTACATGGTTCCCATAAGTGAAAGTTTACACTTGGGATAATCTCAATTGCATTAACTAATTTGTTCATAATATTCACGTTTAAAAAGTTAGCTTATAGCTATAACATGAATATTCTGTGAACAATTAATTACGCTAGATAATCTGCTTCTGAATTATACTCCCCAAGAGAATATGAATACACGATATTGTCAAACTCTAAATGCTTCCATATTTTATTTTTCTTTATTGCTGATATGATATCAAATGGAGAACAGTTATTATCATTTTTCCATAATTTCAAATCCTCTTTCTTTAAAATTCTATCTTGACCCGGCTCTGGAACCCCAGAAGGATTATGATGACTAACATTGTCAATATTAAATCCTTCAAATTCATTTATTTCAAGCAGTGTTTTAAACATTTGCGTTGTTCTCATTGAATACAAATCGTCTCTTAAAATAATCGTCAATTCAAACAGACTTAGTTTTAAATACTTCTCATAGAAAATATTTTCGTCTCCCACATATACATTTGAAACAATTAATGGTTGGATGTTTAATTCATCTAAAGAACAATCAATTTTAAGTTCCTTTTTAATTTCAGGAAAATTATCTCTTATGTACTTTTCTCCTTTTTTAAGTTGATTTACAGCATGAATTTTAAAATTTTCCAATACATATTTATGGTCTCGTTTGGGATTTTCCTCTACATATGTATTTTTTACTTCTACAATGAATATTGTTTTTTCCTTATATGCCAACGTGTCAATATCCCCACTAATCCTTGTTTTATTATCAATGGTGTAATTATACTTATAACTTGGCTTAGATTCGAATCCTGCATTTTCAAAAAGCACTGCTATATCCCTTTCTGTATCTTCAGTTTGTTTATTATGTGCTAAAATTTCATCTCTAACAAATCTTCGATGGAGTACTACTTCCCATTTCAAGTCTTTGTTTAATGCAGATAACCAGAAATATAAATCACCTATCTTTATAAAAGGAGTATCTTCAATGTTAATTAATTGGCCGTTCTTTAAGTTCAAGTCAATAGTAAGATAATTAATAATACCAGTCACATCATCCTTACTCCATTGAAAATATTGGATACAATTATTAATTAATTCGTTTTCTTCAAATACTGATACATAGTCAATTTGCCTTCTTTTTGAAAATACATTTTTAAACTCAGTTTCAAGTTGGCGCTTAAATACATAGTCTACTTTCTTATTTTGAATACCAAAGAATCTACCTTGAGGAAATAAATTAGCCGCAAATACTTGAAGTAATAAGATAGCTTTTTCAAAGTCAACCTTACTTTCGGTTGATTCCGGTTTAAAAGCGAAAGGTATATTGAAAAACTTAAAATATTCTAAACTAGAATATTTCTTTATTATGTACTCTCTTCTCCACATGTCATTCTCGTCATTACCCTTTCCCTTTAATTCATCTATATTTCCTCGAATGACTTTGTTTATTAGATAATGCTCATTGTATTTGTCTTTTTTTAAGCTAGTCTGGTAATCCATGTAGCTCTTATTTGTTAAAATTTCAGCTTCATTACCATCTATCATTTCAAAGTGAGCATTTCCAGTTAAAATGGAATTCACAATATTTTCATTCTCCGCTTTCGCAAACTGGAAATTAATAATACCCCTTATTTGTTCTTTAATATCACTTACATTTTCCTTTGGTAGGAATTTAGGATCAAAGTTGTTTTCAAAATATTCTTTTGTCCTTAATGGTGGCAATTCTTGATTCAATATTTCAGAAAATGTTTTAATGCAATATTTAGGCTGAGAATGCAAATTATTATTAGAATTATCCTTTCTTTTTGCATTAATGAACTTGTTTAGGATATGTATCAAATTAAGCCTGTAACTAATTATCTTGCTGTTGTCATTAATATTCTGGGGAGAGTAGTTTTTAAATTTCTGAAAAAACGATATTGCCTGAATGATAATATCTTCACAACTGAATTTTAAAATTTCTTCTTGATGTAAATTATCTTGAGCATCCCAATACTCCTTGTTATTTTTCAGAAATTCTAATTCTCTGTAGAATTGCTTTAGCTTTATATCTCTGGATGATTTAAAGGATTCAAATGTATCCCAGTGATAAGAGTACTTATAGCTTTCATAAAGTAAAATGAAGCCTTGTGCAGATTTAAAATCAATACCCACAACAGCTTCTAAAAACCTTGTACTGGCATTTACTCCTCTAGAAAAGTAATAATATAAAATCTCATCCCATAGGTCGGTTTGAGATAAATCCTTTACGAAATTTGACGCAAAATCAGACTTATAAAAAGTATCTGATACTTTCTTATCCTTAAACGGAGTATTTACTTTCAGGAATAAGTATTCTACATCAGAAAATGAATTACCTTCTAATGCTGCTAACGCTTCTTTTAATTTAGTTTTATTCATATTTAAACATTATATAAGAGTTAGCTCATGGCTAATAATGTTTAAATATATGCTTCAAAATTAAAAAATAATATCCACAAATAAAATATTCATATTGATTGTACGAATTTTATGGAATCAATCCTTCTCAACCACCCCTTCAAAAATTTCTGATTCTGACCTTTTTGTGCAATGATGTGGTAATAATGAATGCGAGCAGATTTTATGGCATTGAATAGCGGTTCTGGAGGACAGGAATTGATGGCATTAATAGTTTGTTTGCCGATAATCCCATCAAGTTTTAGCTCATAATCAAAGAATCGGTTTAATACTTTTTGAGTACCACAACTTCCCCAATACCCACTATTTACACACCAATCAAAAATAATTTCTTGTAACGAGCCGGAGTTAATGCTTCCGATTTTGTATTTATCGTAGAATGTATTACGATAGTATTTTTTTAACAATGAAGTCAGTAGTGGATTATAATCATTGTATTTCATTTATCAAAATATTCCGACTAAAGCTCTATTGTCCTTCAAGATTGTTTAATACCTGCTCTTTATAATTTCTGCCAATAGTAAATCTTCGGTCATCTATTTTAATATATGATGATGTGTAGTGTTCTATTTGATTAATATTAATAATGAAAGAACGGTGGATACGTAAAAATATATCAGAAGATAGTTCTTTCTCCATACCAGAAAGTGAATCGTAGCAAATAAGGCTGTTCGTTGTTGTTTTAATTTTAATGTAATTATCTAGGCCTTCAATATAAAGAATGGTTTCGGTAGGAATATTATAATGCTTTTTATCTGCCTTAACATGAATGATTTCTTTAGGTTTAGCATGATTAGTCTGTTCCAATGAAAGAAATTTGTTGATAGCCTTTAAGAACCTTCCGGTAGAAATAGGCTTTAAAAGATAATCAAGTGCATTAAGATCAAAGGCATCAACAGCATATTCTCTGTAGGCAGTGGTGAAGATTACATAAGGCTGTTTAGGTATGGCTTTTAAGAATTCAATGCCCGAAATGGATGGCATATTAATATCTAAAAATAATAGATCAATACCTCCTTTGTTTAATTGAGGAATAGCTTCAATAGGTTTAGTGTAAATTCCTACACACTCAAACTGTTCACTAAAATTTTCAAGATGTTCCTGAATCACTTTTATGGCCAAAGGTTCATCATCAATAATCAGACAAGTATATTTATTTTTAGGGGGCATTATCTTATAATTTTTAGAGTAACGTTAAAGTTATTGTTGTCTGTTGATATTTGCAAATCATATCTGTTCTGGTACAATAGTTCAAGTCTTTCGCGTACATTTTTAAGTCCTAAACCCTTACTCTTTTTAGTTCTAGCCTCAGAAACATTAATATTATGTATGTAGTTATTTATTTTGAATTGTATTTTGGTTGCAGTAACCATTAGTTCCATTGTAATAAAATCGTTATGGGTTTGTTTTAGTCCGTGCTTAAAAGCATTTTCAACAAAGGGGAATAAAACTAATGGAGCAATTTCTATTCCTGTTAAATCCTCGGGGAAATCAGTTTTTACGTTAAAACTATCGTCGTGCCGTATTTTTTCAAGTTCAATATAGTTGTTGATGAATTCTATTTCTTTGCTTAATGCTACCTTTTCCGTATTGCATTTATAAAGCATATATTCCAGTAAGTCTGATAAGCGTACAATAACTTCTCTTGAAAGTTCCGTGCTTACATTTACAAGGGCATAAAGGTTATTCATCATGTTAAAGATAAAGTGCGGGTGAATTTGCTCTTTAAGTAACTGTAGCTGTACTTCCTTAAATTTTAATTCCAGCTGATTCTTTTCCTTTTCAATAATTAGTTTTTCTTCTTTTGATTGATAAGATTCCCTTGTAAAATAAAACATAGATGATACTAGTGCAATGATATAGGTACCGGTCAGAAGAATAATAACATCTTCTCTGGAAGGTAAAATGGTATTTTCAAAAGCAATGTTGCTATAAAAAGTAATTAAAAAGAGTGCTATGCTAATTAACCATGACGATATAATAATTAAGAAAAAGATAGAATAAATAAATAACCCTGTTTTACCTTTATATAAGAACTTTGGAATTAATATTTTATTGATAATTCTTGCACTTGCAAAGCTAATCAGTAATAGCAGGATGGATACATTTGTACGTATTTGAATATCATAGTGCCTGTTACTAAAAACAAAAAACATAAATAGGCATGCTATGATCCAATAGATGATTTCCCAATAAGGAAAAACGTTTTTTCTGTTAGCGCCCTTCGCAATTAGCTGGCTGCCGGGGGATTTTATGTTTCTGTTGTTAGCCATAGCTAACAAATATAAAACGAATATAGTTTCAATGTTACTTAATATCATGTTTTTATGCCAACGACATAAAATGCACCCCGAATGGCATAATTGCTATTTATTGTTTTAAATTTGTTTTTAAGGATGGCATATGTGTTGTTTCCATAATATATTTTTAAAGATTATCATGAATATTTACAATTGTTCCATTATTAATTTAAACTTCTAAATCATGATAATCAGATTATTCTTCGAAGGTGGAACATTTTTTATGTCACTTGTCTATTCCATGTGGATACTTGCAATTGTACAGGCAATCCGTTTTATTATTTTATATCGAGGCATTAAAAATCCTCAAAAACTTATAAGAATCAATAACAGTATTTTATTTTTTGGCAGCTTATCCTTTCTATTTGGTATAACCGGACAAATGATTGGTCTTATAGCAGCTTTTGATGCTATTCAGTGTTTGGGTAACGCCAGTATTAAACCCGATATGCTCGCTGGTGGTTTAAAAGTAACTTTTATTGCCCCGCTTTTTGGTATCACATTTCTGATAATAACAGCTATTATCTGGTTTGTACTCGGTAATTTAAAAAAATACCCTTCTCAAAACGGAGCTATAATCCAGTAAGAAAAAAATACAGGCTATAATATTTCATTATACATTCACGCTCCTTACATAAGATAACCTCAATATATAATCTACGAAGTATTGAGGTTATTACAATTGTGCTGATAACCTTATGGTTTTAAATTTAATACTATGAAATAAGCCAAGATAAAAACTTCTAACACAGGAGAATGATTGTTTTTTCGGCGAGTTCCATGTGGCAATTTGAAGAAAAAATAAACACATGAAACGAGCTATAGTATGTACTCTACTCATACATCAGTATAAATGACGTTGGCAAGATTTATATTATCAATGAAAATAAATTTCCCTTATATGAAACTCAAAATCTGCATATTTTTAATCCTACTTTCCATTTTCTTATCCAATAAAGTAGCGTATTCATTAAATACAAATCCTATAAAAACTGATTTGTGTGCCTGGATCGATTCTTCATTTACAAAAGCTATGAATGAATATCATATTCCGGGAGCTACCATTATAGTAATGAAAGGCGATTCAGTTCTTCATATGAATGGTTATGGCATGGCTCATATTGAAACCAATACATCGGTGGTTGCTGATTCTACGATATTCGGAATAGCCTCTATTTCAAAAACATTTGTAGGTACTGCTATAATGCAACTATATGAAAAAGGAAAGTTAGATCTTGATAGGGATGTAAACAACTATCTAACCTCATTTAAATTGAAATATAAATTTAACGATTCCATTACAGTAAGGAATCTTTTAACGCATACTGCAGGTTTAGATTATAGCATTATTGGTATGTCTGTTCGTAGCAAAAAGGACTTAATTCCTCTGGATAAATATTTAAAAACAAAGTTGCCGCCACAAATAAGGCCCTCAGGTAAGGTAATGATGTATTCCAATCAGGGGTATGCTTTATTGGGTTTTATTGTAGAAGAAGTATCCGGGATACCCTATTATGAGTATGTAAGTCAGAATATTTTAAATCCATTGGAAATGAATTCCAGTAGTTATAGACGAGCTTCTAAGTTAAACGAAAACTATGCAACTGGTTATGTGCATAACGGTGAAAGATTCATCCCTTTTAAACCAGATTTTTTACTTTGTTACCCGGCAGGCGGATTATTTGCAACAGCATCAGATATGGGAAACTATATTTCTATGTTTTTGAATAATGGTAGTTTTAAAGGAAGACAAATTTTAGACTCTACATCTGTGGCTAAAATGCTTTACTCCCCATTTAAGCAGTACGAAAAGGCTGAATATGGATGGCTGCTTGGCCTATATGAATTTCAATCCCACAAAATTAAATATTACGGACATGATGGCTCCTGGCAGGGGTTTCAAAGTAGGTTAGCTCTGTTTCCCGATAAAAACATCGGTTTTTTTATTGATGTTAATTCAGAGGGTAGCAAAGGTAATAGTCAACGGTTTATTAATGAATTTGCTGATAGCTTTGTAGAACGAATGATGCCCCAGAGCATTATTGAAAAGCAACAGGCAGAAGTTACCCCTAAGCGTGGATCTGTTGACGAACCATTGAATAAATTCGCAGGTAAGTACAGATTAACAGCTTATGCACATAAAACTTTAGGTAAATTAGGTGTATTAATTGGTTTAGTTCCGGAAATTACCATTGTTTCACAAGATAGTATACTTAAAGTCCTTGACTGGAACCTGGAATTACTGCCCGTATCGGATTTAACCTTCCATACAAAATATGGTCATTTTGCCTTTGACAGAGATACAAGAGGAGAGATTTTTTATTTCTTTACTCAGATCTATTCCTACCAAAAATTAAAATGGTACGAACCTGTTACATTTCAGATGTATTGGATAGGGAGTATTATCCTTATTGTGTTGATATACATTATTACAAGTGTTGAACGTAAACTATTTAGTCGCCACAAAAAAAGTAATCTGATTAAAAAAATGAACTTCGCATTGGCCTTAACCATTGCTCTTTTTATAGGGCTGCTTGCTTATACCTTAACAAAAACAGAGCTAAACGATTTTTTCTTTGGTATCCCCTTGCTACTTAAAATTACCTTAGTAATACCATTTATTATTATACCATTGGAGTGTGCTGCCATCTATTCTTTGATTAAAGCTATTCGATTTAAAGAATTAAAACCGGTTGATATAGCCTACCAATCTTTGATGCTTGTTGCAGCTTTACTTTTTATTCCCTGGTTACAGTATTATAATTTAATTGGATTTAATTATTAATGAGTGGAGAGCTTTTGAGAACCATTTAAAAATTACAGTTATTACTGGAATATCAATCATGGCGTTAGGCTTAAAAATATCAAGAGCCTGCTTGTAGCCATCCATTATTTGTGACCTTTTCAAATCTTGTATAAATACATAACCTGTCCATTGTCAGTTTCTCTGCTTATGGATCAGAAACTCCTGATTGATTATTTTAGTCAGGAGTTTTTATTACTACCAGATTGACCCTTTTAGTGTTATATTTTATTTCTGTTCACTGACTTATTTTCAGGTATTTGAGAATCTACCTCCTTATAAATGCTTTATTGATCCTAATATTTCCCATATTTAGGAATAATAATTGTGGATATCCGACTCAGAAATTTTAAAAAATAAATTAATAAAAACTTATGCAACGACATTTTTTCGTAGTCATTATTATGCTTTTAATTATTGCCTGTCAGCCAACAATTACGCAGAAACAGGATGTTAGTGAAACAACTAAGCGTAACGTAATTATAGATAACATGTTAACCAGAAGGGCTATTCGTAAATATACGGATCAACAGGTGAGTAAAGAACAACTGGATACCATATTAAAATGCGCTATCTATGCTCCAAGTGCATTAAACAGACAACCATGGCAAGTAAGAGTGATTCAAAATAAAAAGTTATTGGATGAAATCAATCAACGTTTTTTAAACTTTGCTGAGGGAAAAGAATTTCAGGGAAGTGCTTCCAGATATAGAGAACCAGGGTTCAGTATTTTTCATAATTCTCCAAGTTTAATTGTAATTGCTCGTGATGTAAACATAGGTACAAGCACACTGGATTGCGGAATTATATTGCAAAACATATTGCTTAGTGCGCATGGCATTGGTTTAGGAACTTGTCCTATTGGTTCACTGGTTCCGGTATTAAATTTACCTGAAAACAAAGATATTTTAGAACAATTAGATATTCCTGAAGGTTATGAAGTCGCTATAAACGTATCCTTAGGTTATGCAGATGAAAAGCCTGTTACTAAAAAGCGGTTTGAAAATAGAGTTAAAATTATAGAATAGTGCTGCTTTAATATTTATATCTGCTTAAGTTAAATTGAAATACGTAAAAATATTTTGTATTTTATCGTGTATTAAACAATCATTATTCTGAAAAAATATACCTATGAATGAATTTACAAAAGAAACATTAGATCAGTTATTGCACAAAGAAGTTATTGTTGAGTTGGGAGATGAAGATGATGTATTTACATTTAAGGGAAAGCTTATAAGTTATAATACAGAAAATGAAAGTTCAGAAAAACTTACTGATTTTTGTATATACACGGATCATGGAGCTGTAAAAACCTTCACTTTTAATAATCTAAGAGATATTAAATTACTTGAGCATTAGGCTTAAAAGTATTAAGCAAGCAAAATACATAAAAGGTGTATTATAACATTTTACATAATACACCTTTTATGTATAAACCCTTTTACCCTTTATTTATCATGTGAATTCTTATTCGTGATGTACACCCATTTTGTCCAGTATATGATCTACAACATGACAGTGTTCATCCTGAGGACTAAATAATATAATATTTGAATCTTCATTTGCAATTACAGTGTGACCAGGAGGCCAGTAAAATAAATCGCCGGTAACATTATTTTCTTCCGTTTTATTGGTATATCTCACAGTGATATTACCATTCAATACATAACCCCAATGTGGTGATTGACACATATTATCTTCTAATCCTTCCAATAATGGAGAAATATCAGTTCCTTTTGAGAGAGTAAAAAACTCACCTGCCATTTTTCCATATCCAGTAGAATCACCAAAATCTCTTTTCTGTCGCGCTATTGCTGCCGGTGAATCTATTCTTACCGGTACATCTTCTTTTGCTATTTTCATAATACTGAATTTTAGTTAGAATAATAAAAGACCTTCAAATCTTTATAGTGCAAATTAAGGCAGAATCACTATTCGGACTATTAAATAGAAGTCAAATATATGTATATAGGGATCATATACCAGGCTAATACAACTAATTGTTTTTACTGTATATATCATTTAGTTTGGATGGGGTTATTGAAAATCTATTTTTAAAACATTTAGAAAAATAGGAGGGACTCCCAAAACCAGTTTCATAGGCTATTTCAGAAATATTTTTATTCTCGCTAATTATTAAGTTCATAGCCTTAAATAATTTATATTCATTTATAAAATCCTGTGGAGATATACCTGTTATAGATACAATGGTTCTATAAAATTTAGATTTACTTAGCCCCATTGAAAGCGTAAGTTTTCGTATACTAAATTTTGGGGTATTCAAACTCTTTTCTAGAATTGGTATCAACTGAAGTATGAAGTTTTCTTCATCTAAACTTAAAAACCTAATTTCTTTGCTATGGTCAATGAGTTTATATGCTTCTTTTTTGAACAGATGTATAAACGCTCCAGTAATTATTAATTGGTTTTCTATTGAAAAGGAACATAAGTTTTTTGTATGGTCTATGTCGTTAATAAAAACCTGATCGTTTTCTGGATTTAGTTTAGAATTACTAATACCAATACCAATTTTAATAATAGGCGGAAACGTGTTGTCATTTATATCATTGATATATACATTTCTTGTTTTAAGAGTGCATTTTAAGGCATCTTTAGCAGAATTAAATAAGCATACCATAGAATTCTCATGTTTTTCTATTATTACACCTTTGTGCTTTGTTATTAGGTGTTCGGTATATTTAAAATACTTCAGGGTTTTTAAAGAGATATTATCATCATCCTTATTACTTAAAAAATTAAAACAAAAGGCTACTATTATTTTAGGAGATAATTGATCTTGTAGATTTTGTCTATTACTACGTATTTGATGAAAATAGCAATCTGTAAATAATTTGTTTACTTCAATTATTTGCAGGCTAACATCATTAATAAAATTGTTTATAGAATTAGCTGTATCAATATTAGGGGCTTCAAATAAGTAGAAAATCCTTTCCAATTCCAGATCAACCCAATTGGACAAATAATGATAATTATATTTTGTCTCGTTACTTATTAGCTTATAGGTTAATGTATCAATAGTAATTTCAGGAAGGTCTGATATTTTATATTGAAACATATAAATGGGCATATCTAAATCAGATTATAATAAGTAAACAAGTTAATTACTATTATTAATAAGATCAATACAGAATCAGATAATAAGGATTGTTGTTTTTCAAACTTTTGGAATTTAAAGATGTATCTTCGAAATCAGGATTTTAGTTTAACGGATTTAGATAGATTGTAATTAATGTATTTGATTGAATTTAAACTGTATATACAAATCATATATAAATGATAATAAATAAACAAACAATGAAAGCACTAACCTTATTAATCTTTACACTATCACTGACTTTAAGCATTGAAACAAATGCACAAACAACAAAAGAAATAGTCGCCGGAACACATGTGATGTTAACTCCACCTGAAGATTTTATCAAAGCCAAAAATTTTACAGGGTATCAAAAAGGGGAGGAGGCCATAATAAATGTAATGGACTTAAATGGAGGTAATTATTATAGTAATGCTGCAAGTTTTAAGCGAGAAACATTTGAGGCAAAAGGATTGATCGTCTCTGAATTTGAGGAATTAAAGATTGACGGTTATGAAGCAAAATTAGTAGTATTGAAGGCAGATGCAAATCTAATAGCTATTAATGTGGTTTTTGGAGACTCTACTTTTTCAGTAATGATAACAGGAACCTATAGTACTTTGGAGCCGAAAATAGGTGAGCAAGTTAAAGCGAGTCTGTTGTCTGCCAGTTTTCAGTACATGACAAAACTATAAATAATTGAAAATCAATGATTTAAAAGGTGAATTTTCTTGTTTAAAACCTTGATATTCAGTATCTTACAAAA
>NZ_JAPDPJ010000056.1 GCF_026013605.1 Plebeiibacterium sediminum
TTCGCATTAAACAGAAACAATTAAAAATATCGTGATATGAAACTTACAGTTAAAAACTACAAGGAAGCCACCAAAAATATTGACTTCAAAAAGTTGCCGGAAGCAGCACAGGAAGCACATAAAGAGTTCGATTCATTTGCCGATTTCTACAATGAGGACAAGGACATAAAAGAGATGCTTGATAATCATTTCAAAATCGTTGAACCTTACCTAAAGGATTCTGAAAAGAAAAGCTCTGCACCTAAGAAAGCACCAGCGAAGAAAAAGACTACCTCGTCACAAAAATCGACAAAAAATGTGACGAAGAAAGCTGCACCCAAAAGAACTGCCACAAAGAAAACGCCAGCACCTAAAAAAGCACAACGTAAACCTATTGAGGTTGATTTGATGCCATTGGAGATAAAAGTAATCAGACGTTATTTAAACTTCCACAATAAGAAGGTTACTGAACGTCAGGTATCGCTTTTGTATAAGGTGATTCAAAAGGCTGCTACCGAAAAGACCATCCGCAAAACAAGCAAGTACGCCTCTGAAATTAAAAGCATAAGCAATGACCTTATCAAGACTTACAAAGATATGAATGGTACTTGCAAGTTTGAAGTTCCGGATTCATTGTACACGAAGCTGAAAAAGATAGTGGATGACTATGGTGTTACTCCGGCAGTTGCATTGATTAAAAGGTTTATCAACCTGTATGGCAATATCACAAAGGCAAAAGCCCAACGCTTACTTACCACAGTTACAAATTCATTGAAAAATGGTAAGGTCAACAAGTCCGACAAGGAATTTGAACAGGTGAAAAACGTGCAAAAGCATTTGCATGATTATCTGGAGAGCGATAAACTGCTTGTTACCAATGTTCAGTTAAAAGGCTTACAAGGAATTGCCGGATTGGGAAAGTAAATGCCACTACTTCCATGCCCAAAAGTAGTGGCTCACAAAACAGGGCATTCAATCCCGGCACCACAAGAACCGCAGTCATTGCATCCGACCAGGTTGTTTTGGCAAACGACCTTGCCAAAATGAATTTTAAGACCATCTCAGTCAGGGGAAAGTTCGGCAAACTATTAGGTAAGCTGTATATCCCATTTTATATAATGATTTACGGCTCGCGCTTTCATGGCAAGAGTACCGTAGCCCTGATGTTTGCCGATGAATTGGTAAAACAGCATGGCTATAAAGTCCTATATGTAGCCAATGAAGAAGGTGCAAAAGGAACAATGCAAGAGAAAGTTGTAAGGCTTGGGATTAATAGCCCAATTGGAATTATCGAGGACTACAATCCGAAACTATTCCGGGATTACGATGTGGTATTTATCGATAGTACCCAAACAACGGATATTTCTCACGAGGAATTTAAAGAGCTGAAGAAACAGTTTCCGAACACCTCATTTGTAATCATCAATCAGGCAAACAGAGATGGCAGCTCCAAAGGCGGAACGAAGTGGGAGCATATTGTAGATGCCATTATGCACATCGAAAACCAGAGTGCAACGATGGAGAAAAATCGCTTTCCGGAGGGCAGCACAGAAACCATTAAAATCTTTTAGCATGGAAGAAATGACAATAAAATTCTATTGGCTTGTTATCGGTGCTTTTAGTTCGATAATCGTTGGTGTGGTTTCCTTCATCATCCGCAATGCCATTTCAAAGAATGCCACAAAAGAAACGGTGGATGCCAAAACCGATTTATTGGAAAAAGATATTCAGCACTTGACAAAGGAGCTTGCTTCATGCGAAAACAAGTTTACGGTACTGCATAAACGAATATCGGATTTAAGGGACAGCTCCAAGGAGATTTATGTGAGCAAGGAATTATTCCACCAAACCATTAAGCAGCTTAACGAGAAGCTCGATACCATATTAAAATTTGTAGAACGATGAGAAAGTTATTTGGAAAGGTAATCAATGCCGGAGCTGCGGAAACCTTAAAAGAAGGCACAAAACTAATTGATGAAATATTCACCACACAAGAAGAAAAGCTCCAGGGGAAAATGGAACTTTTTAAGATGGCGGTAGCAGACAGGAGTTCCGCCAGAGAGATGTATCAGAAGGACAGTTGGCTTCAAAAAGCCTTTGCAATCTTCTTCTTGCTTGCTTGGTGCAGTTTAACTTTCGTAATGCTGAACTACTTCATTTTCGATACCATTCAGCTTGATGATTGGCAAATAGCATTTGTAAGCAGTATCAACGGTGGAATATCCACCAAACTAAGCACCATTATTGACTTTCTTTTTGGTGGTGCAATATCAGGAGTTAACGATGTCAAACTTAAAAACAGACGTAAACAATGAAAACATTTGATGAGTTGTTTGATGGTGTAATCAAACACGAAGGCTATTATGCCAACGTTGATGGTGACCGAGGTGGTGAAACCTACATGGGGATTGCCCGGAATTTGCATCCCGATTGGGAAGGATGGCAATACATTGATGCCTACAAAGAAACCTATGGTGAAATACCTTGGAACTTTAAGATTGATGTTCCTCAATTAACACAACTTGTAAAGGATTTTTATCAGCAGACCTTTTACAAAAGGTTTAAAATTGATGAAATCTCCAATGGTTCACTACAAGAAATCATTTTTGACTGGTGTGTTAATAGTGGAGTATGGGGAGCCAGGGGCGTTCAACGTGTATTAAACCAATTCTTTGATGCCGACTTGAAAATGGATGGGATTATCGGTAAAATGACAATTGAAGCGATTGCAAATTGCCAACCAAAGGAACTATTTTGGGAAATCAAAAAAGCTCGAATCCGCTATTACCACAAGATTGCAAAAAAAGGTAAGAATCATTTGTTTTTGGAAGGTTGGTTAAAACGGATTGGGAAGATAAATTTTGAAGAATAAAAGCAATGAAGAATTCATATTATCATTGAAAAGGAATCCGCATAGAGGATTCCTTTTTTGTTATCAGTCTCTTTGTTTCAGAGATTTTAGACTATTTTTATAGGATTACAAATTTGCAGAAAAGCGAAATCAGTTACAGAATTAAGAATGGAAGACAATAAAATCCTACAAAATAAATTTTTAGAACTAGCTGTAATGAAAAGACTAAACTATGACAGTATTTCTAAAGAGTTAGGCATAGACAGAAAAGTATTTTCTCCTTGGTGGGATGAACTTGAAGAAGAAAGGAAGTACTTATCAATGATTCGTGATAAATGGCTGGCTAAATGCCCTGAATTAGATTTTTATGAGTTCAAGGATTGGTATGAAAACACGGACAAAAAGTGTTATTACTGTGAAATAACCGAAGATGACTTGGCAAAATTATGGCAAAATCATCCTGATTTAACCAAAAGGAATAGAGGACGAAAACTTGAAATAGAAAGGCTTGAACCTAATCTACCATATAGTGTTACTACCAACTTGGTTTTTTCTTGCTACTGGTGCAACAATGCAAAAACAGACACTTTCACACAGGATGAGTTTTTGAAAGTCGGAAAGGTTATTAAAGATATTTGGAAAAACAGGTTAAAATGATTGCAGACAATGAAACAAATAAGGTATTTCTATCAGGTAAATTAAAGGAGAATTATAAAAAGACCTGTGAAGAAATAGAATATGCACTAAGAGCTGTCAATGGCAATTATGGATTTTTACCGAATACTAATGATATTTGGGCTAGAGATTATATGCCTATTCAGGTATCAGGAAGCACATTTATAGAATACAGGTATGACCCTGATTATTTACAGGGAGCAACACCCAAAAGAAGAGGCATTAAAACATATCCAGATATTGTTTGTGATGCAATTGGGTTAAAAACTCAGAAGAGTGATTTGATTTTAGATGGAGGTAATGTCGTCAAATCTTCGAATGTAATTATTCTCACAGATAAAGCTCTCAAAGAGAACAAACCTAAATACAATAAAACTGAATTTATAAAAAATCTACATTCAACGTTTGAGGTTGAGAAGGTTGTTTTAATTCCTTGGGATAATGATTGTGAATTTGGTCACTCTGATGGAATGCTTCGTTTTATTGATAATGAAACTGTATTAGTTAGTGGTTTCTATGAACATGTTGACAATCAACTAAAGGAAGGTATAATAAACTCCTTAAAAAAAGCCAAGCTAAATATTGAATGGTTAAGGTGTGAGCAGAAAGAATCAGAAGATAATATTGCGTACATCAATTTTCTACAAACTAAAGACTACCTTTTCTTGCCTAAATTAAATACAGACCAAGACCAAACAGCGTTGGAGCAGATTAAATACTATTTCAAGGATTATTCAAAAAATAAAAGAATCTTTCAAATTAACATGACCGAAATAGTGAAATATGGAGGTGCATTGAACTGTATTTCTTGGACTATTAAAGAGTAAAAAAATGCAATTACAAGCGTCCATATAACTAATTGATTTCTTGTTAATCTAAACAATCATTATCACACAATTATTTCCCTACGAAAATGGCAAGACTAAATATTCACGGTAACATTATTTTAACTTTTGAATTTGAAGCATATGTAGATGTTTATTGGAAAGAACTCTCTGAATTTATTATTGAAAAATATGGAAATAAAGTTTTTGATGACAACAACGAAGTTGAAGCAATACTTTTAGACTCCTTTGATTTTTTTCTGAAAAAATTTCAATCATTAATTGAGGAAGAAAAGACCTTTTCATTCTTTTTATATACATTTTTTCTAAACGAACAGTCATGGGATTTTTTAATCAAAATACGCAGTGGTCATTCATTAGGAGAAGTAAATGAGAATGATTTTTCAATTTATCGAAGAGTGTTAAAATTAATTTTAGAACAAGGATGCGATATTGATTTAGCTTCGGGAGACTTTCCTACTGGAGCGCAAGTTTTAGAATTTGATGAAAAGATTCAAAAGTTATATTATTTAGGTAGCTGGATATATACATTTGCTGAACAGATTGCATATCAAAAGATGATTGGGAATGCGCATACAGTGGATTTTGATTCAGCAAAAATGATCGGTGTAGAATGGAAAAAACATTATGACAAAGTATATACAGAAATTATAAAGAGTGAAATCCCGGAAGATTACTCAAATGGCGTATACGATATTAATGCTGTGAGAGATTTAAAAACGGCATTAAATTCTTGTTTTAATATAGAATATGATGAAGCAATCTCCATTATTTTTCAGGTTAAGCGTCATTTTAGTAATTCAGACCTTCAAACAATTGAACCATATGTTCTTCCTATCAATCTAGCATATATTAGAGGCATCGAAACCATTGATGCTGAAAACTTCTATAATGGAATGTCAATTTCGAGAACTAATAAACTTTCTTTGCAAGATGCAATTCTCAAACCTTATTCTACAGAAAGGTATATGTACAGACCTATTCTGATATATAATATTGATGGAGTAGAAAGAGCATTAATTGGAGAAGGTAAATTAACTGAATCTTTATATATTTTAGCTAATAATGCCATAAGTTGGAACACTATACCCAAAGATTGGAGACTGAACAAATGTATGGTAAGATTTATGAGTCGCAAAGGTAATGAGCATGATAAAATTTTAGAAGATAAAATAGAAGCTCTTCTTCTTAAAAACAAATATCGTTACTGTAGAAATATAAAATCCTTTAAAAGACCTAATCAAAACAACTTAAATATAGACAACCACCTTGCAGGAGAAATTGATTTCATCATTGTAAATGATAATGCAAGAAAAATATTTGTTGCAGATTCAAAATATAATAAGTCTAAATATGAGGCCGTAGGTTACCGATCTGATTATTCCAATTTCCTAAAATCATACGAACCTCAATTATCCAAAAAAGTTAATTGGATTAGAGAAAACAAAATTATACTTCAAGAACATTTGAAAATAATTTATAACCTTTCTGATTATAGCATTACAAGTTATGATGTTGAAGGTCTGTTTTTTATTAATACTCCTACTTTTTATATGTACAATGGTACTTACAAAGCAATTACCATTAACAAATTTGAAAGTTTTCTTTTGGGTGAATATACACTTCCGGTTCTGGAGTATCGAGATTGCACTGGGAAAGTAATTAATATACAACACCCATATTTTAAGGAATAACAAAAAACTCCCGAATGAAATAAATCAATCGGGAGTTTTTTTGTGCCCAGAGCGGGACTCGAACCCGCACGCCCTAACGAGCACTGGCCCCTCAAGCCAGCTTGTCTACCAATTTCAACATCTGGGCAGATGTCTATTCAAATTTATCTTTTTACAGAATGTTTCCGAATTGTTTCCGAATAAATTCCGTATTTTTGTTTTACGTTCTTTAAAAACCTAGTATTAATCAGCTATTGCAGCTCTTTAACACTAAATTTTCGTAAATGCCCCTCAACCGTGCCTGTCTACCAATTTCAGCACTTGGGCTAAATAAAAAAAGAGCGACTTACAGTATCACCCTTTGCTGTATTTTTGAAGAGCGAAAAACGGGGCTCGAACCCGCGACCCCGACCTTGGCAAGGTCGTGCTCTACCAACTGAGCTATTTTCGCAATTGCGAGTGCAAAAATATAAAAATATTCTATTGTTGTATATTTAACCTTGTAAAAAATTATTTTTTTCATTTTTTCAAATCGAAACCATATTTATAAAAACATTTTTCGCTTTATTGCGTAGAACAATGGCAACACTAAATATAATTCTAAAGAATGGCTAATTTTTTTAATACCTTATTTGGAAGCAAATTTCCAAATACTGAGAAATATGAGAACGAAATCAAGCAGTTAATTGAAGAGCTTGAACGTTTTAATAAAATTGAAGAATCTAAGGATCTAAATAGATATTATGAATTGGATACATTAGTTCATTCAGGAGATTTTGAACTTAAAGTATCGAAACTAAAAAAAGAAAGGTTTAAAGACACAGAAGCTTTTCATCAGTTCAAAAAGTTTAAGGAACACAAACGTTCATCCAACGTAAAAAAATACAATAAACTACTTAGTAAAGGTAAAACAGAAGAGGCTACTGAACTTGAAAACTCATCTGAAATTAAGACCTATTTGGAATTAAAAGCCTTTGTTGAATCCAAAGAGTTCATGGATATTAAAACTGAAATGAACGATAAAAACAGGTTTAAAAAGTCAAAAGAGTTTCAGTTAATCGAAGAATATAAAACATTATCTAAAACAGAAGATGTTGTTTGGTACCTTAAAACCAAAGATCACAATTCATTTAAAGAGATTGATAAATGGAATATGACTTTTGAAGATGATTTTAACGGAACCAAACTTGATGCTTCGAAATGGATTACAGGTTATTACTGGGGTAAAGCACTGATGAACGATAATTATGTGCAAGCCAATGAAAAACAGTTTTTCCAAGATTCGAACATTGAGTTAAGAGACAGTTGCGCCAGAATTATCACAAAAAATCAGGAATGTGCAGGTAAGATTTGGGATCCAACATTAGGTTTTGTTCCTAAACAATTTGATTTTACTTCGGGTTTAATAAGCACCGGCCAAAGTTTCAGACAACAATACGGTCGTTTTGAAGCTAAAATTAAGTACAGTCATACTGCACCAGTTAATCATACATTTTGGTTACTTGCAGAAAAGATCACTCCACAGGTTAACATATTAAAAACTCCGGATAAAGATAAAAACAAGATTGAAGCTGGAAACTTCTGGTCTAACGGACAAGAGATCAATCAAAGAGTTGAAAAACTTAAAATACCTGGAGCTTCAGATCAATTTTATATTTATTCATTAGAGTGGACTGAAGATAAAATGGAATGGAAAATTAACGGAGTAACGGTTCACACTCAAACTCAAAACATTCCTCAAACACCAATGTACGTAACATTAAGTTCGCATTTATTGAATGAACCAAAAGCTGAGAATCTGCCTGTTTCAATGGATATTGACTGGGTAAGATGTTATCAGCTTAATTAGCACAGCACATACAATTAACACACAAATTTATAGAAAGGCTGGTCTTAAACGTTTAGACAGCCTTTTTTTGTGCGATTATTTTATATTTTTGCCAAAAAATAAATCAATGGCAGGCACCGTATTTTTAGTACCTAATACACTTGGCGAAACAACCGTTGAAAGTGTAATTCCTTCTGAAGTATGCTTATTAATAAAGCAAATCAAATACTTTATTGTTGAAGATATCAGAACCACTCGTCGATTCCTTAAAAAAGTTGATAAAGAAATTGATATAGATGAACTAACTTTTTATGTTTTAAATAAACATACTACACCCCAGCAAAAAAGCAGCTTTTTAAACGTAGTTAAAAAAGGAGAGAATGTAGGCATTGTATCAGAGGCAGGAGTACCTGGTGTTGCTGATCCTGGTGCAGATATTGTTGCTATGGCCCATCAACAAAACTTTAAGGTGGTTCCTTTAGTTGGTCCATCCTCTATCCTGTTATCGTTAATGGCATCAGGAATGAACGGACAAAGCTTTGCCTTTCATGGTTATATTCCCATTAAAGCAGGCGACAGAGCTAAAGCCATTAAACATTTGGAAGGTATTTCAATCAGAGAAAAACAAACTCAGATTTTTATTGAAGCACCCTACAGAAACAATCACTTACTGAAAGATATTATTGCTAATTGTAATCCTAAAACCAAGGTTTGTGTAGCTTGTGATATAACTTTGGAATCAGAATACATTAAAACAAAAACAGTAGCTCAATGGAAAGGCAAGCTACCTGAGCTTCATAAAAAACCAACGATATTTTTAATACAAGGATAATTTAAAAAAGGCTTTTCGAGAAATTGAAAAGCCTTTTTTAGTATGTATCGATATATAAATCTTTTATTTATTGACGTTCCTGTATCTCCTTCCACATATGCGTTTCCAGAAAACTGGTTTCCACATGAGATTCCATTTCCATAAACATTTTAAACGGTACTGTAAAAGTTAATGTTTCCCTTGGTACAATAGTGCGCTTAGAGATATCAAAAAAGCCAATAATACCTTTAGGATTTTCTTGCTTGGCTTCTTCATAAGCATAAAGAATTGATTGACATGCAGCTCCGAATGGTGCCATAACACTTTGATTGGTTCCTTTGTTATAATCAGCCATTACTACCAAAGCAGACAACTGATCCGCATTTGTAAAAAACACAATTAGTTCCGGTTTATCTTCATCAGTAAGCATCTCCCATGGTTTAAATAACACAAATTTTGTTGATACATCAGTCATAGGCAAAGAATCAACCCATTTCCTTGCTTGCTCTGGATTTTTATAAAAGCGTTCTCCTTCTTCCATAATTGCACCGGCAGAACCCATTTGAGCAGCCATCTGCTTATCTCCAGTGGAAAGCAGACTATCTATGGGGAATCTTCCATAACAATCACCAAAACCCAATCCAACGCCTCCTCCAGGACACCCGTATGTTTTACGATCAAAATAAGCCAGACTATTTTTTTTACTAGCGGCAACCAACATAGCTGCTACACATCCAAACATATTCCCTTCTTTAAAATGAAGTCCTTTTTCTAGCTTTTCATCTGTATGTATAATTGCCACAGGTTGCATTTGCAATTTTAATGCGTCGATTAGTTTACTATCCATATCTTAAGATCCTCCTAAATTATTTTAAATCAATTCATATAGCCTTATAAAGTTACATTTTTTTAAATGGATAGAAAATGAAAACACATTAACTGATAAGAATAAAATAAACAACGCTTTGCAGTGTGCTATATCACCCCCTATTTCTGAATAAAACACGACATATCAAGCAAATAATGACTGGATATTAGCAATTAAAAGGCTGTAATACTAAAGAAAAAAGGCTTCAGTTGAAGCTGAAGCCTTGTATAGGTTTATTTTAATCAGTATTAATTTTTCCAGGCATCATTTTGTTCTATTTCCGAATTATTCTCCAATTCACTCTCCGGAATTGGATAATACTGAAACTTAGGAGTATAATTATTATATCCTTCTACCTGTTTTGCGGCAATGGTTGATTGTAAGGTTTCCCATCTTCTTAAGTCATAAAAATGTAAACCTTCTCGTGCAAATTCGAGGTTTCTCTGGTGCATGATTTCCTGCATCATCTCAGTACTATTCCAGTTGGCCATGGTAACACTTAAATCAGCGAGATTGGCACGTGATCTTATTCTTTGAACCAATGGTGCTGCCATATTGATTTGATCTTTCATGGTATAAGCCTCAGCAAGCATTAGTAATACATCTGCATATCTCATCCCTTTTTCATTAAGCTCAGATTTCCAATCTCCTTCATTCTCATTCCACCAATTCTGATTTTTCCTAAGCCATATTGCATCAGCTCCGAAACTTGGTAAAAACTCTTTTTGATAAAATACACAACCAGGATAATTCCAAGCTAGTGTTGCTAAGGCTCTGGGATCAAAATCACCATCTACAGTGGACTCTTTTAAGTACTCATCTAACAGAACCTGAGTAGGGAATAATTCAAACCAACCACCTACTTCGCCAGGCGCACATTCCTGAGCAATAAAAGTAGATCGTGACTTGTTTGCCGGATTGCTTGTCCAAATATCAGGACCTCCTAACAAACTATACTGAAGTTCAAAAACAGACTCCTTATTATTCTCATTTTCTAAAGTAAAATTGTCTGCAAAGTTCTCCA
This sequence comes from Plebeiibacterium sediminum, assembly GCF_026013605.1. GTDB lineage: Bacteria > Bacteroidota > Bacteroidia > Bacteroidales > Marinilabiliaceae > Saccharicrinis > Saccharicrinis sediminus. The sequence goes on from NZ_JAPDPJ010000056.1 coordinate 10,555, forward strand.
TCAAGCCATAGCCGTATTCACTTTCTTTAGAAACTAAATCAGCAAGTTCTGCGATTGCATTATCATAATCTTTTTGGTATAGATAAGCACGTCCTAGAAAGCCCATAGCAGCCCCCTTGGTAGCTCTTCCTACCATGCCTGCGGGCCATGTTGTAGGTAAATATTTTTTTGCTTCCTGTAAATCAGCTATTGCCTGAGCATAAACTTCTGCCTGAGTAGATTTCCCATTAAAATAATCCTCTTTTGTTGCAGCAAGTTCTGTAATAATTGGAACAGACCCAAAATCAATTGCAAGAATAAAATATTGTAGTCCCCTTACGAACAAGGCTTCCGCTACTAGTTCATTTCTCTTTTGATCTGTAATATCTTTAATTTGATCTGAATAGTTAATGATTTGGTTGCACCGGAATATACCAACATAGCATCCTTTATAAAAATTTGAACTTACACCATTACTAATGGTATTCTGAAAGGTTGATATATCATATCGATCCCTTACGTCATTTCTAATTTGAAAGTTTTCGGTACGACCTTCTTTAATTTCAAGAGCAACCACACCCCAATGGCCATTATAATCATCCACTAATGAATTATAAGCTGTAGCCAAACCTGCTTCTAAGTCAGCTTCTGTTTGCCAATAAGTACTTGACGTAATTTTATTTGGGTTCTCAAGTTCTAAAAATTCCTCAGAACAGGCCACCAAACCCATTATACTAATTATAAAAATTAAATATCTAGTTTTCATATGTTTCAGCTTTAAAAATTAAGTTGTAATCCAACATGATAAGAACGATTTAAAGGGTATACTCTAAAGTCAACACCTCTGGAACTTAAACCATTACCTCCTATATCCGGGTTATATCCGGAATAGTCTGAAATAGTGAATATATTATCCGCAGCCAGATATAATCTTGCAAAAGATATATAAGCCTTTTTAAGAAGATTCTCAGGAAGGGTATAGCCAATTTGTAATGTTTTCATCCTGAAATAAGATCCATTCTCAAGGAATCTATCACTGTTATCAATTCCATTGCCATTGGGATCTGCCATATCTAAACGTGGAAAATTTGAATCAGGATTAAAGGTATAGGAGTTTAGTGTAGCTTTTGAGTAGTTAGTATTTACTCTTACTGCCTCCAGATAAGTATTAAAACCATTATAAATCTTATTTCCTTTAGTGCCTTGGAAGAAAATTGCAAAATCAAAGCTCTTCCATTCTCCATCTAACCTAATACCATAACTAAAATCAGGGAAGGGACTACCACAGTAAACCCTGTCATTACCATCAATAATACCATCATCATTAGCATCCACAAAGCGAATATCTCCAGGAACGGCATTGGGTTGTATTAGTTGACCATTTTTATTATGTGCTGAAACTTCAGCTTCGGAACGAAATAATCCATCTGTTTTAATCAGGAAAAAAGAATAAAGCGGATATCCTTCTCTTGTATAAGTTACTGCTGAACCATGATGAGAGGCAGATCCCCCTGATATTACTTGAGAACCGGTACTTAAAGCTAATACTTCATTTTTAATTGCTGAAAGTGATCCGGTTACTGAGTATTTAAAATCCCCCAATTGTCCTTTGTAGTTAACTTCCAGTTCGAAACCTTTATTGGATATTTTTCCTGCATTTGCATAAGGATCATTAGAAACTCCTAAAGAAAGAGGTATAGGTACTCTTAATAATACATCCGAAGTTTTCTTATTAAAATAATCCATAGTGAAATTCAATTTTCCAGACCAGAAACTAACATCAAGACCTAAATTGGATGTTTTTGTCGACTCCCATTTAAGATCTCTTGCTTCATACTCTGTTTGAATATTTCCAACCCATAAACTAGCAGGATTACCCACTGAATAACCTATCGCAGAAGTAATTAATCCCATATATTGATAATCTCCAATTTCCTGATTACCCAAAACTCCATAACTCGCTCTAAGTTTTAGTGTAGAGATTTGAGTGTCTAAATTGCTAAAGAATCCTTCATTTGAAATATTCCAGGCCCCCGAAATAGAAGGAAAATCTCCCCATCTGTTTTTATCGCTAAATCTCGAAGATCCATCACGACGATAAGTCGCTGTTAGAATATATTTATTATCAAACGAGTAAATTACCCTTCCAAGATATGATAGAAGTGTATTTTCATTTTCATAACCTGCGGAGTTGGCGTCGTCAGTTCCCGCATCGAGTACATAGATACCATCAGGCATTGTTTTTTTAGATCCCGATATTTGTCTATACAAATAATCGTATGAGGTATGACCAACAACAGCATTAACAGAGTGCTTACCAAATTCGTTATTATAAGAAACTGTTTGTTCTATCTGAGTGTATTTTGATAGCCCACTTGATTCGTTTAAACTGGTTTTCTCATTTCTAAAGATATTACCTACAACATATCTTGGAATATAGTCATATCCTTTTGTTTCATTAATAGTAGCTCCTCCACTTATTTTATATTTAAGACCTTTAATAATTTCATATTCGGCATAAACGTTAGCTAAAAATTTATAGTAGGTATTGGTGTTATGTCGAAGGCTTAATCCAGCCACTGGATTAAAAACATCCATTACTGGTCCGGAAGCTCCAGAGAAACCGCCGATGGCATTCTCATCATAAATTTTAAATGCAGGAATCATCATTGTAGCAGCAGAAATAGCAGAACCACCCTGTCCCCCTAATTCAGGTAAATTCCTGGTATCCTCTTGTGAGAATACAACTGTTTCACCAATTTTTAGTTTTCCTTTGGTTAATTCAGTCTTAACTCTCAAACTTACTCTTTCGTAATTTGATGTTTTTACAATACCTTCTTTATCGAGATATCCTAATGAGACACTGTATTTGGCCTTGTCGGATCCACCACTGGCTTCGATGTTATAATTCTGAACCTTTGCTTTTCTATAGATTTCATCCTGCCAATCTATTCCTTCACCAGACACCTCTGGATTTGAGGTAAGATCCAAACGTGCCATACCCCCTGCATCTCTGGCAGCATTATTAACTTTGATCCATTCATCGGCATTTAGCAGGTCTAGTTTTTTTCCTAATTGCTGAACACCATAATCTGCATTCACATTAATTTTTATTTCCCCTTTTTTCCCTGATTTTGTAGTAACAAGGATAACTCCATTAGAAGCTCTGGAACCATATATAGCAGCGGCTGAGGCATCTTTAAGTACCTGAATAGATTCAATATCAGATGGATTCAAATTATTCATTGAACTAACGGACATTCCATCAACAATAATTAAAGGGTTTACATTATTAATAGATCCCGCTCCTCTAATTTGGATGCGTACTCCTGAACTTGGGTCACCTCCTGCTGATTCAACAGATACACCAGCAATTTTACCTTGTATAGCACCGCCTACGTTTGTATTAATATTTTGATCTAGAGCTTCAGCCTTAACAATACCCACAGAACCTGTCAAATCTGTTTTTTTTACCGTACCATAACCAATGGCAACAACCTCTTCTATACCGGTGGTTTCCATCTCCATAGTTACATTAATAACTGTTTGATTATTAATAGTTATTTCTTGTGGTACCATACCTACAAATGAGAAAACAAGTATATCAGAAGTATTTACATTATTAAGTTCAAATTCTCCATCTATATTTGTGATAGTTCCAAGCGTGGTTTCTTTAACAAGAACGGTTACACCGGGTAATGGTTGGCCGGTATCATCCAAAACTTTACCTTTTACCGAACGCTCTTGCTGATATTCTCCGGGAGAAATTGCAATATAAGTTTCAGTATCACCAAAACTTAAATTCTCATTATGAGACACCAATGTATTTTCAATTGGAGCAGCAAACAAATAAATATGAGATATTAGCGATAAAGCAATGCTAATACACATAATTCGAATTGATTTTGAAATTAAAGTCATATTTATGACCTTTTCATTTTTCTTCATAAAAAGCTTTTTTAGGGTGATTAATTCTCATATATCATGCGATAAATGATTTTAAGGGATTGTTTTTACATAAACTGTATTTTATTTTTAATTATTACATTAATCATCTGATATACTTTTAGTTATTTCACCTACTAAAAGAACACAGCTCTGAAATCAATTTTTACAAAATATTTCACGATTTTAAAAGGAAGTTGCCATTATCAACAAACTCATTAAATGATTTTAATGCTTTTGCTACTAAGAACTTATTTGTATGGTAATGCTCTCTTGAACATGAGTTGCTAAAAAGCTCCTGTTTTAATTGACTTGGTAACATGTAATTCATATATGTAAGACTTGTTATATCCAAATTAGTAAAAAACTTAAACTAATTATACTTTTTATTACATTTTTATTAACCTTTATTTTATTTTATTAACACTTTATTGAGTGTTTAATATTTTACAATTCACAACTATTTGTACTTCAGAGAAATTCATCAGAGATAATTGATCATGGCAAATATTCAAGTATACTTTGTTGGATTTCGATTTATTGAGATTTACAACTGTAAGTATTATCTGATTCATTTCAGCAATATGTTTCATTGTTTAAGATCCTTGAGTAAGCATTCTATTAATATAGATTTTATTTTAATGAGAAGTAATTTTTGATTCTATCGTCTGAAACCACACTATACCCTTAATACATTTGAACCCACTAAATACTCAATAACAGCAACATAACAACTCTTGATGTAAAAAACATGACGCAATGTTGAGTTTTTGTCTATTACAATTTCTCTGGATAAAGCTAATTAAGGTGTTTCTTTCCACTCTTAGATACAAAAAGAAGTATTTACCATAAAATGATTCTTTAAACTATCTACATCCTTAAAACAATAATTTAAAATCTATTATGAAACACGGTATCTTATTTAGGCGAATTACTTCATTTTTAATGTTGTATTGTACAGCCGCTCTCATGATGAGCAATGCTCAAAATCTTCCATTTCAAATTGAAAATCGTTCCATATTCCCAAATGACCAGGTATATATAGCCTTATTGGGCAGAGTTGGAGATCAAAGTGTGTGGCTTGATGTAACAAATGGTGAAATACATCCTATTAACACTAGTTATAACACCATTCAGGGACCTGATTTTGGCAGTCCTGGTGCCGGAGGTAATCATATGTATGCAGATTGTTTCAGGAAACTTAGTGATATTCCCAATAGTACTATTGACCTTCCTAAAATTGCCAGTGTTCGCATATTTATGTCGTTTAACGAACAGCTTTATCTTTACTTTTTTGAGGATGGTGGTTACTCCGGTCCTGACCTGGCAAATGAAACAGATCCTAATCAGGATATTCGATTTGAAATTATTGAGCTCACCTATAATGATATTGGTATCTGGGCCAATACAACCCGGGTTGACTATTACCAATATCCTATGGGACTTGAAGTTTGGGGTAATAATGGTTTTTACAAAAAAGTAGGAGAAGTTTTAACCCACGAAGAAATAATAAATGCATGGAAGTCCAGAGTTCCTCAAAAATTTCAGGTTTGTCTAGATGATGAAAAAGAAATTATTCATCAACCCTCTAAACTGCCAGAATTTAAAGAAGGAGGAATTTATTATGATTATTTCGACAGCTATGTAGATGAGATTTGGAATCGTTACATGAACGAAGACTTAATTATTGGTATTGGCGATGCTGGTAGCTGGGTTGGTAGAGTGGATGCTGATGGTGAAACCTTTCGTTTTGAAAGTGCATCAGATGGAAGAAAGGCAATTGTAGAAGCCAGGCCTAACACTCAGGAAATATTTGAAGGAAAAGGTGTTTTAGCTCACGATGTACCAGAAACACCAACAGCGGACGATCTGGATGTACAAAAGCATTTTTGTGCAGCTTTTACCAGAGGAGTTATTGATCCCAATGCCAATTCAGGTACAGGTAACGATTGGTCGAATGAAGCTGATTTCTTTCAGCAAAACACATTTAATGAATATGTTAAATTCTGGCATTCTAAAGATATAAGCTATGAGGGTGAAACCTATGCTTTTTGCTACGATGATGTATTTGACTACTCTTCAACAATACATACAACTGTACCTACCTTAGCTAAAATAACAATTGGAGGTTTTGCTGGTCAGCCCTCATTGGTTATCGACAGGATTGAAATAACCCCGGAATCCATTACACTAAATTCCGGTGATACGCAACAATTTTCAGCTAAAGCTTATGACGCTGAAGGTACTGAAGTTCAAACCTCCTTTAACTGGAGTGATAATGCTCCTAATGGTTTATTTACCGCTTATAGTGGAGGAAACTATACCGTAAATGTAAGTGCCAATGGAATATTAGGATCAAGTGAAATAACTGTCATCGGTTCTGCTGATGATAATCTGGCTTTACAAAAAAACGTGGTTGTATCTTCTACGGAGGGACAAAACCTTGGTTCCAATGCCGTTGATGGAGATGAAAATACCAGATGGTCAAGTGAATTTAGTGATCCTCAATGGTTGTATGTTGATTTGGGACAATCCTGCAATATTGATCGTATTGTTATTGTTTGGGAAACAGCCAGAGCCAGGGATTATGAAATACAAGTTTCTGATGATGCCTCATCGTGGCAAACAATAAGAACTGTAACTGAAAACCTTAGTGAAAGAAATGAAGAAAGTAACCTTAATACTACAGGCAGATACCTACGTATCTATGGAACAGCTCGTGCAACTGGTTATGGATATTCTATCAAAGAACTGGAAATTTATAGTAAAGATCCGAATCAGGAAGAGGAAGACCCTGGTGAAGAAGATCATTCTCTACAATACTTTATGCATATTGAAGCAGAAGATTACGTAGATATGTCAGGTATTGGTATTGAGAATTGCACTGAAGGTGGACAAAACCTTGCCTATATTGATGCCAACGATTGGATGGAATATAAGGTTAGTGTTCCTTATGATGGACAATATAATTTTGATGCCCGAATTTCTTGTGCTGTTACAGAAGGGGCAACTTTAGAAATACTGGAAGACAATATTGTAGTGGGTAGTATGAGCGTAACACAAACTGGCGGTTGGCAAAACTGGAATACTTTTACAACAACAGTTAACCTGACAGAAGGAACACATACCTTACGTATTAAGGTTTTATCAGGAGGCTGGAATGTGAATTGGTATGAATTATCAAACAATGCAACCGGACCGCTATATATCCCATTACACATTGAATATTGTCAGTATTTAAGGCTGGGCTTCTCTCCTACCGATGAAAAGAATATGTCGGAACTCATTACTCAAAATATATCCAGAGATACCTGTATATTTTACAATGAAGGCAGTTCAATAACTATTAATCTGGTAGAAAAACGAAGAACTGAAGACATCCGTTTTTATACATTTAACAACGGAAACAGAAAAGACACCATTAAAAGCGAGCTAAATGGATCATTGAGTGTTACAGCCTATAAAGGCATGGAAATATATGCGGATTTTATTGAATTAGGCCCTACCATGTATGATCCTGTAGCTGATGCCGGGAATAATATGGATTACGATCTGGAGAACGGAGATTGTTTTACACTGAACGGAACGCCTAGCTTTGATCCTGATGGAGGTTTAATTCAGACCTATAGCTGGATTCAGATTTCAGGGCCCAATACGGTCAGCATGTCAAATACAGAAGGAGTAACCAATCGCATTTGCGATTTAATGAAGGGAGTGTATGAATTTGAACTAACAGTAACAGATGATGAAGGTGCCACAGGTTCTGATATCATTATTTTAAACGTTATTCAGGAAGAAGCTGATTTTACATTAATTACACCACTGAACAATGCGATGCTATCGGAATCCAGAAGGCCTGAATTTACTTGGGATAATGTTGCTGGAGCTACACGCTATGACATTTATATAAATGTTAGCAAAGACAATTATGACTGGTATGCATCTGGAAACTTATTAGACAGATACACCAAAGTTGGTGAAACAACTACCAATAGTTTTACAATACCTTATGATCTGACTGATCGCTGGACTTATAAGTGGTATGTTCAAGCTATTACAGGTGATGAAGTTTTAGAATCAAACAAACAGCAGTTTGGAGTTTATATTCCATCCTTTGAACAAGAGGATGATGGCGTAAATACCAGCAATGGTTACCGTGACATGAATAAAAATGGCACCATGGAGCCCTTTGAAAACTGGAGACTTACCCCTGAAGAAAGATTGGAAGACCTGATGAGCAGATTACCTCTTGAAGAAAAATTCAAGCAATCATTTTATGGAGGAGGTAATGATCCTAAGGATGGTTTTAATTTTAGTTATGGTGTAGAACACATCATGAAAGCAGAACAGAAGTCAGCAGCTGCAACAACATGGGGAATACCTATGGCTCATGCCGGCGACAAAATACATGGCTGGAAAACCATCTACCCTACTCAGCTTGGTCTGGCAGCAACTCGCAATCCTAATATTGCCTACCAATGCGGAAATATGCAACGTATTGAGCATAAATCCTTTGGATTTGCGGGTACTTTAACACCATTAGCCGAGGTAGATACTAAAGTTTTATATCCTCGTTTCCAAGAAGGTAACGGAGAAAATGCTGAAGAAGCTTCTGCCATTATCCGAGCCCTTGTTTGCGGTATGCAGGGAGGGCCTGAAATTAATCCACATTCAATGCTTGTTACTGTAAAACACTGGCCAAGTCAGGGAGCAGGAGGCGAAGGACCAACCCAATATGATGGCAGGACAATCGGATATCATATGAAACCCTGGTATGCAATGGTTGAAGCAAATGCAGCCTCTGTTATGCCTGGTTATAGCACTAGTCCATTTCTTGATCCTAGTCTTGCAGGTTCTAACTCAAGTAAACCTATCATTGATTATTTGAGAGACGTTATAGGATTTAAAGGCTTTATTGTTACTGACTGGCTGGCAGCAACTACAGCACAATCTATAGAAAGCATGAGTGCCGGAATTGATGTTCTGGGAGGTGCTCCATCTTCATTAAGCAATGTGGAGGAGTTGGTGGCAGCTATTGGCCTGCCTCGTTTGGAACAAGCTTGTCGTAGAGTACTTGACATGAAGATTCGTTTAGGTCTGTTCGAAAATCCCTATGGCGATCCTACAGCTACATGGACTAACGAAGAACATCATGATATAGCTTTGAATGCCGCGCGTAAATCCATTACTTTGCTTAAAAACGATGGTATTCTTCCATTAACCCTTCATGCAGATGAAAAAATTGGTGTAGCAGGTCCGAGAGCTACATGGGATGGTCAAAACTCAGACCCGAACGTAATATGGCAATCTATATATTACGAAAATCCTCAGGCGATGAACTATGTTGAAGCTTTTAACCAAAGAGCATCGAACAATGGAATTACTGTAATTAGCGGACAAGGAATTACACCTGATGTTGCTGTGGCAGTGATTGGTGAACAAGCCTACACGCATGGTACAGAATGGGATGATAAAAATCCAAACATCCCTGAAGAACAAATGGATATTATCAGAGATTTTGCCAATCGCAATATTCCTGTTGTTACTGTGGTTATTTCACCGAGACCATATGTTTTAACTGAAGTTAGTGAGCTTTCATCTGCTGTAATGTTGGTATATCGTGGAGGAAACGGGATCGCACAGGCCACTGCAGAATTATGTTTTGGGGATTATAATCCTTCCGGTAAATTACCTTTCCAGTTACCTCGATCTCAGGATCAGATAGGTACAGACGATTTAAACAATCAGGTGGAGCATTGGGAATTGCCTTATGATATTGGGGCTACCGAAGAGGAACGTGCAGAAATCATCGATTTAATGGCCAATGATTTACCTATTGAGCCTATTTATGGTGATCCTTTATTTCAATATGGTTTTGGGTTAGATAGCTTTACAAAGCTATCAACAAGCACTAGAGATGACAATTATACTTCAGATGAGATATTCGTATATCCTAATCCTGTGTTGGATTATATATACATCAAACTAAATACTGAAGATGAAACACGTGTAGAAATATATGCTCTGTCAGGTCAATTAATAAAATCCACAACTATAGAAAATTCAAAAAATGTAAGCATCAATGTTTCAGATCTGAACACCGGTTATTATTTGTTAAAAATAAAAAATGGAGAAAGTTCTGCTATAACCAAATTTATAAAAGAATAATAGAACACTAAAAATTAATATTAAACAATAAAGGGTGCTCATTAGGTTATTAACCTTAAAATGAGCACCCTTCTTTTTTATAACTTAAATGATCTTATTTCAATCCAAATATTTAGGAAGACTGATATAGAATACAGCACCTCCACCTGGTACATTTTTAACAGAAACCTCACCATTATGTATGTTAACAGCATGCTTTACAATGGCTAATCCCAATCCTGTACCTCCCATTTTTCTTGAACGGCCTGAATCAACACGATAGAAACGTTCAAAAATACGTGATAAATGTTCCTCTGGAATTCCAACCCCATTATCAGTTATTGAGAAATGGTAAAACTCGTCATCCTCATGATACTGATCTATTTTGATTGTAATTTTTTCACCAGCATAGTTTAACGAATTCTCAATAAGATTTTGGAAAACCGATACAACTAAAGATGGATTTGCCTTAACTGCAATATCTTTTTTGATATTAATCTCCAATATCGCCTCTTGTCTTTGAATTTGTTCCTGTAAATTTTCTAATACATCATTGACGACAGCATTTACATCAACTTTTTCAAATTCATAATTACTACCAGCTTCTTCAATTTTATTTAATACAACAATATCTTCTATTAAATTGGTTAGACGGAAAGATTGCTGATAAGCTTTTTCGATAAAATATTTCTTTTTTTCTTCATTTACATCCGGATTGTTAAGAATAGTTTCTAAATAACCTCTAACCGAAGATACCGGAGTCTTAAGTTCATGAGCAATATTTGATGTCATTTGCTGCTTAAGCAATCTGCGTTTTTCAAGCTTAGTAATATCGCTAATCAATAATTCAAAACTTCTATCCTGAAATACAATACACTTAATTTCAAAATAGTAGCCGTTTTTCTCAATTGTAAATTCCTTTTTAGGAAGCGCATTGGGGTTTATAATCGTCTTTTTCTTATCTACATGTTTCTTTATAAATTTCTGTAAATCCATAAGATCTTCTATTTCAAAAACATGCTCAGGGTTAATCGACGATTTTTCTGCCAATAAATTTAAATATTGTACAAAACATGTGTTGGTGAGTATTACTGATTTATCAGGACCAAAAAACCCAACTCCCTCATTTAAAACCAACAGATGTTTTATTAACTTCTCTTTCTCAAGGCTCAATGCATCTTTGGCTTCAGTAAGCTTTTTATACATTGAAATAATTTGTTTGCTGATTACTCCCAACTCATTTTGAGGGAATTCATAATCACCAATTACTGCCTCATTTTGACGTACCTTAACAGCAAAATCCTTAAGTTTAGTGATACTTTCGCTCATTTTTTTAGTAACAAACGATAATATTAACCACGACACCACAAACAAAAATCCAATAAAGACCATAAACAGAGGTTCTGCTTTTAAGAAGTTCTGAATTTTGATGTCATAAACAACTGCAGTTCTGATAAAATAATTATCGTAGTTATGAGCATAGTAATAAAAGTCCTGTCCTGTAGTTGCAGACTTTCTAATATTGGAACCTACACCATCATCTGCGTATTTTGCTTTTTGAATCTCCGGACGTTGAAGATGGTTTTCCATGGTTTCAAAATCATCCACAAAACTATCAAACAATACTTTTCCCGAAGGATCAACAACAGTTACTCTTGTTTCTTCACTGGGAACAACTTTAAGTAACGAATCTATTAATAGTACATTATCATTCTTAATAATCTCATTATCCTTAATAAAATTATTCGTAAGATCTGATATTATATCTAATTTACTCTCCAACTGAGCAATTCTGAATTGCTTTTCTCTTTGATACTGAAAGGCAATAAACGATGCTGTAATTACAAATATGATTGAAAAATAGTAAACGAATAATTTTCTTTTGTAATTAAAATTAAATAACATAGACCAGGTTTATTTTAATTATTAAACTTCAAAATAATATCCCAAACCGGGCCGGTTTTTGAGATATTCTCCATAATGTTTTATTTTTTTTCTTAAGCGTGTAATATTAACATCCACAGTACGATCTGAAACAATGACATCATCGCCCCATATTTTTAATAATATTTCATCACGAGAGAAAACCTTATTTCGGTTCTCAAAAAACAACTTAAGAATTTCAAACTCCTTACGAGTCAATTCAATACGATCGTCAATAATGGTAAGATCTTTTTTATCCAGATTCAACACCATATTTTCAACCTTGATCACACTTTTTTCTTCAGAGTCAATGGCCGACGTATTGCGCCGTAAAACAACTTTAACCCGTGCAATCAACTCTTTTAATGAGTATGGCTTAGATATGTAATCGTCAGCGCCCAAATTAAAGCCGGTTAATAAATCATTCTCTGTACTTTTTGCGGTCAGAAATATAACCGGAACTTCCACTTTTAATTCTTTTCTTATGGTATCAATAAGCTTAAATCCCGACATTTTTCCCATCATCACATCAAGTAATAACAGATCAAATGATTTAATATCCTTTAGTAGTGCTTCTTCTGCAGAAAAAGCTACTTCTGTTTCATAACCTTCGCTCTCAAGGTTAAACTGTAAAATTTCACAAAGATCTTCCTCGTCGTCAACAATTAATATTCGTTTACTTTCCTGTGTCATATTATTTTGGAGTTTGCACGAATATACGAGAAATTCAAAACTTTTTAATCCTCGTTTAATTTCTGATGACGAATATCCTTACCTTCCTGTGCAAATATTGATGCTTCGGCAATATGACCGGCATGATCACCAATACGTTCAATTTTTGATATAACTGTTTTAAAATTAATGAGATTAAGAAGTATATCTCTGGCTTCATTTTGAAGCTTTGTTTTTTTGATACCTTTCTTCATTAATTTTTTATTCATTTCATCCAGAATCTCATCATTTTTGATGGTCCAGATTGCAGAATCACGATCATCGTTGATAAATGATAACAGCGATTTTTCTACCATGCTGGTACTCGAAGTCACCATATTATATATCACATCAGATAGCTCTTCATACAGTTTCGAATCTTCAATTTTGCGGATATAGTAGATTACATTTTCAATTAAATCTCCTATCCGTTCCATATTAATAACAATTCTGTAACAAGCCATTAATCTGCGCAATTCAGAAGCTACGGGTTGATGAAGTACAATAGTGCTAATAATCTGCTCACTGATTTTTACTTCAAACTTATTTAATTTCTTTTCGGTGGTTTTAATGTTTTTAATTTCTCCATCCGAAATATTATTATCGCCTTTTTGAGTAATATTTTCCAATTCACTCAATTGCTTCATCATTAAATCGCAATATTCTTTAAATGAATCTTCTATATCTTGTAATGCTTTATCTTTTTGTAACATTTTAGTGTTTTTAGGGATTTACAATTATTTCATAATCGCTAACCATGTTGTTTTTACCTCTTCTATTATGATATTAAAACCATTTTAGTAAAACGAGAAAGACTATATATCAACCAAACTTTCCGGTTAAGTACTCTTCTGTTTTCTTATCGCGAGGATTTGTAAACATCATTTTTGTTTTACCATATTCAACTAAATCTCCTAAATACATAAACATGGAGTATTCAGAAATACGAGCGGCCTGCGACATGTTATGAGTAACTAAAACTATGGTATAGTTTTCTTTTAGTTTAACCAATAAATCTTCAACTTTGGATGTTGCTATAGGATCAAGTGCAGATGTGGGTTCATCCAAAAGAATTACTTCAGGCTGAAATGCAATTGATCTGGCAATACATAATCGCTGCTGTTGTCCTCCTGATAAAAAAGTACCTTTTTTATGCAATGAATCTTTTACTTCGTTCCATAAAGCCACATCTGTTAATGATCTTTCTACAATATCATCCCTTTGACTTTTTTTAATTCGGATACCATTTAGTTTATAACCTGCAATTACATTATCGTAAATACTCATAGTTGGAAATGGATTGGGACGTTGAAAAACCATTCCAATTTTTCTACGCAGTTGAATGGTATCCATTTTCATAATATTATCACCATTCAAATATATATTACCTTCTGTTCTGATATCCGGATAGAGTTCATGCATACGGTTTATCGCTCTTAGCATTGTACTCTTACCACATCCTGATGGTCCCATGATAGCTGTGATTGCATTTTTTTTAATGGTAACATTCACATCTTTTACGGCATATTTATCAGCCTTATTATAGGCAATAGATAAGTTTTCTACCTTCAGAACAGGGTTTTCTATAATATCTATATTTTTGCTCATTTGCTTTTTTATTCCTAGTTAAAAGTCGAAAGTCTCTGTTTAAATGTTTTAAATTAAAAAGAATAATCTTACTCTCTCAACACCATTTTTCTTTCCACTTTTACACATTACTACTATTCATTCTTTGCAGCATTATTGTTTCGCTGCAATTCTTTTGGATATAATATTCAGAGTCAGTACAAATCCCATTAAAAATAAAGATGAACTCCAGATTAAATCAACCATATTCGGATCATTATAAAAATCCCAGATCAGTAATGGTACTGCACTGGTTGGAGCTGTAACATCCCAGTTGATCATTGGATTACCAAGAGTAGTAAGCATTAATGGTGCTGTTTCTCCAAGGATTCTTGAAATTGCTAAAAGAATTCCCGTTGATAATCCACTGATACCAGATGGAATTAAGACTTTTAAAATCACTTTATAATACGGAACTCCTAAAGCTAAACCAGCTTCTTTTAAAGTTCCGGGAATCATCTTCATCGTTTCCTCTGTTGATCTTATTATTAGTGGTAACATCATTATAGCCAGAGCCACACTACCTGCTAAAGCAGAATATCCCTGTGTAACATTTTTCACCACCCATAAATATGCAATCAAACCCAATACAATTGAAGGAACTCCTTGTAAAATATCTGATAAACTACGAATTAAATTAGCATATCTCTTGCCTTGATTTTCAAAAAGAAACAAACCAATTAATATACCTACAGGTATAGCGATTATAGCCGATAAAAACACAATAAGAAATGTTCCTAAAATACCGTTTACTATACCTCCGGGTATAACTTCGCCACTGGCTACTGCCGTCATGGCTTCAAATGTACTCGGTGTAATTTCTGTAAAAAAAGACAAGTTTATTTGCGAAACGCCTTTCCAAACCAGTTTACCAATAATTAATACAATAGGAGAAATAGTTATAATTGAAACGATGATTACCCCCCATAAAAATGCTTTATCCTTTAATGCCCGGAAGGCACTATTTTTAGTTAGTTCTATTGGTGTATTTATATTTTCCATAATGATTACAACATTTAGGATAATTTCTTAATTACTAATTTCCCAATGGCATTTACAATTCCTGTTATCACAAATAACAATAAACCAATGGCAATTAATGCACTCATTTTTAAGCCATCAGCCTCCCCGAATTGATTGGCTATTACACTGGCCATACTGTTACCTGTACTAAATAATCCTGTTGGTATAATATTAGCGTTACCAATGAGCATGGTTACTGCCATTGTTTCTCCTAAAGCTCTACCAAAAGCAAGAATAAAACTGGCAATAATACCAGAACGGGCATTGGGTAAAATCACATTAAAAATAACCTCCATACGAGTTGCTCCTAATGCATAGGCAGCCTCTTTTAATTCATTTGGCACCATAGCAATTATTTCTGCGCTCAGAGATGTTGCATAAGGAATAATCATGATGGCCAGTATCAATCCTGACGTGAATATCCCATATCCCTGTGAATCTAATCCCAATGAAACTATAAAAGGACGTAGTGTATAAAATCCCCATAAGCCATAAACAATAGAAGGAACTCCTGCCAAAAGATCAACCATAGAACTAAGAACAGTTGAAAAAGAAGACTTTTTAAAATACTCAGCAATAAAGAGAGCTGTTGAAAAAGCCATTGGCAAACAGATAATCAGTGCCAATAATGAGGTACTTAATGTTCCGGCAATAAAGGGTAATGCACCATAACTTTCTCTACCTTCAGTAGGGTTCCAGTCTGTAGATATAATAAATCTCCACCCAAATTTTTCAAACACCGGTATAGCGTCTCCCAACAAGGAAAAAATCATTCCGGCAGACACCAATAATATTACAAGAGATGATAATAATAGTACGTATTTTGTTATGGTATCGCTTTTCATTTTCGATTTGTTTCAATTACAGTTCTTAAATTTCAATTATTAAGAACATTATTGATTTCTATCAACACCTTACAGTGCAAACCAATCTATTTTAAAGTAAAAAATCAGGCCCTTTCGAACCTGATTTTCGTATAATTTTACTAAGCCAGGCTTGTTAACTCAACAGAGCCTATTTTAACAAAGCTTCACCATTATATGTAACAGAACGAAGAATTGTTTTAGCCTGAGCAACTGCTTTTTCAGGAAGTGGCGCATAATTTACTTTAGATGCCTGAGATTGTGCACCTTCGCTAATTAACCAATCCAAAAATTCAAGCGTTCCCTGAGCCTGAGCTTTAGAACGTCCATCATAAGCTTGCTCCTTATAAAGAATTAACCATGTAAAACCACTAATTGGATAAGCATTTGCATCATCAGAGTTAGTTAACATTACACGAGTATCTTCAGGCATAGCTCCCTGAGCTGCTGCACTAATTGATTCAATAGATGGCTCAATATAGTTTCCTGCAGCATTCTTTAACATGGCATATGATATTTTTTGAGCAAAAGCATATTCACTTCCTACGTAACCAATAGCACCTGGAGTTGATTTAATAGTACCAGCAACACCAGGGTTACCTTTAGCTCCAATACCTACAGGCCATTGTAATGATTTACCTGTACCAACAGCATCAGCCCATTTTGTACTAATCTTAGTCATAAAATCACTAAAGATGTAAGTAGTACCACTACCATCTGATCTGTGTACAAAAGTAATTTCCTGATCAGGTAAATTTAAACCTTCGTTGTTTGCAGCAATTTTAGAGTCATTCCATTTGGTAATGTCACCCATAAAAATTCCTTCTAACAACTCGTTAGTTAATTTAAGACCTTCAACACCTTCTAAATTGTAAGCAATAACAACAGCTCCTAAACAAGTAGGGATATGTACAATTTCAGAAGGCATTGCTGCCATTTTTTCATCTGATAAATAAGCGTCGGTAGCACCAAAGTCAACTACTTTATCTTTAAGACTTTTAATTCCACCTCCGGAACCGATACCACCATATGTTACTAAAACACCTTTTTCTTTAATGTAATTTTTAATTACCATATTATAATATGGCATTGGGAATGTTGCCCCTGCTGCTGCTATGCTTACTGCTTTATCTGAGCTATCAGCGGCACTTTTTTTACCATTTGAACATGCGCCAAACATGGCTGCAATTAATAGTACTACTAGTAAATTTTTCATACGTTTTTTTTACTTTAAAATTCGTGTGTAACACTTATGATTACCATACCATCATAAGCATTTCATCTCTGTTTTATTATTTAGGTATAGTATTTAGAATTTTATTTCGCAATTCACATATACATAACTTACACTTTCAACGCCATCAGCTTTAGGCGAGAAATTTTGGAAGTTTGGAGCGATCTTAATTCCTTTAACCGGATTAAACTCAGCACCTAAAACAATTCTGGAACCGTCAGCACTTGTATTCCAATCATCATTTGATGTCATATTATCATATCGGGCAAATATCTTAGATGACTTTACATTTACTGTTCCATAGGCTGCAAAACCACTTAAGTCTCTTCCTTCACGCTTTCTGTTATTTGTTTGCCCTGCATATTCTGCTGCAATGGAAAAATGATCATTACTATATCGTCCTGCAAAAGCTAATGTAGAATGTCTGGCAAGATCAACCGTTGTAGCTCCATCAACATAGTTCGATTCACCTGTTGCTGTTTCATAATAAGCTCTTAAGCTAAAACCATCAGTTGGTTTTAATGTCAAACCTAAACCAACCGAAAAGATACTATCTGACTCAAGGTTTTTATAACCTTCCCCATTAACAAGTATAAGGTCGGCACTAAGGATATCGCTAAACTTATATGCAGCACTAATACCCAAGTCAGCACTTGATCCCATTTTATTTTGATCCTGAAATGCCTTGGCAACGTATCTGTATCCCCATGCTGTTTCCTGAAATTTAAAAGCTGTTGTTCCAATCAAACCAAAATTGATGGTCCATCCATTACTTTTATATCTCAAATAAGCATTCTTTACATACGCTGTCATTTCCAACTTACCACCATCTTCAGGGTTACCAACATCAAAAACTAAATCTCCTGACCACTTTTCACTGAATTTGTAACCATACCCCAGATATGCACGATTCAATTCAAATTCATTCTTAGTTTCACCATCCATAATTGTACTATGAAAATTGGTGAAGATTCTGAATGTTGGTTTTCCAGAAGGTTTAAACTCTTTAGTTTCCTGTGCAAAACCTGTCATTCCAATACATAAGATAGCAAAAGCAATAATTGCAAATTTTTTCATTTTCCTGCGTTTAGTTTATATTCATTTCCTCCCGAGAAATGTTTTTTAATGATTTAAATTTTCCTTTTTAATTATTTTTCCCACTGCAAACATATAAAGGCACAGTTACAGCGCGGTTAAAGAGGTGTTACAAAACTGTTACATTTTTAATACTTGAGGGATTTTTATTTATTTGCATCAAATTACAACGGAAAAAATGCATAGTCAAGTTAAAATATTATCAACTAATAAATTGGGTCAACTAACTGATGATGAAGGAATTAAACAAACCCCTCCTCATGATTGGGTTTTTCTTCCTGCTGGCGATGCTGGTGTTACAAGAAAAGTAACATCTCAAAAAAAATACTGGAAAGTTGTTTTTAAAAAAGGACGAAGAACTATGTCCAAAGGCATATGGGCACCTCAAACCATAATTGACTGGGCTAAAAAAGAAATGCAAGCAACAAGAAATACTGAAGCATATAAAAAACAAAGAGCCTACAGTATTAAACGTAGAGAGGAACAACAAAATAACTATGAACAGGAGTTTTGCATAGCGGTAGAACAATTTTTAAACTTTGACCCAAAATATGATGTAATTGCTAAAACTGTAGCCATATTAGTTACAAAACATGCCATACCTGTGGGAAGTGGAACTGTTGCACGAACCTCAATGATCCCAATTGAAGAAAGAGCATCAAAAGCTGTTATTGCATGGATGCGTCATCAAACCACACAATATGATCATATGCACATTGCTAAAGTTAAGGGAGAAAGAAGAAGTGTAAGACGTAGTCTGGCTGAGCAATCTGTTCAAGTACTGGACAATTATCGTAAAGGAAGAATTATACCGGCAAACTGCCCCCTAAAAAATGCAATTACCAAAAAACTTCAATAATATTTATCAATCTTCAATATTGAGATATTTCTCAATTTCCTAAATTTGGATTACTGTTCATAAGTATTCAACTTTTACTATTGATAAAAAAATCATAATAGGCTAACTTACAATTAAGTAGTATAGGTTCTGGAAAAACAGGTACATAATCAGTTTTAAACTGATTGAAATAGGTATGTTATATCAATAAATGAAGAAATACCCCCCAAAACCATATATTATGATAAAATTGAACAACAGTAAAGTAAAGGATTCTTTAATCAAGCAAATTAAATCTTCTATTAAAAAGAAAGTCAACCTGACTATCATAACTCTTTTAATTGTTTTTGCTGCTATACTCTCCATTACTTTTTACAACACACTAAGTAGTGAAATTGAAAAGACAACAGAGGAAAATATGGTCAGTCAGTTAGAAGATCTGAACACCATTCTAAATTCAGAAGTACATGCAAAACAAAATCAGGCCAAATTAGCCATGAAATTTGCAGAATCGCTCTTCCATAACGAAGGAGATATTATTGAAAAAAAAGAGCACATAATAGTAACAGGTATCAATCAACTTTCTAAAGAAGAAAAACAATACAAAATACCCGTTTGGGAACTTGGTGACACTAATCTGTATAACAGTAATAATTTGGTTGATTATATTCAGGAGCAAACACATGAAACAGCTACCATTTTTCAAAAGATAGAGGATGGATATCTTAGAATTGCTACCAACGTTATTAATACCAACGGAGAAAGAGCGATCGGAACTTTTATACCTAATGATTCTGAAGTTATTGAAACGATAGAAAAAGGAGAAACTTTTTACGGAAGAGCTTTTGTTGTGAATGATTGGTATCTGACAGCCTATAAACCCATTTATATAAACGATGAAATAAAAGGAATTTTATATGTTGGAACACTTGAAAAAAATTACGCATTCCTAAAAAAAGTATTTTCCCAAAAGAAGTTCTACAACAACGGGTATCCTTTTTTAATAGCTGAAACAGGTAATTTTATTATACACCCTACAAATGAAAATGAAAATTATAGCAAAGCTCAATTCTTCAAACAATTAGTTTTAAAAAATGGAGCTATTGCAAGAACAGAATATATCTGGCCAGAATCTGGAAATGGAAAAAAGAAAATTCAATTCTACAAATATTTTGAACCGTATAAATGTTTCATATCCACTTCTGTATATAAAGCTGATATGTATGCTGGGCTAAACAAATTATTATTGTTTTCAACCCTTTTAATAATTGCCGCTGCCATTTTATTATTTGTTTCCATTAACAGATTCCTGGCCCCAATTCTTACTCAGCTAAAATTAATGGCAAACAATGCAGAGGCTATTGCCAATGGAAATCTTACTATAAATATTTCTTCAGAAAGAAGTGATGAATTAGGAAAGCTATCTGTTGCATTAAGTACTATGATTATAAAACTAAAAGAAGTAGTTAATGCAATAGCATCAGGAGCAGAGCAACTAAACTCTTCAGGCATGCAATTCGACAGCACATCTCAGGATATATCTCAAGGTGCCAATGAGCAGGCTTCAGCTCTTGAGGAAGTATCTTCTACAATGGAGGAAATTTCTTCAAGTATCATACAAAACACGGAAAGTGCGAGAAAAACACAGGAAATATCTGAAATGGTAGCTACTGAAATAAACAACGTGAATAAAAAGGCACTGGAAGCTAGTAAAATAAGTAAAATCATTTCAGAGAAAATTCATTCCATAAACCAAATAGCCACACAAACTAATATTTTATCGCTTAACGCAGCCATTGAAGCCGCTAAAGCTGGTGTACACGGTCGAGGATTCGCAGTAGTTGCTGAGCAAGTTCGCAGATTAGCGGAAGACAGCAAAAATGCAGCTTATGAAATAATTAAATTAGTCAACCAGAATGTTAAAATGACTGACAGTGCAGGAAAAAGTCTTCAGGAATTGATTCCTGATATTGAAAAAACCAGCCAATTGGTACAAGGAATAACTATTGCAGGTCAGGAGTTAGAATCCGGGGTAAACCAAATAAACAGTTCTTTACAACAAATAAATGTAGCCACCGTTCAGAATGCGGCTGGTAGTGAAGAACTTGCCGCAAGTGCAAAAGAATTATCCAGTCAATCAGATCATTTAATAAAACTAATCTCCTATTTTAACACGGATAAAAAGCAGATTATTACTTATAAAGAATTTTCAGCCAATGACGTGATGGACTTTACTCCTAAATCTTTTATCACCGCCTCTTCAAAAGGCAAAAAGGAAGAAACAATATCAGAAACACAAAGAGAACATCGAGAAAAAACTGATTATGAGCAATTTTAATAGTTGAGAATTTTATTTTTTTTCATTCAAAAAATCCTTATTAACGTAAGGATTTTTTTATTGTATTTAAGAAACACTTTACATTACCAATCTTTTTGTTTAAATTAAAGATATGTTTTCCCAATTTAAATAATCCAGCCATGAAAAAAACAGTTTTAATAATCTCGGTATTTTTAGTTGGTATTCTTATTCTATCCAGCTGCAAGCACAAACCTCACATTGGTCTTTTAGTTGATAATCTTCAACAGGAAAGATGGAAAAAGGACATGAGTATTTTTGAGGAAAAGGTAAAAGAATTAGGAGGAACCTGCTCTGTATTAATTGCAGATTCAGATCCTGACAAACAATTACTGCAAGCTGAAGAAATGATTGCCAACGGCGTTGAAGTCTTAGTCGTTATACCGGCAAATCAACTTAAGGCAGGCGATATTGTAATTTATGCGCACCAAAATCATGTACCTGTTATTTCTTACGACAGACTCATAAAAAACTGCAATCTTGACTATTATATTTCAACAGACAATATTGCCATTGGAGAGCTTCAGGCAGGATACTTAACTAAAATAAAACCTGCAGGTAAATATGGAATTATTGGAGGTTCAAGAGTTGACAATAATGCCTACTTATTAAACATTGGCCAGCTAAATATTTTACAACCTCTGATTGAAAAGGGTGATATTGAAGTTGTATTTAATGAATACACCAATTCATGGTCGTTACATGAGGGTTATGAAATTACCAACAACTACCTTAACAGTGAAATGAACCAAGGTTTAGATGCTATTATTGCTGGTAATGATGCCCTTGCTGCCGGTGCCATCAGCGCATTAAAGGAACACAATTTAGCCGGTTCTGTCTTAGTTGCAGGTCAGGATGCCGACATTCAGGCCATACGAAATATTGTAGGTGGAAATCAAACCATGACAGTTTATAAACCTATTGAGGCATTAGCTTATACAGCTGCTGATGCAGCTATTAAAATATCTAAAGGCATTGCACCATCTAATATGGATATCACCATTAATAATGGAAAACGTTTGGTTCCAGCTATATTATTAAAATCTCAAGTTGTTCATCGACAAAATATTGATTTAACTGTTGTTTCTGAAGGCTTTATAAGTGAACAGGATATTGAAAAAAACGGAAATAAAGAATAATATACAAGTTTAAAAGCACAGGGTTAACACTTTATAGTACGGGTAAGTAGCAATGAGTAGCAACATGTTTGATTGATAGGAGTTTAAAAGAAGGATTGTGTATTTTTTGGGATGTATGTTGCTACTTACCTTTTTATAATTACTATTTTCGTATCAAAATAGTAAACATGTCGCAACTTAAAATATACCGTGCTTCTGCCGGATCCGGAAAAACCTATACTTTAACAAAAGAGTTTCTTTTTCTACTCTTTAAAAATCCAACGAATTATACTAGAACTTTAGCTGTAACATTCACCAATAAAGCGACTGGTGAAATGAAAAGCCGTATACTGGAGAAACTTTATCAAATTTCTGCCAACAAAACCAAAGATTACGTTGATGATTTAATAAAGGAATTTGAAATTTCTGAGAAACAGGTAAGACAAAGGGCTCATGTTTTATTAAGCTATCTACTGCATGACTTTTCAAACTTTTCTGTAAGTACTATTGATAGTTTTTTCCAAAAAATCATACGTTCTTTTGCTCGCGAAGCTGGATTAGAAAGTGGTTTTAAAATAGAACTAAACGGTCCTAAAATTCTTCAAAAAGCCATTGATCACCTATTATTAAAGGTTGATTTACCTGAGTATGAACATTTAAAAAACTGGCTGGTACAATTTGCCGAACAGAAATTAAATCAGGGTAAAAACTGGAATTTAACCAATGACCTGAATAAGCTTGGATCAGAGATATTTAATGAGCTTTTTCAACTTGAAAGTCGTGATATTTTGATTGCACTTAGCAATAAGGATTGGATGCAGACCTACCTCAACCAGATTATTGCGATAAAAAACGACTTTGAAAAAAAGATAAAAGGAATTGGAGAAGAAGCCAGTGATGCCATTAAAAAATCAGGTTTAAAATATGAAGACTTTACTGGTAAGAGTCGTACTCCGGTAAAATATTTTGAAAAACTCAAAGCACTTGATAAACTAGAGGCCGGTCCTACAGTTTTAAAGCTAATTGACGAACCTGAAAAATGGGGACGTAAAGACAACACTCCTGCCGTTCAGGATGAAATCAGTGGAATCTATCCCCTACTCAACATGCTACTAAAAAAAGCATTGGATATCATTGAAAAAGAATTTGAAACATACAATACTGCCAATGTAATCAGTCAAAATATCTATGCACTTGGAATTATTGCAGACATTGCAAAAGAGGTACAAAACATTTGCAGAGAAGAGAATATATTTCTGATTGCCGATTCATCACACTTTTTAAATCGCATTATTGATCAAAACGATACGCCTTTTATCTATGAAAAAATTGGCAGTAAGTTTCAGAACTTTATGATTGATGAGTTTCAGGACACTTCGAAACTGCAGTGGTTAAACTTTAAACCGCTTATTGATAATTCTTTATCAAGTGATGAAACAAGTCTTATTGTGGGTGATGTAAAGCAATCTATTTACAGATGGCGAAACTCAGACTGGAATTTATTGGAGCATCAAATTACACAGGACTTTAGACAACACGGAAATCAAGAAGAAACTTTAGATTGGAACTGGAGAAGCTTCTCTAATATTATCCAGTTTAATAATACCATATTCACACATGCGTCAAACCTGATTCAAAACGACTTTAATAATAGCTTAACAGAGCATATTAAGGATACAGCTATTCAGGATTTGTTTAAAAAGAAAATTTCTAACGCTTACGCTGATGTATTTCAACAAACACCAGTAAATAAAGAAGATAACAAAGGCTATATTCAATCCCGTTTTTTTGAAATTGACAAAAATGCAGATTATGACGAGTTGATGCTTCAGGAAACTGTAGAACAGATAGAAAACCTTATTGAAAAGGGATATTCTTATAGTGATATTTGTATTTTGGTTCGAAAAAAAGGAGAAGGAGAAACCATTGCCAACGCACTATTATCTGGTAATTATTCAAAAGACGGAGCTATTATTCCTGTCGTTTCCAATGAATCATTATTTCTATCAGGTTCAGCTGCCATAAACTTTATGATGGCTCAGGTAAAATATCTTCAAAACCCAAACAACCTTATATTAAAGGCTGATATGGTTTTAAATAAAAGATTACTTGAGGAAGATACTGAAGGAACATTAATTGAAATAGGAAACTATTTTGAATTCAATGAATCAGAAGGTTTTAACAACACCAATTACTCATGGATTGATGTTTTATTAAGTAAACGGCAAAAGCCATTACTTGAGTTAATTGAATACCTGGCCAACCAACTTCCTGAAAAGATTAAAAAAGAACAGGGTATCTTTATTCAGTCATTTATTAATAGCACCAATCAATTTATCAAAGATCATTTTCCGGATTTATCAACCTTTATTGAATGGTGGAATGACAAAGGCCAAACGGAAGCTATTTCGGTGCCTGATGATCAGGATGCCATTAAAATCATGACCGTACATAAATCAAAAGGTCTTGAATTTAAGGCGGTATTAATTCCTTATTGTAATTGGAAATTAGACTCAGAAATATCAAGTAATATTATCTGGTGTAAACCCAATCAGGAGCCATTTAACGCAATAAAACTACTTCCGGTGACCTATACCTCTAAATTAAAAGATACCATATTTAAAGAGGAATATTTTGAGGAACAATTGTATCAGTATGTTGATAGTATAAACCTGCTATATGTTGCTTTTACACGGAGTTGTGAAGTGCTCATCACCTTTGGCCCTATGCCTTCAAAATCGAACAAAGGAGGACTTAAAACAGTATCTGATCTATTGTACCATACTTTTAATAATTCTGGTTTAAACGAAGCTAAAAATGGTTTTATTGACATAACAAAAGGCTGGAATGAAGAACAGAATATTTTTAGCTATGGAGAAATTCCTCAACAACAACATCACAACTCTGACAAAACAGATATTGAAAGTGAAGTTCTAAAACCATTTAGCAATAATATATTAAACAATGACAACATTGCGATAAAAACCAACAGTGTGGATTACTTTTCAAAAGATATTAAGCAGTCCAGATTAAACTATGGAAATATAATGCATGAGGCATTTGAATATATTCATTCTGAGAATGATATAGATGGTGCTTTAAACAGACTTATGTTTGAAGGTAAAATTTCTGAAAATGAGAAATCGCAGCTTTCATCTGAAATAAAATCACTTATAACACAAGATAATACCAGACGTTGGTATGATTCTTCAAACATCATAAAAACAGAAAATACAATTATCTCTTCTCAAGGAACTTATCGTCCGGACAGAGTAGTATTTATTAAGGATACTATACATGTAATAGACTATAAATTTGGAGAAAAGGAAGACAAAAAATATGAAAAGCAGATGATGTTTTATATTCGTCAGATTAAACAGATGGATCACAAACCTGTATCAGGATTTATATGGTATGTAACCTTAGGTAAGATTGTTGAAATAGCACCGCAGGCTATTCAAGGTAATTTATTTTAAAAAAGCACTGATTTAATTTTATTTACAGAATAAAAAGCGTAATTTTGCGCCCGATTGTACAATCTACATGTAATCTCTTATTGAACAGGTGGTTCACGTAATATTGCATGTATTTGTTAAATGCAAAAGATTTTATAAAAAATGGATTTAATTAAAATTGCAGAAGAAGCATTTAAAACTGATTCAGTAGAAGTTCCTTCTTTTGGAGCAGGAGACACTATCTCAGTATCTTACAAGATCAAAGAGGGAAACAAGGAGCGTATCCAGGTTTTCAAAGGTGTTGTTATTCAAATTAAAGGTGCAGGTACCGCTAAAATGGTAACTGTGAGAAAAATGTCTGGAAACCAAGGTGTTGAAAGAATTTTCCCATTAAACTCACCTTTTATTGACCAGATTGAAGTTAATCGTTATGGTAAAGTACGTAGAAAACGTATTTACTATCTACGTGCACTTACTGGTAAAAAAGCGAGAATCAAAGAGAGAAGAATCTAAGAAAACTCTCCATAAAGAAATCCCCGTTCATTATTGTTCGGGGATTTTTTTTTATTATTTCTTTAGGTAATCCTGCAAAAACTTAAACTCATATTCAAAATTAGGAGTAAATACTTCTTTTCCTAATTGTTTTTCAATCTCCTCTATTTTCCAGAACTTACCTTCTTCAACCTCATCTCCATCAGGCTTTAATTGCTCTTTAGTAACTGTAATAAAACCTAAAACCAGTTCCCTTTCAACTTCACTTTCCCAAACATATTGCTTAAATGGTTTTACACTGAAGTTTTGCAAACCTATTTCTTCCTGAGCTTCTCTTTGTAACGATAGTTCAATAGATTCGCCTGCTGCCACATGTCCCCCAACAGCTGTATCCCATTTATTAGGTTGTATCAATTTGTGTGCAGGTCGTTTTTGTAAATACAAGGCTCCTTGATCATTAAAAACATGCATATGAACTACAGAATGTAATATTTTGGAACCATTATGAGCTATACTTCTTGGCATTTTACCAATAACTTTACCTTGCTCCTCTACAATAGGAACCCATTCTTCCTGACTATATTTTTTCTGCTTTATTCTTTTATTGTATAATTCAAATACAAAATAAACTCCAAATAAAACATAAAAACCTGGTCCACTAATCATTACCCAAGCCTCCTTTGACATAAATACAGCAGAATGAAAAACCAGTAAAGTATGCAACGAAAAGATCCAGAATAAAGCCTTGATACTCCTTGTAAACTCATATTGTTGCCATGGATTAATATCAATACCTTTCATATATCGCCCACTCATTGCCATCATAAGGTTTTGCTTTCCATAGGCGGAAATACCCAATAAAACGCAAAATATAATACCAATAACACCAGGCTTTAATTTGAAAAACAAGTCATTTTCTAAAACTATGGATATTACCCCCATTGCCACTAAAAGCCCAACATCAAATAGTATGAATTTATCGGGTTTCTGCTTTTTAAATAAACTAATGGCTACTTCAACTAATCCAAACCCAATAGCCACCAATAAACCCACTTCTGTTCCCCATAAGCTATCCGCCAAAACAAAAATGATTAAGGGTGCTAGTCCTGGTAGTAATTTCTTTATTAAGTCTAACTGATTCATGTTTATTTTATTCCTTATATATTTTAATATCCACTGAATACATTTTAATAAATCAATTCAGAGCTCTCCTAATTATATTTGTTAACTGGTGCTTCGCCCAGACCAGACTTCATTTTTTAGTTCACAAGGTCTGTTTCCTTATTGTGTTCATGATTTTCGCTACGCTCCAATTGTCATACCACAAAAAACAGAAGCAAAAAAAGGCTAGGCTGCACCCACTTCTCTCAAAAAACTACGATTATTTGACTGAAATCGTTTAAACTCGTTGCAC
>NZ_JAPDPJ010000057.1 GCF_026013605.1 Plebeiibacterium sediminum
CTCTGTATTAGGTTTTTCATCCCTTATAAAGTTATCATTATGTCATCTTTTTATCTCGCCTTTCGTTCAAAGCGGGTGCAAAGAAAGAGACTTTATTTTTACTTTCCAAACAAAATTGAATTATTTATTTTGCAGAAAAACAAAGTTAACAAGTAAACCACTTTTTGTCAAGTGGTTAATTAGCGAAAGTTTTTTTTTGAAAAAACAAGAAGGCTGATTGTTTCTGTTAGTTCAACAATCAACCTTCTTTATCTTTTCTTATTTATTAAATACAAGATGGTATTAAAAATACAAATCCCGTTCTCCACGTTTAATTTTTTCTAAACGTTCCTCCAACTTCGATTTAAAGCGATCATCTTCATATTTATCCAATTCATCTGCTATTAATTGATAACCTTTAATTTTAGTTTGCTCAGGAGCATAATCCTCTAGATACTCAGCCAAAGTCAACATAGCATTAGGCTGGCAAAATCTTTTAATAAAGCCAGGTACTGAAAACTCCATGAAATGTTCGCCTGTTCTATTTAATCTGTAACATGCCGTACAAAACGAAGGAATGAAACCATTACCCACCAATTCCTCCATTACTTCATTTAATGAACGATTATCATTTATTACAAATTGTTCCTGATCAATATCCTGCTTAACCTCCTTCTGAGAGTAACCTCCCAATTCTATATTTGTTCCTCCATCAATCTGAGAAACTCCAAATTGCATGATTTCATCTCTAATTTCAGCAGGTTCACGAGCTGTTAAAATCAAACCGGTATACGGTACAGCCAATCTCAAGATCGCAACCAAACGAGTAAAGTCCTCATCCGACACCATCCATTTATTATCAATATTCATTTCGGACGCATCCTTTATACGTGGGAAGGAAATGGTATGCGGACCAACATTATAAACTGCTTCAAAGTGATTTACATGCCGAAGTAATCCTAACACTTCAAATCGCCAATCATACAATCCTAGCAAGGCTCCAATTCCCAAATCATCAATCCCCCCTTCCATGGCTCTGTCTAAGCCTGCAATTCTCCAGTCGTAATCTCTTTTCAGTCCGCTTTTATGAACTTTTAAATAAGTCTCTCGATGATAAGTTTCCTGAAAAATCTGGTAAGTTCCTATTCCTGCCTCTTTTACAGTTTTAAAACCTTCTATATCTAATGGAGCTGCATTAATATTTACTCGTCGAATCTCGCCATTTTTATGCTTGACAGAATAAACAGTTCTAACAGTGTCTGCAATATATTGCGCATTATATTTTGGGTGCTCGCCATAAACTAAAATTAATCTTTTATGACCTGCATCTTCCAATGCCTTCACTTCATTTTTGAGATCTTCAGTAGATAACGTAACCCTTTTCTGAGACTTATTCTCGGCACGAAAACCACAATAAGAACAATTATTAATACATAAATTACCTACATATAAAGGAGCGAAAAGAACGATTCGTTTTCCGTAAACCCGTTCTTTTAATTCCTTGGCTGCCTGTTTAATTTCATGGATTAATTCCGGATCTTTTGCGTTTATCAATATAGCTGTCTCCTGAAGTGAGAGTCTTTCTTTATTCAAAGACTTACTAATAACAGCACGTACCTCATCAGCAGTTGGATTCTTTTTGGCCTCTAGTATTTCGTGAATTTCATCTGAATCGATAAAATTCTCCATTGAACGATCTTCTATCTTATATTTTTGAGGATGATAGATTATTGACATTTTAGCATAATTTTTAGAATGCAAAAATAACTGCTTTTAAGGACATAAAGGCAACAGAATACCGAATAAAACACTTCAGACTTAAACCACTATTACAAATGCACTAATATTCAATACTTTAAATCATTCCTTAATCAATATCTCTCCAAGATCATTAACTTATTATATCTGAAATCTAAGTTGAGAATAGCATCTTTTGAACATCAACTCCATCAATAATAATCAATTCTTGTTCTAATTTTACTTGTTCCTGAATATCTCCAAATAGTTCAAGAATAATTAAACCACTTTTACTACAAAAATCATCAGTAACTTCGTGCAAGCCTAAACGAGTTTTTATTGAACATCCATACTTAGTAAGAACCTGTTGCACTTCGCCAGCTTCTTTGATTCTATCATAGATTCTTACTCCCAAAATTGTAATTCCAGATTGCATTGACATAGCTTAAGAAATTTATATTCTACAAAAAGTTAAACGAAGTAGATGAATTATTCAAGTAAATCATATACAAAAAAACCACCAGCTTATTCAACTGATGGTTTCTGGTAAATTATAAAGTCAATGCTTATTACCTTATTTTGCGTAGCTTACCACATGAACTGTATTCTTTTCTGCATCAGTAAATTTTGTATTTACTATAACTACACCATTTTCACCTTTCTTACCATATTTTTCAATAGCCGATTGCTCTTTTAGCACGTCAATTGATTCAATTTGCTTTGGATCAATTTTTTCAAGTTCATTATAATCTATTTCCTTGCCATCAACAATTAAAAGTGGTTGTTTTGCTGACCCAACTACTGATTCATTTTTAGCTGCTCCTTCTAAAACAAAATTAATAGGAACGGTAAAGCTTACATTTACGTATTCACCTTGTTTCATTCCCGGTTCCCACTTAGGCATTGCTTTTATAACTCGTATCGCTTCTTCATCAATTGTTTCATGTACACCTCGTGCTATTTTTGTATCTTTTACTGATCCATCTTTCGCTACAACAAAACTTACATATACACGCCCTTGGATACCCAGTTCCTGAGCCTTTACCGGATATTTTACATTTATCGCAATAAATTTTCTCAATTCCATTTCTCCTCCTGGAAACTCAGGCATTTTTTCAACAACAGTATAAGCTACCTCATCATCGAGAGCACTACCTGTTCCTTTTAGTTGATTTTCTATGTTTTCAGCGCCCTCTTCTTCATACTCATTATCGCATGCAAAAAAGAAAGTTACTGAGGATACAACCATTAACGCAATAATTGCTTTTATAACACCGTAATTTTTTAATGAATTATTTGTCATCATTTTGAATCTTTTTTTTGTAATAGACTGGTTAAAATTATTAACAGGCAACAGTCTAATTCCGGAAGCCTGAAATAACAATAACATTTTGTACTGGCTAATAGAAGTACCTTTACTTAATACTTCTTTATCTGCCTGAAATTCGTGAAGTTCCTTCAATAAGCGTCTGATTATCCAGGCAAAAGGATTAAACCATTGCATAATTAAAAGTGCTTCGGTAATTAAAACGTCTAGTGAATGTTTGAATCGAACATGAGCTTTTTCGTGATCCATTATTTTATTCAAATCTTCATTTGTATATAATGATCGATTCACAAAAATGACATGAAAGAATGAAAAAGGATTAAAACGACCAGGCAAATCAGCCACTCTATATCCTTCAATTTTTGTCCAGACTGCACTTCTGGAGAGTCCGCCCAATCGAACAAATCCATAAAGCAACCTGGCCATTAGCAATACTACTCCTATTAAATACAACCAATTAAACATCTGAAATCTTACAATTACTGGTACAACAGCTTCTTGCACCTGTCCGGAATACACATTAATAGATCCCAACAAGTATGAGATTCCCTGTGTTTGATTTTCAGTATTTAAAGGAGTTGCAAAATGTACTAAAGGAACTACTGCCGACAGCAATAATGATAAGAGTAGATAAACTCTATTAAAATGAAACATTCGTTCATTATGAAGAACCAAACGATAAAAGATAGTCAATACACCAAGTATCAGCGATGACTCCATTAGATATTGTATAAATGTTTCCATATCTATTCTTTTTCTTTTTTTAATTCATCTTTAATATCATTCATCAACTCCTCAAGTTCCTCAATATCCATTTTATCTTCTTTTGCAAAAAACGATACCAATTCTTTTAATGAACCTTGAAAATAATTAGATACAAATCGTTTCATAAACTTTTTACGATAAGCCTCTTTTGAAACTATTGCAAAATAAAGGTATCCTCTACCCTCCTTTTCATGATCTACAAAACCTTTTGTTTCTAAAATTCTGACTATAGTAGAAATGGTATTAAAAGCAGGTTTGGGTTCCTGCATTTTGTCTATAATGCTTTTTACTGTGGTTTTGCCTAATTCCCACATTATTTGCATCACTTGTTCTTCTGCTTTTGTTAATTCTTTCATTTTATATTCTATAATAAAGGTTATTGAAACAGTAAACATGTTTCAATTTCATCAACCTCACATTCAATTCAACTAAATCACTAGTTCAAAAATAATCCTTGACAATCAGAAAAGCAAACTTTTAAACTATTATTTTAGTTCAAACTATAAATTCATTAATCCTCCAACCAACACACAATCCCTTTAATACCTGTTTTTCATTACTTTAAATCCATCATCCTTAAAATTAATAAAATAATTTCTTCTGATTTTGAAATAATTATATACTTTTGCTAAACCGTTTTACTAAAACATGACAAAGATTTCGATAAATAAAATAGCTGAGTTGGCAGGCGTTTCAAAGACTACTGTTTCATTCGTTTTAAATGGAAGAGGTGATGAAAAAAATATTAGCCAGAAAACTCAGGAAAAAATTCTTGCAGTTGCTCGTGAGAACAATTACAAAGCAAACTATATTGCCCGAAGTCTCTCCTTAGGAAAATCATTTACAATAGGCTTTATTGTACCTGACATTTCAAACCCATTTTTTGGAAAAATTGCAAAGCAAATAGAAACTGTTGCTGAAAAGAAAGGCTATTCAGTAATGGTTGCTAATACCAATGAAGATGTTTTAAAGGAAACGAATATTATTGAAAGCTTTAAGGCGCGACAAATTGATGGAATCATTTTAGCAAGCGCATCAAAAAACTACAATCAACTTACATCAATAATTGGTAAAGATTATCCATCAGTATTTTTTGACAGGTTTCTTCCTAATATGAATAAACCTTTTATTGGTATAAATAACTTTGAAACAGCGCAACAATTAACTGAGTTACTAATTCAAAAAGGTCATAAAAAGATTGCACTGGTTTCAATTACATCATATTTACCAAACATAGTTAACAGGATAAATGGCTATAAGGATGCTTTAACGACCTCTGAAATTGGAGTAAATGAAGATTTAATTTTTGAAATTGAACCTACTGACATTAAAAATGGGATTAAACAAGTCATTTCTAATATGGTTGAAGGAGAAAATCCAACAACTGCAATTCTATTTTTAAACAACGTACTTACTGCTGAAGCTATTTGGACCGTTAACACATTATATCCGGAATACAAAGATCAGCTTGATTTTGCCAGTTTTGATAATCTGGATCTTTTTGATTACTCAACTCCCAGGGTTATATCAGCACTACAGCCCAGCGAGGATATTGCAAACCTTGCAGTTAATATGCTTTGTGATCAAATTGATAACAATAACCAACACGAAGGAATTCAGTTAGATACATCCATAATAACAAGATAAAATTAAAATGAGTACACATTATTTATATTACTCAATCCATTTACTAAACCGGTTTAATAAAACAATTTAAAATCAACTAAATAAATCCATAATATTAATAAAATGAATATTAATTACGATAATAGAATTGTCCTTACCCTTGATGCAGGGGGAACTAACTTTGTATTCAATGCAATACAAGGTGGCAAACTACTTATTGACCCTATTACGTCTCCTTCATACGGAGATCAACTTGAGAAATGTCTACATACCATAATTGATGGTTTTAATAAGGTAAAATCTCAATTAAATGAGGAGCCAGTTGCAATTAGCTTTGCATTTCCTGGTCCTGCAGATTACCCTAACGGAATTATTGGCGATTTAGGAAATCTTCCTGGATTCAGAGGTGGTATTGCTTTGGCTGATATGCTAAACGAACAGTTTAATATTCCGGTATTTATTCAAAATGATGGAGACCTTTATGCATACGGAGAAGCTTTGGGTGGTATTCTTCCTGAAATCAATAACAAAAGCGAAAAACAATACAAGAATTTAATTGGAGTAACTCTTGGAACTGGTTTTGGTGCAGGTTTAGTTCATGATGGGACTTTAATTACTGGCGACAATAGCATTGCTTCTGAGGTTTGGCTAATAGCAAACTCTATATCACCTGATAAAAATGCAGAAGAAGGTGTTAGCACCAGAGCTATTATTAATACGTATAAAAATCTATCTGGTGAGAAGGAAAAAGACCATATGCCTGTAGACATTTACAAAATTGCCTTAGGAAAAGTAGAGGGTGATAGTGAAGCAGCTAAAAATGCATTTAAAGAGTTTGGAAGACATCTGGGAGATTCACTTGCTACGCTAATTACTTTATTTGACGGTATTGTAGTTATTGGCGGAGGAATTACTGGTGCTAGTGAGCTTTTTATGCCTGAAGCTATGAATATTTTAAGAGGTAAGTTTGATTGTGGACAAAGTCGTTTGGTTCATGATGTTTACTTTATAGATAACAAAGATGAAGCTGCCGAATTTTTCAAATCAACATCGGTAACAATCAAAGTTCCCTTTTCAGAGAAAACAATACCTTATAACAAAGAACAAAAAATTGCTATCGCAACAAGTAAAATAGATGCTAGTGAAGCCATCGCACTTGGAGCGTATGCATATGCATTAAAAATGTTAGATAAATAAAAATAAGAATATGTTATATCCATTAAAATTTAGTCCTATTTTAAAGGAAATGATTTGGGGTGGTTCAAAAATCCCTGAAACATTAAACATTGCGGTTGAGGCTGACACAAAGATTGGTGAAAACTTCACTCTTTCCGGATTAGAAAATGATCTTTCCGTAGTTTCAAACGGAGATTTAAAAGGGAAAAACCTGGTTGAACTGATCAATGAATACAAAGGCCAGCTAATTGGAGATAAAGTTTATGCTCAATTTGGAAGTAAATTCCCTTTATTATTAAAGTATATTGATGCAAACGATGATTTATCCATTCAGGTACATCCAAATGATGAGCTTGCCAAAATAAAACATAATTCTTTTGGTAAAACTGAAATGTGGTATGTTATCGAAGCAGAAGAAAACGCAAGTTTAATTTCCGGATTTTCAAAAGTAACTTCAGCAAAAGAATTTGAAGAATTACACCAGAATAAAAATATCATGAGTTTAATGCAAATGCATAATACTCAAAAAGGAGATACATTCTTTATTCCTGCAGGAAAGGTTCACTCTATTGGTAGAGGAAACCTAATTGCTGAAATTCAACAAACTTCAGACATTACTTACAGAATTTACGACTTTGACAGAACGGATAAATTTGGTAATCCAAGAGAGTTACATCACGAACTTGCAATGGATGCAATGAATTTCTCTGATAATGAATCTGGAAAAGTGGATTATACTCCATTAAAAAATCAAAGCGTAAACGTAGCTCAATGTCAATATTTTACCACAAATTTTATTGAGGTTAATGGTGAATTATCGAAGAACTATGACTCTGTTGATTCTTTTGTTATTCTTATGAATGTGGGTGGTGAGTGTTCTATACAATTTGAAAACGAAACTATTTCGTTAAATATGATGGAAACAGCTCTAATTCCTGCATGTATTAAAGATATTTCTGTTTCAGGAAATGCAGAATTACTTGAAGTTTATATTTAATTTCAATTACTACACATTATATATTCAAAAAGAACAAAGCCCCTTAAATTATTGAGGGGCTTTGCTATGTAATATACTAATACAAACAATACTGTTAATTCCAGTTTAACTGACCTACAACTTCATAGGCATAACCATGATTGGTTTCTATTTTTTTAAATAATGTATTTCTAAATTCATAGTAGATTCGTCCTTCGATGGAAACTCTTTCTGCATAGATTGGTAAATGATGAACTACTGCTCCAACCGGAGGTGTTACTTGTTCATAATAA
This sequence comes from Plebeiibacterium sediminum, assembly GCF_026013605.1. Taxonomy (GTDB): domain Bacteria; phylum Bacteroidota; class Bacteroidia; order Bacteroidales; family Marinilabiliaceae; genus Saccharicrinis; species Saccharicrinis sediminus. The sequence goes on from NZ_JAPDPJ010000057.1 coordinate 7,880, forward strand.
CCTCTGTGATTTTTATAAAATACGCCATCCGTAAAGAATAAAGTAATACCATTAAATTTAATTCGTACATGATTACCTGGTAAATGTGTAACTCGTCTATTGTAATCATGGCAGGCAACAACACCATGAGAATGTTTCTTATTATAATTTACATAGTGTTTGTCACTGTGTTTTGAATCATATTTATTCGAATTATAGCCCTTAGTGTAGTTGTCACTTTTTTTCTTTTGGTTATAGGCTAATCTATCTCTATCTGAAAATCTATCCAAACGATCCAGATCATTAATTCTACGTGATGAATTTTGTTTGTTATACGTTGAAGTTCGTTGACCTCTTTGAGATCTTTTGGCAACTTCCTCTTTATGGTTTTCATTCCTATTTTCGGTATATCTGGTTCTGTTTTGAGCAGATACACTTACAACAAATGTTGCAGCTAAAAATATTAAAATACCTTTTTTCATGACCTTAGTTTTTTTTAGTTAATACTTAACATCCCGTCACGACAGTCCATTCAATTGAATTAAGATTGATTAATTCATAAAGTAAATTCATCAACCTCGACTAACTCTTTCCAAAAACCAGGCCAAAGCCATATCTAACTATATTACTGCAAATTAAACACCCTATAACAACACTGTTTTTTTAACAAAAGGATAATATTTCAAACTAAAGTCAGTTTACTTTTAAAATATATGATACATTTGATTCTAATTGAATAGGAATTTCCATATCATGATCAATTTTTACTGAAGTTTTGAATTGATGATACAACAGATCCTCTATGGTTACGATACTCTCAACAATTCCTATTTTTACCAATAAAGAGGCTGGAACTCTCAAATTAAATTGGACCTTATCTTGACCAAAGTTAGAGACTACAATCAATTTTTCTTCTTTACTCCATCTTACAAATGCGTATACTTTGTCATTATAACCTTCCGTTTTTTTTCTGTTATAATCATGAATCTCTGCATACTCCCCCATCAATGCATTACTATTAATAGTAAAATTGAGCAATCTCTTGTAAAAGTCTCGTAGCTCTTTTTCTTTGTCAGACAATTGTCCTCCATCAAAAGCACCATTATTCATCCATCTCTGGTGATGTGGAACACCAATATAATCAAAAATAGAAGTTCTGGAAGGAGCTCCAAACCCGGCTTCTTCAGCACCTGGCTCTCCTACTTCCTGACCAAAATAAATCATAGTTGGAGAAGTACTTAAGGTAGCAGAAACAACCATAGCAGGCATACCTTTAAATGCGTCACCTGCAAACTCAGGAGATGCAATTCTTTGTTCATCATGATTTTCAAGAAAATGAAGCATATGATGCTCAATATCTTCTGCTGCTTTTTGTATAGGTGCAATATGATTGGTGGATCCATAACCTTGCATCACGTGCTTTAAAGTATCGTATAAATCTACTTTATCATATAAATAATCCATTTTTCCTTTATGAATATAATCACGGAATAATTTAGGCTGATAAACCTCAGCCAATAAAAAGGCATCCGGATTTTTCATTTTTACAGATGAATTCATAAAACTCCAAAATTCAACAGGAACCATCTCCGCCATATCATACCTAAATCCATCCACGCCAAAATCAATCCAAAACAATGCAATATCTCTAAACTTTTTCCATGAATTTGGCACTTCTTTATTCTTCCAGAATTCAAAATGAGCTTTATAGTCCATCTTGCTATAAGCAGAAGGCAGCGTATCAAAGTCCAAAGTGCCATCTGGTTTTACGCCATAATTGATTTTAACTGTTTCGTACCAATCATAATGACTTGGTTGAGACAAACGAGAACCATTACCTGTCCATTTTGCAGGATCTTCTTCAAATTTTCCATCTGCCATTGGATGCTTCTCACCTCCTAATGGTTTATATCCATTCAATGGTTCCGGTACTTTAAAGGGTTCATTAACTACATAATAAAAGTTATTATCCTTGGCATATTCAACTGTTGTATCATCATCTGCACCAAAATCAGTAACACCTTCTGGATTATTTAGTCCATGATAATTACGGGCTACATGGTTTGGAACAATATCAATAATTACTTTCATACCATGTTGATGTGTACGAATGACCAATGCCTTAAATTCCTCTAACCTATTAGCTGGATCTTCGGCTAAATCCGGATCTACCTGATAATAATCTTTTACTGCATAAGGTGATCCTGCCCTACCTTTAACCACATCCGGATCATCATTAGAAATTCCATATTTAGTATAATCGGTAATAGTTGCATGGTGAGGTACTCCTGTATACCAAACATGAGTAACGCCAAGATCTTTTATTTCACTTAATGCTTTATCTGTAAAATCATTAAACTTACCTACCCCATTTTCTTCAATTGTTCCCCATGGTTTATTAGTAGTATTTGTATTTCCAAACAATCGGGTAAAAACCTGGTAAACAACAACTTTTTTTGATTTATCCTCTTTTGATTCTTTTTCAGTTTTTTGTTGACAGCCTACAAACATTAATGCAACAAAAATTCCTATAAAAATTAATATCCTGTTCATATCTGATTTTTTATTTTCTAATGGTCATATTGATTTCTTTATCTCCATACATCACTCCGGTGACTAGTAATTTATGTTCTTTTTGATTGTATATGTATCGCACCGAATCATCATTTACTAAAACTCGTTTAGGCTTCTGTACTACATTATGAATCACAAAAGAAATATTTCGATCCTCCGGCTTCCCATCATATTCATTTGATTCTCTGGTTACCTTAATGGATATCTTTTGGTCATCATTTTCGGACTCAAAAAATAATTTTTCATACAAATGATTTATCCAACTGTTGTTTGTTTTCCCATCATCATCATACATATACCCTTTTGATTTTTCAGCATCTGCATCATAATAGTAATGCAAAGTCAGATCTTTAGTATAATACGCTTCCATATTACTAAAAGCCTTTACCATCGGAATAAAAGCCCCTCCTTTAACAAATACAGGTATTTCATTAATTGTAACAGATACCTCCACAACTTGTCCACCACTATACTTTTGCTCTGTAAAAAAATGATACCAATTACTCCCTTCAGGAAGCGTCACATTCCAGTTTTGTGCTCCTTTTTCGGTAATAGGTGAAACCAAGAAATTATCACCCCACAGATAATTCGCTTTATTTGAAATCAAAGACGTATCTCCACTTGCATAAAACAACGGTCGCATCAATGGTATTCCTTTGGTTGCATTTTCATATACCATTGTATATAAATAGGGAGTTAAACGATATCGAAGTTTAATAAATTCTCGTGCAATACTTTTAGTTTTCTTATCCCAGTAAATTGGCTCCGGTGGCACATCCGACTGTGCATGCGTTCTGAATACAGGTTGAAAAACACCATATTGCAACCATCGTGTATACAACTCTGCATCTTTATAATCACCTGCAAAACCACCTAAATCAGAATGCATATAAGCCAATCCCTGCAATCCCATTTGTAAGGATATTTCAACCTGAGGCTTTAACCCGCCCCATGTTCTGCTTACATCTCCGCTCCAGGGAATCATACCATAACGCTGAGAACCTGCAAATCCGGATCTCATCAATATGACTGGTCGTTTCTTGGGAAAATCGTTTGTAAATCCATTAAAAATCGTCCTGGCCCATTCATGTCCGTATGCATTATGAACCAAATCAGCCTTTCCGTTAACATGATGCAATTCTGAAGGATGTAATTCCGGTTCTCCAAGATCGCCCCACCATCCTTCAACTCCACTTAATGTATGTTTTTTATAAATATCCCAGAACCATTCCTGGGTTTCTGGTTTAAAAATATCGAGCAAAGTAGTTGTACCAAAGTAAAAATCATAAACAAATGGCTGCCCTAACGAGTCTGTGCCTAACAGTTGTTGCTCTATACACTCATCATATTTACCGGTATTTTTAAGAATAAAAGGTTCTGTAATCAGTACTGTCTTTACTCCTTTATTCTTTAATCCACTCATCATTTTTTCCGGTTCAGGAAAAGCTTGTTTATCCCATTCCAGATTTCCCATATAGCCTTTTACATCAGGACCAAACCAGAATAAATCCAAGACAATACCATCTAAAGGTATTTGTTGCTTTTGATAAGTCGAAACAACTTCTTCAACTTCCTTTTGTGATTTATATCCCATCCGTGAGGAAATATTCCCCAAGGCCCAACGTGGAGGCATTGGCTGATGTCCCGTTACTTGAGTATAATTTTCTGTTAAAGATGGATAATCTTCTCCACCAACAACCACATAACTTAGCCTTCCTCCTTTTGTTTCAAATTGAAGTATATCCTTTTCTGTTTTTCCTAAATCCATCCATCCATCAGCTACATTATCGAACAAAAGCATGTACTTGTTTGATGAAATAACAATAGGTAATGAATAATACATTAAATCAGCGTGTGTTTCGTAGCCATAGCTAGCCCTGTTATATAATCTTAAACGATTTCCTCTTCGATCCATTCCTAAAACACGCTCACCACCACCCATTAATTTCTCATCAGGGTCAAGCTGCATTCTAAATCCTTTAATTGAATCATTAAACAGTAATCCTTGTTCCTCCTTAAACAGCAATGAATCTTTATAGAAATAAGAAATTGCTAGAGGACATTTTTGGATGTGAACGTTTAAGTTATTCGTAGAAAATAAAATATGATCTGATTTATTTTCAAGATGAGTTTCTACCTTACCAAGATGTTTTTCCAAGGCATAAGATGGTGCTGCCTCATATCCCATTGGCAAATAATTAACTTCAATTGAGTGATCTGACAAAGCTGTCAAGTGAATATTCGCATCATTTGTTTCTATGTTTATACCATTTTCAAATTCATGAATATCTTTTACATATCTCCCTTCCGGATTACATGTACATCCGTACAAAACAACAATTGTCGTAGACAATAAAACAACAAAAAATCTTAAATTTCTATACATTGAATTCATATTTACAATCAAAAATACTCCAACAAAAAGGCAGTATCATATAAAATGATATATCCTGACACTCTTCTTTCAATGCAATATCCACTATTTTAATTGCTTCTTCAAAAAATATAAAGCACATAATTCATACTAATCTATATAACAATATATTAAACAACCACTACCAGCAGAAAATATAGATTAAATCTGAAGCATTTTATCTACTTTTTTTAAGTTTAGAATAATAAAATTCATTATTAAACTAAATTATTAGTTAATTTATTTGAGATAAAACATTATTCCCTTATATTTAAACTAAATTATTAGTTAAAACACTTTTACTATGAAATCATTTATCTTATGCTTGATCCTGATTACCTCTATATCTGCTATTACACATTCTCAAGTTTCACTCAACTCTTTTGATGATACTATGGCAGAATCCAGCTCACAGAGCAAAATAAAACTGGCTAAAAATTTGGTATACAATTTTAAGTTAGATAGCGCTATAATTGTCTACCAGAATATTTTTGCAGAAGACTCGAGTAACATTGAAATAATACAAGAACTAGAAACTTTATATTTTAAAACATCAAACTACGATTCCGCACTTATTTATATTGATAAGATGTTAAGCATTGAACCTGATAACCAACATTATTGTATCAAAAAAGGAATCATCTTATCAAAAATGAAAGAATATGCCAAGGCCCTTGAGATATTTAAGTCTGTATTAAAATCGGATATCAATAACCAATATATAATAACTCAGATTGCAGATATTTATAGAAACATCAATAATGTTGATAGTGCCTACTTCTATTATACTTCAGCATGTGAATTGAAACCTAATATATCAACTCTTATAAAAGCAAGTGATGTTTTATTAAAAAACAAATGGAACAAAGAAACCATGCATTTTATTGAAAAATACAATTCTTCAGGCATGCTAAAAAGTAAGGTTCTTCAGCGTTTATACGGCAAAGCGCTATATCTTAATGACAGTGTATATCATTCATACGAAGTTTTTAATGAATTACATAAAAACGGTGACTCCTCTCAAGTAACCAATAAGTTTTTGGGATTATCATGCTGGAAAATAAAGCATTATATCAAAGGAGAAGAATTACTAAAACAATACATTAAAAAGGACACGACTGATTATTTAGCTTACTATGTATTAGGAAGATGTTGTTTACACAACAACAAAGCCGAAGAAAGCATTGAGTATATTACTAAATCATTCAATTTATATCAACCTAATCCAGAAACCATATCAATGATGTATAAAGCACTGGCAGAATCATATGAATGGATGCAAGATTACAATAAAGCACTTGAATTTTACAACCTTATAGCTGAAAGCGATCCTAAGAATATATACGGTGACTATAAAGTTGCTATGATTTACGATTATGATTTAAAAAACCAACGCAAAGCAATACAATGTTATAATGAACTAATTGATAAAATACATGCATCAGACCCCGCTAACAATAACAAAATAGAAATCTATTGCAAAAGAAGAATAAAAGAATTGGAAGAATCGGTGTTCTGGAATGAATAAAAATACATAAATCATCTCTTATTGTACAAATTCATAAAGGCATTTATTCGTAATTATATGGCATTTTAAACAATTTTGATATTTTCGTACTTTTACTAGCAAACGATGAAATAAGTAATATGAGCGAAAATATACCACAACTACAAAAAGATACAGAACTGGCTTTAAATCAGAGAAGAATAAAAGATGCTTTCTCTATATTAACAAAACTTGCTCAAAGTCATCATAAAGGATTATTAAATGATGATCTGTATAATCTCGAATTTACTTATAAAAGTATGCTTAAATATACTTTTGATGGAGTAACTGATCCTGAACAGCAAAAAGTATATAATAACATATTAAAATCTTGTTACGATTTAAGTGATGCTATCTTTTCATCCATTTATACAAATCAGTCCAACAACTTGTATTTCGAAACTAGAAGATCAAGTAACTTGTCTATAAATGCAGTAATTGATGAATTCTATAGCGAAAATGCAAAAGTACAAATGGCTAGTCAGGCTAATCTTAGTGTTGAATTTTCAGAAGCTACAATAACAAAATTATTTAATTGTATATGGGTATGTTCAAAAATCACAGAGGACGAGCAATCCAAAATTCAATCTTTAATTAACGATTCCAGCATTCATTACAGTATAAAATGTATTCTAATTTCAGGTATTACAATTAGTTTACTGCAAGAATTTAACGAGGAAAAAATTCTTATTCTTTTTAATGCTATATCAAACCATGAAGACACAATAGTACAAAGAGCCTTAACCGGATTATTACTTACTTTATTTAAATATGATAACAGATTATTCTTATATCCGGAAGTCAAAGCTCGTTTATCATTGATGCAAGAAGACAAGAAACTTACTCGAAATATATTAACAATCGTTATACAACTCATCAGAACAAGAGAAACTGAAAAAATATCTTCTAAACTAAATGATGAAATTTTACCTGAAGTTGTAAAAATGCAACCCAACTTAAGAAACAAACTTGATTTAGAAAATTTATTAGGTGATAAATTCATGGAAGGAGAAAATCCTGAGTGGGAGGATTTCTTTAAAGATTCGCCTGAGTTAATGAATAAACTTGAAGAGTTAACAGAATTACAAATGGAAGGTGCCGATGTTTTCCTTTCTACATTTAAAATGTTGAAACACTTCAGTTTCTTTAATATATTACAGAATTGGTTCACTCCTTTCTATCTTGAAAATCCTGAAATTAAAAGTGCGCTTGAACAAGACAATCTAATTTTTTCTAGTAAAAGTGTTCAGGATAGCCTGGCTAACTCAGGATTTTTATGTAATTCGGACAAGTACTCGCTATTTTTAAGTATTCCACATATGCCTCAATTTCAAAAAGAAATGATGGGCAATATGTTTAAGCAACAACTTGAACAAATGGATGAAATTGAAAGCAGTGAAAAAATGATTACACCGGAAAAGAAATCATCTATTATTTCAAACAGGTATATTCAGGATTTATATCGTTTTTATAAATTACATCCGCAACATATGCAATTTGAAGATGTATTTGCATGGAAAATGGACTTTCATAATAAAGCATTTTTTAAAGAATCAATTAGTAATGATGATAGTTTAAGACAAATTTCTGAGTTCACCTTTAAGAAGGGATACTTTACTGAAGCATCAGATGCATTTGAAGTTATTCTTGGAGAACAGTCAAATAACATCGAAATCATTCAAAAATTAGCCTATTGTTATCAACAAAATAAAAAGTATACTAAAGCATTAAACCAATATTTAAGGGCTGATATCTTAAAACCAGAACAACTTTGGACTACTAAAAAGATTGCTCTGATGTATAAACACTTAAAGCAACCAGAAAAAGCTTTGGAATATTACTTAATTGCCGAAAGAATTAATCCGGAAGATTTATATACACAGGCCTCTATTGGTCATTGTCATCTGGACTTAAAAAATTACAACGAGGCCTTGAAGTACTATTTTAAAGTTGAGTACCTGGACGATTCAAATACCAAAGTCTGGCGCCCTATAGCCTGGTGTTCTTTTGTAACAGGAAAATTAGATCAGGCTGAAAAATACTACCACAAATTATTGGTTTCTTCTTCTAACAAGCATGATTTAATAAACATTGGACACGTAATGTGGTGTAAAAACAACAGAAGAGAAGCTCTTAAATTTTATCAGAAAGCCATAACTCTGATGGACAATAATTTTGAATACTTTTTCGATGTATTTACCGAAGATATTCCTTATCTGACAAAGAATGGTATAAACAAACAAGACATCCCTTTTATTGTTGATCAGTTAAAATATAACATTGAAGAATAATTCTTTTTGGGGCATACTCCTTAATGAGTATGCCTTTCATTATTAACTAATTTTTTAAACATATCATAGCATTCCCATATGGCAAAAAAGAAAATAGACTCAGAATTATATAGTTATGGCATTTACACAAACTGGGACAGAAACTCAAAAAATCTTCCTAAACTTTTAAAAATTACAGATCAAATACCTCTTGAACTCGATATTGAATTTGGATACGTAATTAGAATAAAAGGAGCAAAAGGGAAAAGAATATCTTTTAAAATTGATCATCCACCATTTACTGATGAAAATGGGAAAACTGCTCCTCCATTTACCGGAGAATACTTTATAAGATCAAACGACTATGAATTTTTTCTAGGTGATACTATATGGGAACCAATTCACAACAAGAAAGGTGAATGGAAATTAACTACATGGCTTGAAGGGAAACTTTTAATTCAGAAATCACTATATGTTAAATAAATGTAATTATCTAGTTTAATACAACAGTTATTAAGAAGAATGTAAATCCTAAAAGTGCGATTACTAACAAAACTTCAATAACAAAAAACCAAAATATCTTCCTCTTTAACTTTACCGTATTATCATCTGTTTTTCTAAACATCTCCCTGACTTTTTTTATCATTGCGCTACAAAAATAATAGTTTAACTAATTGAATAAAATACCATTAACAGCTTTTAACTACAATTTAGATTCATTTAGTTGAACATATTTACCAAAAAACGATACCTTTTAATTATAAATACCCCAACATTTAATCACCTTAACTTTAATTAACTATCACAAGCTATTAAAAAAACAGCATCATTAAAAGTTAAAAATTATTAATAATTATGAGGCTATAAGATATATTTTAGACTATATTTCTAATAAAAACATTTATTCTGTAAAACAAATAGTGGAATTAAAGCTTTTAATAAATATGGTCGACTTTATTGGGTTTTTGTTTATTAAAGGTAATTTTGTTAGAACTAAAATGGTTATTAATGAATTATAGTTATAAAATAATATTATTTCTTTTACTTTTTATTGTAATTAAAACGCCTTTATTAGAGGCAAAAAATATTGTTGAAAGAATGGAACCTGAAAATTGGTGGTCTGATCTTCAATATAAAGATTTAATGATTACATTAAAAGGAGATAATCTTTCTCAATCTTTCATTAAGGTAAATTACAACGGTGTAAAATTTAATAATCTCATTTTTACTGCAGATCCCAATATCATTATCCTTAGTGTTGATATTGATAAGAACATACAACCAGGTAAAGTTCCTATTGAAGTATACCAAAATGGAAGACTTCAGGAAACTCTTTATTTTGAAATAAATCAAAGAGACAATGACCATCAATTTGCCAGATTAAACGAGTCGGATATACTATACCAAATAATAATAGATCGTTTTGCAAATGGGAACTACGATAATGACAAAATAAAAGATTACCTGGAGGTTACAAACAATGGCGACCCATCAGGTATACATGGCGGTGATATACAAGGCATTATTAACAATACAAACTACTTAAAATCTATAGGTGTTACTGCTGTTGAGTTATCCCCACTTTACGAAAGCAATCAGATATTCAACTCGTATTATCATGACGAAATCACGAACCATTATGAAATTGATAAGCGTTTAGGCAGTTTATCTGATATGCAAAACCTATCAAAAAATTTCAAAGCAGAGCACTTAAAATATATCCAAACTTTTACGCTCCATAAGGTAAGTAAACGTAATTGGCTATTTAAAAATGAGAATATTGCCAATGCAACATTCCAAAATAAACAATCCCCTCAAGAACAAGGCTATGCATACTCTTTGCAAACAGATCCTTATTCTGATCAGGCAACAATAAATAATCAATTACAAAATCAATATAGTTTAAGTACAGAATTATTTAATCAGGATATTAAACTCGTTTCTGATTATTTAATTCAAAATACCATTTGGTGGATTGAACAAACAAAGCCAGATGCTATAAAAATTGAAGATTGCCAGTTAAACAAACTTGATTTTTTGAAGAATTTACGAGAAAAACTGACTGAATTATATCCTGAATTAGGTGTTATTTATGATTATAACACCTTAAATTCTGATGAACTAGCCTATTGGAAAAAGCAAATAGACGGCAATAATATTGACTATATTTATGATTACCCGATTGCTAAAACATTAGAAAATGTATTCTCTGAATTCAGAAAACCAAGCGAAAGTACAGTTGATCTTCATCAAGCTATAGCTAAAGATTTTAATTATGAGAACCCTCAGCTTAATGTTATATTTATTGACAATAAGAATACATCAAGAGCATTTACATTAGCTGAGAAAAACATAAAACAAATGAAAATGTTAGCTACCTACCTTTTAACAACAAGAGGTATTCCTTCGATTTTTTATGGAACGGAATATTTATTGGATGGCAACATCATGAGAGGAGATGGAATAGCTAAGAAAAATTTCCCGGGAGGATGGCAAGAGGATTTAATAAATGGATTTGAGAACAAAAACATTCCATACGAACCAAGCGAATTTAATTCATATATTAAAAGTTTAATTAAGTATAGATCTGATAATCCTATATTATACACAGGTCAAACCCAGCATAAAATATATAAGGATGGAATCTATATTGTTTTAAAAACATCTGCAGATAAGCTGATTGTAATTATTTACAATAACAATACAACTTTACAAAAAATTAATATTTTAGATTGTTATAAATCAACTAACATTTACAGTTCGGCGTTTTGCCCAACTGATAATTTTGAGTTTAATGATCTTAAAAATGTTTTAATTGAACCAAAAACTGCATTAATATTAGAACTAAAATAATAAACATGAAAAAATTTGCTGTTATCCTGGCTGGTTGTGGAGTATTTGATGGCTCCGAAATACACGAAGCTACTTTAACTCTTTTGGCTATTCAAAAAAAAGGATCTGAATACCAATGCTTTGCTCCCAATATTGATCAACACCATGTGATTAATCATATTACAGGAGAGGAAATGCAACAAACCAGAAATGTATTAATCGAATCTGCAAGAATAGCTAGAGGAAATATCAAAGATATATCTGAACTTAACGTAGATGATTATGATGGGATCATTTTTCCGGGAGGTTTTGGTGTTGCCAAAAACCTAAGTGATTTTGCATTTAAAGGTGCAGAGATCGCGGTATTACCATCTGTGAGTGAAACAATCCTTGCTTTTTGGAAGGCAAAGAAACCTATTGGAGCGCTTTGTATTTCTCCTGCAATTATTGCTAAAGTTATTCCAAACGCTACGCTTACCATTGGGTCTGATGCCGGAACTAAAGATGCTATTGAAAAAATGGGAGCAAAGCATAAGCAAACTACACATGGCGAAGTTGTAACTGATGCCGAAAATAAAATAGTTACTACACCTTGTTATATGCTTGATGCAAACATTGCTCAAATTGAAGAAGGAGCAAACAATCTGGTGGATCAAATTCACCAATTATAAAATAAAAAAGCGAGATTTTTTTTTTAAAATCTCGCTTTTTATAATCTTTTTTTTAGTTTAAAAAAAGATTAACAATAGAACTACAGAAACAAATAAGATTTGAAATGCTAAAATAGCATTGGGAACATCTAAACTAAATAATTGTCTTAACAGAGTTGTTTGTTTGGTGATCTTCATTTTTCAATTTTATTGGGTTGGTATTAATTAATGCAATTTGATTACTTAAAAAGCATTTTCGGTGCACAAAGATCCAAATTTTTCATCATTTTTTAAACTAAAATCAAACCCATTTAATGAATGATGCATTTTTGTAAATAAAACACCTCATTTTTTAAATGAAATGATTTTATAGTGTAAATTTTGGATAATTTGTTTAAATTCACACTTCGTATTAGTGATAAATTGCATTATTAGAGTTCTGTGACATGCTCAAATCAATAATTATTGACGACGAAGAATCTGCTCGTCAAAGTATTAAGAAAATACTTGAAATATATTTAAGTGATGTTATCGAGGTTATTGATACTGCAGATAACCTCATTGAAGGTATTGGTTTAATACGAAAGCATGCTCCTGATGTTGTATTTCTTGACATCTCTATGCCTCATGAAAATGGTCTAGAACTTTTTAATTATTTCTCAACAATTTCTTTTGATGTAATTTTTGTAACTGCACATCAACACTATGCCATTGATGCTGTAGGTTTAGGTGCATCCGGTTACTTATTAAAACCAATTAAACCAAAAGAAATTATTGATCTTGTTTTAAAAATAAACATTAAACAAAAAAGTGCTAAAACATACAGATCTGAAGACCAATGGATTTACAACAATCACAAACTACTTGTAAATCACCAAAAGGGCGTACACATTATACCCTACAACAAAATTATTGCAATAGAAGCTGATGGTAACTATTGTAAAATTTATCGTGAAAGTGACGAACCTTTATACGTTTCAAGAACCATTGGTAGTATCGAAGAAAATATACCTAAAAAGCATTTTTTCAGAACGCACAGATCATGTATTGCCAACTTAAACTACATATCTGAAATAGATAAAGAGAAAAATATCATTCATCTTGAAGGAATAAAAATACCATTAGCCTCTGCTAACTTTAAAAACCTGATTGAAGAATTGTCCAGATTAACCAATACCACATCTTAAATCATAACATTCCGTTATCGATCATTATTACAATATGCTCAATCATCGCATCATCACCCTCTGAATCAAATTCTGATTTTAGATTAGAACCAAATATACGTGCTACTGATTGCCACATAAATGCAGAAAAGCCACCTTTCAGATCCTTAATCAGATCATAGCTTGTATCTCCAGTTTCCCTGTCAATAAGCTTTATAAGCATTCTACCCTGAGAAAATGTTAGCTTACGTAAGGGTTTTTCAAATTCTTCGAACAGCTCTTTTTCAGCCTTTTTTAAATATAGCTTTTTCGCTCTTTCATTTGGTAAAGTATCTAATGTATTTGCAATTACGGTAAGCCGATATTTTGCTAATCTGGCGTAAGGCAAGGTCTTTTTAACATTAATGACCAACCTGCTATATCTTTTATGTTGCCTTTTACTTTTAAATTTCCATGGAGGACTTATAGTAACTTCTCCAATATATACATGAGGAAGCGTATCGCCTTCAATAACTCTGCTTTTTAAATAATTGTATTTATTTATATGGGTAGTATCCTCCTGAGCCAACAAATCGGTACAGAAAGTCAGCAAAAGCAGACAAAGAATATTTCCATATAAAAATTTCATAGAGCAATAAATTTACCTTATAAAAATACGACATATTACAGCTTTTGTTTACCCTATTAACAAAAAAAACCGACCCTAATGGATCGGTTTTTATATTATATCTTAAATAATGCAATTATACATTAAATCTAAAGTGCATAATGTCACCATCCTGAACTACATACTCTTTCCCTTCAATACTCATCTTTCCGGCTTCTTTACAGGCCTGTTCTGATTTATAATTAACAAAATCTTCATACTTAATTACTTCGGCTCTAATAAAACCTTTTTCAAAATCAGTATGAATGACTCCTGCAGCCTGTGGAGCAACAGCTCCTTTAGGATAAGTCCAAGCTCTAACTTCTTTGACTCCAGCTGTAAAATAAGTTTCAAGATCTAATAACTTGTAGGCAGAACGTATTAATTTTGAAACACCTGACTCAGTCAAACCCAGGTCTTCCAAAAACATTTGTCTTTCTTCAAAAGTTTCCAACTCAGCAATATCAGCTTCTGTTTGAGCAGCAATGACTAACACTTCCGCATTTTCGTCAGCTACAGCAGCTTTTACAGCTTCAACATGATGATTACCATCAATAACAGATGATTCATCAACATTACATACGTATAACACTGGCTTATCAGTAAGCAGATATAGATCTTTAGCTACCTTTTGTTGAGCTTCCGTCAACTCAACTGTTCTTGCTGATTTTCCTGCTTCTAATGTTTCCTTATATAAATGTAGAACTTCAACTAGTCTTTTTAAATCCTGATCTTTCGATGCCTTTGCTGCTTTTTCTGATTTCTGCAAGCGATTTTCCACAGTCTCCAAATCTTTCATTTGAAGTTCCATATCAATTACTTCTTTATCTCTTACCGGATCAACTGAACCATCTACGTGAGTGACATTATCATTATCAAAACATCTTAAAACATGAATAATGGCATCTGTTTCTCTAATATTAGATAAGAATTTATTTCCTAATCCTTCTCCTTTACTAGCTCCTTTTACCAAACCAGCAATATCAACAATCTCAACAGTCGCAGGCTGAACTCTTTCAGGATTAACTAATTCTTCCAATTTAATTAATCGTTCATCAGGCACAGTAATAACACCTACGTTTGGTTCTATTGTACAAAACGGAAAGTTAGCTGATTGCGCTTTTGCGTTTGATAAACAATTAAATAAGGTTGATTTACCTACATTTGGTAAACCTACGATTCCACATTGTAATGCCATTTTATATTTATTTCAGTATCACTATATTATCAAAAAGTTGTGCAAAAGTACATCAAATTTTCGGGTTCCGAAAAAATTAAAACTTTTTAATTCATATATTAAGCTTGGAAAAACAACTGTTACAGGCGCTATATCAACCATTTTACAATATTTTTATAAAAACAAATGGATTTATTTCATTTCAACATTAAACCTTTTTAATGATTTCTCGTCAAAGGATTTGTATCGCTTGATAAATTGAATTAATGACAAGTCGGGAATATACAGACGCTGAGCTAGTTGAACTATTTAAAGATAAAAGTCATAAACAAATGGCTTTTAAAATTCTGATAAGTAGGTACAAAGAAAGATTGTACTGGCATATCAGAAAAATTGTTATATCCCATGATGACGCAGATGACGTTTTACAAAATACATTTTTAAAAATATGGCAAAATTTTGATTCGTTTCAAGGTAAATCTGCATTATACACGTGGCTTTATCGCATTGCAACAAATGAGGCATTAACCCTTTTAAAGAAAAAAAGAAAATCAGTTCAATTTTCAATCGACGAAGAAGACAGTCAATACGAAAAACAATTAGTCAATGATCCATATTTTGATGGAGATGAAATTCAAATACAATTGCAAAAAGCCATAAATACACTACCTGAGAAACAGCGAATTATTTTTAACCTCAAATACTTTGAAGAATTAAAATATGAGGAAATATCTGAAATATTAGAAACTACAGTAGGCTCCTTAAAAGCTTCGTATCATCATGCAGCTAAAAAAATAGAAGCCTATTTAAAAAATAACTTAGTTGAGAAAAGTTAACTTTGATTTTAAATGGTTTCTTAATTAGTGATTAAACCTTTTGTAAAAATAACCATCAAAGAAATAAATGGAAGTTAAGAAGATACATTATTGAAAGTAAAGCATATCCAAAAAACAGCCACTAAAATGAATGAAGAATTTAAAATATTAAATCACATAAAAGATCAAAACAAAAGCAATGCAGGTTTTAATGTTCCTGATGGCTATCTCGAGTCTTTTGAAGATAAAATGATGGACATAATAAACGCAGAAGAACAATCTCTTGCAAAAAAGATAGTGCTTGTATTAAAACCCTGGCTATCAATGGCAGCTATTTTTACAGTTATTGCAATAGTTTATTATAACACTCCATACTTTAAAACCAGTCAAACGGTTGCTGACGCCTCAATTTCAAATGAAATAACGCTTGATCTTTTATCGTCAGACTTTGATGAACTTGAGTTAATGGATATGATAACTGACGAAAATAACACCTCTATTTTTGAAAACATAAATACCGATCCTGCCTTATTGGAAGGTATTACTTATGAAGATATTGAAGGGTTAGTAATCTTTTAAAAATAATGACGAATGAATAGAATAATATTTTTCATACTATTTATAACTATTAGCATAAGTGCAATAGGTCAACAGTTTACTAAAGAAGAAAAAATTGAACGCCTTAAAGCTCAAAAAATAGCATTCATCACAGATAAATTGGATTTATCAACAAAAGAAGCTCAAAGCTTCTGGCCTATTTATAATGAGTTTTTTCGTAAAAAAGAAATGCTTTCTATTGAAAAAAAGAAACTAACTCTTGAGCTTCGTCAAAACTGGGAGCAATATTCTGACGACAGAAAAACAGAATTAACAGATAGCCTTATTTTATTTCGATTAAAAGAAGCTAAACTGGAGCAGAATTACCATGAAAAATTTAAGCAGGTTTTGAGCATTGATAAGGTAATTCAACTATACAATGCAGAAACACAATTTAAAAACTACTTATTAAAACAAATCAGAAGCCAGAATACCATAAATAATTCTGACAGACCAGCCAAAAGAAAATAAAAAAAGCAGGAATTACCTTCCTGCTTTTCTACAACTTGCTTATAACAAGCTTATTTTATTATTTCAATTGCTTCTTCAATAGTCACTAGCTGTTGATCTCCGGTAGTCATATTTTTAAGCGTAATTTTACCTGCATTAATTTCATCTTCTCCTGCCATAGCTACAAATGAAATCTCTTTTTTATTGGCATAATTCATTTGCTTTTTCATCTTTGCAGCATCGGGATATAATTCAGCTTTAATTCCTGCAGCTCTCACTTTTTGCAGCGACTTTAATGAATATAAAGCTTCCTTTTCTCCAAAATTAATAAACAACAACTGTGTTGATACAATAGACTCCTTTGGGTATAAATCTAAGGTATTCATCACATCATATATACGATCTGCACCAAAAGAAATCCCTACGCCTGAAACATCTTTTAATCCGAAAATACCTGTTAAATCATCGTATCTACCACCTCCTGTAATACTTCCGATTTGTACATCCAATGCTTTTACTTCAAAAATAGCACCGGTGTAATAATTTAATCCCCGAGCTAAAGTTAAATCCAATTCAACCTCTGTTGTAACATCTAAAGTTGATAAATATTCAAAAACTTTTTCAACTTCATCCACTCCTTTTAAACCTGTTTCAGATTGAGCAAGAACCGTTTTTAATGTATGAATCTTTTCTGCATTAGTCCCTTCCAACTTAATTATAGGTTGTAATTTTTCAATCGCATTCTCAGATAAGTTCTTTTGTCTTAATTCTTCGTTGACTTTATCTAAACCTATTTTATCAAGTTTATCAATAGCTACAGTTATATCAACAATTTTGTCAGCCTCACCAATAATTTCAGCGATTCCGGTTAAAATTTTGCGATTATTAAGCTTAACTACTACATTAATATTTAAGCTCTTATAAACATCATCCACGATCTGAATCAGCTCCACTTCATTCATTAAAGAGTCAGAACCGACAACATCCACGTCGCATTGATAAAATTCTCTGTATCTGCCTTTTTGCGGTCTGTCTGCACGCCAAACCGGTTGTATTTGGTATCTCTTAAAAGGAAAAGTGATATCATTTTGGTGCTGAACAACAAAACGGGCAAATGGAACAGTTAAATCATACCTAAGACCTTTCTCTGAAATTTGAGTAGTGGTTTTAATAGAATTCTTTTCTGTCAAAACCTGATCATTAACTTTAGATAAGAAATCGCCGGAATTTAAAATTTTGAACAATAACTTATCTCCCTCTTCACCATATTTCCCCATCAATGTAGATAGGTTTTCCATTGCAGGAGTTTCTATAGGCTGATATCCGTACTTTAAAAATACAGATTTTATGGTATCAAAAATAAAATTACGCTTCGCCATTTCAATCGGCGAAAAATCTCTGGTTCCTTTTGGAATAGCAGGTTTCTGAGCCATTATGCTATTATTTTTTTAATTGAAGCGCAAAGTTATTCAATTTATTTAAACAAGCATTAAAAATTAATCTACCTAATCACTAATTCTGTCTATAAAAAAGACTAAATATCAAGGTGCAATTCATCCAACCATTGTTTTAATTGATATTGAGCATTTATACCACCTTCTTCCGGGGCCCATGCAGCAAAATTTTTATCATCGAGTACATTATAAGGACCATCTTTTATTTCATAAACCACAGTTCCTGGTTCCAAACCTGTGGCAGTATGCCATTCGCCTGGTTTAATTTCAACTGCATATATTTCAGATTCAGAATCCAGAATGACATGATTAATAATAGCACCTTCTTCATTAAAAAAAATCACCAGCAGCTTCCCCTTTAAGATAATAAAAACTTCTCGTTTATCAGGATTCAGATGTGTATGTGGACGAACATATGTTCCGGGTTCAAAAGCATTTAACATACGCTGAACAGGATCTGATTCACCATCATGATAGTTCATATTTTTTCTTCGCCGTTCACTTTTCTGAGCGTCCTTTGTTAACGACTCCAATATTTTAAAATCTATAATTTCCATCTCATTAATACAATAACAATACAATACTAATTATCAACAACTTGACAACACTAAGTAAACCTCACATTACTAAAACTATTTTAAAGATTAAAAGGTTTAAAAATAGCAGCATACAGACAACCATTTCCTAAAATTATCTCTCAAATTTCGAATATAAAATTCATTTAATCTAAAAAAATCATTCACTCAAAAATAATTCAATATAGTTCATCACTAAATGCCAACTTTTAGATAAGCAATAAGTAAAAGTAGAAAAAGGTTTTTGAATTCGGTTTTAATAGTAAATATTAAACCTCAAGGTTGAGAAAGAATGGATACTGTGAAGATTTTAGCGATAGGTAATGATGCAATAAACATGCATATCATTAAAAGCAGACTACTTGAGTTTAGTGATGATTGGATGATTTTTAATACTAATTGTGACGATGCTCATTCTGAAATAAACAGAAGTAGGTACAACCTTATTATTATTGATTGCGAGAAACCCTCTGAAAGTTTAATTCATAAAATTGGAGAAATTAAGCAATCTATAAAGAACTATAATACTCCTGTTTTAGTATGTATACAAGAGTGCTCTCCTGCTGAAATAGAAGAAATACTTGAAATAGGAGCTCTTGATTTTATTAGAAAACCTTTTAAATCTATTGAATTATTTGCAAGAGTAAGAACTGCATTAACATTATCAAGTACAATAGAAAAACTAGACAGACAAACACACATTATTAATGAGGGACAACATAAAATGGAGGAAATGCTTAACGGCCTTATTCCTACCGAAATCATTAATGAAATAACCCAATATGGTGAATCTAAACCTAAAAAATACAGAGATGCCTCTGTTTTATTTGTCGATTTGGTAGACTTTACTCAAAAATCAAGAAGATTATCGCCTAAAATAGTTATTGATGAATTATCGGATATTTTTACTGAGTTTGACAAAATTGTAAAAAGAAACAATTGTACCAGAATTAAAACAATGGGTGATGGATATTTGGCTGTTTCAGGTATACCCACACCAAACCAGGAGCATGTTTATAATATGATCAAAGTAGCCTCAGACATGCGGGAATACCTAATGCAAAGAAACTTAATCAATAATGTTAAATGGGATGTAAAACTTGGAATTAATTCCGGAGAAGTAATTGGTAGTGTATTGGGAAACAACAATTACCTGTTTGATGTTTTTGGTGACACAGTTAATGAAGCTGCAAGATTAGAGAGTGCTTGCGAACCTAATCAAATAAATATTTCACGTTCTACTTATTTACTTGCACGAGATAAATACAGTTTCATAGAAAGGCTTCCGCAAGATATTAAAGGCATTGGTAAACGAAGAATGTACTATTTAAAGTCAACTATTAATCCCTTAGATATTAAAAAATCCGAACACAATAAAAACAGACTTGGTGTGTTAATTGAAAAATTGTCTGCCAATTAATTTTCCTCTTAATAAAACGATGGTACAAGACTCTATTAAAATCCTTATTGTAGATGACATGTCTATAATCATAGACATTATCATTTCACATTTAGATGAAATGGGACAAAATTTCATTTACTTAAAAGCAAGCAACGGACGTGATGCCTGCAAAATAGCACTTCAGTCTAATCCTGACTTAATAATTATGGACTGGGAAATGCCTAAAATGACAGGTATTGATGCGCTCAGTCTGCTAAAAAAGAAAGAACAAACCAAAAATATCCCGGTAATCATTTCTTCTGGTTTTTCTGATGCAAAAAATGTAAGGCAAGCACTTGAAACCGGTGCCATTGATTATATCAGAAAACCTATTGATCCAATTGAATTAATAGCTCGGGTAAGATCTGTACTTGCTTTAAGCAGCAGTATAAATGCCTTAAGACAAAAGCAAATTGAACTTGAACGCGAGCAAGAGAAAGTTGAAAAAATACTTAAAGGTATTATTCCTGAAAAAATATTTAATGAAGTAAAAGAATCTGGCTATTCAAAACCTCAACGTTATAAAAATGCCAGTGTAATGTTTACTGATCTGGTTGGATTTACTCAGAAAACATGCTGTATGTCTCCCAAGAGACTAATTGATGAGTTGAATGATATCTTTTCAGCATTTGACAGAATAATCAGTAACCATAATTGTACTCGCATTAAAACTATTGGCGATGGTTATCTTGCTGTTAGTGGTTTACCACAATCTGACGAAAACCATGCAATTAATTTAGTATGTGCAGCTATTGATTTTAGAAATTATATTATCCAAAGAAACAAAACACATCGAACAAATTGGGAAATAACCATTGGTATTAACAGTGGTGATATTATTGGAAGTTTAATTGGATATGAAAATTACCTGTTTGATATTTTTGGCGAAAATGTAAATACAGCATCCAGAATTCAAGGTCAGTGTACCCCAATGGATATTGCGGTGAGTGAGTCCACCTACAACCTTACTAAACATGCCTTTAATTATCAAAGTAAGGGAGTTGTTAATCTTAAAGGAATGAGAGGCATTCAAATATACAATTTCCTAAACAATAGAATTGAGGCAATCGGTTCAGATTGCATAGTTGAAAGTCAATTAAAGAAAAAAGAGTTGGTTAAATAACCAACTCTTTATATTATATTACTTCATAAGTTTCTTATACTTAATTCGCTTTGGAGTAATATCTCCTAATCTTCTCTTTTTGTTCTCTTCGTATTCAGAGAAAGACCCTTCAAAATAGTAAACTGTTGAATCTCCTTCAAAAGCAAGAATATGAGTTGCGATACGATCCAGGAACCATCTGTCGTGCGAAATAACAACTGCACATCCGGCAAAATCTTCAAGACCTTCTTCTAAAGCTCTTAATGTATTAACATCAATATCATTAGTTGGCTCATCCAGTAAAAGTACGTTAGCTTCTTCTTTTAAAGTCATTGCCAAATGCAACCTGTTTCTTTCTCCTCCAGAAAGTACCCCGCATTTCTTTTCCTGATCTCCTCCAGTAAAATTAAATCTTCCAAGATAAGCTCTGGCATTAATCTCTCTGCCACCCATTTTGATGGTTTCCTGACCTTCAGATACTACTTCATAAACAGATTTATTATCATCGATTGATTCATGAGACTGATCAACATATCCTACTTTTACTGTTTCTCCAACCTCAAAAGAACCTTTATCTACATTTTCCAATCCCATAATCATCCTGAATAAAGTAGTTTTACCCGCTCCATTAGGACCAATTACTCCAACAATACCATTCTTAGGTAAAAGAAATTCCAGTTCCTCAAATAACAAACGTTCCTCAAAACCTTTAGCTACTCCATGCGCTTCAATCACCTTATCACCAAGTCGAGGACCATTAGGAATGAAAATCTCCAGTTTTTCTTCTTTTTGTTTTACATCCTCATCCATCAGTTTATCATAGGCAGAAAGACGGGCTTTAGATTTAGCATGACGCGCTTTAGGCGCCATTCTAACCCATTCCAACTCTCGTTCTAATGTTTTTCTACGCTTTGAAGCTGTTTTTTCTTCCTGCTCCATACGTTTTGTTTTCTGCTCAAGCCATGATGAATAGTTTCCTTTCCATGGAATACCCTCACCTCTGTCTAATTCAAGAATCCATCCTGCAACATTATCCAAAAAGTATCTATCGTGAGTAATTGATATTACAGTTCCTTTATATTGTTGTAAATGTAACTCCAACCACTGAACAGACTCTGCATCCAAATGGTTAGTAGGCTCATCCAGTAATAATACATCCGGCTCTCTTAATAACAAACGGCACAATGCCACACGTCTTCTTTCTCCTCCAGATAAATACTTAACCTGCTTGTCTTCGTCCGGACAACGAAGCGCATCCATGGCTATATTTAGTTTGGTATCTAAATTCCAGGCATCATACTGATCAATCTTTTCCTGTAATCTGGCCTGCTCATCCATTAAAGCCTGCATCTTATCCGGATCTTCCAATACTTCGGGATCAGCAAATTTTTCATTTACCTGATTATAAGCATTCAGAACATCAACAACTTCCTGCACACCTTCTTCCACAACCTGCTTAACCGTTTTATTCTCATCCAAAACGGGTTCCTGTTCCAGATACCCTACCGAATAATCCTGAGAAGCAACAACATCTCCCTGAAAGTTTTTATCAATACCGGCAATAATCTTCATTAAAGTAGATTTACCGGAACCATTCAAACCAATAATTCCAATCTTTGCTCCATAGAAAAAAGAAAGGTATATATTATTTAAAATCTTTTTTTTGGGGGGAACAACTTTACTCACCCCTACCATCGAAAATATAATCTTTTTATCGTCTGACATTTTTATAAAAAATTAAATCATCATTAATATTTCACGCAAATTTAATTCAAATTATTGCAAAAAAAGCATAAAAAAACCTTGCTGCAAAACAACAAGGTTTAATATGTGAATATCTGTTTTTTTATTTTGCCATAGCCTTTAAATCACTCTCTAACAAACCATCTCGATTTTTTGGAGTTACCATGTGCCAGTCGAAATAATAAAATTGTGAATCTGCAGCCCCAATTACTATTTTATAACAACGAGCTTTGTATTTAGTACCTTCTGGTCCTACTTTGTGCAAATACACAACATCCGGGTCTTTATTTTCAATAGCTTTTGCAACCTCTTCCTGAGTTACAATTTCTACATGATAAGGATAAATGCTTTGTATTTTGCTTAAAGTATTAACTTCTGTTGTTAAATCCTCTTTTACCAATAAAAGCTTTTTGTTGTTTAAGCTCTGTACATTTTTATTGTAATACTTAAACATGTTTGCATTTATAATCTTAGGATTTTGAGATACCAATTTTACATGATCTTGCATAAACTTAATAAATCCTTCCATCTTATAGGCATAACTATCATCTTCAACTCTTAGATAAGATAACGGAATAGAACATAAATCAGGCATATCTGTAATTGAATACACATCTTTACCCATTAACAAACTAACAAAAGTATAACGAGCTTTAGTTTTATCCTTATCAAAAGTTACTGTTGAAGTAACAATAAATGAATAGGATGGATCACGACGTTTTTCATCAAATTCAGCATGAGAAATAATTTCATAATCTGTAATATTCCAAACTCTTGGCATTACTTTCTTAATCATAAAATTAAAATCTGAAAGTGGATTATCATCTAAAACCACATAGGTTTTAGTATTAAAAAAATCCTGATAATCCTTTTCTGAAGGAATATTCTTTTGAGCTGACACAGCAATTGTCAACATTAAAAATACCAGATTTACCAATACTCTTTTCATTACTTAAATATTTAATTCAAATTACTTATTCTAAAATTATATTACCCTTTAAAAACGTAAATTATTAAAATGAGTTATAGTTTTCTTAAGAAATTTACAAAAAACATTTAGAATTCATCAATTCAACAATCATTTAATATTATATATCAATATTTTACAACACAAGTAACTTTCACACATCAACACCTCGCACTTTTTAGACTAATAATATTGTTATAATTCAATTATATATTGCATCTTCGTTATAAAATTTGTTTGTTAATTACCGAACCTATTTTTAATTTATACGTAAAAACAGTACTTTTTAATTAAAAGCCTGAACACTATATATCAATAATTGAATTGAACACAATGAAGTTTTTAAATAAATTCTTACTACTATTTACTTTTGATCAAGAGGAAAAACTTGAAGTTGAAACTAAAACAACCCTATTATTCACCAATGTTTTAAACTTCTTTTTGTTTGTCATCGTTTTTATTGAAGGCATTATTTCTTTACTCGAAGAAAATCTATTTTTTGCAGGCCCATTGTTGTTTTTCAGTATATTATTTGCTTTTAACTATTTATATACTGGAAGAAAACCCAATTCTCTTTTTTACAAAGAGGTGCTTTTTACTTTTATCAGCTTAACATTTACATTTTTCATCATATTTGGAGGCCCTACAAATGTAAATATCATTTGGCTTGGTACTTTCCCGTTCATTTCAATTAATTTATTTGGACGAAAAAATGGCTCTATTTATTCATTTGCCATGTTCCTGTTTATGATTATTGACTTTATTGTTTTAAGTCAAATAATCCCAGGAGCCATTAATTATAGTTTCAATTTAGAGATTCTGTTTTCAATTTACTTTATATTCTCATTTATCATTGCTTACACTCTAAAATTTATATTTACAGAGGTAATGCTTACCAAAGAAAGAGCAATGATTAACTCACAGAATAGCAAAAATTCAAAAGAGGAACAAATTTCAGATCTTTCGCGACAAATTAGAACACCGCTAAGTAATATTACCGGAATACTTGATATTTTAGGCAAAACAAATCTTACTGATGATCAGCGAGATTACATTAACACAATTCATGCCTCTGCCAATAACCTTGTAAATGTGGTAACCAATATGGTTTCAACTTCAAAATCAGGATTAAAACCTGCTATTGAGGAAGAAATTAGTTTTAACTTATATGCCACGTTAAACAATACCATCAGACTATTTTCAGAAAACAATACCAAACAAAAATTCAGTTTGTCATTTTCAGCCGACATACCAACAACAATGACTGGAAATGCCATTAAAACAAAACAAATATTCCTGAATATTTTAAATGGTATCGCTAAATATAATATTGCAGAACAGAAGCATATTGGCATTGAAGTTTCCAGAACCAATACAATGCCTGGTAATGTTGAGTTAAATTTTAAAATAATCAGCACAGGAAACATACCTTTCCCTAAAGAATATAAATCAGAAGATTCATTATATAAAAATGATGTTTTAAGATTAAATACATCTAAACACATTCAATTTTTAGAGCTTGGATTAACTCAAAAGTTAATTGAACAAGATGGACACACCTTACTCATCCATCCTGATATAGAAGAAACTACCTTTGAGTTCGGCATTACATTTAAAGAAAACAAACAAAGTATATCTATTCAAAATCTTAAAGATAAGATTTCAAATACCGAGTCATTCTACAAACCCTCAGTTGATATTAAGAATGCAAACATCTTACTTGTTGAGGATAACTTTAGCAACCAACAAATTATCATTCTTTATATTAAGAATGAAGTGAATAAAATAGAAGTGGCTTATAATGGTAAAGAAGCACTGGATAAATTTGGGAAAGCCAAATATGATCTGATTCTTATGGATGTGCAGATGCCTATTATGGATGGTTTTAAAGCTACACAAAAAATCAGGGAGATTGAAAAGAGTACAAACACTCATACACCAATTATTGCAGTAACAGCAAATGCATTTCCTGAAGATAAAGAGAGATGTATTTCTTCAGGTATGGATGATTATATCAGTAAACCATTTCAACCTGAAGACCTGATTGGAAAAATCAAACATCACTTAAGTTAATACCATTACTTATTTCAATTTTATTATTCCGGATATTCTATTAATCCAACTCCATGTTTGCCATCTATTTTAATAACGGATGGAGAAGATAATTGTACGTGCTTAATCCAGTCATCTTCATATAAGGTGTGCTGCTGTAATAAAAATGACTCATCTATCAATCCATCACCTATGGATTGATTTATGGTGAAATAACCAACTCGTAAAGAAGTTAGATTCTGGAAAAAGTGTGTTCCCTGACTCGGATCTACCTTAAAATCATCAAGAGCTGCTTCCACAATAACACGGGCACCTGAAATCTGTGGCCATTTTACAGGAATGCCAAGCCATGGGTCCTGTGATCCCCATCGCCCCGGACCTATCAATATATAGTTTCTTTTTGCTTTAAGAATCTCCTGGTTTAGCTTTTCAATTACAGGAACCATTTTAACCATATTGGCAGCCTTAAATCCTTTTGATTTAACAAATACAACATCTACAATATCATTTATTATTCCATTACCCAAAGCAGTACCCGAATAAACCAAATGATTTTGAACCTCCACACTCTTTAAATCTTCTTTAATGGTTTCTTCTCCTTCCACAATTGGCCGTATCTGCAAAGGATAAAATACATGTCTGCCTTCTGCATTTTGCAAATCAACTGCAAATTCTACTTCTACAGGTTGATTCATTTCTTTTTGCCCAATTTGAAGTATCTTCTTCACTATTTGTGCCAAAGGAAAAGCATCATGCTTTAAAATATTAGCAAATGATATCAGAGGTATACCTTTATAATGAACACCATCCCTGATTACATTATTCTGATAATCATAAATCGAGCCTAACCACCTTAATGTTCCATCTTTTAGAGCTACTTTAGGATCTAACCTCAACAGATTAACCGCATCATTAACGGATGGTTTAAAACTGCTATTATCCATGTTTAATGCAAAAAAATACTTTTGCGTATCCTTTACTGTAAATTCCGGAGTGGAAAGCTGAAGTGCCTTTTTAGGATATACTGGCGAAAATCGTAAAGAAACCCCTCCTTCAACTATTTGTTTACCTAAACCAAGTGCAACATTAACAATTCCTTCTTCCGCTTTTTCCGGAGGAATTGGATAAAAATTAACAGATCGTGCCACACCTGAAATGGTTGGATAAAACCTGTTTTCATGTTGATGACCAACTACCTCTTGCAAAACAATCCCCATACGCTCCTCGTCAATAATATTCATGGTTGCAGTCATATATGCCTTACTTGATTTAAAGTAAACCGAAGCATAAACGCATTTAATAGCATCTCCAACTTGCTTTACAACAACATCAATATCATCTGTATTGGATATCATATAAGTAGAATAAATACCTGCAAAAGGCTGGTAATGGCTATCCTCTAAAACACTTGATGACCGTACTGCAATGGGATTATTCACAACAGAAACAAACTTCTTTAAATAGGTTTCGGATAAACTTGGTAGTTCTGCTTTAACAAAATGATCCAAAATTTCTTCATCACTCAGATCAGATAATGCCACCTCGTACAAATTATTTTTATCCATAAAGTGTTCAAAAATATCTGTACCAACTACTACGGTTCTTGGAATTGTAACATCTATATTTTCAAAATTTAGTGATAAAGCATTCTTATTGATAATTGTATTTAAAAATGCCAAACCTCTTGCCTTTCCTCCTATCGATCCATTTCCAATCCGGGCAAACTTTACGTACTTATCATATCTGTCCGGATAAAACTGAGCGATAACATCTTTTCCTTTGGAAATCCGGAAATTAATGATGGTGTTATACAAAAACTTTTTTGATGCCTCGAGAGACTCAAAGTCTTCAATTTTCAGATTTTTAATTACTTCAGCAATTGGGAAAAGCGCTCTTGCTTTAAGCCACTTTGAAACATGATCTCTTTGAAAATGATACCGTAATGAATCATCTGAAATCTCGAACAACTTCTCTTGCAATTCTTTCAAGGAACTCACTCGCCCAACCTCCTCCTGAGTTTTAGGATCAATAAAAATAAAATCTCCAAAAGCAAGGTTATATTTTAAAAAGCTCTTTAATTCCTGTAATAGCGTTTTTGAATATTTATATAAAAATCCAACCTTCATTTCCTTAGCCTTTTCAGCTATATTAAGATCCGAAGATTGTAAAAGAAAGGGCATATAAATATCATCCTGCTTCACCTGTAAAGCTAACTTCACTCCAGCTTCAATATCTTTTTTGCCTTCACGATTAAATGAAACATCCGAAATAACGCCCAAAAGATTTAACTTATACTTTTTATACAATTGAATCGCCTCTTCATAATTCCTGGCAAGTAAAATCTTTGGCCTCCCCCTCATTCTTAGCATTTTTTGATGCTCATTCAAGCCTTCAGACATGAACTTTTTTGATTGATTAAACACAATCTTGTATATGATCGGCAAGTAACTGGAATAATATCTAATAGAGTCTTCCACCAGAATAATACTCTGTACTCCTACTTCAAGTATATCTGATTCTGCATTCATTTCATCTTCTATTAATTTAATTATAGCAAGAAGAATGTCTGCATTACCAAGCCAACAAAACACGTAATCAATAGCACTGGTGTCCTGGTCTTTTAACTTTAAACTAACCTCTCTTGAAAAAGGAGTTAATACCACTATAGGAATGGATGGATGTGTACTTTTAATTGTTTTTGACAGTGAATAAGGATCCATACCACCAATATTCAACATCGAAATAATTAAGTCGATCGATTCGTTTTCCAGTGTTTCCAAGGCCTCTTCAGCTGTTGTAACCTGTATAAACTTTGGTGGATATCGTAGATTAAGCGAAACGTACTCATTAAATATCTGCTCTTCAATACGCCCATCTTCCTCAAGCATAAATGCATCATAGCTACTCGAAATCAATAATACAGATTGTATTCTTTTTTGCATCAAATGTGTAAAAGCAGTATCAGCAAACAATCCGATATAAGACATTTCAGTTTCCTTATCCATAGTATTTCCTTTTATCGACTCCGTTAATATAGTTAATATTTATAAGCAATTAAATGCCAAATATTAGCGTTTATAAGTATCCTAAGTAATCCACATTTAACTATTTGTTTTTTAACTGGTTCTTTTCTCAAATCAAAAATAATTCAGTAACTTTTATTGAATAAAAAAAACCTTAAAACACCCCATCATGAAAAGTTCAACTCAGTCTTTTGTTGAGTCTTTTATGTCTGATCTCATCAAAAAAAATCCTGCGGAACCAGAATTTCATCAAGCCGTTCATGAAGTACTTCTCTCCCTATCAACATTTCTTGAGGATAACCCCCACTATATTCATTCTGGTATAATGGAGCGAATCACAGAACCTGAAAGAATTATAATTTTCAGGGTTCCATGGATGAATGACCTGGGAAAAATCATTGTGAACAGAGGATTTAGAATTGAAATGAATAGCGCCATTGGTCCTTATAAGGGAGGATTGCGTTTTCATCCAACAGTTAACTTGTGGAATTGCAATAAAAAACTAGACAAAAAGTTAAGCCACATTTCTGATAACCACCTTTCCATACTCATCAGGTGTTTGATAGTTTAAATAAGAA
>NZ_JAPDPJ010000058.1 GCF_026013605.1 Plebeiibacterium sediminum
ATGTTGTAAAAAGTTTCGCAAAATCAATTTACAACTTTGAGGGGAAACCGAAAGGAAGTACCCTCTTTTATTTTTTTACTCGGTCACTAGTGATTAGATATCAATCAAGTGTTAAAAATAAAGACTGTGGCACTGAGACTCTGTTTTTTTAAAAAATCATTATTAAATCCGCATGAGTTTACTTTTATGTTCTTTTTGTAATTGCGATATTATGAATAGAGCAATGATTCTCATAAAAGTTGTTATTTTACAAAAGGTGATCAGGTTATACGAATTGGAGATGACTTTTTTTGAACTATAATATCTATTACCGTTTTGATCATTTTAGGAATTCAGAATAAATTCGTTCGTTTTATATGTTGTCATTTGTTTTAAATTGCCATAAGTACCTTGTAACTCATTTTAATTATTCTCCTGTGTATGAATTTGGATTTTCAAATATCTATGTTCGTTTCATATTGTTATATTTGTAGGCTGTAAAGGTAAATACGATTTTAAAATGATTGATTTCTCGAAAGCAACCATTGATAATATGGTTGTTCATCAAATAGGAGCAAGAGCTGAGGCTGAGCCATTGAGGTTCTCAAAAAGTACCATGAATCTTCAAGGAGACGAGATGGTTACAGATGTGTTACTTAATTATTTTTTTAAACCATTTAAAGAGGATTCCTATTATAATTTCTGGCATAAAGAGGATATTGAAAAAAATCTGGTTTATGTAAACGTAAGTAATCTTTTTAGTGGAGAAGGGGATTTCTATCAATCATCTATACAATTAGCCGAATGGTTATATGAAAATTCGAATCATCCAAAAATTAAAGGTGGAGAATTTTACATGGCAATGTTTAATAATGTTGTTGTTGATGGTGAGCTGGTAAACGCACTTGGAATATTCAAGTCTGAAAATAAAGAAACCTTTTTAAAAGTTTATCTTAAGGAGCAAAATTTTGAACTGGGAACACAGGAAGGGATCAATATAAAAAAGCTTGATAAAGGTTGTTTAATATTTAATACAGAGCAAGAAGAAGGATATAAAATTTGTTCGGTTGATAATATTAATAAAGGTAATGAGGCTCGTTTTTGGGTGGATGATTTTTTAGGACTGCAACCTCGTGAGGATAATTATTACTTTACACGTAACTACATGGAAATGTGCCGTGGTTTTGTGGATAATGTTTATAATAAAGACAACGAAGTTCCTAGGGCAGATCAGATTGATATGTTAAACAGATCCATGGATTTTTTTAATAATAAAGATAATTTCAACGAAGCAAACTTTGAACATGAAGTAATGGGCCAACCTGAAATTATTGATGCGTTTAAGGATTACAAGGAGAATTATCAATTAGAAAATAGTATTCCGTTAAAAGAAGAATTTGATATTTCGAAAAGTGCTGTAAAGGGGCAAAAAGGAACCTTTAAATCCATTTTAAAACTGGATAAAAATTTTCATGTTTACATTCATGGAAGAAGAGATTATGTTGAAAGAGGATATGATCAGCAGCGCGGATTAAATTATTATACGCTTTATTACGAAATTGAAAGCTAATATTATCCAGAAGAAATATTATATAGTGCAAAAATATAGTCAGGAAGAGGTATTAATTAAGTGTGTACAAAATAAAGTATCGTTTTCCATATACAGGTACCCGGGAACGGATAAAGATATATTATTGATTAGTGAGGATGTCTCTGCTTTTGATAAAAATCAGTTATCAGAATTTATAGATAAAGATGGGTACCTTATTGCTCCTTTTTCCTTTGAAACCAATAAAGGTGTTTTTCTGAAAAATTCAATATTAGTTGAAGGTTCAGTTGAAAAATTAAGTGTAGATCATATAATCAATGCAAAAGGACAGGATGAATTGGCTACAGCAAATAATCTTTATGCTGATTATTCCATTTATTTGGAGCAGTTTGAAAATTTGTTTGCATCCATAAAAAAAGGAAATATCCAAAAAGCCATCTTGTCAAGAGTAAAGCATATTGATTCATTTCCGACGCAAAAAGCAGTTGATTTATATTACCAATTAAGCGCGCTTTATCCTAATGCATATTCATTTATGTATTATACATCTTATACTGGTTTGTGGATTGGTGCAACACCTGAACTTCTTCTGCAAATACAGCATAACTCCGTTCAGACGGTTTCATTGGCCGGGACAAAAAAATATGACGATCAGGAAAAATCATGGAATAAGAAGGAGCTTAATGAGCAACAGTATGTTTCAGATTATATGGATAGATTGTTGAATCAGTATAATGTTGTAAATTATAAGGTTGAAGGTCCTGTAAGTGTTAAAGCAGGTAAATTGTCTCATCTTAAAACTATATATAATTTTCCATTAGATGATATAGCAGCAAAAGTGGGTGAGTTTGTTATTGATTTACATCCTACTCCAGCAGTTTGCGGTTTGCCTAAACAGACTTCAATGGAAGTTATTCATTCCGTAGAAGGTCATCAACGTTCTTACTATTCTGGTTTTATTGGTAAAGTAAGTAAGGATAGTTTGAATTTATATGTGAACATACGGAGTCTTAAGTTTGTTGATGAAGGTGTTGATTTGTACATAGGGGGCGGCATTACCGAAGGGTCTGATGCTAAACTGGAGTGGAATGAAACCGAATTAAAAGCAGGTACGCTTTTAGATGTAATTAATGAATTGAAAAATAATAAATAGATTACCAATATATGTTATCAGATAAAAAGAGTGTTCAAATTCTTGTGCAGCAATGTGTAGCCAATGGATTAAAAGAAATTGTAATCTCACCGGGATCAAGAAATGCACCTTTAACCTTATCTTTTAACGTTACCCCGGAAATAAAAACATTTACTATAGTTGATGAACGAAGTGCTGGTTTTTTTGCGCTGGGAATGGCTCAGCAATTAAAAAGGCCTGTTGCTTTACTATGTACGAGTGGTTCTGCTGCTTTAAACTATGCTCCGGCTATTGTTGAAGCCTACTATCAGGAAATACCGTTGGTTGTTTTAACTGCTGACAGACCAGAGGAATGGGTAGGTCAGGCTGATGGACAAACCATAAATCAAAAGGGCATATATCATAACTATATTAAATTTGAAACCAGTTTACCGGTTGAGTGTTTACATAATGATGATCAGTGGTATGCCAAACGGATCGTTTCAGAGGCTTTTATTAAAGCAACCAGTGATGCTGCAGGTCCGGTTCATATAAATATTCCTTTACGGGAACCATTATACGGAAGAACGAGTCATGTTCAGGATACTAATATCTCAATATCCCAACTTGATCCCATTCGTACATTGTCGGAAAATCAATTGTCCAATATTGCTAAGAAATGGAATCAATATCATTCAGTAATGGTTATTTGTGGTGTGAATCATCCCAATAGTGAATTGAACGAAGTTATCAATATAATTTCCAAACAATTAAATACTGTTGTACTTACAGAAACAACATCAAATATTAAAGGGGAAAGAATCATTGAAAGTATCGATAGGCAGATATTTAGCCTGGACAAGGCTGAGGAAACTCCATTTGCGCCTGATTTGTTGATTTCTTTTGGCGGACAGATTGTTAGTAAGCAGATTAAGAAATTTTTAAGAGAAAATGCACCTAAAGAACATTGGCACGTTTCTTTAAATAGTAATATTATTGATACGTTTCAGGGTTTATCGATGCATGTAAAAATGGATCCTTTAGATTTTTTTAAGCAGACAGGCCCTCTTTTAAATAATGAGAATAGTAACTATTTTAATATTTGGAATAAACATGCTATTGAAACTCGTAAAAAGCATGAGCAATATATAAAGGATAGCCAATGGAGTGATATAAAAGCTTTGTCATATGTTTTTACAAATTTACCATTGGAATGTAATTTACAATTAGCCAATAGCACTCCGGTACGCTATGCTCAGTTATTCCAGGATGAAATAAAAGTGAATTCATTTGCCAATAGAGGAACAAGTGGTATAGATGGTACACTAAGTACTGCCGTTGGTGCCGCTGCTGTGTCAGATATACCTACACTTTTAGTAATTGGAGACCTGTCGTTCTTTTATGATTCAAATGGCTTGTGGAATAAGTATCTGAAACCAAACTTTAAAATTGTTTTGATCAATAATAGTGGAGGTGGTATCTTTAGATTTATTCCTGGTTCTGCTGAAACAGAAGAGTTAGAAGAGTTCTTTGAAGTTAAACATCAGCAAACAGCTGAATATATAGCAAAAGCTTTTAATTTAAAGTATATTGCATGTTCGTCGGAGGATGAACTTAAACAGGGATATGAGGAGTTATTATTATGTAATAACCAACCTGTTATTATGGAGGTTTTTACTCCAAATGAAATAAATGGAAAATTACTTAGAGGGTATTTTAAATATCTTAAATCATAACGAAAATAGGATAAATTAAAAACGACATGAGCAAATATAATTGGGAAACAATAAAAGAATATACCGACATTAAATTTGAGTTTTTTGAAGGTATTGCAAAGGTAACCATTAACAGACCTGAAGTATATAACGCATTCAGACCAGAAACCAACATGGAAATGCTGGATGCTTTTGAAATATGCAGAGAGCGTCAGGATATTAATGTGGTAGTTTTAACCGGTACAGGTGATAAAGCTTTTTGTTCTGGTGGCGACCAAAAAGTTAAAGGCGTAGGTGGATATATTGATGAAAATGGTGTACCTCGTCTTAATGTTTTAGACTTACATAAAAAAATTCGTTCGTTGCCAAAGCCTGTTATTGCCATGGTAAATGGTTATGCAATTGGTGGAGGTCATGTTCTGCATGTGGTTTGTGATTTAACTATTGCTTCAGAAAACGCAAGGTTTGGGCAAACTGGCCCTAAAGTAGGTAGCTTTGATGCAGGATTTGGATCATCATACTTAGCGCGTCACGTGGGACAAAAGAAAGCACGTGAAATTTGGTTTTTGTGCGAGCAATATACTGCCGAAGAAGCTGAAAAAATGGGTATGGTGAATAAGGTAGTTCCTCTGGAGCAGTTAGAGGATACTACAGTGGAATGGTGTCGTACTATTATGAAAAGAAGTCCTCTAGCTTTAAGAATGATTAAACGAGGTCTTAATGCAGAGTTAGATGGTCAGCATGGATTAATGGAGATGGCTGGTGATGCAACATTAATGTATTATTTAATGGAGGAAGCTCAGGAAGGTAAAAATGCCTTTCTGGAAAAACGAGATCCGGATTTTGGACAATTTCCAAAATTTCCATGATATTATTCAAGAAGCCCTGGTTGTTAAATGAGCTAGGGCTTCTTTTTTTACAAAATACTATATTAGAAAATTAGACTAAAATGTTTTAATGCCTTATTTTGAATAAGATAGAAAACAATTACCCCTACATAAACGTACTATAGCTACCAACGCAACACATAATTTTCGAGACTAATCCTAAACATAATTTTTTACACTTATAGTTATAGTTATGAAGAGGGAATGGTCGTTGAAGAATATTGAAATTGGAAGAAGACTAAATCTGGTCTTAGGATCCATTGTTGTTTTAATCATTACCACCTTAGGTGCCTTCGCTGTTTATTCAGAATACAGTACTTTGATGAAATCTATGGATGATTTGTCTCTTGAAGAAACAAAGAATCTGAAACGAATGATTGAATTACAGATTGAAACAAAACAGGAATTTGTTGAATCAGGCATAGGCGTTGCTAATAAGTTATTTTATCAGCGAAAGTTAGCATTGAATAAAAATAAAACATCGCAAATTCTTGCTGTTAATCAATTAACTCATGAAAAAATAGATGTTGAGATTCCGGAATTTAAGTTTGGAGGAGATTTGTTGTATCATCATTACGATTTTGTTGAAGAGGTTGGTGATCTTTTGAATGGAACAGCTACTGTTTTTCAAAGGATACCTCAAGGTTTTCTGCGCATCTCAACTAATGTGATGAATAAAGAAGGACAACGTGGAGTTAATACTTATATTCCGAATGAATCGCCAGTTATTCAAACCGTTTTAAAAGGTGAAACCTATCAAGGCAGAGCTTTTGTGGTAGATGATTGGTATTTAACAGTTTATGAACCTATTTTTATTGATGGAGAAGTTCAGGGAATATTGTATGTAGGCCTAAAGGAGAAGGATTTATCTAAAATAAAAGGCATTTTTGCCAGTAAAAAATACTTGGAAACAGGATATCCATTCTTAATAGGTAAAGATGGTCAAATGCTTATTCATCCTACAGGTGAGGGAGTGAATTATTCCAATGAAGAGTTCTTTCAGAAAATACAGGAAAATGCGCTAAAAAGTGAAATTGGTAAGTTCTATTATCATTTTGAAGGTAAAGAAAAGGCCTTGTTTTATGAATATATTCCGGCAATTGAATCATATGTAGCTGTATCTTTCTACCAGTCTGAAGTTCATAAAGAAATTTATGATATAATAGGTGTTATTATAATTGTATTGTTGATTGGGGTTGTTGTGTTCGTTTTGTTTAATGGATATATGGCACGTTCCATTAGCCGACCAATTGGTAAAACGGTTGAATTCGCTAAAAAAGTGGCCGATGGTGATTTAACCGTTAATATAGATATTGATCAGAAAGATGAGATAGGTCAAATGGCTGTGGCATTAAACGATATGATCCGTAAACTAAAAGGAATTGTTTCCGAGATTATTACCGGATCTTCCAATATAGCCTCTGCAGGGCATCAGGTTAGTTCTACATCTCAACAAATTTCACAAGGTGCTACTGAGCAGGCCGCCTCTGTTGAAGAGGTTTCATCAACTATGGAAGAAATGGTTAGTAATATTGAGATGAATTCTCAAAATGCTAAAAATACAGAGGGGATTTCATTAAAAGCCCACGATACGATGCAGGGTGTTTATGATAGTACACACAAGTCAATTGAGGTAACCAGTTCTATTTCCAATAAAATTAAGATTATTGAAGATATAGCCTTTCAAACTAATATATTAAGTTTAAATGCTGCAGTAGAGGCAGCACGAGCAGGAACCCAGGGCCGAGGTTTTGCTGTTGTTGCAGAAGAGGTTAGAAAGTTAGCTGAAGTAAGTAAAAACGCCGCAAATGAAATATTAAGCCTATCAAAAGAGGGTTTTGATGTGGTTAAGTCTGCAGGTGAAAAAGTAGGGGAAATGGCTCCTGAGATTGAAAAAACAACAGAGTTGGTACAGGAAATTGCTACTTCCAGTGAAGAGCAATTAAAAGGAGCCGAACAGGTAAATACCGTTATTCAGGAACTAAATAATTTAACGCAACAAAATGCATCGGCAAGTGAAGAATTGGCTGCCAGTGCAGAAGAATTATCCTCTCAGGCTGATCACCTTAAAGAGTTGGTGAGTTATTTTAAAATGGATGAAAATGAGGTACGTGAAGCTTTCAAAAAGGACTCAGAAGCTAATGTAGCATTAGATGACTTTGATGAATCTGAGTTCGAAATGAAAAGTAAGGTTAATCACACAGATAAGCCAACAGTGAATATAGTTAAGTCACCAAATGAGCAAATTAAAATTTTCGATAAGGATTTTGAAAAAGATTTTGAGTCGTTTTAATATCTTTGCCGCTTATTAAATTAAGCGTATGTTAAATATTAAACCATATATTTTATCATTCAGGTTGCAAACTTTACCATTAGCAGTATCAACTGTGTTAATGGGAAATATTATTGCAGCCTACCATAATAGTTATCATTCTTATGTTGGAATATTTGCTGTTATTACTACTATATTTTTACAAATATTATCAAATGTAGCTAATGACTATGGAGATGCAATTTCTGGTGCTGACAATGAGGAGCGAGTAGGACCGGAAAGAATGGTAGCATCCGGAAAAATATCCAGGAAAGCGATGCGAAATACGGTTGTTGTATTCGTGTCGCTTTCTTTATTATCAGGAATAATACTTATTTATTTTGGCAATTTTAGAGCTGTAAGTATTAAATCAATCGGTTTATTTATTCTTGGTATTGGAGCTATAGCAGCGGCAATAAAATATACTGTAGGTAAAAATCCTTATGGTTACAGGGGTTTAGGTGATATCTTTGTATTTATATTCTTTGGATTAGTAGGTGTATTAGGGACTTACTTTTTGCATACGGGTACCATTCATTTATGGGTTGTTCTGCCTGCTTCTGCAATGGGCTTTTTAAGCGTTGGTGTTTTGAATTTAAATAACCTGAGAGATGTGGAAACTGATGCTAAAACAGGCAAGAATACATTAGTGGTTAAAAATGGAAGTAAATGGGGAAAAAAGTATCATGTGTTTTTGCATTTGGGTGCATTGTTTTCTCTCCTTATTTTTGGCATATATAACTTTACTGAGTGGTATCAATGGATATTTATTTTGGTGTTTATTCTTTTATTAAAAGATCTGATCTTTGTGTATAAAAATAACGATCCGATGTTGTTATATCCTTATCTTAAAAAATTAGCTATATCCACTTTTCTTTTGGTGCTGTTTTTAGGATTACCACTGTTATTATTATGATTTGATGTTACAAGCTAAAATAACTCCACATAAATTTCAATTTATAACTCCAGGAGGAACTTCCAGAGGGGTTTTAACAACAAAAGACAGTTGGTATATTCAGGTTTTTGAGAAAGATAAGCCGCAAATCATAGGAATTGGTGAGTGCTCAATTCTTCCAAAATTAAGTTTTGATGACAGACCAGATTATATGGATAAACTGGTAGAAGTTTGTGATAATATCAATGAATATCAATTAAATTATCAGGAATCTCTTATAGATTGGCCTTCGATTCGATTTGGAATTGAAATGGCATTGTTGGATTTGCAAAACGGAGGTAAACACCAAATATTTCATTCAGATTTTTATACGGGAAAAAGGAATATACCTATAAATGGGTTGATCTGGATGGGTGATATTGAATATATGACCACTCAAATATCTCAGAAACTTCAGGAAGGTTTTAATTGTATTAAGATTAAAATAGGAGCACTGGATTTTGAAAATGAAATCAATCTAATAAAAGAAATCAGAAAGGTATATTCCGTAAAAGAAATAGAAATAAGAGTGGACGCAAATGGGGCTTTTTCACCTGATGAGGTCATTGGCAAAATGCAAAGGTTGTATGAGTTAGATATTCATTCAATAGAGCAACCCATAAAGGCTGGACAATGGAATGAAATGGCGGATATTTGCAAACAATCTCCTTTGTCGGTAGCTTTGGATGAGGAACTTATTGGGATTCATTCAATGGCGAAAAAAGCAGAGTTACTTTCTCAGATTAATCCTTCTTATATTATTCTTAAACCATCGTTGTTAGGTGGATTTAAAGCTTGTGAAGAGTGGATTGAGTTAGCCAATAAATATCAGGTTGGTTGGTGGGCAACTTCTGCTTTGGAGGGAAATGTTGGCCTGAATGCGATTGCTCAATGGACAGCAATTCAGGATACGAATATGCCACAGGGATTAGGGACAGGGAAAGTGTTTTCCAATAATATATCATCTCCTTTAGTTGTTGAAAATGGTCACTTGTGTTATAAGCAAAATACAGAATGGGGGAAACTACCATGAAATTATACAATAGTATAACATTGAATGGAGCATATCTTGATGGGCCACAACTTGTTGATTATTGTAAAAATGAATTGGCAAGTAAGAAGACTCCCGATTGGCTTGTAGATATTTATCGTTTCTTGCTCGAGTGGACCAATGATTCTGAAGAGATAAAAGCCCATACTTCCGGTTCAACAGGAGAACCTAAGCTTATTCTTCTTAAGAAGAAACATATGATTGCTTCTGCTATAAAAACAAACAGCTTTTTAAACTTAAGTAAAGAAAAATCGGCATTGTTATGTTTGTCTGCCAACTACATTGCAGGTAAAATGATGATTGTGCGTGCACTTGTAAGTGGTTTTAATTTAATAACGATACAACCATCCGGTAATCCGCTTGAAAATCTAAATCATAGTATAGATTTTACTGCTATGGTTCCTTTGCAGGTGAGTAATTGTATAGGTGAAGTTTTAAAAGGAGAAAAGGTTAAGCAGATCATTATAGGAGGAGGTGCTATATCTAAAACACTGGTTGCAAAACTTAGAAATTCTC
The DNA here is from genome assembly GCF_026013605.1 of Plebeiibacterium sediminum. Lineage (GTDB taxonomy): Bacteria > Bacteroidota > Bacteroidia > Bacteroidales > Marinilabiliaceae > Saccharicrinis > Saccharicrinis sediminus. Next base: position 10,054 of record NZ_JAPDPJ010000058.1, read on the forward strand.
AAACTGTATGTTACGAAACTTATGGAATGACGGAAACCGTTTCGCATGTAGCCATAAAAAAAGTTGGGGATGAGGTTTTTGAGGCTATGCCCGGAGTTGCTTTTTCATTAGATGACAGAAACTGCCTGGTTATTGAAGCAAATGATATTGCAGATTCGGTTATTGTAACTAATGATATTGTAAATCTTATATCAGATCAGAAGTTTATTTGGCTGGGTAGGTTTGATAATATTATCAATACCGGGGGTATTAAAGTTGTTCCTGAGGAGATTGAAGCTAAGCTTACAAATAGAATACCTGGTCAATTTTATATTTCCTCAATCCCTGATGTTAAACTCGGAGAAAAGCTTGTGCTTGTTGTTGAAGAGAACAATGTAATTAATGATATCTCACAAATAAAAGCTTTAATTTCTCATCTTTCTAATTATGAGCAACCTAAGCAAGTATGTATCGTTCAAAAATTTCCTCTCACAGAAACGGATAAGATCAAACGTGCTGATTTAAAACAACTGATAAAGCTGTAATTATTTAATCTCCAATTCGATAAAATTGTAGTGCTTTAAACCTGTTATTTATCATATTAGTGTGTTTATATATTTATTTTCTTTGGTCCCTAAAATTAAAGATTATAGATATATATGAAGAATGTTAGATTATTATGTGCTATAGTATTGTTGGTTGTGTTAGCAAGCAATATCATGGCACAGGAGGAAGAAAAAGGTTATAAGTTCGAAACAATTTATGATCTGGATGCAACTTCAGTAAAAGATCAGTACCGTTCTGGTACTTGTTGGAGTTTTTCAGGATTATCATTTCTTGAATCAGAGATGCTTAAAGCAGGCAAAAAAGATATCAATTTATCAGAAATGTTTGTTGTAAGAAACTGTTATTCTGACAAAGCAGTTAAGTATGTTCGTTTACATGGTTCATTAAACTTTGGTGCCGGAGGTTCATTTGAAGATGTATTGTATACCTGGAGAAACTATGGTTTAGTACCTGAAGAAGCATACACAGGATTACAGTATGGAGAGGATAATCATGTTCATGGTGAAATGGATGAATTACTTAAGGCTTATGTTGATGGGGTAATTAAAAATTCAAATAAAAAATTAACTCCAGTATGGCATAAGGGATTCAATGGTATTTTAGATGCTTACCTGGGAGAATATCCTGAAACATTTACTTACGAAGGTAAGGAATATACGCCAAATACTTTCTCAAAAGAGTATATGGGAATTAATCCTGAAGATTATATCATCGTTACTTCATTCACACATCACCCATACTACTCTCAATTTATATTTGAGGTTCCTGACAACTGGGTTTGGGGATCCGTATATAATGTAAAGCTTGATGATTTAAAAGAAATCATGAAAACTTCATTACAAGAGGGACATACATTTGCATGGGCTTCTGACGTAAGTGAAAAAGGATTTTCATTCAGAAATGGTGTTGCTATTGTTCCTGAAAGCGATGTTGAAGAGCTTTCTGACTCTGAAAGAACAAAGTGGGAAACCATGACTAAAGCTGAGAGAGAAAAAATGATGTATAGTTTTGAAGGTCCTGTTAAAGAAAAAGTAATTACTCCTGAATTACGTCAAACTCAATTTGATAATTACTTAACTACAGACGATCATGGTATGCATATTACCGGAATGGTTAAAGATCAGGAAGGAAATATTTATTACAAAGTGAAAAACTCATGGAATACAAATAATAAGTACGATGGATATTTTTATGCATCAGAATCATTTGTTCTACTAAAAACAATGAACATCATGATTAATAAAAATGTACTTCCAAAAGAGCTTAAAAAGAAATTAGGTATAAAATAAAGTTCAGGTATCAAAAAACAATTTACCCAATCATTGTAAAATGATATCAGAATAAAGCTATCTCTTCGTAGAGGTAGCTTTTTTTTTATATTTGCATAAAGATTATTTATTTAATTTATTCTGATAATAATGAGTTATAAAGATTATAAAACTCGAATTAAAATTAAGGCTGAAGCTGAAGATATATATGCAGCAATAACCAATCCTTTTACTATTGAATTATGGTCTGGTTACCCAGCTCAAATGAGCACGGAACCTGATACAGAGTTTTCATTATGGGAAGGTGATATTGTTGGTAAGAATATAGAGTTTGAGACAAATAAAAAAGTAGTTCAGCAATGGTATTTTGGCGAACAACCAGAGCCATCGATTGTAACAATAAAAATATTTGAACAGAAAAATCATTGCCAGGTAGAGTTGAATCACACAAATATTCCAGAGGAAGATTTTGATGATATCTGTGAAGGTTGGAATGATTATTACTTAGGTGCCATTAAAGAATTCTTTGAGGAAGATTAATGCATTAATATAAAAAAAGGATTCTATAAAAAATAGAATCCTACTAAACCAACTCCCTAACCTAAATTTTATGAAACCATTCCCTTATGGAGCTTTCCCATTTGTTAGATTGTTGATACCGTTAATTATGGGTAGACTACTAAGTCTATATATTCCTGTATCAGCTTACCTTCAGTACACTTTTGTTGTAGTATTACTTCTAACGATTATCTATTTATTTTTTAAGTTTGAAAAAAAGTATGCTAAAAGATGGGTTGCCGGATTATTAATAAATTGTTCTCTTCTATTAGGAGGATGGTGTAGTAATGCAATAAATAAAACTGCTGAGTTACCATACGACATTCCTTTATCTTATAAGGGGAGTGTGTTAGATGTATACAAAGAGGATGCTACAAAACAAAATATTGAAATCCTTGTCACAAGAACAGATATTAAAAAGTCTGTATATTTTAAATCCCTTCTTTATATTAAAAAAGATAGTCTTCAAACCCCTCTTTTACCTGGTGATCAAATATTATTTAAATCTAAATTGACAAAGATTCAATCAGTAAGGAATCCCTACGCTTTCAATTATGGAGCATATCTTAAATCAAAGAAAATATTCGGATGCTTTTATGTTGATTCTGATCAGTGTTATAAATTGGAATCAGGATTTTCTGTGCGACGTTATTTTTATTTGATAAGGAATTATTTTGAAAATAAACTATTGACTGTAGGCCTTGATAATAATGTAAGTTCTATATTAATAGCATTGATATTAGGCGATAAAACTCAGATTAATAATGATGTAAAAAGTGATTTTTCAGGAGCAGGTTTAATGCACCTTATTTCTGTTTCTGGTATGCATGTTGGCATCATCTATCTGATAGTTGTTTTTTTACTAGGCGGGTTTAAATCAAAAATAAATAAGAAAGTACAATTAGTTATTATCTTGAGTTGTTTATGGTTTTATGCAGGATTAACAGGAATGTCTCCTTCTGTATTTAGAGCAACCATAATGTTCTCCATGTTTATTATAACCAAAAGCTTGAGTCGTGTTAATTATAATATTTATCATGCACTTGCAATTGCAGCATTTATCATTCTATTACTAAATCCGGAAGCTATAATTAATATCGGATTCTGGTTAAGTTTTATGGCAGTAATCTCCATCGTTTATTTTTATCCAAGAATAAATACAATGGTGTATTTTGCAAAGCCATGGACTAAGTTTATTTGGTCATTGTTTTCATTGTCTTTAGCTGCTCAAATAGGCACTTTACCCATTGTTATTTATGCCTTTGGTTATTTCCCTTTATGGTTTTTTATATCCAATATTATTATCGTTCCCTTGATTCCCTTTGTATTTATAGGAGGTTTGCTGTTAATGTTTTGTCCTGTAAATTCATTGGTAGTATCATTCTTGATGAGTGGATTAAATGAAATAGTACTATTTGTAATAGAAGTAGCAAGTTGGATTAATCAGTTTCCTCTGTCGAAATATGCTGGACTGCAGCTGGGATTATTTGAAGTAGGAATGTTTTATGTTGTGATTATATTTATAGTACTTTATAATAATAAGAGAACATATCAAAATGTTATAGGAGTTTTAGTTTCAATAGTTCTGTTTGTAACATTAAATTCCTTCAAGTCATATCATCAGTTATCAAAAGAGAAATTAGTTATTCATGAAATTAAAGGTAAAAGTGCGGTTTCTAGTATTTCTATAAACGATAGGTACCTATTTGAGGATTCTAAGCTTTCTGATGTAGAATTGGAAAGAAATATTATGCCTCTATGGAGAAATCATCTGTATACAACAATTGATCAAGTGGATTTTGCATCGAAGAAGATTATTCCGTTTTATAATTCAAATTTGCGTGGATTAATACTTAATGGTGCTGTTGATTTGAGTGTGTTAGACTCTTTATATTTAAATGTAGATGTAATTGTGGTTACGCATAAGGTCACTAAAAATATTATTGAAGATATTTTTGCAGAATTTAAGTCTGCAAAAGTAATATTTGATTCATCCTTTTCACGATACGAGAGTTTGCAAATTGCAGATAATCACCAATATGATTCTCAACGAGTTTATTTTGTTGCATTAAATGGAGCTATTGAGTTATAATTTGCCCAAAATGTTTTCGCACACAAGTTGATAAATAATTCATTTGTGGTACATTGTTTTTAATATTATCTTTTATTTTTACTGCGATTTTCAGGTTATCGAATTATAGAATATTTTTTTGAATAAAATTACCGATGAGAATAATTATTGCAGGAGCAGGAGAAGTAGGTACACATGTGGCAAAAATGATGTGTAATGCAAATCATGATGTAATTTTAATTGATGATAATGAGGAACGTCTTCGTCAGATTGATGCTCATTTTGACTTAATGACAATTGTAGGTTCAGTTTCATCAATCGAAGATTTGAAACAAGCTAATGTAGCTTCTTGTGATCTGTTTATAGCAGTTCCGCCATACGAAGAATTGAGTATTATGTCAGCTGTTCTGGCTAAAAAGCTTGGTGCAAAAGTTACCATTGCACGAATTAACAATTATGAATATTTGTTACCTGAAAACAAGGAGTTTTTCCAGCAATTGGGTGTGGATCAATTAATTTATCCTGAACAATTAGCAGCGAAAGAAATCAGAACCTCTTTAAAACGTGTTGGAATACGTCAGCAAATTGATTTTTCTGATGGTAAATTAATTCTCTATGCATTAAAAATTAGAGATAATGCTCCAATTGTAAATAAAACATTAGCTGAAGTAGCAGAAAAACACGTTCAAAAATTATATAATACCGTTGCCATTAATAGAGATGGTCAAACTATTATTCCTCGTGGAAATGAGGTTTTCAGGCATAATGATCTGGCTTATATCATTACCACTCCGGAAGGAACCAAGCAGGTTATGGAAGATAGTGGTAAAGAGCATTTCGATGTTAAAAATGTGATGATACTAGGGGGGAGTAGAATTGGTAAGAAAGTAGCTCAACGCCTGGAAGATTTCTATAATGTAAAATTAATAGAGATCGACAGGGAGAAAAGTACAAAGCTTGCTGATACCTTGGAAAATACACTTGTTATTAATGGGGATGGTCGTAATCTTGAATTGTTAAAAGATGAGGGTATTAAGAAAATGGATGCCTTTGTGGCTGTAACGGCAAATTCAGAGGTGAATATTCTGGCTTGTCAGTTGGCTAAAAAAATGGGGGTTAAAAAAACAGTGGCAGAGGTTGAAAATATGGATTATATTGACCTTGCTGAAAATATTGGTATTGGAACTCTTATTAATAAAAAACTAATTGCCGCAAGTTATATCTATCGCTATACAGTGAAGGCAAGAGTGTCTCATGTAAAATGTTTAACTGCATCTGAGGCTGAAGTTCTTGAATTAGTGGCTAGTGAAGGTTCTAAAATTACTAAAGGAAGACTGTGTGATTTAAAACTGCCTAAGGATGTTAATGTAGGTGGTATAATAAGAAATAATAAAGCAATAATAGTTACTGGTAATACAGAAATTATTCCGAATGATAAAGTGGTGGTGTTTGCAATGCCTTCTGGTATTAGAAAGATAGAGAAAATGTTTAGTTAGGAAAATTACCAGATAATTATTGTTTACCAATTGATCATGTATGCTTAATGTACGCATCGTTTTATTAGTACTAGGCCTTCTTCTTATCGTTGAGGCTGTATTTATGTTGATAACAGCAGGTGTTTCTGCTATTTATGGTGAATATGATTTACCCTATTTTCTGTGGTCGGCATTAATTTGTATTTCAACAGGAGGTATACTCTTTGGTGCTAATATGAAAGTACCAAGGTCCATTGGAAAACGTGAAGGATATGTTATTGTAACCATGGTCTGGATTGTTTTTTCTTTCTTTGGTTTACTTCCTTTTTGGCTAAGTAAAGCCATACCTTCTTTTACTGATGCATTTTTTGAAACCATGTCTGGTTTTACTACAACGGGCTCTTCAATTCTCGAAGATATTGAAGCGCTACCTCACGGTATATTATTCTGGAGGAGTATTATTCAATGGCTTGGAGGAATGGGTATTATAGTTCTTTCGTTAGCAATATTACCTGTGTTAGGTGTTGGTGGTATGCAGTTATTCGTGGCTGAAGTACCAGGACCTGTTCCTGATAAGTTACATCCCAGAATTGCAGATACAGCAAAAAGGTTATGGGGAATTTATGTTGTTTATACGCTAGTAGAAACTATATTGCTGTGGATTGGTGGTATGACCTTTTTTGATGCCATATGCCATTCGTTTACCACTATGGCCACTGGAGGGTATTCTACTAAGCAGGCTAGTGTTGCTTATTTTGATTCTGCGTTTATTCAGTATGTTATTATCATTTTTATGTTCGTAGCCGGAGTAAACTTTACATTATCGTATAGTGCTTTTAATGGTAAGTTTATGCGAATTATAAAAGATGAGGAGTTTAAATATTACACAGGTTTTGTATTAGTAACTACTATTCTGGTAGCAGTTGTTTTATATGTATCAGGAGGGGATAGTAGTGTTGAAAAATCCTTCAGGGATGCATTGTTTCAGGTAGTATCTTTAATTACTACTACAGGTTATGCAACTGCAGATTATTTGGTTTGGGTACCAACATTAGCAATCGTTATGTTTATGTTAATGTTTGTAGGAGGTAGTGCAGGTTCAACAGGTGGTGGAATAAAAGTAATGCGTATTGTTATATTACTTAAAAATGCGTATTATGAATTAAGACGTTTAATCCATCCCAATGCAGTAATTCCTGTAAGATATAATTCAAAAGCTGTTTCTTCTACGGTTGTTACTAATGTGTTGGCTTTTATTGTAATATATATGCTCATTGTAGGAATTAGTATGATTATCATGTCTATAATGGGCTACAATCTCGATACATCTATTGGAGCAGTTGCTACGTGTATTGGAAATATAGGTCCAGGCCTAGGAGAAGTAGGACCAGCAGCTAATTTTGCACATATCCCTGATTTTGGGAAGTGGTTCTTGTCTTTATTAATGTTAATTGGCAGATTAGAAATATTTACTGTAGTGTTATTGTTTTCACCGTATTTTTGGCGAAATTAATGTGTGTTTTGTATATTAGAAGTAATAGTATTCAATAAACTTGATTAGTAATAGTATTTTCGGTAATTTATAGTATCGTTAGATATAAGTTTTAATTCTAATATAAATAGGGTATAAACTGGTTAATCACATATATTTAATAATAACAAGTGAATGGGCTGATGTTAGATTATAATGGTAATAATCAGCATAATAATTTAACTATTTTAAGCTAGCATGTCTGATTCTCTAATTTAAACTATCTGCTATGAAAGTCTATAATAAAGAAAATGTATCACATTTTAAAGGAGAAAACATTGAATCATTTTTATTGATTTCAAAATTAAATTCAAATGCTGATAATTTAACTGTAGCTATCTCAGAGGTTGAACCTAAGGGATACCAATATGTTCATCTGCATGAATCAGAACAAGTTTGTTACATCTTAGAAGGGACTGGTGTTATGTCTGTGGATGGGGAAGACTCAGTTGTAAAACCCGGAGATTGTGTATTTGTTCCATCTAATGCAAAGCATGGAATAAAGAATTCAGGGGTTAAAATATTGAAGTACTTAAGTGTTATGTCTCCATCTTATGAGATTGATGAATTTCAGGAGTCATAAATAATAAAATATTAGATTTTAAGAAGCATCCTGGATTCTTTTATAGGATTAAGATGCTTCTTTTAAAATGAGATCTTTGTTGGTTAGAATTCAAGTTCTCCCTTTCCCTGTCGAATAATCTCAAAATCACCATTGGTACAATTTACTATTGTTGAAGGCGTGTTATCGCCATAGCCACCATCAATTACTAAATCTACATGTTTGCCGTATTTTTCGTAGATTAATTCAGGATCTGTTGTATATTCAATAATATCATCTTCATCAATTACTGAAGTACTTAAAATAGGATTACCTAATTCTTTTATAATTTCTCTGATAATACTATTATCCGGGACTCTGATACCTACTGTTTTTTTGTTGTTTTTAAAAAGTTTAGGAACATTTGTATTTGCATTTAGGATAAATGTGAAAGGACCGGGAAGGTTTCTCTTCATCACCTTAAATGTATTATTATCCAGGGTCTTTGTATAATCCGATATATGACTAAGATCATGGCAGATAAAAGAAAGGTGATCTTTCTTTAAATTGATATTTTTAATTCTGGCTACTCTTTCAACGGCTTTTGAATTATTAATGTCACATCCAATTCCATAAATAGTATCAGTAGGGTAAATAATTACAGCTCCTTTCTTTAATTCGTCAACAACAAACCTTATTTCTTTAGGATTTGGATTCTCTGGATATATTTTAAGTAACATGGCGTAGTGAATAATTATTATTTAGACTTGTTGTTAAAGCATATGTAATATACTATTGTTTTTTATATATCATATAAAATAAGAAAGCTACTATTATAAATAGTAGCTTTCAATCTTTAACCAAACCTAACCCTAAACTATGAGAAAATTTAAGACTTTTAATATTTTAATTAGCTCTGTATGAGCTTGTTTTCAAATTTATACTACAAATATAGTGGGATTGTATTTAACTACAAAACTATCTGTGTGAAATAATGTTAAAATTTACGAATAGTTTAAAAAAGTTGATGAATGATTAGAATTTGTAATTAAAACTAATTGTAAAATTCTCCTTAAACTGAATGTTTTCCGACTCATTGGTAAAATATCTTAGCTTTGTATTGATGCGTGTAGATAAAAATCGGTTTACTCTCATATTAAATATTAATTCCCAATCTATTTGTTTTAAAGACTCCTTGGTAAAGTAACTGACATAAGCATCCAGATTTGAAATTAAGCTTAATTCTGTAGATATCTTCCAATCTATTTTATTAACAATGGAGGCTCCATTACTGAATGAACTTCGTTTATTTTCATCAATCTTATATTTAGTTTGATCTACTTTTGCTGTATCCATAACGTATGTGAGTTTGGCTGTAAAAGGAGAAAGTAATAAGGTAAATACTTTATCTTTTTTAAAGTCCATACCAATCGCACCAGTAAAATATGCTGGAGAAAGAAATCCGGAAATAATTTCTTCTCTATTTTTATTGTTGTAACCATTGAAAAATTGCGATTTGAAGTTAAATAACGCAGAGTAGTACCATTTCTTAGAGGCCTTTAGTCCGTATTTACTATTCATCTCAATTTGGTCATTATTAATTTGTGTGGCATAACTTTCTGAACTAATTATACCGATTTGATGACGAATGTAATTTTCCCATTCGTTTTTGTTTTTCTTATAATTAGCATTCAGTAATAAGTCACTCAATAAGGATATAGAGTTTTCTCCTCCTTTGGTCCAGTTCTCCAGAAATGCTTGAGACAGCTGAATACTTTCCGTACCACTTAATGTCCAAGGACCTTTAACTTTTGTTTTTTCCTTTAATTTATCCGGATATTTAATATCATTAGAAAGTAAGCTTCGGATGCCTTCTTCAGCTGACCTTTTGTTCAAATGGCGTCTATCAGTAATTAAACGATGTGGCTCTGGTATGGTTTTCCAAACATGTTTAACCAGATCCGGATTTTCAATAAATATCTTTTCGTTTTCTTTTTTGAGATCAAAAGTAGATGATAGATCAAAATCTTTTTCTGTATTTGACATTAATACAGAAAAATATCCTCTGGATTCATTTAGTAACTCTTTATCTACTAATGTTGGTTTAAAGTTTACAGATAAAGATGAATCTGGATAATACTTTAAACTCATTACAAAATCTTTGTATTTTCTATAATGAGGAATAAGTGTCCATGCCTGATTTCTGTAATATTCAGTCGAATCTAAAATGAAAAATCTGTAATCTAATTTTAGAGCACCCCATTTTTTTATATTATAATTCAAATCATCCTGAAACCAGGATTTTTGAAGCGTAGGTTTTGCGCTATTATTAATTTTATTCCAATCTTGGGCTTCTAATGTAGTACAATAAAGAAAAAGAACAACTATTGGAAATAATGAAAATTTACTGAAAAAACTTGAGTGTGGTCCTATTTTAAACATATTAAGGTTGTGTATTTTTCATTTGTAGCAAGATTTTTCTCAATATTCTTGCCAAAAGATTTTAAAAATAGATTTTCTAGACACAAAAATTAGTATGCAAAAATAGTTCGTTTTTCTTGTTAATGAAATTAAAGAATATGTTTTTTATTATTTAATGATGTTGGGAGGAATTGAATCACTAGGTATAAAAGTCAATGAAATAGAGTTTACACAATGACGCACATTTTTATTCGTAAAACCTTCTCCTAAAAATACGTGTCCTAGATGTCCGTGGCAGTTACTACAAATAATCTCAGTTCTATGACCATCTTTATCTGTAATCCGGTGAATGGCTCCTGGAATTTCGTCATCAAAACTTGGCCATCCACAACCTGAATTAAATTTATCGGAACTTCGGTACAGAGGCGCATTGCATTGCTTGCAAATATATGTTCCTGAGGCTTTATTATTGTTATATTTCCCCGTAAATGGAATTTCTGTTCCTTTATTTATAATAACCTGTTTCTCTTCTTTAGAAAGTGGATTGTATTTGTTTTCCTGAGCATTCATAATATTTAATAGCGTAAAATTAATCAATAAAATTAGTGTAATTCTCCAGTAGTTCATATTCTATCAATTTAAGTTCTAAAACTATAACACACCATAATAAATATGGTTGATCCCAAGATTGAAATATTATTACAAAACTTTTATACTGTTGTATAATAGCATAAAAAAACGGATGGATAGATTGTGTAATTCAATGGATTTTTTAAATTTGCTAGCCATGAAAAAAATTTCTCACCCTTAAAATCAAATAAAATATGGGATTAAAAATTATTGTCCTTGCCAAGCAGGTTCCCGACACCAGAAATGTTGGAAAAGATGCAATGAAGGCAGATGGAACGGTTAATCGTGCTGCACTTCCAGCTATATTCAATCCTGAGGATCTGAATGCATTGGAACAAGCTTTAAGGCTAAAAGATCGCTATCCAGATACCGAAATAACTATTTTAACAATGGGACCCGGCAGAGCCGCCGATATTATTCGCGAAGGATTATACCGTGGTGCTGATAAAGGATTTTTATTAACCGATAGAGCATTTGCTGGTTCCGATACTTTGGCAACATCTTACGCCATATCTTGTGCGATAAAGAAAATAAAGGATTTTGATATTATTATTGCAGGACGTCAGGCTATTGATGGAGATACAGCTCAGGTAGGACCACAGGTTGCCGAAAAATTAAACCTTCCTCAGGTTACTTACGCAGAAGAAATTATTTCAGTAAATGAAGGTATTGTTGCAGAAGATGATAAATATGGAGTTCCTCATGCAAAATTAGCTGAGGAGTTAGATTTGCAAATAAAAGGCAGTATCCGAGTTAAGCGTCGTTTAGAAAGAGGAGTTGAACTTATAGAGACTACTTTTCCTTGTGTTTTAACTGTAAATGCATCAGCTCCGGATTGCCGCCCAAGGAATGCAAAAAAGGTAATGAAGTATAAACATGCCAAAACCGTTACAGAAATTCAAGAACAAAGTGAAGATTATATCAATATCATTGAGGATCGGCCTTATTTAAAGATCGAAGAATGGAGTGTAAACGACATTGAAACAGATCATAAGTGGTTAGGCTTAACTGGTTCACCAACTAAAGTTAAGAAAATTGAAAATGTTGTATTCCAGGCTAAGGAATCTAAACGTATTTCAAGTGATGAATTAGAATTGGAACAGCTTATTGTTGAGTTGATTGAAAATCATACAATTGGATAATAAAATCTTTGTTTAACAAATCAAAATGCAATACAAAAATATTTAATACAGAATTTTAATATTGAATATTGAGGTTTGCAGCATTGATCTTGATAAAAATTAAAATGGGTAACGTATTTGTAATTTGCGAAATAGAAGAGGGCAAAATAGCAGATGTAAGTTTAGAATTACTTACAAAAGGTCGTTCTCTTGCCAATGACCTGAACTGCAAGCTAGAGGCAGTTGTTTTAGGTCACAATTTAAAAGGAATTGAAAAACAAGCTTATCCTTATGGAGTGGATATACTGCATGTAGGAGATGATAAAAGATTAGAAGTTTATACAACACTACCGTTTACAGCAATTATAGTAAGTATTTTTAAGGCTGAAAACCCCGAAATTTGTCTTTTAGGGGCTTCTACATTAGGCAGAGATCTTGGTCCTCGTGTTTCTTCAGCTCTTCAAAGTGGATTAACAGCTGATTGTACAGCTCTTGAAATTGGAGATCATTCAGATAAAAAGGCAGGTAAGGATTATAAAAATTTATTATATCAAATAAGACCAGCGTTTGGAGGTAATATCGTAGCAACTATTATAAACCCTGATTGCCGACCTCAAATGGCAACCGTGCGTGAAGGTGTTATGAAAATGGAAGTTTATAGTGAATCACATAAGGGAAAAACTAAAAATATTGACGTAGATAAAATACTTAAACCTGAGGATTTAGTGGTGAAAGTTCTTGAACGTCATATGGAAAAATCCAAAGTAAATATTAAAAATTCTTCTATTATAGTAGCTGGTGGTTATGGTATGGGTTCTAAAGAAGGATTTAATCAGTTGTATCAGTTAGCAGATGTATTGGGAGCAGAAGTAGGTGCTTCAAGAGCTGCAGTAGATGCAGGTTTTGCTGATCATGAGCGTCAGATTGGTCAAACAGGGGTAACTGTTCGTCCTAAATTGTATATCGCTTGTGGTATTTCAGGGCAAATTCAACATACAGCAGGTATGGAGGAGTCATCAATGGTTATCGCTATTAATAATGATTCCAATGCTCCAATCAATAAAATTGCTGATTATGTGATTAATGGAGATGTAAATGACATCATTCCTAAACTGGTTAAATTATATAAAAAGAACACAAAGTAGACTGTATGCTTTATGCTAATGTTAATAGGATTACTTCACTATTTTCATTGGTATTACGTCTATTACCTTAAAAAATAAAACAATGGCTAATTTTTTTACAGATAATCCCGACTTAAAATTCCATTTGACACATCCGTTAATGGAGAAAATTGTGGCACTAAAAGAACGTAATTTTGCTGATAAAGACCAGTTTGATTATGCACCTATGGATTTTGAGGATGCCATGGATAGTTATGAGAAAGTATTGGAGATAGTAGGTGAGATATGTGGTGATATTGTGGCTCCTAATGCAGAAAGTGTTGACCAGGAAGGTCCAAAGATTGTTGATAATGAAGTGGTTTATGCAAAGGGTACTCAGGAAAATCTGGGTGCATTGGTAAATGCAGGTTTAATGGGTATTACACTTCCTCGTAAATACGAAGGTTTAAATTTTCCGATTGTACCATATATTATGGCTGCAGATATTGTATCAAGGGCTGATGCCGGGTTTGTTAATATTTGGGGTCTTCAGGATTGTGCAGAAACGATTAATGAGTTTGCCAGTGAAGAACAGAAGCAGCATTACCTACCTCGTATCTCCAATGGAGAAACAGCTGCAATGGATCTTACAGAACCAGATGCAGGTTCTGATTTACAGGCTGTTCAGTTAAAGGCTACTTTTAATGAGGAAGATGGCAAATGGTATTTAAATGGAGTTAAGAGATTTATCACTAATGGTGATGGTCATGTATCTTTAGTGTTAGCCCGATCAGAAGAAGGAACTTCAGATGGACGTGGCCTATCTATGTTTATTTATGACAGAAACAATAAAGCTGTTATTGTTCGTCGTATTGAAAATAAAATGGGTATTAAAGGTTCACCAACTTGTGAATTGGTATTTAAAAATGCACCTGCAGAATTAGTTGGTTCCAGAAAAATGGGGTTAATTAAATACGTAATGGCTTTAATGAATGGAGCACGTTTAGGTATTGGAGCTCAGTCTGTAGGAGTTTCAGAATCGGCCTATAGAGAAGCATTAGAATATGCTAAAGAACGTGCGCAGTTTGGAAAGCCAATTATTCAGTTTCCTGCTGTGTATGAAATGCTATCTACAATGAAAGCAAAGTTAGATGCATCTCGTACCATGTTATATGAAACATCCAGAATGGTGGACATTTATAAAACCTATATGCACATCAGTGAAGAGCGAAAGCTTGAGCCGGAAGAACGAAATGAAATGAAAAGATATCAGAAGATGGCGGATTACTTTACTCCATTACTTAAAGGAATGAGTAGTGAATATAGTAATCAGTTGGCATATGATTCATTACAAATTCATGGTGGTTCTGGGTTTATGAAAGATTATCCTATAGAGCGTATTTATCGTGATGCCCGTATTACATCTATTTACGAAGGTACTACTCAGTTACAAGTGGTAGCAGCAATAAGAGGAGTGACAACAGGAGGATATTTAGACAGAATTCGTGAGTATGAGGCTATGGATTTACGCCCTGAATTGCATGGTTACCGTCGTATCCTGATTGGCATGACAGAAGAATATGTGCATGCCGTTAAAACAGTTCTGGAAGTGAAGGATAATGAATATGTTGACTTTCATGCCCGTCGTTTAGTAGAAATGGCTGGTCATATTGTTATGGGATATTTATTATTATTAGATACCCAAAGAGATGATTCATTTAAAACTTCGACTGAAATTTATATTACAATGGGTAAGGCCGAGAATGCCTCACGAGCTGAATTCATTCATAATTTCACCTTAGATCAACTTGGTATTTATAAGCATGTATAAAGAATAATTAAAGTTTATATAAAAAAAAAGGAAGTGACCTTATGAGGTCACTTCTTTATTTTTAAATCTCGTTCAATTGCTTCAATCATCATTCCTGCAATGTTTTTGCTCGATACACCTTCAATACCTTCCAGGCCAGGTGAGGAGTTTACTTCCAATAATAATGGGCCATTGTGACCTCTAATGATATCAACACCAGCAACTTTTAAATTCATTGTTTTGGCTGCTAAAATTGCTATTCTTTTCTCCTCAGGAGTTATTTTTATCAATTTAGCAGAACCACCCATGTGTATATTGGCTCTAAATTCTCCTGGAGCTGCAATACGCATCATACTTTCGACTACTTTACCATTTACAACAAAGCATCTGATATCCTTTCCATCTGCTTCTTTTACAAATTCCTGAACTAAAATATTAGCTCTTAAACTCTTGAAAGCATTGATTAGACTTTCTGCCGCTTTTTTAGTCTCAGCAAGCACAACTCCTTTACCCTGAGTTCCTTCTAATAATTTTACAATTAAAGGTGCGCCTCCAACCATTTTAATTAAGTCATCAGTATCTAATGGTGAATTTGCAAAACCAGTTGTTGGAATTGGTAATCCATTATTAATTAAAAGTTGTAGGGCATATAGTTTATCTCGTGATTGAGTTATTGCTCGTGCTGTATTTAGAGTATAAACGCCCATGGCCTCAAAATGACGGGTTAAGGCACATCCATAAAATGTTAAACTAGGACGAATTCTAGGTATTATTGCATCGTAATCATCTAAAATTCTTCCTCCTCTATAGTGCATCTCCGGATTTTTACCATCCAGTTTAATATAACAGTCTTTAATATTAAGAAACTCCATGTGGTGTCCCTTTTCTTCACCAGCCTCAATTATTCTCCTGTTACTATATAAATCCGGATTACTCGCTAATAAACCAATTTTAAGTCCGGAAGGTTTAGTAACATGTGTTGTATAATATTGGTTTAGTGTTTCTTTGGCTAAATCACCTAATAATAACGAAGCTTCAGGATCGACTAATATTTTACCAGACATTGCCTGTCTGCCAAGAAGCATACGATAACCCATAGAATCTCTATTGGTTAATGTAACTTCAATTTCCCAGGTAGATTGAGCAATAGATAAAAATGTTTTAATAACATAACGAACCTCAACAATTCCGCTGGTACTTTTTACCTTTCTTTTATCAGCAACAGGTGATTCGCAGTGAATTGTTGTTTTTCCGTTATTTTGTAAAGGGTGAACATCGTAGCTAACCCATAGGTGACCGTCCTTTTTAAAAGGAACAATATTAACAGCATGTAAGGCTGATGTTTTAGCACCTGAATCAACACGAACTTTTACAGCTTTAATGTTTAATTCTGGTAGTGCACACCATTCCTGGCTGCCAACAATAATTTTGTTATTATCCATTATAATTTTATCGGATTATGATATTTTAATGTGGTTTATACGGCTAACAATATACTATATATTGAAATAACAATTTATGAGTTAATTTATTTTTTTCAAAAATGTATCTGTAATATTTAATATTGATATATGATGTTTATTGTTAATTATTTAAGATTCTATATAGCGTTTTTTTATCTATGAATTAAGATTTTTTAGCATTACGATAACGCTGGTTAATCTCCTTCCAATTAATAATATTCCAAAATGCATTGATATAGTCACCTCTTTTATTTTGATATTTTAAATAGTATGCATGTTCCCATACGTCAAATGCAATCAGAGGAGTGCCTTGAATATCGCAATGAGGCATTAATGGATTATCCTGATTGGCCGTATTACCAATTTCCAATTTTCCTTTTTTATTCAATACTAACCATGCCCAGCCACTTCCAAATTGAGTTTTTGCAGCTTTGAAAAATTCTTCTTTAAATGCATCAAGTGAACCGAATGTATCTTCAATATCTTTTAATAATTTGCCATCGGGTTTTCCTCCATCAGGACTGAGATTCTTCCAAAATAGAGAATGATTATAATACCCACCACCATTATTTTTAACTGCATCGTTATATTGATCAATATTTGCAAATATGTCTGATATGGGCGTGTTTTCAAGATTATATTCCTTTATTGCATTTAAAAACTTATTGTAATAACCTTTGTGGTGTTTTGAGTAGTGTAATTCCATAGTCTCTGCATCAATATAAGGTTCCAACGCATTGTATGCATAAGGTAAGTCTTCAAATATATGAATACCTGTATTTTCCTGAGGTGCAGATTTTATTGAGCCTAATATAGTAGGTGTTGCAAGTGTTGTTACGGAGGCTAAACCTGCCAATCTTAAAAAATGTCTTCTTTTCATCTTAAATTATGAATTGTGGATTAGTAATAAAGATTATCTGCTTGAAAACAAACTAGCTATTAATAGCTGAACGCTTTTGCTCTTTCTAATAAAAGCTTTACTACTTGAAAACATACTGTCTGTCAAAATGTTCAATTGAATATTTTTGAACTTCTTGAAAATATAAGCATCTATTGTATCTTAGTATACCAATACCTTATTTATATTAATAGGTCTGTGTTTTATATGATTATTCTAAATTTATGAAGTTAAAAGTGTTGGTTATAACCTTCTTTAGTGCTTTTTTGATTAATGGTTTTATTCTAGGTCAAAGTAATGCTAAGGGTGGTGATTTCTATTATAAAGTTGGTACATACGATAGGGCTCTTCGAGGATATAAAAGAGAGTTGAGAAATAGCAAAAATAAAACCGAATTATACAAAAAGATTGTTGAGTGTTACATTAAATCTAACGTGGATAAAAATGATGCATTTAACTATATTGATAAATTGTTGGAAGAAGAGCGAAATGCAGAGAATGTGTTTAAGCACGGACAAATTTTGTTCTATACTATGAAATTTGACCTGGCAGCTTCTGAATTTGAATGGGTTAAATTGCACGAAGAAAAAGAAAGTAAGTTATATAAAGAATCCAACCTTTATTTAAATTGGATTTTAAATGCGAATGCATTTGTTAACAAACCTATTGATATTGAATTTATAAATTTAGGTAAGGATATTAATACAAGCAAAAGCGAATTAAATGCATTTGTAAGTGTTAAAGATGATATACTATTGTTTTCCAGCAATAAAAGATATTTATCGGATATTGGCATTAATTACTATAATGTTTGTAAAGCTGAAAGAGGTAATAATACATGGCAAAAAAGCAAAACTCTTGGTCGCAATATAAATTCTCAATATGATGAAATAGTAGCAGGGTGTTCACCAGAAGGAAATCCTCTTTTTGTTTTTCATAATAGGAAAGGAAATGAAAAAATAGGATACTCGGTGCTTAATGATCAAAATAAATATTCCGATTTGGAAGAATTTACTTATCCGATTGATCAAAAAGGAGGTGAATTTGGAACATGGTTGTCACAATCTACAGATACTTTGATTTTTGTTAGTGATAATAGCGAAGGTAATACAGATATTTTTTATTCCATAAAATTACCGGATGGTAACTTTGGTGTACCACGACCAATTCCTGGTGAAGTTAATTCGAAGTATGATGAAAATTTTCCCGTATTGGTAGATAATGGTAAACGACTCTATTTTTCTTCAAATAATGAATATTCCATGGGGGGATATGATTTGTTTTATTCGGATTGGAATGAGGAAACAAAAAGTTGGGGGAAGCCTGTTAATCTGGGATATCCTTTAAATGATGTATATGATAATTATACGATCTCTATGCCACAGAATAAAAGATATGCCTATGTTTCTGCTGTAAGACCGGAAGGTTATGGTGAACGAGATATTTATAAAGTGCTCTTTAAAACTCAATCACCTGATCATTTGATTTTGCGATGTAGTACTTTTTTTGAGACAGATACAGGCGTAATTGTTCCAAAAATTATAATGCGAGCAGAACTAAAAGATTTAAAGAGCAATGAAATAATTGGTCGCTATAAATTGTCAACAGATTCAGCAAAATTTGTTTTAGCTGTAGAGCCGGGTAAATATACTATTGCTTTCCTGAGTGATGGTAAAGAGATTTATAAAACGGATCTTGTTATACCTGAAATGACCTATTCTACAGAGCCAGTAAATAGAGAGTTTATTATTCCTAAAAAAGAAAAAAACGAATAACACCTGTCTCTTTAAATTGCTATATAATAAAAAAAACAGCTTTTCATTCTATGCTGATTTATATTTTACTGTTATGTTTGTGAATTATTGTTAGTATAGATAAAATAACATAAGAATTAATGAAACTTAATTTAAGAAATCCAATAGTGTTTCTTGATCTGGAAACAACAGGAATTAATGTTGCAACAGATAGAATTGTAGAGTTGGCAGCAATAAAAATAAATCTCGACGGATCAGAAGAAACTCAGCGGTATATTATCAATCCAGAGATGCATATTCCTAAAAAAACTTCAGAAATACATGGGATTTATGATGAAGATGTAAAAGATTCACCTACGTTTAAAGAAGTAGCTAAGAAGTTTGCTAAATTCATTGAAGGTTGTGATTTGGGAGGATATAATTCTAATAAATTCGATATACCTCTTTTAGCAGAAGAGTTTATGAGAGCTGGAGTAGATATTGATATGAAGAAACGTAAGTTTGTTGATGTTCAAACCATATTTCATAAAAAGGAGAAAAGAACTCTTGAAGCAGCCTATAAATTTTACTGCGATAAAGATCTAGTTGATGCACATAGCGCAGAGGCTGATACCAGAGCCACTTATGAAGTTTTACTTGCTCAATTGGATCGCTATCCTGATTTAACAAATGATATAGATTTCTTATCTGAATATTCTGCTCATACTAAACATGCCGATTTTGCAGGCAGACTAATTTTTGATGCAGATGGAGATGAGTGTATTAATTTTGGTAAACATAAAGGGCGTAAAGTTAAGGATGTTTTAGTTTCTGACCCTGGTTATTACGGATGGATTATGCAAGGAGATTTTCCTTTATATACCAAACGGATTTTTACAACAATTAAGTTGAGAGGATTTAATAAAAAATAGTTTTAGCATTAATTATTATACAAATCGCATATGAAAATTATTTGCATTGGTAGAAATTATGCAAAACACGCTAAGGAGTTAGAAAATGAGGTTCCTGATGAGCCTGTGATATTTCTAAAGCCAGATACAGCACTATTGCGAAATAATCAACCTTTTTTTGTTCCTGAATTTGCAGAGGACTTTCATTATGAAACTGAGTTGGTTATTAAAATAGATCGCTTAGGAAAAAATATAGGTAAAGAATTTGCCCATAGATACTATAATGAAATAGGGATGGGGATTGATTTTACCGCAAGAGATTTACAGCAAAAATTAAAAGATAAGGGATTGCCATGGGAGAGAGCCAAGGCTTTTGATAGTTCTGCTGCAATATCGAAAAAATTTGTTCCCAAAACCAGGTTTAAAGACATTCAGAATGTAAACTTTAAATTATTAGTTAATGGAGAGGAACGTCAAATAGGGTATACTGGCGATATGTTATTTAAAGTGGATGAAATTATTGCCTATGTGTCAAAATTTTTCACTTTAAAAATAGGTGATCTTATTTATACTGGGACACCTGCTGGTGTAGGATCTGTTAATATTGGAGATCATTTTGAAGTTTTTCTCGAGAATGAAAAGATGATGGACTTTTTAATAAAGTAACAATATAAATAGCCTTCTGATTATAGCTGAATTTCAAATATAATTAGAAGGTTTTTTTGTGTCCTTTTCTATCGTTAGAGGTGTATTAGTAAATTTGTATTTAATAAATAAATAAACTACCTAACGTAAAATAATGATTTTTAGTTGTTGTAGTAATATGTTGTAGGATGTATTATAAAACAATAAAGGCCTTGTTTTCGTTAAAACAAAGCCTGGTTAATTTCGTTCCAAAAAAGAAGCAAGGTTTAGTGATTGCTAATAATCATCCTCGTCATCAAAATAATTATCATCAAAATCCGTGTCTCTGAAAGAGTCATCATCTAATTCAAAATCCATGTCTTCATCGATTTCATCATAAATGGAAAGTCTTTTAGATTTTCCTGATTTTGGTTTAACAGGTTTAAGCCCATTCCTGTCACTAACTTCATCATAAGCAGAACGCTTGTTCTTCTTATGCTGGTCATGTTTCGATTTCATAATTACTAAGCACTAAAATTTTACTAAACACCACATTAATTTTTTGTAGGCCGGTGTTGAGCCGTGATTAATATACTTAAATTCAACTATATTTCAACTTCGTGAAAAAATCTAATAATAATAAATAGTAATTTTTTTGATTGAAATTTAATCAATCATTTTGACGGCATAATTTTAAGTAAAAAAAATATTTTATCAAGAAAAATATTAAAAAAAATGCAATAAAAATTATTAATATTTTTCGAGCAGATTTTTTAATATAAATCATCCTCGTCAAAGTAATAGTCGTCATCCAAACCATGAAAACCATCACCTAAAACTTCACCAAAATCATCAGCTAATTCGTCCTGAATTTTAAAGTTTTTATTTCGATTAGCTGTATTTGGTTTATTGGCACTTTTTCCTTCAAAATTTTCGTATGAAGAAATATTTTGATTTGAATTTTTAAGGTTCTTCTCTTTCATAACATCGTCCTCCTTAATCGTTAATAACAATAAATAAAACTGTTTTATATGATTCAAACACTATTAGTTTTTACTTCAATATTGATGAAAAAGTTTACTTTTATATATGATATTTATCAAATTTTAACAATATTTTTCAATTAACCAAATTAAACCTTAATAACGTATAATTGGCCAGAGGCATAGTGAGTCACAATAATGCTTTCACCTTTATCAATCATACCAATTTCAGCAACTGCATCGTACAATTCATCATTTATAATAACTTTGCCTGATGGTCTGAGTGTTGTTTGTGCTATTCCTTCAGAGCCAACTAAATTCTTAGGTTCTGAATCTACACTAATATAGCCTTCTTCTATCTTTTGAGATGTTTGTAACGCTACTTTCGCTAAAGGTCCGGTTGAAAATAACTTTTCACTTAATGGAATTGCTATCATAAAAGATAGAAAAGTACCCGCAGAAACGATAATCAAAGCCATTAACATGTCTTTTCCGGGAACATTTGAAAAATCAAAAATAACATTGTCAACCAAACTAAGGGTTAATCCAGTAAAAACTAAGATGATTCCTGAAATACCAGTAATTCCAAAACCCGGAACTACAAAAATTTCAAGAACGATTAAAATGATGCCTATTATAAATATGATAATTTCCCAATTTGCAGCTAAGCCATCAATATAAAGCGGTGCAAAATACAATACTGCAGCAATAGCAGATGCAAGTAAAGGGAAGCCAATTCCTGGTGATTGTAGCTCAAAGTACAAACCACCAATAATAACAAGAATCAATATACCATGAAAAACAGGGTTTGTTAAAAATCCTTTTAAACCACTATAAAATGAAGGTTTGTACTCAACAAGCTGGTATTCCTTATAGCCCAATTTATCTATTACTTCTTTGATACTTTCAGCCTGACCTTCACAGTAACCATTTTTAATGGCTTCGAGTGTAGTAAAAGTTAAAATTTTACCGGTGTCAATAACACTTTCAATATAAACTCTTTCATCAACCATTGCTTCTGCTATAATTGGATCTCTTTTCCAAACTAAAGTAGTATCAGTTCCATGTATTATGGTGTCTTTACCATGTGCTTCAGCTGTAGCTCTAATGGTTGATCGCATATAACTCTGATATTTATCCGGCATTTTTTCTCCAGATTGATTAACAACAGTAGCTGCACCAATATTGGCTCCCGGACGCATATATATACTATCACATGCAATTGAAATTAATGCTCCTGCAGAGGCAGCGTTGTTATCAATGAAAACATGTACCGGAATTTTACTGTTTAAAATCTTTGTTCTGATTGAATCGGCAAAAACCACCTGGCCACCGTATGTATTTAAATGTAATAGAATCACCTTAGCATCCAATTCATTTGCTTCTTCAAAAGCATGTTGTGTATGAATCCATGATGTACTACCAATCTCTCTTTTAATATCAAACTTATATATAAGTGTAGGATTCTTAATGCTATCGTTCTGCGATAGCAGGTTTAATGAAATGAAGGTTAGTAATATGCTAAAAATAATATGTCTGTTCATCAGGTAAATCTTTAATCTTTGTTTGTATAAATTTAATTATTCGAAGTTAATAATCACTTCGATTTGATGAAATTATTCATTTTGTTTGATAACTAGAGTTTGAGTAGTTGTGATGGTTGCTGCTACTAAAGTAATAATTGAAACAAAGCTTGAAATTAAAACACCTACAAAAGGAATAAGAAGTACTAGTGAAAATATTGTTCCATTTCCAATAGCCAGACCTTTATTGGTTTTTACAAAGGCAATGCTTTCATTCATATTTAATTTTTTTCTTTCTAAAGAATAATCTATGAACGAAAATCCATAGAAATAAGATGATATAATAAATAATGTAAGACTCGTGAATAATCCAATTACTGGTAAAAAGCTTAAAAGCAGTAGAACTATTGTTAAAAGTAATTCTATTAAAAAGTTTCTTGTAGCTAACCTAATACCTCTCCAAATATCTTTAATAAACTGATTGAATTCAAAAGGGTAATCATTTCCGGTTATTATTGTTTCAACTTTTTCTGATAGAATGGCATAAACAGGAGACATTAATATAATTACAACATAACCACCAATATAGGCAAATATGATTATGAACAATAGTCGTAATACAATATTCAGGAAAAACAGAAGCATTGAAGATAGAAATCCCGAACCCCAAAAATTCCAGGAGTCTACACAAAGCCAATCGCTTACATAGACAAACCATTTTGTACTTAACGAAACTGTAGAACTATAACCCAGTGTAAATAGTATAATGTTTAATACTAGGGGAAAAAGGAAGTACCATGTTAGTTTATATTTTTTTATAAATTGAAATGCCTTTGAGTAACTATTAATGCCAAGTTTAAGTCCTTTTGTAAACGTCATATGTGTGTTTTTATTTAATACAATAATATTAAAAATATGCAGAAGTTTAATGTTGAATGCGCATTCCTGTGTGCTTCAAAATCAAAACAGTGGATTGAGAATTTACTATCTAACAAAAAAGTGTTAATTTTGCAGTTTTAAAAAATATAAATTTAATGATGGACATTCAGTTATTAACCGCCATTTCTCCGGTTGACGGAAGATATAGAAGTAAAGTTGATGGATTAGCGCTTTATTTCTCAGAATATGCTTTAATCCGTTATCGGGTTCTTGTTGAAATTGAATATTTTATTACGCTATGTGAGCAACCATTGCCACAACTAGCAGATTTTGATAAATCTTTATATGGAGAATTAAGAAAGATCTATAAAGAATTTCAATTAGAGGATGCAGAAAGAATTAAAGAAATAGAGGGGGTAACAAATCATGATGTTAAAGCTGTTGAATATTTTATTAAAGAAAAATTTGATGCTTTAAAACTTGATAGATATAAGGAGTTTATTCATTTTGGTTTAACATCTCAAGATATCAATAATACAGCTATTCCTTATTCGTTAAGAGACGCTGTTAATGAAATATATTATCCTTTATTAGAGGAGTTGATAGGTCAATTGGAAGATTTGGCAACAGAGTGGAAAGACGTTTCAATGTTGGCAAAAACTCATGGCCAGCCTGCTTCTCCAACAAGATTAGGTAAAGAAATGATGGTTTTTGTAACACGTTTAAAAACTCAACTTTCTTTATTAAAAGGAATTCCTTGTTCAGCTAAATTTGGTGGAGCTACAGGTAACTTTAATGCTCATAAAGTAGCTTATCCTGAAATTGATTGGGTAGAATTTGGAAATCATTTTGTAAATGATGTTTTAAAATTAGATAGAGAGCAGTATACAACTCAGATATCAAACTATGATAATTTAGGAGCTATCTTTGATAATATTAAGCGTATTAATACAATTATGCTTGATTTATCTCGTGATTTCTGGACCTACGTTATGATGGAATACTTTAAGCAAAAGATTAAAAAAGGTGAGGTTGGTTCAAGTGCTATGCCACATAAAGTAAATCCAATTGACTTTGAAAATGCAGAAGGAAACCTTGGTATTGCTAATTCAATTCTAGAGCATCTTTCGGCTAAACTTCCTGTTTCCAGATTACAAAGGGATTTAACAGATTCAACAGTTTTAAGAAATATTGGTGTACCTATTGCACATACAGTTATTTCAATTAAGTCTTTACAAAAAGGTTTAAGTAAACTATTATTAAACCAACAAGCTATTGAAAGAGATTTAGAGGCTAATTGGGCTGTAGTTGCAGAGGCTATTCAAACTATTTTGCGTAGAGAAGCTTATCCAAATCCATACGAAGCATTAAAGGCCTTAACTCGTACCAACGAGGGGATTAATGCTAAAACTATTGCAGAGTTCATTACAGGATTAGATGTGTCTGAAGAGATTAAAGAAGAACTTCGTTCTATATCTCCTCAATCTTATACAGGAATGTAACCATTTCAGCATAAAAATTTTTTGAAGTCAGCTAGCATAAAATTACATTTGCAGCTGACTTTTTTTATGTTTGCACAAGTCATCTTCTGATTATAAATGATCAGATGCTTAATTATTATATATTATAATGAAAGATTTTTTTAAGATTCTAGGGCGCTTTATCCCACCATATAAGCGTCAGTTAATATTGAGTGTAATATTCAATTTACTTTCTGCATTGTTTTCAGTGGTAGCCATGTTATTTATGATTCCAATGCTCAATGTATTATTTCAAAAATCTCATGAAATAATGAATCTTGTTCCATGGACATTTACAAAAGAAGCGTTTGAGAATAACTTGTACTATTATATAACTCAAATAAAAATAGAATATGGGGTCTTAGCAATAATGCCTTTTATTGGAATTTTGATTTTGTTTACAACATTTTTAAAAGTTGGCTTTACTTATATGGCTTCGCACCAGACTGTGGCGATACGAAATAATGTTGTTAAAGACATCAGATTGCAATTGTTTAATAAATTAATGTCGTTACCATTAGGTTTTTATTCCGAAGAGAAAAAAGGCGATGTACTTTCTCGTGCCACAGGTGATGTTACTGAAGTTGAGAATTCAATTATGTCTTCTATTAATATGTTGCTTAAAAATCCTGTGATTATTCTTGTATCTGTAGGTGCAATGGTAATTATGAGTTATAAGCTTACCATTTTTGTTTTTGTGATGTTGCCTATAGCCGGATGGATCATAGGAAAAACTGGTAAATCTTTAAAAAGAAAATCAAAGGTGTCTCAATCTTTAATGGGAAGTATTTTAGGCATTCTGGATGAATCAATTGGTGGTTTAAGAATTATCAAGGCGTTTAATGCCGAAAAAAGTATGACCAATAGATTTGAGGTGGAAACAGAAAACTATCGTTTAATAATGAATAAGGTACGAAGAAGATATCAAATGGCACACCCGCTGAGTGAATTTCTGGGTACTGTGGTTATTGTTGTATTAGTTTGGTATGGAGCTTATGTTGTTACGGATCAAAACGCTTCGTTTGGTGGTGCAACCTTTATGGCTTATATTGGTATCTTTTATCAGATTATTAATCCGGCTAAGCAGTTTTCAACAGGCTTTTTTAATATACAAAAAGGATTAGCTGCCATGGAACGTATTGATAAAATTTTGTTAGCAGACAATAAGATTCTGGAGCAGGATGGAAGTCAATCCAAAAATAAATTTGAGGATAAGATTAAGTATAATAATGTTTCCTTTGGCTATAATGATAAGAAAGTATTGAAAAATGTTTCTTTGACGATTGAAAAGGGTAAGATGGTTGCTCTTGTAGGACAATCAGGTTCGGGGAAAACAACTTTTGTGGATTTGCTGCCTCGGTTTCATGATGTGCAAGATGGTAATATAACTATTGATGGTGTTGATATTAGAGATATAAAAGTACATGATTTAAGAGGCTTGATGGGAAATGTAAATCAGGAGGCCATTTTATTTAACGATACCTTTTTTAATAATATTGCTTTTGGTGTTGAAAATGCAACACAGGAAGCTGTAGAAAAAGCTGCTAAGGTTGCCAATGCCCATGAGTTTATTATGGAAACGGAAGATGGTTATCAAACTTTGGTAGGAGATAGAGGTGGAAAATTATCAGGGGGACAACGTCAAAGGATTAGTATTGCAAGAGCAATTCTTAAAAATCCAGATATTTTAATTTTGGATGAAGCAACTTCAGCTTTGGATACTGAATCTGAAAAACTGGTTCAGGAGGCTTTGGAGAATCTGATGAGTTCAAGAACATCTATTGTTATAGCTCACAGACTTTCAACGGTAAGAAATGCAGACTTGATATGTGTATTTAATGAAGGTGAGATTGTTGAAAAAGGAACTCATGATGAGTTAGTTGCTCAGGGGGGTACCTATAGTAAATTACATGAATTACAGGTTCGATAAATAAAGTATTAAAATATACAAGCAAAGAGGTTGTTCAGCAAATAAGAACAACCTCTTTTTTTGGATATGTAAGTATAACTCTGTCTGATTGATTTAGATTATTCAAATTAAATTATCTTTTTTCTTAAAACCAATTCTCAAAAGCTTTAT
>NZ_JAPDPJ010000059.1 GCF_026013605.1 Plebeiibacterium sediminum
CTCGCCTTTCGTTCAAAGCGGGTGCAAAGAAATAGCTTTTAATTCTAACATCCAAACAAAATTGAATTATTTATTTTGCAGAAACTCCAAGGTAACAAGTAAACCACTTTTTGTCAAGGGGTTAATTAGGGATTTTTTTTTGTAAGTTTCGAACCGAATAGTAAACCTCGAAAATAAAAAGAGGAGCCTTAACTAATCCCAACTCTTAAACTAACCTCAAACATTCGGCTCCCCTTTTGCTTTCAAGCTATTTCTTATAATTTAATCAATATATAATAAAACATGCATCACAAGAAAATGTTCATCACTTTAAGAGAATATCTTATTGCAAATTGTTTGAGAAAATTTAGAAGAAAAAGAATATTTAGATTTTAGAAAAGTGATTGTGGCATCTCTCCAAGATAATTGACCATCTCTACTTTTCATAAACAAATCAAAAGCATCATTACCAATATTGTCAATATATTGACCCAAACATGAGTAAAGCAATCTAAAATGCTTTGGTGTTATATCCGTTTGTTTGTACAAATCATAATATCTGTCAATAAAATCAATTAATTGTCCGCTCGAATAGTTTTCTCCCAGCTCTGAGTTTAGATAATTTTCAAATGAAGTATTCCCTCTATAAACAAGTCCTTGCATTTTATCTCTGGCTTCATAAAAGCTAAAAAATTCATCAAAACTATTAAATGTATTTTCCGTAAAATCATCTTCTTTAATTTCATCAATAGTAAATGCTATATACTGCAAATTAAAAATCAAAGGAGAAGTTGCAAAGGACTGTACTTTTAAAGAACTCTCATTTACGAAGGGAATGTTTTTCCCTTTTAGTTTTATCCTGTTGAGCAGATTATTTTTTATTTCCGTATTTACATAAGATGTTTTAAAGGCTGTTGGAAACATCTTCTTACATTGCATTAATCCCTTATACTGTTTATCAACAAGTCGTATATCAACATCAATATATGGTACATTAATAAAATCAATTCCTGAATCTTGATGATTTTTATTTATTTGTTTGAGTAAGTCATCACAAAAATTTATCATATCAATATACTATTCGAGATTTTCTATAGTCTACCATAGCCAGTGGTTATTTACACATTTCTTTTAATACGCTTAAACAATTCCGAAGCAAACACAAAATCGTTCAATTCCTTTTCCTTGGCAACTAAAATATCTTCTTTATTTCCTTCCCAAAGTTTTCTACCCGAATGAATATATATTATCTTCTCTCCAATTGCCATGACAGAGTTCATATCATGTGTATTCATAATAGTAGTAATTCCATATTCCTTTGTAATTTCATAAATCAAATTATCTATTACAATGGAGGTTTTTGGATCTAACCCGGAATTAGGCTCATCACAAAAAAGATATTTTGGATTTAGTGCTATAGCCCTGGCAATAGCAACCCGTTTTTGCATACCTCCACTGATCTCAGATGGATAAAGATGATTGACATTTTCTAAATTCACTCTATTTAAACAGAAATTAACTCGATCAAGTTTCTCTTCAGTTGATTTATTCGAAAACATGTCTAGTGGAAATTTCACATTTTCTTCTACTGTCAATGAATCAAATAATGCAGAACCTTGAAACAACATACCTATTTGTTGCCTTATTTCCTTTTGATCCGTAAAGGACATTCCTGAAAAAACCTTATTTCCATATATTATTTCACCAGAATCGATAGAATGTAATCCTACTATTGATTTTAACAGAACCGTTTTCCCATGTCCACTCTGCCCTATTATTAAATTTGTTTGACCAGCTTCGAATTTTGCAGAAACATCAAATAATATTTGTTTTTTATTAAAGGTCTTATTTACATTTCGAACTTCTATCATGCCAATAGTAACTGAGTTAATAATAAATTAAACAAAATAATTTGAACACTACTGACCACCACGGCTTTAGTACTAGCAATACCAACTTCTAAAGATCCTCCTTCAACATAATAGCCCTGATATGAAGAAATAGAAGAAATCAAAAAACCAAAAACTGCAGATTTAATAACGGAATAAACAATATAGAATGGTTTAAAAGAATATTGAATACCATATATATAATCTGTTGAAGGAACCTCTCCAGAGACAAAACCTGCGATCCATCCACCAGATATACCAATTCCCATACTAATTACAGTTAATAATGGCATCATAAAAACCAATGCAAGAATTTTAGGTAGTACTAAAAAGGATGATGAATTTATTCCCATAATCTCTATAGCGTCAATTTGCTCAGTCACCTTCATACTACCAATTTCTGAAGCAATATTAGATCCAACCTTTCCTGCCATTATAAGACCTACAATGGTAGAGGAGAATTCCAGAAGAACTGATTCTCTTGCCGCCAAACCAATGGTATATTTTGGAATAAAAGCCATATCTAAATTATAGGCAGTTTGTAAAGTAATAACGGCCCCCATAAAGACAGAAATGATTACAACAATACCAACTGAATTAGTTCCAAGTTTTTCGGCTTCTTTAAAAAACTGCTTAACAAATATTTTAAATTTCTCTGGTCGTTTAAAAACCCTATTCAGAAACATAAAATACCTTCCAATATGAAATACAAATCTCATGAATACTATTTTGGCTAAAAATAGCAACTTAATTATCACTATAAAAATTATTCAGAAGTAATGTCCCAAAATCATTAAGGAACAAACAAAATATAGATATAGAAAATAGTACTTAACTTACTTATTATTCAATAAACAATGGGATTTATAATATTTGATTTTTATTCTAAACCTTTTTAGGTAAATTCACGATCTAAATATAACATACACTTATTTACATGAAAACTTCAAGCAGATATTGTGTCATTATGGCCGGAGGAATTGGAAGTAGATTCTGGCCTTTAAGCAGACAAGAAACCCCTAAACAATTCCTAGACATTTTAGGTACTGGACGTACTTTAATTCAGCAAACATTCGACCGATTTTCATCTATTTGTCCTCCTGAGAATTTTTTAGTTGTAACAAGTATTGAATATAAAGATATTGTTTTAGAACAATTACCACTACTTAAACCAAATCAAGTTTTAACAGAACCATTTAGGAGAAACACTGCTCCATGCATAGCTTATGCAAACTCATGGATAAAGAAAAGAAATCCGGATGCTTCAATAATCGTAACTCCTGCAGATCACTTGATTCTTAAACAAACAGAATTTGAAACAACAATCCTTAAAGGAATTGATTTTGTTGAAAATCAAGATGCATTGTTAACAATTGGATTAAAACCCCATCGCCCGGAAACAGGTTATGGATATATTCAAGTAAATGACGATACCTCTAAAACACTAGGAGAAATAGAACCTGTTAAAACATTTACAGAGAAACCTAATTTAGAATTAGCCAAAATATTTTTTGAAAGTGGCGAATTCTTCTGGAATTCAGGTATTTTCTTATGGAAATTAAGTTCAATTTCAAATGCCTTTGATTGCCACTTGCAGGACATTCAACAACTATTTAATAGCATAGAGGATAAAATAGATACTGTTGATGAACAAGAATCAATAAAGAATATTTATGTAGATTGCAAAAACATTTCAATTGATTACGGCATTATGGAAAAAGCCAACAATGTATTTGTTTTAACAGCTGAAGTTGGTTGGAGTGATTTAGGAACCTGGTCGTCTTTATATGAACATTCATCTAAGGATAATAACAATAACGCAATTAATACTGGTAAAGTACTTACTTATGAGTCTTCTAATTGCATTGTAAATTTGCCCCATAATACAAAAGCTATCATTCAAGGACTGAATGACTACATTATTGCAGAATCAAACAACTGCTTACTAATTTGTCCAAAATCAAACGAACAACAAATTAGACAATTTACTGCAGATATCGCCAATCAATTTCCTGATGAATAATTATAAATTGCTATAAATAAAAAAAGGAGTACTAAAGCACTCCTTTTTTTTATTATATAAAGTTCTTCTTAAAACTCCCATAAATCATGTTCGAAACTAAAGATTTCTGATTTAATTCTATCAGATTCTAACATTGCTTCCATTCCTACAGCATACTGATCAATACGACGATTGTTATACACGTTTGATTCCCTTACAATATAACTTCCGAAATATCTCTTCATAAAAATATCATCAAAAGTTCTTCTTTGTGCATCATTATGAGCATTAAATACTTCATTACGAGCTAACACTTCTCTTGCTTCAGGAAAGTAAATCCAGAATGCTTGTCTTCTTGCAACTTGTTCTTCACCGCCAGTTGTTTTAGTATACTCTCTAATTGGACAAATACCGATAATTCTTACATCCAAACGAGAATAATTACGATCAAAAAACCAAACTTCTTTTAATAGAAACTGTTTTACTTCTTCTGGTCTTAGTTCTCCTGTAATAACCTGAGGTGAATAAGTTCCATCTTCTTGCAATATTTCCACTGTATCATTTACAGCACCCATTTCTTGCATTACCTGATCAATACTCATTGCTACCTTAAATTCATCTTCATATTTTGTTGAATAAGCAGTTAAACCTTCGTACTGGATACCTTGCATAAGTAACTGTATCAAACTTAATCTACCATCCATAGTTTTAACAGGATAATATAAAGGTAAATTAATTTTTTCTCGTAGATCAATAACTCTCCAAACCTTTTTTGCCCACATCACATCCGCTTCTCTTACGTGAGTATATGGAATTGGTTTACGGTTTAAAACATGTTCCTTAGGATAAATACCATCCAAAACATTTTGTGCTTTTACAGTAGAATGACCACCCACTAATAACACAAATAGAATAAACAAGAAGAACAACTTTTTCATATGTATTTTTTTTATTGGAATGCAAACTTAATAAAGTCAGAGTTAATTAAATAAGTTTGCTGATACAATTTTATATTTGATATTTTTTTATTAATCTAAAACAAATGTGATTGTTCCTAAACTTCTGGTTCTACCATCAGGACCTTTAGCTCTAACATCTTCAATTGAAACTTTCTGTCCTCTATTCATATTTCCAATTAGCTCTCTCTGTGCGTCAGTAAAAGAACTACTCTTAGAAACTTCATCCACAATATATCCATTTTTTAAAACAGATACTGTAAATCTTGTTATATTGAATTTAAGATCAAAATCAAAATCTTTCATATCCGCAAATACACCTGATTGAGCTCTTAACAAATTCTTAGCAATTTTTCCACCACTTAAACCCGCTACTACAGGAATTGGATCCGGAACCCTTTTAATACGAAACTCCTGACTACCAATTTTCTGAACTTTTCCATCTAATTCAGCAGAAACAGTAATAATACTTTTTTTACCAGCAGTACCTGCTTGAGGTTTTACAATGTATTCATTACCATTCTTTCTTGGTGTCACATTTGTCATTGTAACCTTTAGATCTCGCGAATTTACACCAGGAACAGAAATCTCAACCGGATTATCAACTCCTTCATAAAATACATTCATTTTAGTTGGAGAAATAACAGCATTTGGTTGATTAACGATATAATCACTACCAATTTCGTACTTCTTTGGAGTTCCATCTGGCTGTTTCATCAAAATATGTCCCGTCCACTTTTTATCTCCAACTGAGGTAGCTGGTATTTCTAACATACCATATCCTCCTTCTACCAATAACTCTTTACCATTAACTGTAATCTGAGGTAAGGCAGTTTCATCATACGCAGCCATTAAAATTTTTGCACGATATGTACCTCCTTTAACAACAGACTTATCTTCTGGTATTACTAACGGCTCAACTTTTGTAAATTTATACGATGCCTGATCAATTTTATTATATAGATAGGCTATCATATCTGATTCAGCATTTCTTACATCACCTTGAATCTTACTTAGCATTGCCATTGATGCAGATAGAGGCACATGTTCAAATTTTGTACTCTCCCAAGACTTTTTTACATCTTTTTCTCCAGCAATAGGCTCAGTATTGAAAACATTTTTATAGGCGTGAATGAATGTTGTATCCTCAGGCTCATTTTCATCTAGATGACTTAATAATAATTCTTTGAATTGATTTATTTTTTCCTTAAGAACTTTACTCCTTTCACCACCTTGTTCCGTAATCATAACTTGGGGTGCTATATCCTGATTGTCAATACCTGTATAATTCTCAGGTGTTGCCTCAGGACCACTTGATTTTTGAGCAAACTGCAACTTTAAGTCCTGCATATGAGATACTAAAGCTTCAGCTTCTTCTTTGATTTTGTTTGCTTTATCCCAATATGCCCCAACTTTTTGCTCATTTGTTGTATAGGCATTTTCAAATTGAGCATATAATACATTATTCTTTTTCTCTACAGTTTCTCTTGATTGAACAAAACCTTCATCCATAGTAACGAAAGCTTGTAATAACTCCCCTGACACATTCAATGCAAGCATTGCTGTAAGAAAGAGATACATCATCCCAATCATTTTCTGTCTGGGGGTTTCTGGACAATTTCCACCACTCATAATTCAATAATCTTTTTAGTAATTACTATTTTTATTAATCATTAGCGGTTACCCCCAACATTCATTGCACTAAGCATATTACCGTAAATAGTATTTAACTCTCCTACCGTTTTATTTAATGATGATATTTGATCACGATAATCCTTTGCTTGCTCAACTGATTGTTTTAAATAATCCTTAATCTCACCTAATCCTGAAGTTAATTCTTCAGTAGCTTCAACTTGAGCTTTAGAACCTTTTAATTGTAATTCATACAATGAATTTACAGCTGAAAGATTACCATTAACTTCTTGTAATTTATTACTATATGCTTTACTACTTTCTGAGATTCCATCAATATTTGACGATATACTAGTACTTAAAGCGGCATAAGCAGCAGTAACTGCTTCCCCTGAAGCATTCATTCCTTGTAATAAATTATTACTTGAGTCTGTTAACTGACTTGCAGTTGTAGCATACGAGTTTGCCAAAGCATTAGCACTTTCTTCAATTACCTGAGCTGTTTTAGCCTGTACATTTCCAAATTTACCTACAGATTCTGAGGCATTTTGAATATTTTGTAAATAGCTCTGCGTTGCTACCGAAGCATCACTTAGATCTGCTAATTGAGAAGATGTTGCTCCTAGTTTTTTTATCCCTTCTGATAATTTAGCAACTGTAGCTTCATCAAGATTCCCTGATTGTATCAGCGCTTGAAGTTCACTACCTCCACCACCAGTTCCGTGTCCAGCGTTTCTTGGTTCCAAACCAACTAGTTCTGGATATACTAAGCTCCAATCCGGCATTTCATGTGGCGGTTCAAACGCCGACAAAAAGAAAATAATTGCTTCAGTACCTAATCCTGCAATAAGCATAATCGATGCACCCTGTAGGTGAAGAATCTTCCATAAAGCTCCAAGAATTACTACCGCGGCACCAATTCCATATACTTTACCCATTACTTTCTTATATCCGGGACTCTCTACAAATTCAGTAATACTCATAGTGTATTGTGTTAATTCAAATTTACTTCTAAAATTCTGTTTTATTTATTAGTTACCGATATAATCTCTTACACATCTAAATCCTATATAAGATTTAGCAGAATCTTGATATTCATATGTACGAGTTCCACATTGTAAATAATAACCGATATCTTTCCATGACCCACCTCTAATAACTTTACGTTTCATTACGTGAGGATCATCTGGCAATGCATTATATTTATATGTTGGGTTAAAATCGTGAGTGAAACTATAAGCTGATTCATCAAATGCACTTGATGTCCACTCAGCAACATTACCTGACATATCAAATAAACCAAAATCATTAGGAGCATATGATCCAACTAATAAAGTTGATAAAGCACCATCATCTCCATAACGACCTCTTAGTGGTTTAAAGTTTGCTAAGAAACAACCTTTATCATTACGTGTATACATCCCTCCCCAAGGATACATTGCGTTTTCTAAACCACCTCTAGATGCATATTCCCATTCGGCCTCTGTTGGTAAACGATAGTCCATTACCTCAGGTTGACCTTTACTTCTTAAATAATTATTCATGAATCTGGATCTCCAGATAGTAAATGCGGTTGCTTGTTTATAAGAAACACCAACAACAGGATACTCATCAAAGCCTGGATGCCAGAAATACTTTTCAGTCCAAGGTTCATTAAAAGAATAAGTAAAGTCAGCAATCCAACATAAAGTATCAGGATATACATTAACAACATCATCCATAATAAATGCTGAACGATCTCTAATTACTTCCTCTTCTCCTTTTTGGTTATAAGCAACACCTTCATATTGCTTAGTTTCAAAATTAAAACGATTTGTCTTTTTAGCTGCTTGTTGCATATCCACCCATTGATATTCATAATTTAACTTACGCGTATCAATTTCTTTTCTTCGGAAAAATCTTTCATTTTCAGGAAGATACATTTCATCTAATATTTCTGCATATTCCTCATTTTCCCAATCAATCTCCTCATCCCAGTTTAGGAACGGTGGATCTATTTCATTACCATACATATCTTCAGCAATCACAAATTCTTCGAATTGGTCGCCTAACAATTTGCGAGCAATTGAATCTCTAACCCAATATACAAACTGGCGATATTCTGTATTTGTAATTTCTGTTTCATCCATCCAGAATGAACGTACGGACACAGTTTTTGACTGAGCAGTAAGTGACCAAGCGGCATCCTGATCATTAGGTCCCATATTAAAGCTTCCTTGTGGAATAAATAACATTCCATATGGATCTGGCTCATAAAAGGTACCACGACGTTCAACGCCAATAAGTTCACCGCCGCCGGAATTACTACATCCGCTAAGAATAGTGACTATTATAACACTAAGAGCTAGTACTTTTTTCATAATGTTTCAGACTATCGGTATTTTAATTTCTAAACTTTTTCTTCTATAAATATCTAACGCTTTTGTAGCGTTTTGTTCGCTTCTCAAAATTAATATCAAAATTGTAACCTATCATTAATTCATGACTTCCTCCATTGCCTGCTGTTGCAACAGCTGAAGTAGTTACATCATAACTATATCCAAACCGAACTCCATTCTTCAACTCTATCCCGGCCAATAAAACTATAGCATCTTGTAACCTATAGCTTAATCCGCCCCAAAATCGGTTTTTATATCTCACTAAAGTATTTACATCTATCTGAAAACTAGCTCCATCTGTTTTATAAAACACAGAAGGTAAAATCTCATATGATGTATCTTCAATTTTATGGTTATACCCACATGTTAGGAAAAAGGTTCTACTTATTGTAAAAAAATTTCCATCATTGTAATCTATTTTAGGTTTAGTTAAATGCGACAAAGATGCACCAGCATAGAATTTCTTTTCTTGATAAAAAACTCCAAAACCTGCATCAAAAGCTGATCCTGTAACTTCTGCATTAGTTAACACAGGATCTTGATCTGCTTTAGTATACACTTCTCCATCTGGCAGCTTAAACTTTGATCCGTCTAGACTTTGGTTGATTAACCCTAGACTTAATCCTAAACCAATTGTCCCTCTTTTAAGTTCAAACTTTGCTGAATAATTTAAAAGCATGGACAAATTTGTAAAGAAACCAACTTCATCATTCACAATGGTCAGCCCTACACCAGAATCCATTCCTAAAAGGTTTAAAGGCATATCACCACTAAACACTGTTGTTTGAATTCCATATTCTCCGCTCCACTGATTTCTGTTCAATGCCAGCAAATTTATAGATTCCGAAGAACCTGCATATCCAGGGTTGACAGCCAGCATGTTAAACATATTTTGACTGAACTGTGGATCGTACTGCGCATTCATATTTGCGGCAATGCAAAATATAACAAAAATCAGAATTCTCCTAACCATTTACTTTAGATATAAAAAACTCAAAGAACTCTCATTTTTCTTCTCATTTACAAGTCAATCATTATCAACATATTAAAATTAACCTTGCACTAATATTTCCGAAAAAAAACTGAATTCGTATACTTTAATTTATTTATAAAGGTTTCGTTTTTATGATTTAAACATGTTATTTTTTTATAAAAGATATTATTTCATCGCCCCCTTTCGGAAAAACCTCCACCATTTATCAGGGAGGTTACCTTTTTGAGTATCATCATAAACATCTTTACTACAAGATAACAATCTTATTGATTCTTTCCAGGGCACTTCTATCCACCATCTGCCATTTACCCTGTTAGTATAGAAACGTATATCTTGATTAAAATTGTGCAAATGAACAACAAATATTTTATAATTCTCCGATTCCACACTTGGAACTTCTGTAATCTTTAACGATTCTCCCTCTAACAAATGCCAAATGATCTGAGCACATAACATAGTGCCTTTACGATCAATATCTAATGATGGATTATATTCCTGAAGACAAAAAAACTTTAATTTATCACTTAACCCTGAATACCAGGCTATCTGACAAGCCTCATAACCTGTTAGTCCATTTACGTTAATATTATTATAATAAGGAATATATGAACTTTGTATGGCTCCAACATCAAAACCTACAACATCAGCATCTCTTAGAAATGGTTCTGTATATTTTATATTTTCATTTCTAATATCACCCAATCTCACATATTCCCAACACATCTCTCTCATTAATTCATCCTGAGATGACCCAACAAAATACTTTTGAACTCCTAATATGTTAAGTTCAAAAATTTGTGACGCAAATTCAGATTTTATATGAGACAAATAAGATTTTGACGAGTACTCTACCTCCTCAACTGCAAAATCTAACCTTGAATCAATTAAACTTATTGCGATTTCATCATCCACAGTAGTCAGGCTTTGAATTACAGGTAACAAATAATCCTGAGCACCACCCAGAACTACTACAAACACCTGATACTTTATAAGTTTACTCCCAACCTCTCTAAGTGCGAAATACCTGTCATCAAGTGTATTTCCTTTTATATTTCCTAAATCAATTATCTTTAATTCTCTGGTTGTTTTTCTTAACAATCCCAGCTGCGTCCTAATATAGTCTGCAGCTAATTCAACTCCTTTATTGTCCAGAGCATTCTTAGCATCCTCAATTCCAATAATTGCGACATCATATTTACTTATTTCCTCATCATCCTTACTAAAAAAACCATATTCAATCTGACTACACAGCGCTTCATCTTCCTTCATAAAAGAAGAAATAAACTGAGGCTTTTTTACAGGTTCTAAGAAATCTTTAATAGTCACAATTCAATTATTATTTTTTGGTGCTTTTTGCCTTTGTTGACTTAGCTGTTTTTGTTTTAGTTGATTTTGCTGCCGCTTTCTTTTTTGTCGTCTTACTTCCCCCCTCTTTCATCAACTTTTGACAATCATCAAAGGTTAACTTTTTAGGATCTGTATCTTTAGGTATTTTATAATTTTTCTTTTGATATGAGATATATGGTCCCCATCTTCCATTCAGGATTTGCAGATCAGCATCTTCATCAAAACTCTTAATAAACTTCTCTTTATCGGCCTTTCTTTTTTCCTCAATTAATTCAATTGCTCTATCCAATTCAATTGACAAAGGATCATCTATTCCTTTTTTAAGGGATACAAACTTAGCATCGTGACGAACATATGGACCAAAACGTCCAATTCCTACAACTACTTTCTTGTTCTCATACAATCCCAAGTCTCTTGG
Source organism: Plebeiibacterium sediminum (assembly GCF_026013605.1). Taxonomy (GTDB): domain Bacteria; phylum Bacteroidota; class Bacteroidia; order Bacteroidales; family Marinilabiliaceae; genus Saccharicrinis; species Saccharicrinis sediminus. The sequence continues at coordinate 11,596 of NZ_JAPDPJ010000059.1, forward strand.
AAGATCAAACAACTTCAATGCCTCGTCGAGCGTTATTGTTTCTAGATGCTGTCCTTTTTGCAAGGATGCAAATTTTGGTTTCTCTACTTCATTATCTTCACTACTCTCACCTAACTGAGCCATAGGACCATAACGCCCAATCTTAACAATCACAGGCTTCCCTGTTTTAGGATCTTCTCCTAAAATTCGCTCACCGGTATTCCTTTCTGAATTCTCTAAAGTATCCTCTACTTGTTTATGAAAACTCTTATAAAAGGAATCAATTGCATCATTCCATACAATTTTTCCTAATGAGATTTCATCAAACTCCATTTCAACCTTGGCGGTAAAATCATAACTTACAATATTTGGAAAATATTTCATAAGAAAATCATTAACAACCATTCCTATATCCGTTGGAAATAATTTATTTCTCTCTGCACCGGTAATCTCAGTCTTGATTTCAGAAACTAACTCCTTACCTTTTAACATGAGATAATGATAATCTCTTTCTTTTCCTTCTCGCTCCTCCTTTACAACATACCCTCTATTTTGAACTGTAGAAATAGTTGGTGCATAAGTTGAAGGTCGACCGATACCAAGATCCTCTAATTTTTTAACCAGAGAAGCTTCTGAATATCTTGGAGGTTTTTGGCTCCATCTTTCTCTTGCCTCGATCATATCAACATCAAGAGCATCACCCACAGTCATCGGAGGTAATAATCCACTATCCTCTTCTACCTCATGATCACCTTCATTTTCTGAAGATTGAATATATACTTTTAAGAAACCATCAAATTTGATTACTTCACCTGTTGCTACAAAATTTTCCTGAATTCCTTCTGCAGCTATATTTATCGTTGTTTTTTCCAACTCCGCATCACTCATTTGTGATGCTATGGTTCTTTTCCAAATCAATTCATACAACTTCTGTTCCTGCTGTGTTCCCGAAACAGTTGGTTGATCCATATATGCAGGACGAATGGCTTCGTGAGCTTCCTGAGCACCCTTACTTTTAGTCTGATACTTCCTAATTTTTAAGTACTTTTCGCCCATTTCCCCATTAATTTGATCTGCTGCCATTTTTAAGGCTGCATCTGCTAAATTAACCGAGTCGGTACGCATGTATGTAATCTTACCAGCTTCGTACAACTTTTGAGCTACAGACATGGTCTGAGAAACAGAAAAACCTAACTTTCTACTTGCTTCCTGCTGTAATGTTGAAGTTGTAAAAGGTGCAGCTGGGGATTTTTTAAGCGGCTTTTTAGTCACTGCAGAAACAGACCATCGGGCATCTTTACACTGCTCCAAAAAGCTCTTTGTTTCCTCCAATGTTTTAAAACGCTTGGACAGTTCTGCTTTCATTTCAGAAACTTTACCATCTTTATCTTTCACGATAAAAACAGCTGTTACACGATAAGTGGACTCTGCTTTGAAATCAAAAATTTCTCGTTCTCGTTCTACTATCAGGCGCACAGTAACAGACTGAACTCGGCCTGCTGACAAGGAAGGTTTAACTTTCTTCCACAATACCGGGGACAATTCAAAACCTACTAATCGATCTAAAACACGCCTGGCTTGCTGCGCATTTACCAAATCAATATTTATATCTCTGGGATTTTCAACCGCATTTAAAATAGCAGGTTTAGTAATCTCATGAAAAACAATTCTTTTAGTATTTTCCGGCGACAAACCTAATTCATCATATAAGTGCCACGCAATGGCCTCCCCTTCGCGGTCCTCATCGGAAGCGAGCCATACAGTTTTGACTTCCTTAGATAATTTCTTTAATTCTTTTACTACCTCCTTTTTGTCATCGGAAACGATATAATGAGGTAAATAATTATTATCTATATCAATCCCAAAATCTTTTTTTGCCAAATCCCTAATATGACCATAGCTTGACTTAACCAAAAAATCCTTACCCAGGAATTTTTCAATTGTCTTTGCTTTGGCCGGGGACTCTACAATAACAAGATTACCTTCACTTGCTGCGCTCTTTTTTGCCATCTCAAATCTATATTTGACCCTTTTTTGTAATACAACTTATTAAGATTGCACTAAAGGGATAAAAAATTCGTTATTTTCATTAAAGGCGTCAAATTTAAAAAATTATCGCACAATACTAAATCAATTGCTTCAAGATTTACATTAAGCAATAAAGTACTGCATTTAATAATACATTCAAATTGACTAATTTGAATTAAATACTTACATCCAAACTTTAATTTTATAATAATAACGTAAAAATGCTAATTTTACGGCAAAATTTCAACATTACAACTTATGTCTACAAATAATCCTAAAATAAAAAAAGTACTTTATTGGTTTTGGGGAATCGTAACAACTGCTTTTATCTTGGTTTTTTTACTTTTCTTTTTAATTGCTCGGGGCCTTCTTGGTGTCATGCCTTCATTTGAAGAACTTGAAAATCCAAAAAACAGCATTGCAACGGAGATTATTTCAGAAGATGGAAAAGTTTTAGGAAACTTTGCTATCGAAAACAGGACTTTTATTGAATACGATCAGCTATCTCCTTATCTTGTAAATGCACTTGTAGCTACTGAGGATGTGAGATTTTATGATCACTCAGGGATAGACCCAAGAGGATTACTACGGGTTTTTGTCAGAACCGTGATTATGGGCGACAAAGGTTCAGGAGGAGGAAGTACAATCACCCAGCAGTTAGCTAAATTATTATTTCATGATCCGGCAAAAAATATTTGGGAACGCGGATTACAAAAACTTAACGAATGGGTTATTTCAGTAAAGCTTGAAAAAAGCTACACTAAGAACGAAATACTTACGATGTACTTAAATAAAGTAGGTTACATATATGACGCCTACGGAATAAAATCTGCTGCTAAAACTTTTTTCAATACATCAACCGACACGATTAAAATTGAAGAGGCTGCTACTTTAATCGGAATGTTGAAAAATCCTGCTCTATTTAATCCGGTAAGAAGAAAAGACACTACCGAATTCAGAAGAAATGTGGTTTTAAATCAAATGAGAAAAGCTCAATATATTACTGATGCAGACTATGACTCATTAAAGAATATTCCATTAACTCTTAAATTTAACAGACGCGACCATAAAGAAGGTGTTGCTCCATATTTAAGAGAACACTTAAGACTTACTCTTAATGCTCAAAAACCCGAAAGAGATAATTACCCTTCATGGCTTCAGGATAAATTTGTTGCAGACAGTATTGAATGGGAAAACAATCCTGCATATGGTTTTATAAATAAAAACCTTAAACCAGATGGCACACATTACAATGTATACAGAGATGGACTGAAAATATTTACTACCGTAAATTACAAGATGCAGGTTTATGCAGAAGAAGCTGTAAAAGAACATTTATCGAATAATTTACAAAAAGCATTTTTCAGAGAAAAAAAGGGCAGAACACGAGCTCCTTTTACCAGCAAACTATCTGAAGAACAATACGAATCAATAATCAACAGAGCCATTAAAAACTCTGAAAGATATCGTATTCTGAAAAAAGAAGGATTATCAATGGATTCTATCATGCATTCCTTCAATACTCCAACAGATATGCAAGTATTTACCTGGGAAGGAGAAAAAGATACTGTTCTTACACCTCTGGATTCTATAAAACACTTTAAGTTTTACTTAAGAGCCAGTTTATTTTCTATTGACCCATCTAATGGCTATGTAAAAGCTTATGTTGGAGGACCAAATTTTAAATACTTTATGTACGACATGGCTACTCAAGGTAAAAGACAAGTTGGTTCAACAATAAAGCCACTTATCTATACGCTTGCCATGCAGGAAGGCCATACACCTTGTGATTTGGTTCCTAATATTCCTCAAACATTTGTTTTACCAGATGGAAAAACATGGACTCCAAATGATGATGGAAAAAACAGGAAAGGAGAAATGGTAACCCTAAAATGGGGATTAGCCAATTCAAACAACAACATATCAGCCTGGGTTATGAAACAATACAACCCAGAGGCAGTAAGACATATGATTCATGAGCTTGGGATTAAAAGTCCAATGCCTGCGGTTCCTTCATTATGCCTAGGTATTCCTGACTTTTCTCTACAAGAAATGGTCAGTGCTTATTGTACCTATGCCAACAAAGGTGTTCACATTGAACCGATGATGGTAACACGTATTCAGGATCGATTTGGAAATGTAATTGCACAATTCACTCCTAATAAAAAAGAAGTGATTAGTGAGCAAACAGCTTACTTAATGCTAAACTTATTGCAAGGAGTAGTAAATCAAGGTACGGCAGTAAGACTTCGCTACACTTATAACTTTACCGGACAAATTGGAGGTAAAACAGGAACTACTCAAAATCAATCTGACGGATGGTTTATTGGAGTAACCCCTAACCTTGTTTCAGGAGTTTGGGTTGGTGGTGAAGACAGAGATATTCACTTTGATGGCATCCACTTAGGACAAGGTGCAAATATGGCATTACCGATTTGGGCTTTATACATGAAAAATGTTTACGAAGATGAATCCATACCTGTTACTCAGGAAGATATTTTTGAAGAACCAATAAATTTCAATTTAAATATTGATTGCGATGGTGACAATAAGCCACAGAACAAAGATTCTAACAAAGAAATAAAATATAACAATGGAGATGAATCAGAGTTCTTTTAGAACTCTTCTTTAAATACCTAAAAATCAACAGGAGGTCTTTAAGCAAACAAAAGTTTAAAGGCCTCTTCTAGTTTACTGACTTGCACAATTTGAATATCAAACTTTTTCAAATCCAAACCTTTATTAAACTTAGGGATAATAATTTGTTCAAATCCTAATTTTGCAGCTTCACCGATACGTTGTTCTATTCTTGTTACAGGTCTGATTTCTCCAGACAAACCAACCTCTCCTGCCACACAAACATTTTGAGATAAAGAAACATCAATATTTGACGATAAAATAGCACAAACCACTGCTAAATCAATTGACGGATCATTTACTCTAATACCTCCTGCAATATTTAAAAATACATCTTTAACCGCCAACTTAAAACCAGCTCTCTTTTCCAGAACAGCCAATAACATATTCAACCTACGCAAATCAAATCCTGTTGAAGAACGTTGTGGCATTCCATAAGCGGCAGTACTCACCAAAGCCTGAACTTCTATTAAAAAAGGCCTCATTCCCTCAATTGCAGCAGCAATTGAAACACCACTTAAGTTTTGGTTATAGTGAGATAATAATAATTCGGAAGGATTAACAACTTCTCGTAATCCATCTCCTAACATTTCAAATATTCCTATTTCTGCTGTAGAGCCAAAACGATTTTTTATCGATCTCAAAATACGATACATATGATTACGATCGCCTTCAAACTGAAGAACTACATCTACCATATGCTCTAAAACCTTAGGACCAGCCAAGCTCCCCTCTTTATTAATATGTCCAATTAATATAACAGGGAGATTTTTTTCTTTTGCTACTCTTAAAATAGAACCAGTACATTCTCTGATTTGAGAAACACTCCCTGGCAAAGAATCAATAGCTTCACTACTTATTGTTTGAATAGAATCAACAACCAACAAATCGGGAGATACATTTTTTATATGCCCCAGAATCTTCTCCATAGAAGTTTCACTTACCACCAGGCAATTATCACCTCCTTTATGAATTCGATCGGCACGTAATTTTATCTGCTGGGGACTTTCTTCTCCTGAAACATAAAGTACTTTTCTAGACTCAACCTTTAAGGCCATCTGAAGTACTAAAGTAGACTTTCCTATACCAGGTTCTCCTCCCACTAATATTAGAGATCCGGGAACCATACCTCCTCCTAAAACGCGATCTAACTCTTTATTTGAAGTATTTATTCTTGGAAGTTCTGATATTTCAATATTTTTTATGGCCTCAGGTTTTGCTGACTCACTTTGAAAAAAAGTCTGTGCACCGGAACTTTTCGAAACTTTAACAACAAGCTCCTCAACAAACGTATTCCACTGTCCGCAGGAATTACACTTACCAATCCATTTAGGAGATTCTGTTCCACAATTCTGACAAACAAAAACTGATTTAGACTTGGCCATATTAAATGATTTACAACTATTTAAGATTTGCTTTTACTTCTTCTGATATTTTTTCAATAATATTGGTAGTAGAAAATCCCTCGACAAAAGTGATTGTTTCAACAGAACCACCTCGTCCGGTTACCACATCATATCCAACAATATCTTCCGGTTTATAGTCTGCTCCTTTCACTAACACATCCGGTTGAACTGTTTTTATTAGTTCATAAGGCGTATCCTCATCGAACAAAACCACTACATCAATAAAACCCAAAGCTGCCAATAAAACCGCCCTACTATCTTCATCTACAATTGGTCTTGAAGGACCTTTTAAACGTTGAACAGATGAATCTGTATTTAAACCTAAAACCAATTTACTTCCTTTTTCAGCAGCTTTAGCCAAATATTCAACATGTCCTCTATGAACCAAATCAAAACAACCATTGGTAAAAACAACCTTTTCACCTTGACTTTGCCACGCTGACACTATTTCTTTCGCTTTTTCTGCCGAAACAATTTTAGATTTAAAATCACATTTCTGATTCATACTATCAATAGGATTAAAAAACAAACCCCGGGATTAACCGGGGCTTATTCAAGATTATTTAATTAATACTCTTAAACCAATTTATTAGTTTCTGTATCAGGAAATACAAAAACAGGCTTGTACTGTTTTGCTTCCTCCAGAGGCATAGATGCATATGTAATAATAATAATGATATCACCTACAGCTACTTTTCTAGCTGCAGCACCATTTAAACATATTACACCAGATCCTCGCTCTCCTTTAATAACATAGGTTTCTAGACGCTCACCATTATTGTTATTAACTACCTGAACCTTTTCGTTCTCAATAATTGTGGCAGCATCCATAAGATCTTCATCTATGGTAATACTTCCCACATAATTTAAATTTGCCTCTGTTACCGAGACATTGTGTAGTTTAGACTTTACAACTTCAACATTCATCATGAAAGGTTTTGTAAATCAAATTATCTATTAATCTTACCTTATCTGCAAACACAGCTATACAACCTACAATATAATCACTCTTACTCCAATCGTCAACAGGTTGTAGCGTATTTCCATCTACGATATTAAAATATTCTACTTTTAAGAGAGCAGAGTCGTTAATTTTTTCGGTCACAAAATTAACAACTTCTTTTATATTTTTAGTGTCAATTAGCTTTTTAGATTCAAATAATGTTTTTGAAATAAGAACAGCTTCTTTTCTGTGTTCTTCATCCAACAGCGCATTCCTTGAGCTCATGGCTAATCCATCACTTTCTCTGACAATACTGCAAGGAACGATTTCAATGTTATAATTCAACATTTCAGTCATTCGCTTTATAATTGCTAATTGCTGAAAATCCTTCTCTCCAAAGAAAGCTTTATCTGGTTGAACCAAATCAAAAAACCGACTTACTACCTGTGCTACCCCATTGAAGTGCCCAGGACGAAATTCTCCTTCCATTACTTTATCCAGAGTACCAAAGTCAAAAATCCGTTCATCCTTCTCCGGATATACCTCTTCAACAGTAGGATGATATAAAATACTACAAGCTGTACCTTCCAGCTTTTTTATATCATCATCCAATGTGCGTGGATAATTTTTAAGATCATCTGCATTATTAAACTGATTGGGATTTACAAATACACTGACTACAATTACATCAGCCATTTGTGACGCTTTATTCACAAGTGAAATATGACCTTGGTGAAGCGCACCCATTGTTGGAACAAATCCAATCGTCTTACCGAGGGACTTACTTTGGTCAATTAAGCTCCTAAGTTCCTCTGCCTTAACAACAATATCCATATTTAATTTCAAAAAAACGCCCCAAAGTAAATAATAATAACAATACAATAAAAGTACTCCTGTCATTTATATTGTAATATTGCTTTTTACAATTTTAATTAACGGAAAATAATAAACATAAAAAACTTCATTATATTCTATTTTTCAACACATTAAAAAAATAAACTAAGGACATTTCAACCATTATAACCATACTAAAATTTAAGTTTTTTTAAACATCCAGAGCCCTATCTGATAAGAATTTAAAAACGGACTACTTTGTTTGAGAACTTTATTTTTGTTAATTTTGCACCTTAATTATTTTCAATAGCAATATTTGACCACAATAAGATGGAAAAAACAAAGGTTTTATTTATTTCCCAAGAAATCACCCCATACCTTCCCGAATCGCATATGTCGAAGATTGGAAGATATCTACCTCAAGGAATACAAGAAAAAGGAAAAGAAATCAGAACTTTCATGCCTCGTTTTGGGTGTATTAATGAAAGAAGGAACCAGCTTCATGAGGTAATCCGTTTGTCGGGAATGAATTTAATCATTGATGATACTGATCACCCTTTAATTATAAAGGTGGCTTCAATTCAATCAGCTCGTATGCAGGTATATTTTATCGACAATGAAGATTATTTCCATAGAAAATCTACTTTAGTTGATAAAGAAGGGAAGGAACATGAAGACAATGATGAAAGAGCGATATTTTTTGCACGTGGGGTATTAGAAACTACTAAAAAATTAAGATGGACTCCGGATATTATTCACTGCCACGGTTGGTTTACCGGATTGGTTCCATTGTATATTAAAAAAGCAATGAATGAGGATCCTCATTTTGCCAATTCAAAATTAGTTTACTCTGTTTATAACGATGATTTTAAGCAAGAATTTCCTGCTTCATTCCCAGATAAATTTACTTTAGAAGGAGTTGAAAGTTCAGACTATGAAGGCCTTACTCCTTTCAATCACAAAAACCTGAGCAAATTAGCTATGAATTTTAGTGATGGAGTTATTCAGGGACATCCTGATGCCAATAGTGAAATTATTGAATATGCAAAAGGATCAGGAAAACCATTTTTAGATTATCAAGACGAAGAAAATTACATTGACGCATTCAATAGTTTCTACGACAGTCTTCTTGACAAATAAGCAATTATTAGTTAATTAAATAATTACAACTGCCATGCATAAAAAAGCATGGCAGTTTTTTTTGGTAGTCATTTAAGATTATTATTTTATCTTATTATTATTTACCTTCATCATATTTTACTAGACTCTTAATATTCTTTATAATATATTAATTAAATGATAAAAACTTCAGGTTCCATAAACTATAGAAATCTCAACGCTAAAGAAATTAAAACTCTTGAACAGCAAAATTGTAACTCAATAGACGGTTGGGAAAGTATTTTTGTTGTTGAGAATTTCATTCCTGATCATATAAAATCCACTACCTTTTCTGGCACAAATTACATTGGTATATTAAATCATAAAATATCGAATCACCATATTCATGATTATTCTGGCATATACAATGCACATATTCATAATTGTACCATTGGAAATAATTCATACATAAAAAATATTGGATGCAGTATCTCAAACTACAAAGTTGAAGATAATTGCATATTGATAAACATTGATTCTATTCAAGTGAATCAGGAAAGCTTTTTTGGAAATGGAGAAGTTATTAATCCAATTAATGAAGCTGGTGGCAGGGATATTTATATGTACAATGAACTATCTGTACATACCGCTTACATTATGGCATTCTATGGCTATAAACCAGAACTTCAAAAGCAATTAAAAGAATTAGTATCTGATTATGCTACTTCAATTAAATCAAGCAAAGGAACTATTGGTACTAATTCTGTTATAAAAAATAGTGGTAGTATTATTAATGTAAACTTTGGTTCACATTGCATCATTGAAGGAATCACTAAGCTGGTAGATGGAACTGTTAATAGTAACCAGGAAGCTCCTAGTTATGTAGGTTTTAATGTATCAGCTTCTAAATTTATATTTTCAACCAGTTCTACAGTTAATGATGGAGCTCATCTTCAGCATTGTTTTGTGGGCCAGGGATGTGAAATATCCAATCACTTCACCGCTGAGAACTCTGTGTTTTTTAGTAATAGCCAGTGCCTTCAAGGTGAAGCTTGTGCTATTTTCGCAGGTCCTTACACTGTTACTCATCATAAATCAAGCCTACTAATTGCTGGCTATTATTCCTTCTTTAATGCAGGAAGTGGTACAAATCAAAGCAACCACATGTACAAGTTAGGCCCGGTACATCAGGGCATCATTGAAAGAGGGAGCAAAACAGGAAGTGATTCGTATATTTTATGGCCGGGTAAAATTGGAACTTTCACTATGGTTTTAGGGCGACATTATGGCAATCCAGACACTTCTGAGTTACCTTTTTCATACTTGATTGAAGATAATGGGAAAAGTGTTTTAATGCCTGCCCAGAATCTTTTTAGTGTTGGAACAACCAGAGATGTGGAAAAATGGCCACAAAGAGACAAACGTAAAGGTTCAACTTTTTATGACCAGGTTATATCTGAGGCCTTAAATCCTTTTACCATTAACAAGATCATACAAGCTATCGAAGTATTAAAAAAACTTCAGGATAAAGCATCGGCACAAGCAAAACATGTACTATACAAAAACACTCAAATAACATTAGGATCTTTAAACCGAGGTTTAAAAATTTACGAACAAGCGCTTATTAAATATATTGGTGATGAATTGGTAAATTTATTTGAAGAAAAATCCTATTCAGATCATATTAACAATAACAAATACACAATAGAATCAATAAACCAATGGATTGATCTTGGAGGATTAATCTGTAAAGAAAGCGATATCTTAAGTTTTGAATCAAAAGTTATATCTGAAGAAATAAGTATTAGTAACCTCAATTCTTTCTTCAAAAAACTATTTGATAACTATGCTAAAGATAAAAAGGAACACATTTTTCAGGTTCTAAAAGGTTATTTTGATATTGAGATAAATTCATGCTCAAAGGAACAAATTCATCACTTTATTGAGCTTTGGATGGAAAACAATAGTAAAATAACTGCCTCAATAAAAATGGATGCAAAAAAGGAATTCAATCCAAAAACTATGATTGGATTTGGACAGGATGGAGATGAAATGTCAATGAAAGATGATTTTGACGCAGTAAGAGGAACCTTTGAAGAAAACTCTTTTATAAAATCATTAAATAAAAACCTTGAAAACAATAATACTATAGGTCAAAAAATATTAGATTCTTTAAATAATTAATTAACAGATACGTAATCACCCCTTAAGAATTGTCATATCTGTTAGGAAAATAAAAAATCAAACTATGTGTGGAATTGTAGCTTATGTAGGTGAAAAACCTGCTTATCCAATACTTATTAAAGGACTCCAAAGGCTTGAGTACAGAGGTTATGACTCAGCTGGGGTTGCCCTTATTAATTCGGGCACCCATACCTATAAAAAAATGGGAAAGGTTAAAGACCTTGATAAGTATGCAAAAGACAAAAACATTATTGGGAACATTGGAATTGGTCATACACGATGGGCAACTCACGGAGAGCCAAATGACGCTAATGCTCACCCACATACTTCTATGAATGGAAAATTTACTCTGGTACACAATGGTATTATTGAAAATTATGCCCACTTGAAAAAAGAATTAATAAACAGAGGTTATAAATTTGAAAGTGAAACAGACACTGAAGTACTGGTAAATTTTATTGAAAGCATTTATCTAGAGCAAAAAGTTGATGCTGAAATAGCTGTAAGAGTTGCATTATCAAGAGTTATTGGTGCCTATGGATTAGTTATTTCATGTGAGGATGAAAAAGATAAATTAATTGCAGCAAGAAAAGGTAGTCCTTTGGTAATTGGAGTTGGAGACAATGAATATTTCCTTGCTTCAGATGCTTCTCCTATCATTGAATATACAGATCAGGTAATTTATCTAAATGATGAAGATGTAGCAATACTTACTAAAAACGATCTTGTTTTAAAGAACATACAAAACGACAAACAAAAACCTAAAATTCAAAAGGTTGAATTAAGCATTGATGAAATTGATAAGAATGGTTATGAACATTACATGCTTAAAGAAATTCACGAACAACCACATTCTATTGGAGATACCTTCAGAGGTAGAATTTCTATTGACAAAACAAAAATATTTTTAGGTGGAATAATTGATGTGATGCCAAAATTAACCCAGGCAAAACGTATTATTATTATTGCTTGTGGTACTTCATGGCATGCAGGATTGGTAGGTGAATATCTATTTGAAGAATACGCCAGAATACCTGTTGAAGTTGAGTATGCCTCTGAATTCAGATATCGAAATCCAATCATTACTCCTGACGATGTAATTATTGCCATATCTCAAAGCGGAGAAACAGCTGATACTTTGGCAGCCATAAAAATGGCAAAAAAACAAGGTGCAACCATCATTGGTATTTGTAATGTAGTTGGTTCTTCAATTCCTCGCGAAACACATGCGGGCGTATACACGCATGCCGGAATTGAAATTGGAGTTGCGTCCACAAAAGCATTTACTTCTCAAGTTACCGTTCTTACCATGATGGCCTTCATGATTGGAAGAAAAAGAGGTACTTTATATGATGAATTATATAAGAAATTAATTCACGAATTAACACTGGTTCCTGAGAAGATCGACATCATTCTAAAATCAGAAAATTACATTAAAGGAATAGCTGAAATGTATAAAGATGCAACCAATGCTTTGTATTTAGGTAGAGGTTGTTTATTCCCTGTTGCTCTTGAAGGTGCCTTGAAGCTTAAAGAGATTTCATATATTCATGCAGAAGGTTACCCTGCTGCGGAAATGAAACATGGCCCTATTGCATTAATTGATCAGAATATGCCTGTTTGTGTCATTGCAACAAAGGATAAATCATACGAAAAGATTGTAAGCAACATTCAGGAAGTTAAGGCCAGAAATGGGATTGTAATTGCCATTGTTACTAAAGGCGATGAGACCATTAATAATTTAGCTAATCATGTAATTGAAGTTCCTGATTGTCACGAATCTATCGCTCCTCTATTAACTGTTATTCCTTTACAAATTATGTCATACTACATAGCTTTAATGAGAGGTTGTAATGTAGATCAGCCCCGAAATTTAGCAAAATCAGTTACTGTTGAGTAATTGAATATTTTCACCATAAAAAAAAGCCGGGCTTGTGAACCCGGCTTTTTCTTTATATACTGATTTTATGTATTAAATCAATTCCTTAAATAAGCTTTTCATACTTACTTTATCCTTTAGAATCACTTCTAAATTATCAACAGAAACTCTTTCTTGTTCCATTGTATCTCTATAACGAATTGTTACAGTATTATCCTCAAGTGTTTGGTGATCTACTGTAATACAGAAAGGAGTTCCAATTGCATCCTGACGACGGTAACGTTTACCGATTGAATCCTTTTCGTCATATTGAAGGTTGTAATCAAACTTCAATGTATCAACAATCTGACGTGCTTTTTCTGGTAATCCATCTTTCTTCAACAATGGAAGAACAGCCATTTTAACAGGAGCAAGTACTGCTGGTAATTTCAATAAAACTCTGGTTTCTTTTTTACCTTTAGCATCTTCAACCTCTTCCTCTTTATATGCACCTGCCATCATGCTCAAGAACATTCTATCCACACCTATTGATGTTTCAACAACATAAGGCACATAGCTCTCATTGATTTCAGGATCAAAATACTGAAGTTTCTTACCTGAATACTCCTGATGTTGAGATAAGTCAAAATCAGTTCTTGAGTGAATTCCTTCTACTTCTTTAAAACCGAAAGGCATTCTGTATTCAATATCAGTAGCAGCATTGGCATAGTGAGCTAGTTTTTCGTGATCATGAAAACGGTAATTTTCATCACCCATACCTAAAGATTTATGCCACTTCATTCTGAAATCCTTCCAATATTGAAACCATTTCATTTCTTCCCCAGGACGAACAAAGAACTGCATCTCCATTTGCTCAAACTCACGCATACGGAAAATAAACTGACGAGCCACAATCTCATTTCTAAAGGCTTTACCAATTTGTGCAATACCAAAAGGAATTTTCATTCTTCCTGTTTTTTGCACATTAAGAAAGTTTACAAAAATACCCTGAGCTGTTTCTGGTCGTAAATAAATTTTACTTGCGCCATCAGCAGTTGATCCCATTTCAGTACCGAACATTAGGTTAAACTGACGAACATCAGTCCAGTTTTTAGTTCCTGAAATTGGACAAACTACATCGTAGTCAACAATAATTTGTTTTAATTCCTCAAGATTATTATCGTTTAAAGCTTTAGAAAATCTTTCATGAATTTCATTAATCTTTTCCTGATTAGCTATAACTCTTGGATTTGTTTCTTTAAATTGAGCCTCATCAAAAGAATCACCAAAACGTTTTTTAGCCTTAGCAACTTCTTTTTCTATTTTAGCTTCAAATTTCTGTATTAAATCTTCAATCAATACATCGGCACGGTAGCGTTTTTTACTGTCTTTATTATCAATCAAAGGATCATTGAAAGCATCAACATGACCTGAAGCTTTCCATGTTGTAGGATGCATGAAAATAGCAGAATCCAGTCCAACTACATTTTCATTTAGTCTAACCATGGCATCGTACCAAAAAGTTTTAATGTTGTTTTTAAGCTCAACACCTAACTGACCATAGTCATAAACTGCTCCCAATCCATCATAAATTTCACTAGATTGAAAAACAAACCCATACTCTTTACAATGGGCTACTAATTTTTTAAAAACATCTTCCTGAGCCATATTATTTTATATAGATATTTGATGATTCTCTTCAATAAAAGAGATACATATTATACTTCGTGCTACTTCTCCAAAATTCAATTATTGTATAGCTATCTAATTAATTGAATAAAGGACATTTGCTTTAAGAGTGCAAAAATAAACCAAAAATCTTTTTTTCCGAATTATTATTACTTTCTATACCGTTCTTTTTAGTCAGAAAAGGTATTTTTTTTAATAATATCGGGATAATCACGCTGCGTTAACTGAATTAACTATATTTGTACTTCAGTTTAGATTATAAGCTTTTGGTTTTAATACAATGAGGAAAAAAGTTGATTTTTTGGTTATAGGATCGGGAATTGCCGGACTAAGTTATGCACTTAAAGTTGCTGATTATGGAAGCGTTTTAGTAATAAGCAAAACAAAATTAGGCGAAACCAACACATCTTATGCCCAAGGTGGAATTGCCTCTGTAACCTACGAACCTGACAATTTTGAAAAACACATTGAAGATACAATGATTGCAGGCGATTACCTTTCAAATCCGGAGGCGGTAAGAATGGTAGTTGAGAACGGTCCAGGACAAATAAAACAGCTCATAGAATGGGGCACTGAGTTTGATAAGAAAGAAGACAAACTCTACGATTTACACAAAGAAGGTGGTCATAGCGAATTTCGAATATTACATCACCTCGATAATACGGGTTTTGAAATCCAGAGAGCGTTAATCGAGAAAGCGAAGAAACATCCCAATATTGAACTTACTGAGAATTACTATGCAGTTGACATTATCACCCAACATCATTTAGGAGAGATCACTTATAGATGGCGAACGGATGTTGAATGTTATGGTGCATATGTTTTAAATGAAGAAACTCAAAAAGTTGATACGGTTCTGGCTAAAATAACCATGATGGCAAGTGGAGGTATTGGAAATATATACCAAACCACAACCAATCCAACCATTTCCACAGGTGATGGAATTGCAATGGTTTACAGGGCTAAAGGTATTATTGAGAACATGGAATTTGTTCAATTCCACCCTACTTCATTATACAATCCTAAAGAACGACCTTCATTTTTAATTACAGAAGCAATGAGAGGTTACGGAGCACTATTAAGACGACGTGACGGTGCATTGTTTATGGAAAAATATGATAAACGTGGATGTTTGGCACCAAGAGATATTGTTGCAAGGGCTATTGATAATGAGATGAAAAACACCGGGGATGAATTTGTATATCTGGATGTTACTCATAAAGATGCAGAGGAAACAAAGAAACATTTCCCAACAATTTACAATAAATGCCTGGAGTTAAATGTAGACATTACTAAAGATATGATACCTGTAGTTCCTGCTGCTCACTATTTATGTGGAGGAATTAAGGTTGATTTAAATGGCAGAAGTTCAATACAGAATTTATATGCTGCTGGCGAATGCTCTTCTACTGGTTTACATGGAGCCAACCGACTTGCAAGCAATTCATTGTTAGAAGCGATTGTATATGCGGATAAAGCTGCAAAAGACTCTTTAACTAAGATCGATTCAATTAAACACAATACCAGCATTCCCAGTTGGAATGATGATGGTACATCTCACAACGAAGAGATGGTACTAATTACTCAAACCAATAAAGAAGTTGAGCAAATATTAAGTAATTATGTAGGTATTGTTCGTTCTAACTTAAGATTAAAAAGAGCATTAGACAGGCTTGAACTAATTTATAAAGAAACAGAAAGTTTATTTGATGACTCCATTGTTACGCAAGAATTGTGTGAGTTAAGAAATAAAATAAACGTAGGCTATCTGATTATCCGAATGGCAATGAAGAGAAAGGAAAGCAAAGGTTTACATTACACTATTGACCACAATACTGTACGTACAAAAGTATAACTGACTATTTACTATCGTAAAAAATTTACTCTTAAATTTTGAAGATTTTAATCGTTAATAAATCATCCACCTCCGGAGGTGCAGCAGTTGCTGCAAACAGGTTATATAATGCATTAAAAGAAAATAATGCAGAAGTAAAAATGCTTGTTGAAGATCCGGTAGTTGATAGCCGCAAAGCAATTTCAATAAGCAATAATTATATTGCAAGGAAGAAATCTTTGTTCCGATTTATTAAAGAACGATTATACTTTCTGCCATTTGAGAAAGATAAACAAATACGATATAAATTTTCACCTGCATTTGCAGGAACAGATATAAGTCAACACCCTTTAGTTAAAGAAGCCGATATTATCCATTTACATTGGATTAATCACGGTTTCTTATCACTAAAGAATCTGGATCAGCTTTTTAAGCTCAATAAACCTATTGTATGGACAATGCATGACATGTGGCCATTTACAGGAGGATGTCATTATGCTGATGATTGTCGCAACTACATTTACAATTGTGGCAATTGTCCCTTCTTAAAAAGACCGAATAGCGATGATCTATCTTTCAAAATCCATCAAAAAAAGATGGAAATTTGGAAAGACGCTAATATTCATCCGGTTTCTTGCAGCAAATGGTTAGGCACCCTGGCTCAAGAAAGCTCTTTATTAAAGTTTAAAAAAGTATCTTCTATTCCAAATCCTATAAACACTGAAGAATTTGAACCTAAAAACATGCAAGAGTGCAGAACTCAGTTTGGATTACCCCTGGATAAAAAGCTAATTTTATTTGGTGCAGCAGATATATCTGACCCCCGAAAAGGAGCCAATTACTTAATGAAGGCACTCCAAATTCTAAATACTGAACATCCTCACCTAAAGAATGATATTGAACTTGTAATTTTTGGAAAAACTAAAGATTCAGACCTTTCTCAATATCCGTTTAAAGTTCATGCTATGAATTTTATATCCGGAACAAGCGATATGGTAAATCTTTATAATTCAGCAGATGTTTTTATACTTCCGTCATTGCAGGATAATCTTCCCAATACTGTTATGGAAGCACAAGCTTGTGGCATACCTGTTGTCAGTTTCAATATTGGTGGCGTTCCTGAAATGATAGATGATAATAATACCGGATTTTTAACCCCAATAAAAGATAGTGATGCTTTAGCAAGCAACATTCATAAGGCATTGTTTGAATGCGATACTCCAACTATTAAAAATAATGCGCGGAAATTTGTTCTGGATCATTATTCAAACAAAACAATTGCAGAAAAATACATCAATCTTTATTCAAGCCTGTTATAGCGTTTTGAAATGAATCACAACACACCAAAAATATCCATAGTAACCGTAGTATATAATGGAGCTCAAACCATTGAAGCAACCATTAATAGCATCATAAACCAGACCTATAAAAACATTGAATACATTATTGTGGATGGAGATTCAAATGATGGTACTCAGGATATTATTAAAAGTTACGAAAGTGAAATATCGAAATGGATCAGTGAACCTGATAAGGGTATTTATGATGCGATGAATAAAGGCATTGATTTATCAACAGGAGATTATATATGGTTTATGAACTCTGGTGATGAAATTGCTGACTTAACCGTTTTGGAAGAAATCATATCGGCAAATCCTGGTTCCGATATTTATTACGGAGATACTGTTATGATTGACTCTGATGGAACTGAAATTGGAAACAGACGACTTGCTCCTCCTGAACACCTAACCTGGAAAAGCTTTAAAAAGGGTATGCTGGTTAGCCATCAATCTTTTATTGCTAAAATAAATATAATTGAATCATATAACCTTTCTTATAGATTCTCTGCTGATTTTGAATGGTGTTTATTGGCAATAAAAAGGGCAAAACATATAACTAATACCCATCGAACCTTAAGTAAATTTTTAGATGGAGGAATTACCAAACAAAATATTATTCCGGGATTAAAAGAACGATTTAGAATAATGAGTAAATATTACGGATTAATACCAACGTGCTACAACCATATTTTCATAGGTATAAAATTCTTTTACTTCTATACTAAAAACAAGCGTTTTTAAGCATTTTTCTATTGTTATAATGCATTCTTATTAATCCAATAGACCGAGAGTTCATAACAAAACACTATTCTTTTCAACAGAAAGGCTATTATTATATATACTTAGCGTCATTATTTCACACAGAAAACCTATTATTTCATTTTTTCTGTGATTTCATCAAGGAGAAATATCTAATTCTCAATTAAAAGTATCATTTTCTCAACTTTCAAAGTAAAAAGCTCACTGTAATACTTGAATTTCTCAATAGAGAGAGCGGTTTTCTCAATATTATAATAGTCTTTCTCAACATTCTTACTATTTTTCTCAAATGGGAGATAGCATTTCTCACTAGGAACTCTGTCCTTTCGCGGGATACAGAGGTTTTTTTATCAAATACCGTAGCATTTATACCATATTCTGTATTGGGTTTTACTGTTAGCACTATGAGTATTATCTGCAAGTCTCTATAATATGTATATCGGGCTTTAATATTTAACGAAGGATTTTATTTTAATTGACGTCTGAATGAATATCATAAATGATGCAATCATAAAATTTATACAGATGAAGAAACTACTATTATGTTTGATGTCGATATTATTGATAGGCAGCATAACACAAGCAAAAGCTCAACCTCAGCAAAGAAGCTTTAATGCGGAAGATATGAGTAAAATGCAAACTGAACGAATGAAGAAAGACTTAAAGCTTTCTGATAAACAAACAGATGAAGTTAGTGCGATCAATTTAAAGTATGCCAAGAAAATAGAAGCACAACGGAATAAAACAGATGGCGACAGAGCATCGATGCGTGACCAAATGACATCTTTGAGAAAAGAAAAAAATGCTGAACTAAAGAAAATATTATCAGAGGAACAGTACGAAAAGATGCTTCAAATTGAGGAAGAAAGAAGAAATAATCATCAACGAGGTTCCGGAGGTTCGGGAAGACCTCAATAGATCTTCAATTACCAATTATAGTTGCGAGGATATAAAAACATTCTCTCATTGATTTATTCAGATTTACAAAAATATCCTCGCTTCTAATCACCCCTGCCAATACAATCAATCCACTTATTTAAAACATTACCTTGTTCATCAATCAAAGTCAGATAATGTTTTCCTTCTGTTGGTTTGATCTCCATATGATGAATAAAAGCTGTTTCTCCGAGATATTCATCATCTAAATGCCAATAAATTTTAGACTTTGATGAACGATGTGCCACTTTTAATATTACAGGTTGAATTTTTCCGTCCAATCCCTTAGGTAAATATACCCTGTTATTATTTTGAGGATAGATAAATTGCATTGTTGTTTCTTTCACTCCTCCACAATTCTTATCAACTTCAGGCAACTTTTTGTACAAAGGATGATTCCTTTTATAATACCATTCCATAACTGGAGGCAATACAAACCATGATTTATGCACCATTTGAGAAATTGGATAGCAAGTTGAATTTACCCGCTTTGTTTGCTCTTTATTTAGGTGAATCAACTGATGATAAGGACACAACTCCACCTTTTGCTTATTAAGTGAAACATAAGCAGAGTCAATTTCACAATCAGGTCCGGCTCTGTAACCAGATTTCTTACAAATGGCAATCTTTTCCATATCATCATAAGGGGGCTTAAACCATGTGGTTTGGGGTAGATGACGAAATATATCAAACATGATTGGTCCTGCCGTAACGCCGCCTACTATGCCAGGCCTCCCTTCTCCGGTTGCGTTTCCAACCCACACCCCCACAGCATATTCAGGCGTAACACCAATAGCCCACGCATCGCGATAACCAAAACTAGTACCCGTTTTCCATGCTATTTTTTTACTCGAAGAAAAGGTCTGCCAACCAGACTCTTCATAAGGACGCACCACATTTGTTAATGCTTCAAAGGTATGATAAATAGACCCTGCATTAAAAACCTGAGGCAATTCTGATAATCTTCCCCGATCTGAACTTGAGTTAGAAAATAAAGATGGGGCACTAAATTCATTACTGTAATAAGTTGAGTTATTAGATGTGTAATTATTTAACACAGCAGCCATTGAAGCATAAGCTCCGGCCAAATCAAATAAGGTAGCTTCGGCTCCACCTAAAATCAAACTCAACCCATAATAATCCGGGTCTGACTTTATCGTTTTTAATCCTATTTTCTGTAAAAGATCACAAAACCTGCCTACATCATACTCTTCGAGCATTTTTACAGCAGGAACATTCAGCGACCTGCTTAATGCTTCATCTGCAGGAACAGCTCCGTTATATGTTCTGGTGTAATTTTTAGGTGCAAAATTCTC
Organism: Plebeiibacterium sediminum; assembly: GCF_026013605.1. Taxonomy (GTDB): domain Bacteria; phylum Bacteroidota; class Bacteroidia; order Bacteroidales; family Marinilabiliaceae; genus Saccharicrinis; species Saccharicrinis sediminus. The sequence goes on from NZ_JAPDPJ010000059.1 coordinate 32,437, forward strand.
ATAATAGGTAGGCACATCAGGAATTAACATTTTAGGTAAAATTCGGCCATCCTGCAATGAAGCTGCATATAAAAAAGGTTTTAAAATACTTCCTGTACTTCTGGGCGCATGAATTATATCAACATGCTTTTGTGGTACATTTGCTCCATTTACATTTCCACAATAAGCCAAAACTTTCTTTGATTTTACATCAACAACAATGGCACATGCATTATGAATTTCATTAAGTCTCAGTTTTTCATAATGAAATTTGAGGATACTATTTAGCCTTTGTTGCAATTGTTCCTTTATTGATAATTTATACACCTCCCCTTCTTTTATTTTTCTACAATAATCCAATAAATGCGGTGCTATTTGTGGTAAACCGTATGGATGTTCCGGTATTGGCTCATCAATTGCTAAATAATATGAAGTGGAATCAATTTTATTTTTAGCCAGTAATTTCGCTAATAGCCGGTTTCTTTTTAACAATAGAGCCTGTCTGTTTTTACCCGTATGTATTAAACCCGGCGCATTTGGAAGAACCGCTAATGTAGCCTGTTCTGCCCATGATAACATATATGCCGGACGATGAAAATACCTCCATGCAGCCGCTTCCAACCCAACAACATTACCTCCAAAGGGTGCATGGGTTGCATATAAACTTAAAATTTCTTCTTTCGTAAGGGTTAACTCTAACCTTAAAGATTGAACAGCTTCGATAATCTTACTAAACAAATTGCGATTACGTTGAGTAGCCATTCTCATCACTTGCATTGTAATGGTACTACCTCCACTCTTCACTTCCCCACTGGAAACATTCTGTTTCAGAGCTCTGGCTATTGCTAAAGGATTAACCCCGGGATGTTGATAAAAATGTTCATCCTCAAACATGAGCAGACATGTTTTAAATTTATCCGGAACAGAATCTCCCTTAGGAAAACGCCATTGACCATCTGTTGCAATATGAGCACCCAACAATTTCTCATCCTGAGAATAAATAACTGTTGAATAAGAAACCTTAAATAATGGAAAGGAAACTGAATACCAGAACAACAGCAAAACAGCTATCCCGGTAAAAGCAGCAATTTTTAAGTATTTATTTTTTGATGAAAATAATTTATTCAAATCCAGGGCCATTTCTAAAAGTTAAATCGCATGATAAAACTAAAGAAATTATCCTCTACTGTGAAAGAATAATAGGGTTGCAATACAAAAGTATCCAATACATCAACCCACAATCCCAGCGTTTGACTATTATGCCATTTGTTTGAATTTTCATCATCAAGCCATACTCTACCCACATCAAAACCAGTAAGCACTCCTATATTCACCGGCAAGTAGACATTCTGCCAATCTGCCAGACTAAATCGAAAATCAATATTTTCATAAAAAGCAGCTTCTCCTCTAAAACGGTTTTTTCGGAATCCTCTAAGATTAGTCAGATTACCAATATCCGGAGCTTGATAGAATTCATAATCTCCTTTGATTTTTTCGTATCCAATATTGTTTGCCAATACAATTTTAGGATAGTTACTTAATGTAATATATAACTGAGAATTCGTTTTAAATCTAAATAAATCATCGTCATCTGTAAGATTATGCTGATACTCTACCCCTGCATAAAAAGCAAATCCATTGGTCGGATTTTCTTCCCTGTCTTTAATATCAATTCTATTGCTTATTTCTCCACCAATAAAATGTTTGCGTTCTAATTCCTCAGGTGAAAAGCCAATTATTGCATCTGTTGCCACTCTGCCATTTCGTTCCTGAATTTCTACGGTTTCATATGTCGGACCAAAATCAAAAATAAAGTGCTTGTTTAATGTCCTGTATGAAATTAAAGGATTTACTCTGGCTCCGGTAACTGTAACCCAATTAAACTCCTTTTCTCTTTCATAATTCACAGTTTCATTCCCTATTCCAAAATAATTTTCAATACTTGGATAATCGACATGAAAAGAAGGTTTGAAATCGAACTTTCCAATTAAGTTAGGGAAATGACCATCGTAACCAAACTTAAAAGCATCCTGATTACCAGGAGCCACTTCAAAATAGGCGCTTTGCTTTGCTTTATACGGATCCCGTCGCCATCCATTGGTAGTCCAATCAAAAGATAATCCCACCCAGATACCATCATCTTTTGTGTATCCTAATCTTACAAAAGGAAAGTTGGTATTGTAAACAAAACTCTTACGGTCATATTCATTTACATAAATATCATCTTCTGATATTTTATCTTTTACAGCTTCGCCTTTAAGTTTAATTCCTCCGGTTTCATCATATACGTAAACACCTTTTCCTTTAGTTTCTGTTACCACTTCATCCTTATCCTCACCTCCTATAATCCTGATTCGAATTTGATGAGTATCTGAACCTGAAATTTCAAATTCATCCTTTCCTCTTAAACCATACAACCTAATCTCGTTTGTTTCTGATGGGTAAAAGGTTCTTTCATATTTTAATAGGTCACCTTTTTTATCCCTTTCAATTGTGTATTTAATATTAACACTACCATCATCAAATCTTTCTATCACAAATTTTTCATCATTATCCGTCCCTGTAATCTCAACCTCCTTAGCCAAATAATCATATAGTTTACGACTTATCTTAAGCATGTTATCTCTTCTGGATTTTAACAACTCAGGTATCTCTTTATTAAATGCAACAACTTCGGGTGGTAAACCATTTAAACACTCATCAATTACATCATCTGTTATGCTTGATTGCAGTTCTTTAGTAATGCGTTCCCAATCTTTCCATTCCAACTGATTTAAAAAGTACCTGTCGAAATAACGGGCATTAAACGAAAGGTTTCTTACATCTTTCACATCACCTTTCATTGTTTTAAACTTCTTAATAATAAATGTGGAAACATACCAAGGAATCAAGCCTTCAAACTTATAAAACACCTGATCCCGATCACGAGGTATAGGACGATAGATGGTACTATCTCCGATTTCAAAAGTAGCCCATCGCCACTGATCATCATGCCTGTCCCAATCATGAACTAACAAATCGAACAACCTAGATTTTAAAACCCACTGCTGATCAACAAACTGGCTCTTTTTTTCACGTAAATTCATAAGAAGATCAGTATAACTGATAATATCTTTTGAATATCCGAATTGTGATGCACTTCCCCAATCTCCACTTGGCCTTTGCTCAAGTAAATAAAGCTCTTCAGGAAAAAGTGTATTATAGTTTCCGAGTTGTTTCTGATGCTTTAGAAAAACCAGTTCGGGACTAGTATAGTAAATTCCTGCTGCTCTGGACAAAGAAGGTAACATTAATGCCCCGTACGGATGACTGGCACTGTTCTGATCTTTCATAATATCCAAAACCTTAAGGTTACTAAACCTTTTATCCACCATTTTAGTATAGTCCTTATTTATAGAACGAAGAATATATTGTCTACCATCCTTAGCTTCCATTCGTAAAGAGTTAGAAGACATACCTCCTCCTTTTTTAATTGGAGTAAGACCTCCTAGTTTAGTATCCAGATCAATAACAGGTACCTTAACATCAGTTATCCACATATCACGATACTGCTCACCTAACAGGAAGGATTTTACCTTTCCTGCCCCAAAAGATTTATTTGCGGCAACAACTGTATCCTTTTGAGCCATTAGCGGATATTCCTTTTCAATAGAAACTGTACCTGCCTTAGGTTTACGAAGTTGCTTTCTGTATTCCAGTTGAGGAGTTGAGTTTTTTTCTGAAACTGAATAAAACTCCACCCAAGCCTCCATATCTTCGTAAAACAGAATTTTGGTAAAACCTCTGGCTTCTCTGGAAAAATCGGCATCGCCTCCCGCCAATGCAAATGCATGCTTACTTCCTGATCCACTAATAATATGCTTTGTATTTTCTTTATCGAAAAACTGCAGATTGTGTTCATGACCTGATGCAAAAATAACATCCACGTCGAGATCTTCAGCTATCTCGTATATTCCCTGACTAAATTCAATATAAAGCGAATTATTTAAATCCTGAACAGAACCAACTGCAGTTCTTAAAATGGGATATAACGAACCTATAAATGGCATTGGTATCCATAGGTTTTTATTTTGATGAAGTGGAAAAACGTGATCCTGAAACGAAAAATAACCACCATGCATTCCCTGACTAAAAATAGGATGATGCATAAAAACGACTATTTGATCATTTTTGTGCTCTATGAAAATTTCTTCCATACGTGCTAAAAAATCATTTCGCGATTTTATATCACACCCTTTATTCATTTTCTTTTCGCGATCCCAATTCTGTAACCACCACTGACTATCTACAAATACAAAGTACAAATCCTTATTGATCTTTTTCACTTTAGGATCACCACATCCATCTCCCGGAAACATCTTCACATCATGCTCAAAATCTTTAGGGAAATATGACTCGATATATTCTTCTTGCCTTTGTACAGCTTTTAAACCTTTTTTATTGCCATTTTTCCAATCATGATTTCCGGCTAAAAAGTATGTGTTGCCGTTTACATATTTAGCCAAATTTAGTTGTGCATTAATAATCTGCTCCTTATAAGATCGGGATTTATTATCCTTTGAAGGTAAACCGTAAGAGTAAATATTGTCTCCAAGAAACACAAGTGTTGATGGTCCATTAGTTTTTTTCAGGTCGTTTTCAACAGCATCTAAAACAACATTTTTTCGAAGCTCTTTATGATCAAACTTTCCTGCATCCCCAACTAAAAATACAGAATGAATTAACTTTTTATCTGATGTTTTTTTCTTTTGATTCCAATCAAGATTTGCCTTTGAATAATATGGAGCTTTGAGTGTGCCACATGCTCCAAATAACAGGATCAAAAAAATGAATGTAAATGATTTC
>NZ_JAPDPJ010000005.1 GCF_026013605.1 Plebeiibacterium sediminum
TTCCTGAAGATGAATATTAATAATTATAACAACTACTCCGTGGTGGGACACATAGATTAAAGGTTTAGTTGTGTGAGTGGGGCAGATCCGTTTGGGTCTGCCCTTTCTTTTTTATGAATAGAATAAGTCGTGTAAGAACAGTGTTTGTAAATTAGTTTTAGTTCAGCTTTGTTTCAGTATTGTGAAAGATGAGGATTGTGCTTGGCTTGTATTAGGCTTTTGTTCGGGTACTATATACCTATGCCAACCCGAACCCAATCCGAGCAGAACCCTATGCCACCCGAACGCTACCCGAACGCGCCCCGAACCCGTATCCTAAATGACTCTGAAATGTCCTTTTTTTGAATAATTATTGTCCATTTTAGCCTTTTCTGGAATAATTATCCTTGATTTTGGCATTTTTCAGAATAATTGGGTGTTTTTTACTGTATTTCATTCAAGTAAAAATATTGCTAATTTTCTATATTATTGAATAGTAGAGTGTTGTGAAGGTGAAAAATAACTGTAAAAATACTGTTATTTTTTATTTGCTTATTTGTTGTAGATATAGTTGCAGAAAACAACAAGTAAACTTTTTTATAAAATGTACTTTACTACTCCTATTTTACCTTCATAGGAATACCACTAACCATAAAATAGACTTCATCCGCCAGACTGGCTATGTGTTGGTTCATCCAACCTTGAAGGTCCGTAAATTTTCGTTGAATTTCGTTCTCCGGCATACCTCCCAGGCCTATTTCATTAGTAACAATGATATAATGTGCATCCTGTTTAATTAAGGCTTCAAATTCATTCTTAGCTTCAATTAATGATTTTTCAATATCACTGTTATTGTCAAAATAAAAGTTGGTAAGCCAGAGTGTAACGCAGTCCATTAACACCACTTTATTACTGAAGTTATGTTGTGAAATGAATTTTTCTTCTTCTATATTTTCCCATCTTTCATCGCGATCAGCTTTGTGTCTTTCAATTCGCTTTTTGTGTTCTTCGTCCCATATGCGTGAAGTGGCCAGGTATACTGGTTTTGAACTGTTTTCTAAAGCCATATCCTGAGCAAAAGAGCTTTTACCTGATCGTTGCCCGCCTGTAATAAAAGTTATTTTAGTCATTAATAAATGATTGTAAAATTTGTTGCTAAAATTATCCTTTAAGGATTTTTACTTGTGAATAATCGTGGTTGTAAACACTTATTTTAACCACAGCTCCGTAATCCAGTTGCCATGAGAATATTTTATGGTAAGGGATCTCAAGAAACTTCATTAATAAACATCTGATCACTCCGGAGTGAGAAACAATTGCTGTTGTTGTATTATCAGGAGTGTTATTTTCAAGTTGGTTAAAATATTCAATGGTTCTGTTGTAGAACTGACCAAAAGATTCACCCTTGTGAGGAGATTGATTTAATATGTCTTCAGACCAAACATGCATCTCATTGGGATCAATATCTGCCCATTTTTTCATCTCCCAATTACCAAAATCTAATTCTTTGAGATTGTCATTGTATTTGATAGTCTTTTCCGGAAATAGAAACTGAGCTAGTTTATTGCAGCGTTGCAGAGGACTTGATAAAACAAAATCGGGATTAATATTATTTAGCGCCGTTTTTATATCTGTTGCTTCATTTTCAAAGTTCTTGTTAATATCCAGATCTGAAATTCCATAGCAAATTCCCTGATCAATATTAGGTGTTGTATGCCGTATTATATAAAATTGTTTCATTATTTTACCACTATAAATAATTGGGAATTTTAACCACTAAGGCTCCAAGACTCCAAGGTTTTTAATTGATGCTTAAATCATAAGATTAGATTGTCAGCGGTGAATAATTAAAAATCAATTTATAAAGCGTTTAATTCCATTTTTAATTAGAAGAACATTAAAATTAATCAAATATCCAAGTCTGTTTTCTGTTAATTTTAAATAACTTATAATTTGAGCTTCATGAACAGGTAAAACTGTTTCAACTGCTTTGAGTTCAATAATTATACAATTTTCAACTAATAAGTCAATTCTTAATGCATCTTTGATAATTAAATCATCATATATAATTGGAATATTAACTTGTTGATTAATACTTAAACCGTTTTTCTTTAATTCATGATAAAGACATTTCTCATATACAACTTCAAGTAGGCCTGGACCAAGTTTTGAGTGTACTTTATATGCACAGTTGACAATTCTCTTGCCAATTGTGTTAATTTCATCAGGTATTTCAATATGATTATTAAAGTTACTCATAGTTATAGATTTTTATAGGATGTAAATTACTTAGAGTCTTAGAGTCTTGGTGGTAAATAAAATATTCTAAATTAAAGTAATTATTTTGCTCATTGCTATGATGCTTAAATAAAAAACAACTTCTGTAACCTGCTGCACAGCTCCCAGGCAGTCACCTACATAACCTCCAATCCATTTTTTAAAATACTTATCGAGCCAAATTTTAGTGATAAGTAAAGGTATTATTGACGTATAAATAATCCAGCTTTGAAAAAGAAGTAAGGATGCTAATCCAATAATTATGGCAATCCACAAATCTAATACATGGAGATTTTTTGTTACCGGTTTTGATTTACTTGTTTCATCTTCTCTAACATAGGGTAATGTAAACATTGTTGTAACCGCAAACATTCTACTTACAGAATGTCCACAAATGATTGCAGGAATTATCAGTGCATTGGGTATTGATGAGATCGATGCAAATTTCATCAATAAGATTAATATGGTTCCAATCATTCCATAAGCACCAACTCTGGAGTCCTTCATTATTATTAATATCTTTTCTGTGGTCCAGCCGCCACCAAAACCATCGCAGGTATCCGCAAAACCATCTTCATGAAATGCTCCTGTAAGTATGATTGTTGCAACCATAGAAAGTAAAACAGCGATATAGATTGGAAAAACAAAGGACGCTATGTAATAAGTTAAAGCTCCAATGCCACCAATAATTAATCCAACTAATGGGAAATATCGATTACATTTGTTTATGTTATCACTTGAATATCCCACCCATTTAGGCGCTGGTATTCTGGTTAAAAACATCAAGGCTGTAAAAAAAAGTCTAAGCTGACGCATGTATAATTTAAATTGTTGATTGAATACTATTAATAAATAATAGGTTAGGCATAGTGGGTTGTAGATTTTCTATAAGCTATGATGTTGATGCTTGTGGATTGTTTTCTGAAAATTGTTGGGCAATCTCCTTCATGCATTTATTACAAAGGCAATCTTTGTAATTTTCTTTTAAATACTTCTGAGCTTTTTGCGAGATAGGTACATGAATGCAATGGCACTCAAAGATGTCATCATGTCTGCAATTGAACTCCTGATTACATCTTCCGCATTTTTTAATCATTTTGAAATGGTTTTGAATCATACAAACTTACCCGTAATTGAGTAAACTCACCAATACCAATAAAAGATTAAGTTTCTTAAATCAAGATAACTTTGCTTTTATTCCCGAAAGCATTGATTTTAACAATCACTGGCAGGTCTTCTGACTTATTCCTGATTTTGATGCCTTCCCATTTTTAGAAAAAACAGTGGTGTTTAAATATCAAAACCTAATCATTGGAATTCACAGCAGCGGGTACTGTTGCTGATTTACACAGCATTCCCTTTTCATTTCTTAATTCAATTGAATTAAGAAACACCAGATGGTGCAAAAATATAATTAATTTATTTGATGCAGAAATATGAACAGATGATCTAAAACATCTGTATAGAGGAATGTTTGTTGTTCAAAATAGAGGTTCTTACTTTAAAATTTCATGACTAATTGAGCCCAGATCATCGATGTGCCAGCTCTCTTTTTTATGATCATCTTTAATACTAATAATAAAATGTTTTTTTGTTGCTTTTATATTGGCTTTGTATTGCAATGCCGAACGATTAAATCCAATATCTTTTAAACCTGCAATTTTATTGGCAAAACGATTGTGTTTTTCAAAATGTAATTTTTGAGCATAAAATATATTTCTTAACTCCCATTTAATTCTTTGTTCTTTGGTTAATATGTTGTTGTTATAGTTCGTGTTGTTTACATATACCTCGCCCCATAATTCAAGTTTTGTAATTGGATTATCAAACATATACGCCCATATAAATTGTTCGCCATTATAAAGTTTACCAGTATCTGAGTTAATTATTTTTTTGTATGCGCCATCAATAACTACATACGGCCAATGCGACCGAACGAAGTTCATTTTCCAATGTCCATTTTTATCAATATTGTCCGTATCATCAGTTTTTAAATTTACAGGAATACCAATTTCTAATTGCCAATATTGATCCGTATCATTTGGTTTGTTAACCGTACCCTGAATGTAAGTTGCACATTTGATTTTTAATTGATTAATTGGTATGTTCTTATTGCTTATGGAATTTTGTTCGTATTGATTTAATTCGCCTTTTATAATACCAAGGGCATTGGTTTTTATATTTAAGTAGTCATACTCATCATTATCACAATCAATCAATATCTCAAAAAAGTTATCCTTAAAATATTCATCATTGCGTTTAGAATCTAGTGCCCATATCTGATCTTCGTTTATTTTAGCCAGTAAATATATTGTATCATTATAAATGCCCATTTTAAAGGCGGTTTCATGACTTTTATTTTCTGGTTTTCCGCTAATTGATGAAACAAACATTGAACTCCATGGTGTATGATCCCATTCGTTTTGTGTGTTTATGCCATCTATAACAGGAGCCTTTTTAAAATGGCCTAATGGGTATGTTGTAGGTTTGTATATATAAGGCTTATAAGGTAAACCAAATTCATTTGTTTCGGATAGTACATCATCAGATGCATTTTTACATGATGCTACGAGTAGCAAAAAATAAGAGCTAATGATAATATATATTAAGAATGACCTGAGCATAAGGTGTAAAGTATAGTATATACAATTTACATCTAAACAAAGATTAATTCAAGAAATATAGGAGGAAATTTGAATGTGGAACAAGTGAATTAGTCATACTAAAGTTGTGGATTTTTATAATCCTTTTTTGATGATTTCAATATCATCTTCATAATCAATACGAATATCATCATGAAGTTTTGTTAATGCTTTTTCTATGTTCAGAAGTTGTCTTTCGTAGAGGTTTTTCATAACTGTACTTCGTCTAAGTGGAACTTTAAGATTTTGCATTTCTTTGCAAAAGGAAATCAGTAGTTCTATTTCAGTCTCTTTTTTTCCTGAATGCTTAATATATTTAGTTGTTAACTTCAGAATTTTTCGAATACCTTTTTTAACATAGATAAATTTAGACTTATTTATTCCTTTAAAACCTTCTTTGATTTCGGCTTTTACTTCACTAACGTAATTTTCTTCATCAATAGATTCGAATAGAAGATAATGAAGCAGCTCTTTATTTTCTATTTTGTATTTGGCTATGCGTAAACAGTGATCAATTAATAACTCTCTTGGAAGTATTTCCAGTTCTTTTTTTATTTGATGAATCGTACTTGTTTTTATAGCCATTGCATTTGTATTAATAGAATCACACAAAGTTTACGAAAAAATTATAGAATACTGCCATAAATATTTTTCTTATATTGTATGGCTATATTTTGGGCAGATCAAAACTAATGGTAAGGTTAGTTTTTGATTGGTAACTTATTGAATATGTTATTTTTTAATGTGTAGGCATCAAGAGAAAAGGTGTTGAAGTATAGTAATTAGCGTTAATCAAATCAATAATTTATAATGCGTAAAAAATTATTTTTAATCCTAATAACCGCTCTGTTGTACTGGGTACTTGTAAATTATGTTCCATATGGAATGTACATTGCTTTACCTGTTAATTTATTTGTTACTTTTTTACATGAGTTGGGTCATTCTATCTTTGCTGTATTAACCGGAGGTAGTGTTTATGAAGTAAGGATTCAACCTAATGGTGCAGGCTATGCTGTTACAGCCGGTGGTTATGCTCCGTTAGTTTTAATGGGTGGTTATATAGGTAGCGCATTGTTCGGAAATCTATTGTTGCATATCGGATTAAAGAAACCTAAATCTGCTGTAGTAGCCATGTATGTTATGGTTTGTGTATTTGTTGCAAGTGCTGTTATTTGGTATAGTTCAATATTTACTTCTTTACTTTTAATATTATTTTCAGCAGTAGCAATTTGGGTAAGTAAAAAGTCAAAAGCTACCATAGCTAATTTTTTAATTGTTACAGGAACGGCTTCTATTATTTTTATTATTAATGATTATAATGTTGGGCCATCATCTGATATTGCTAAGTTCTCTAAAATTATACCTGTTTTACCACAATACTTTTGGTCCATACTATGGTTGGCAATTGTGATATATATTACCTGGAGAAATTTAAAGTACTCCCTGAGATTAAAAAAATAAACATCTTGTTTTCTTCATCTGGTTGGTGATGATTAATCTCGTTATAATAAAATTTGGTTGTAATTGGGTAACATAACAAAGATCAGATTTTTTAGTGGATTATAACTTTATTTTTGCAGCTTCAATCCAATTAATAAAAGAGTTGTGAACTAAGTAATTAAAATGTTCTACAAACAAAAGAACGCAATTTTTTTGCAAGTTCATGAGATAAAAAATAAAGCATAAACGCATGAAACAGTCAACAGATCATATATTTTTAGTACGACCAGAAAATTTTGGTTTCAATACAGAAACTGCAACTTCAAATGCATTTCAAAATAATATAGACCTGAATCAAAAGGAGATTAAGGAAAAAGTTCTTTCCGAATTTGATGCCTATGTGGCTAAATTACAAGGTGTGGGTGTAAATGTTACAGTTATTGAAGACACTGCTTCTCCTGTTAAGCCAGATGCTATATTCCCAAATAACTGGGGTTCGTTTCATGCAGATGGAACAATAATACTGTACCCAATGGCGGCACCAAATAGAAGATTGGAGAAAAGAGCTGATGTGATCGATTTTTTTAAGACCAACTATAAAGTAAATAAGGTTGTTGACTTATCTAAATATGAGCAGGAAGGCAAATTTTGTGAAGGTACAGGAAGTATTATTTTTGATCATACGCATAAAATTGCCTATGCATGTCTTTCTCCACGTACAGATTTGGACGTATTTAAAGAAATCTGTGAAATATTGGAGTATAAACCTGTATATTTTATTTCAACAGATAAAGATGGGAAAGAAATATATCACACAAATGTGATGATGTGTGTCAGTGAACAGTTTGCTGTAGTTTGTTTGGAAAGCATTCCAAATGAAGAAGAAAGAGAATTAGTGATTCAGCATTTAGAAGAAACAGGTCATGAAATTGTTGATATTACCTTTGATCAGGTTTATCAATTTGCCGGAAATATGCTGTCTGTTAAAAATGAGCAAGGACAAGAATTTTTGGTGATGTCGCAGAGCGCATATAATGTGCTGACAGATGATCAAAAGGAATCCATTGAGCATTACTGTAATACATTACCAGTTCAGGTTGATACTATTGAGAAAATAGGAGGAGGAAGTGCACGATGCATGATTTCTGAGATTTTTCTTCAACCTGCATAGTATTACTTTGATTTCTTCATTGGTAAGCATATGCCAATGCCATATTTTTGACCAAACTTAATTTTAACTAAACCAACAATAAGGTTGGATAGGATATTAATTTCTATTTTTGAGGATATTTAAATAATTAGATATTCTTACAATTGAGGACTGCATCAGTAATATATTTTACAGCTATTTTTCTGATAACAATATTGTTTAATGGCTGTGGGATTAAGAGGAAAAACGGAGGGGTAGTTGATCATGGAACCATTGTGTTTCATATTGATTATCTCAATGAAATGAAAACCTCTTCTGTATCTAATATGATGCCTGATAAGTGGTTGTATTCATTTAATAAAAATAGAATAAAGCATGAGCTAAAGGCTAGTTTTAATGTTTTTTCCTTAAGTTTTGTTTCAGAAAGTCCAACTGATTCGTGTGATGTTTTATTCAGTTTTATGGATAAAAACATGTATTATCCTATTGCTATAAATGATCATTTCTTTTTATATGATAATGATGCCAAGGTGATAGTAACATACGAACCTGATGTAACTAAAGATATTGCAGGTTTTAAATGTTCAAAGGCAAACATTAAGTTTGAAGGTCATGAACCATTTGATGTTTATTATACCGATGAAATTCATATCCTAGAACCTAACCGACATACTCCTTTAAAAGTGATTCCTGGTGTTTTAATGGAATTTACAGTAGAATACAATGGCTTAAAACTACATTTGAAAGCAAAGGATTTTTTAGATGAAAAACCAGCATTGAATAACTTTAAGATACCTAAAAATGCGGTTTTAAGTAATCGTGATGAGGTAGTAGCTATGGTAAATACTTTAATAAATACCTTTCAATAATATTCTTACGTATATCTCGTTTTCATTTCAAAAGAATTATCAATTTGTATAGAAATGGGTAGAGCATTTATTACTTTTGCCTGTGCAATTGCGAGTGATTAACAAAATATTTACAATGGCAGGAAAAACAAAAAAATCTAAATCAAAGAATAGTACAAATATCATATCAGACCTAATTAAAAGACTAAGCGACTTTCGGGTCAGGATCTTTAGTGGTTTGTTTCTGATCGTATATGCCATATTTTTATTTATAGCCTTTATATCCTTTATTTTTACAGGAGGAATAGATCATAGTAAATTCAATATTAACTTTTTTGAATTTATTACAAATTCGGATATTAATGTTGCAAACTGGACAGGTAAAATAGGTGCTTATTTTGCAGATTTATTTATTAATTCCGGAATCGGGCTTTCTGCTTTTGTTATTGTTTTTGCCATTTTTATTGGCGCATGCAGATTAATAAATATCAAGCTGTTATCATTTCGTAAAACAATAATACACTCGTTTTGTATAGGTGTTTATTTCTCTGTTTTATTGGGATATATATTTAAAAGTGCCATAAATTCACAATACCTTTTACCTGGTGGTGATATGGGGTACTTTTTAAGTAAATGGCTCTTGTCTGCCATTGGAAATGTTGGGTTGATATTAATACTTATCTTTTCACTGATCTCATACCTTACTTTTACTTTTGATCAGTTTATTCCTTTTGTTCGGAAAGCTTTTGTTGGTAAAGTTTCAAACGATACGGAACCTAAAAAAGAGGAAACTGAGCAGTATCATGATCAGTCATTACTTGTTAAGGAGGACTATATTGAAGAAAAGATAGAAGAACAAGCACCTCAGGAAGAACCTGTAATAGAAGTCAGGGAACAGATTGAGGAAGAGGAGGAGCAGTTTATTGTAAAACAAATTGAGACTCCAAAGTTAGATGTTGAAAATAAAATAGGAGTAGAGTTAGATATTACAGATAATGCCGGTTCTGATATTAAAACTGAGGAAGATGGATTTACCATAGAAAAGGTACAGGAAGAAGAAAACTTTGTTGTGAATGACAATGTTCCTTTAGGCGATTATGATCCAACGCTGGATTTATCAAGTTATCAGTTGCCAACAATAGATTTGTTAGAGGCCCATCATGCGGGTAATGAACCTGTTACCGATGCTGAGCTGAATTCTAATAAGGATAAAATTGTTAATACGCTTATTGATTATAAAATTGAAATTAAGAGTATTAAGGCAACAGTAGGACCCACTGTAACATTATATGAAATTGTACCGGCACCAGGAGTTCGTATTTCAAAAATTAAAAATCTGGAAGATGATATTGCTTTGTCGTTAGCTGCTTTGGGTATCAGAATTATTGCACCTATTCCGGGAAAAGGAACCATTGGTATTGAAGTTCCGAACAGTGAACCTGAGGTTGTTTCGATGAAAACAATTATTTCAGCCAAGAAATTTCAGACTACTAAATTTGAATTACCAATTGCCCTTGGAAAAACCATATCAAACGAAACCTTTGTTATTGATTTGGCTAAGGCTCCGCATATGTTGGTTGCAGGAGCAACAGGTCAGGGTAAATCAGTAGGATTAAATGCTATCATTACCTCACTGTTATATAAAAAGCATCCATCGCAATTAAAATTTGTTTTGGTCGATCCTAAAAAGGTTGAATTAAATATTTATAGCAAAATTGAGCGCCACTTCCTGGCTAAGTTACCGGATGATGATGATGAGGCTATTATTACTGATGTTCAAAAGGTGGTGAATACACTCAATTCATTAACTATAGAAATGGATTCGAGGTATGATTTACTGAAAAAAGCGCATGCACGTAATATCAAAGAGTACAATCATAAGTTTGTAAAGCGATCACTGAATCCTGAAAATGGTCATCGTTTCTTACCTTATATTGTTGTTGTAATTGATGAGTTTGCCGATTTAATTATGACTGCAGGTAAAGAGGTTGAAATGCCAATTGCTCGTATAGCTCAGTTGGCAAGGGCCGTTGGTATTCATATGATTGTAGCAACTCAGCGACCTTCAACCAATATTATTACAGGTGTTATTAAAGCAAACTTCCCAACCAGGGTGGCGTTTAAAGTGGCATCGATGATTGACTCCCGAACTATTCTGGATTCTCCGGGAGCCAACCAGTTGATTGGTAGAGGTGATATGCTAATATCTCAGGGTAGTGACCTGGTAAGGGTTCAATGTGCTTTTGTTGATACTCCGGAAGTTGAAAGAATTAATGATTTTATTGGTTCTCAAAAAGGGTATCCAAGTGCCATGTTGTTACCTGAATATGTTGGCGAATCTTCAGGAAGTGAACCCGGTGAAGTGGATATGAGTAATAAAGATTCGATTTTTGAGGAAGCTGCAAAAGTTGTGGTGGCTAATCAGTCCGGATCCACATCGTTAATTCAGCGTAGATTTTCAATTGGTTACAACAGAGCCGGTAGAATTATTGATCAGCTTGAAGCAGCTGGGATTGTAGGTCCATTTGAAGGTAGTAAAGCCCGTCAGGTATTGGTTCCGGATGAGGCCTCTTTAGAGCATATTTTAAGGGGACTATAATTTTGGTATTGTTTTTGAAACTTGAACAGATAACTTAGGTATAATAACGCAAACTCAGAATATTAAGAACAGAAATATGAAGAAGATTTTATTGTTAATAGCACTAATTCCCGGATTTCTTATTGCGCAAACAAATGAAAAGGCAGTTGAAATTTTAGATAAGGTTACAGCTAAAACCAAGACTTATAATACCATTAAAGCAGACTTTTCGTTTGCTATGGAAAATTTGCAGGAAGAAATTAACGAGGTATATGAAGGAACCATTTCTATAAAAGGAGATAAGTATAAGGCAAATTTAATGCATGTAGATACTTATTTTGATGGGAAAACACTTTGGACTCATATGATTGATGAAGAAGAAGTAAATGTTGATGAGCCTGATCCTGAAGATGAAGAAACTTTAAATCCGGCATCTATTTTTACTATCTATCAAACAGGGTTTAAATATGCTTATTTGGGTGAAAAAACTGTTGATGGGGTAGTTGTTTACGGTATTGATTTATTTCCGATAAACAGGGATAAACCTTATTCAAAAATTAGTCTGGAGATTGTAAAAGATAATCTGAAAATAGCAACAATCAAGCAAGTTGGTAAGGATGGTAATAACTATACCATTAAAGTAAAAAATATGCAGATTAATACACCGATGAATGATTCAATGTTTGTTTTTGATAAGGAAGCAAATCCGGATGTTGATGTTATCGATATGAGATAAAATAAGAAAATACAAATAATTTTTAAGGCGTAATGATTATTCATTGCGCCTTTTTTTAATGCTAATAATACAATATATGCAATTTAATATTCAATCGGTACAAACTGATTTAACCGAACAAATAGTTCGTAAAATAAATACAAAAACAAAACCTGTTGGATCTCTTGGGAAATTGGAGAAAATAGCCCGGCAAATAGCAGAGATTCAGAATACTTTACATCCGGAATTATCAAATCCGGCAATCATAGTATGTGCAGGGGATCATGGTGTTACAGAAGAAGGGATTAGTCCATTCCCCAAAGAAGTGACCTATCAAATGGTTATGAATTTCCTGGGACAAGGAGCTGCCATTAATGTTTTTACAAAACAAAATAATATAAAACTCTTATTGGCTGATACCGGTGTTGATTTTGACTTTGAAAAGAATACAAGTTTAATCGATATAAAAATAGCAAAAGGGACTTGTAACTTTGCCAAAGAAAAAGCGATGACACCAGTTCAATGTGAACAAGCTCTGGCAAATGGTGCTAATATAGTTAGTGATTTGAATGCTTCAGGAACCAATATAATTGGATTTGGTGAAATGGGTATTGGAAATACAACTTCTGCAGCAGCATTATTATGTGCTTATACCGGAACCACAGGTATTGAAGCTGCCGGAGCAGGAACTGGTTTGGATGAAGATGGTATATTAAAAAAAGCGAAAGTAATTGATGAGGCCATTAAATTACACGGCCCAATCAACGCTCCATATGAAATATTAGAAACCTTTGGGGGATTTGAGATTGCATCCATAGTTGGTGCAATGCTAAAAGCAGCAGAACTTAAAATGGTAATTATGGTTGATGGTTTTATTGTGACATCAGCGCTTCTTGCAGCTTATTATATCGATAATAGAGTTTTAGATTATTGTATATTCTCTCATAAATCACAGGAAAAAGGACATCAGTTAATGCTTGATTGTATTGGCGCAGAACCAATATTAGATATTCAAATGAGGTTAGGGGAAGGTACAGGAAGTGCAGTCGCTTTTCCAATAATACAAAGTGCGGTAAATTTTTTCAATGAGATGAGTAGTTTTGAAGATGCCGGGGTCTCTGATAGGGAATAACAAAAGATCTAATATAGAAAAAAAGGAAATCTCTGATGTGCTGAGATTTCCTTTTGTTTTTTAGAAGAACATATTGTGCTTACTTTCATGTTCAATAGTAGTAGTGGGTCCATGTCCCGAATACACTATGGTTTCTTTAGGTAGCGTTAATAAATGAGTTTTAATACCATTGATTAGTGTGTCAAAATCACCTCCCGGTAAATCAGCTCTTCCAACGCTTTCTCTAAAAAGTACATCACCCGCAATTACAAAGCCTTCTTTTTCACAGTAAAGAGCAATGCCACCAGGTGAATGTCCGGGAATGTGGAGTACTTTAATAACAGAACCTCCAAATTCAATTTCCTGATTATGTTCCAGATAACCTTTTAGTGCCGGAGGATTTTGTTCAAGTTGCATACCCATTTGAGCTGCATAAGGTACTGTCTGCTCAATCCAGAATTCATCGTCTTTATGAGCTTCAGCTCCCAGGTTGTACCTTTCGCAAACAAATCGGTTTCCGAACACATGATCTAAATGCAAGTGGGTATTTAATAATTTAGTGGGATTTAGATTGTTACTTGAAATAAAGTTAACTAAATGCTGCTGTTCTTCAGCCGTTAGGCAGCCGGGATCAATAATAATACAATCTCCGTTTTCTGCAGACACAACATATGTATTCTCTTGCCAGGGACTATAAATTAAGGTGTGTACTTTAAGCATATTTCTTGTATTTATTGGGTGTCAATGTTTTCTCATCGTTAATTTAAGATGAGGTGTTTAAAAGTAAAATTATTTTAGGACTATGAAAAACTAAGCCGTATAAAATTGTTGAACAAATATTTATGTAATTAAGTGTAATAAAAAAGTGTATCTATTTCACAACACCTTTCAGCATAGGAACAAATTCAAATCGTCCAAATTCTTCCTGACTAAATTCTGTTTCAGATTCTCTGGTTACACGAATCATGGTTTGTACTTTTCTACCAACAGGAATAACCATTACGCCACCAATTGCCAACTGTGTTAATAACTCCTCTGGAATTGAAGGAGCACCTGCTGTAATAATAATTCCATCAAAAGGTTGAAATTGAGGTAAGCCTTTGTAGCCATCGCCCAAAAAGAAACTTAGCTGGTAACCCATTTGTGGCAATAAATGGCTGCTTTTAATATATAGTTCTCGCTGACGTTCTATTGAAAAAACTTTTGCTCCCATTTCTACCAATACAGCAGCCTGATACCCTGATCCGGTTCCTACTTCCAGAATTTTATCACCCTTTTTAATATTAAGTAACTGAGTTTGAAAAGCAACTGTAAATGGTTGAGAAATTGTTTGACCAGCTCCTATTGGAAAGGCTTTGTCCTGATAGGCAAATTTGATAAAACTGCTTTCAAAGAACATATGTCTGGGAACATTTCCTATGGCTTGCAATACTTTAGGGTTTGAAATCCCTTTACCAGCTATCTCCTGCACTAATCTATTTCGAAGACCTTTGTGTCTTAATGTATCCATACTTAGTTTTAATGTGGTCATAAAAATAGTGTTAATGAATCATTAGGTCGTATTTTTTTATAAAAAAATATCTTATCTTATAATAAAAGGAGTAGTTGTTCGTTTTTGAATAAACTAGAGATTATGGTATGGGAAATAAGGTTGTTGATAAAACTCCTAAAAGAATAAGCGGAAGACGAATTGTGATGCGACATCTATTGTCGGATATATTGGCTCTTATTTTAAGTCATCTGATTTTTATTGGGAAGTATACATATATAAAAACTGAAGTGGAAAAACTGTTTAGTGATCCGTTTCTGATTAATTTATCCCCGGTAATATTTTTGAGTGGGATTGTTTTGTTTTGGTTATTTGCATTCTATTTAGCCGGGAATTACCATAATTTAGCTCGTCGTTCAGGAATGCAGATTATAGGGCCAACGCTATTCACTTCTTTTATAGTTACCTTACTTGTTTTTTACTTTTTAATTGGTGAGAATTGCTTTAATATTCAGGATGTTTATCTGCAAATGTCGATTCAGTACTTTTTTATTGTTTGGGGATTTGTATTTGTATTTAGAATGGTGTTGATAAGGTATTTTCAATTTCAAATGCAAAATGGACAGGTTGGTTACTATGGAATATTAATAGGGAATAGTGCAAAAGCTTTGGAATTAGCCAAGGAATACTATTCATCTTTATCAAAAAGTGGGTTTAGATATGTTGGTTATATATCAGAAGGTAATGATGGAGAAGATTTATCAATGTACATGCCTCACCTTGGAACGCTTTCTCAGCTGCCTAAAATTATAAAAGCAGTTTCATTTGATGATGCATTAATTGTTTTAAAGAATAATCATGCAAGAACAATTAACCGAGTAATTAATACATTAAAGGTTAAGGACTGTTTTATTCGTTTGTCGGCCAATTTAAACGAAGTTATAGAGCGTAAAATAAGTACTACAAATTTGGAGTTTTTACCATATATCACCATTGTTAATAACAGATTACCAATTTGGCAAGTTGTTTTAAAAAGAGTTATTGATGTAAGTTTTTCTCTATTGGTAATTATTTTATTCTCTCCGCTCTTTATTCTTTTGGCAGTTTTGGTTAAGTTCTCTTCTCCAGGTGCTATATTTTACAGACAGATTAGAATTGGCAAGAATAAGAAACCATTTATGCTTTATAAATATAGGTCGATGTATGTTGATGCAGAAAAAGACGGACCTGCATTGTCATCAAAAAATGACCCCAGAATTACTTCTTTGGGAAAGTATTTAAGAAAGTGGCATTTGGATGAACTACCTCAGTTTTTTAATGTGATTATGGGAGATATGTCGTTAGTTGGTCCTCGACCGGAAAGACGTTTTTTTATTGATCAAATTTTAACCCAGGCACCGCATTATGACCAGGTGTTTAGTGTAAAACCAGGAATAACTTCCTGGGGTATGGTTAAGTTCGGTTATGCTGAAAATGTTGAGGAAATGATTCAACGACTACAATATGATATTATTTATCTTGAAAACAGAACCCTTGTGGTGGATTTAAAAATATTACTATATACTTTTCGCTCCATATTTAAAGGAGATGGGAAGTAAAAGACACTAACAATATGAATCATTAGATTTTTTTATGTCTCTGATTATTCTTGAGTTATGAATAATATAGATATGAAACGAGCCATGATAAAGAGTTAGCACAAACGAGGATGATTGTTTTTTCGGTGAGTTCCAAATATATCAATTAAAAGAAAAAAAGAAATATAATAAAAACCCCTGCT
Organism: Plebeiibacterium sediminum; assembly: GCF_026013605.1. Lineage (GTDB taxonomy): Bacteria > Bacteroidota > Bacteroidia > Bacteroidales > Marinilabiliaceae > Saccharicrinis > Saccharicrinis sediminus. The sequence goes on from NZ_JAPDPJ010000005.1 coordinate 16,010, forward strand.
TAATAATTTAAACAGGGGTTTTATATTATCGGGAAATAGTAATAGACTTATTTTCTTCTACTGTAACCGGTTTATCGTAAACAAATAACTCAACAGGTAAAGAGGCGTGAGAAATAATTTCAATTTCGTTTTCATTTACTCTAACCTCAAGGTCTTTTCCTTTAAATCTAATCCTGAATGCATATTCTTCCCATTGTTCCGGGATAACAGGATTTAAATAAAGCTTTTCGTCGTACGCACGTTTACCGCCAAAACCTTCAACAATAGCCATCCATGTACCTGCCATACTTGTAATGTGAAGTCCTTCGTGAACTTCAGCATTGTAATCATCAAGATCTAATCTTGAAGTACGAAGATACATTTCATATGCTTTTTCAATTTTTCCAATTTTTGAAGCAAGAACAGAGTGCACACATGGAGAAAGTGATGATTCATGAACAGTTCTGGGTTCGTAAAAATCAAAGTTTCTACGAATTTCTTCTTCTGTAAATTGTTCTTCTAAAACATACATGCCTTGCAATGTGTCTGCTTGTTTGATGAAGTTTGAGCGAAGAATTCTGTCCCATGACCAATGCTGATTAATAGGACGCTCTGCAGGATCAAGATCATCAGCCATCATTTGCTCCTTATCCATAAAGCCATCTTGCTGCATAAACACTTTTAGCTCCTCGTTATATGGAAAATGCATGTTGTCTACTATATCCATCCAACGAACAGTTTCTTCTTCGTTGAAATTCATAATAGCTTTTAATTCCTCATATCTTTCAGGATTTTCGGCTTTAACGTAATCTATAGACTCCTTGGTATATTTTAAACACCAGGTTGCCATTTTATTAGTATACCAGTTGTTGTTAATGTTGTTTTCGTATTCATTAGGACCGGTAACACCAAGCATTACATATTTTTTTCTGGCTTCAGAAAATGTTACTCTCTGGCTCCAGAATCTGGATATTCCAACTAATACTTCTAAACCATACTCTTCAAGATATTTCTTGTCTCCTGTGTGTCGGATGTAATTGTGAATGGCAAAAGCAATAGCTCCGTTTCTGTGAATTTCTTCAAAGGTAATTTCCCATTCATTGTGACATTCCTCTCCATTGGCAGTAACCATTGGATATAGCGCTGCACCATTTTTAAATCCAAGTTTTTCTGCATTTTCAATGGCTCTTGGTAAGTGCTTATATCTGTAGATTAACAGTTGTCGGGTTACTTGTGATGGTGATGTCATTAAAAAGAAGGGTATACAATATGCCTCTGTATCCCAATATGTTGTGCCGCCATATTTTTCGCCGGTAAAACCTTTAGGACCAACATTTAGTCTTTCATCTTCACCTGTATAGGTTTGATTTAAATGGAATATATTAAAACGTATGGCTTGTTGAGCCGCAATATCTCCTTTGATTTTAATATCACTATGAATCCATTTTTCAGACCATTTTTGTTTATGATCTTCAAATAATTTATCAAAACCTTTATGGCATGCAAATGAAGCCAATTCTTCAGCCTGACTTTTTAATGCGTCAGTGGCATAGTTCAACGATGAGGTAACTCCTGCAAATTTTTCAATGCAAGCTGTTTCACCTTCTTTTACTTCAATTTCAATCTGATTACCAACCCACTTGTTAAGTTGTATTACCTCGGCATTAGGTTTAACTACTTTTTCATTTAGTTTTACAATATACTTCATTGCAAAACCACATCTGAAATCTGATTTTTTTGTTTGAGATTCCAGGTATGCAGAACCATCTTCAGCTTGTACATCAAGAATATTCCAGAATTTTTCATCATAGTTGGAATCTTCATTCTCAATGTCACCATCTATATAAGGTGTGAAACTAATTTTTCCGCTAAAGTTGATTGGAGTAATACTATATCTTATTGCTCCGTTTTCTGTATCAGCCATTGAAACAAAACGTTTAGCCTTTACAGAAATCTTTTTATCATTTTCTAAAGTGGCTTCAAATTCTCTTAACAAGAAACCTTCTTTCATATTTAAGGTACGCGTAAAGTTATCTACTTTACACTTATATAAGTCAAGTTCAAAACCATCGATGGTTACATTGATTCCAATCCAGTTTGGAGAGTTTAAAACTTTTGCAAAATATTCAGGATATCCATTCTTCCACCATCCAACACGAGTTTTGTCCGGGTAATAAACACCTGCAACATAGCTGCCTTGCAAGCTTTCTCCGGAATATTTTTCTTCAAAGTTGGCTCGTTGACCCATTTTACCATTTCCAATACTGAAAATACTCTCTGATGCTTGATGATTAGCCGGATTAAAGCCTTCTTCAATGATGCACCATTCATCATATTTAAGATATTTCTTCATAATGTCGTTGTTTAAGTTTTAGCTACTAAGACTTTTAAGCATGGTGATATTCATTTTGTGTAATCCGTCAACAACAAAATTTGCTTTCTTTAAAATATCAGGACTACCAATACCAACACATTTCATACCACCAGCAATTGCTGCTTCAATACCTGCTTCTGCATCTTCAAAAACAACACATTCATCTGGTGAAACATTTAAAGCTTCAGCTCCTTTTAAAAATACTTCGGGATCTGGTTTTGCCTTTGACACTTTTGTTCCGTCAATAATAGCTTCAAAGTATGATGTCAACTCTAAACGGTCAAGAATTGTCATCGCATTTTTACTTGCAGATCCTAAGGCAATTTTAATTCCTTCTTTGTTTAATGATTCTAAAAATTCTTTTGTACCCGGGAGAATTTCTTCAGGTCCCATTTTTAGTATATATGATAGATAGTTTTCGTTCTTTTTTGTGGCTAACTCAAGCTTTTCTTCTTCACTTTTTTCCACATTACCAATGGATAATAGAATATCTAAAGAAGTCATTCTACTTACACCTTTTAGTCTTTCATTATCTTCCAGCGTAAAATCAAATCCCATTTGGTTGGCCAGCTCTTTCCATGCTATATAATGATACTTGGCTGTATCAACAATAACTCCATCTAAATCAAAAAGACATGCTTTTATTTTACCCATTTTAGTTTTAATTAGTTGTTATTTTATATTGATCATTTAAAATCCAAAAGATCATTTTCTATTGATATTTTTAAGGATTAGATTTTTGGGGTTTAACAAGTGTTACTGATAAAGCTCCAAGAATCATACTTATTCCAGCGAGAACGAGCATATAAATGGCCTGACCGTCATAGAAGTATTTCAATAAAGAACCAGCAACCAACCCACTTATGATTTGAGGACCTGCAATTGTAAAATTGAAGATTCCCATAAAAACACCCATTTTGTCAGCAGGAATAGATTCTGATAAGATGGCATAAGGCATGGCCAGAATAGCTGCCCAGGCAATACCCACTCCAATCATAGGAAGCATCCATAATAAAGCACTGGATGGGACATCAACCTGAGTGAACAACAGGTTAACATGCATCATATCTCCACCTTTAAATAAGTACATCGAAGTGTATGCAATACCACCAATGAATAAAGCGAAACCATAAACAGTTTTTCTTCCGATTTTATTCGCTAACCGACTCATAATCACTGAAAATAAAGCAGCAAATAAGGAATATCCGGCAAATAAAATACCAATCCAATCACCAGCATCTTGTGCAGCCTGAGACGAACTATCTCCAATTTCGCAACCCCAAACATGTTGAGAAACTGCAGGAGTTGTATAAACCCACATGATGTACATTGCAAACCAGCTAAAAAATTGTACAATAGCTAGTTGTAACATGGTTTTAGGAGTGATTTTTAATAGTCTGAAAAATCCGACAAATCCTTTGTATTTTGGATCCACTTCAGCTTTTGTATCAATGCCTTTGTATTCAGCATATTCTTCCGGAGGATATTCTTTTGTTTTAAAAACAGTCCAGATTACTGAAAGTAATAGCGCACTTCCTCCTATATAAAAAGACCAAATTACAGAAGGAGGAACTTGACCTTCTGGTGCTGTATTTGAAATATTAAGTAGATTTGTTAATACAAATGGAAGTATAGAGCCAAGAACAGCACCAGCATTAATTAAAAAACTTTGTGTAGAGTAGCCAATGTTTCGTTGTTCTGCAGGTGTCATATCTGCAACTAATGCCCTAAATGGTTGCATGGTGATGTTAAACGATCCATCCATTAATGCAAACATCAATAAGCCAAATAGTAATACTGGCATAAATGAAACTACAATTGATGCATTGGGCATTAAAAACATTGCCAGAGCAGCTATTATAGCACCACCTAATATATAAGGACTGCGTCTTCCGAGTCTGTTCCATGTTCTATCACTGGCAGATCCAACAATGGGCTGAACAATTAATCCCATTAATGGAGCAGCAATCCAAAATAATGGTAAAGCATGTAAGTCGGCTCCTAAATTTGATAAGATCCTACTGACATTTGCACTTTGCAAGGCAAAACCCATTTGAATTCCCAGAAATCCAAAACTAACATTCCAGATTTGCCAAAAGGAAAGATGAGGCATCTTTTTCATATACTGTAATTTGTTTTTTATTTGTCATATGCTACTTGCCAGAATAATTATTTTCTTGTTTGATAGTAATTAATTATGGCCTGTTTCATAAAATAAATATTATTGATATAATTATTTAATTGCTTAACTCTAATACAATTAAATACAATCTAATGTTTATTTTTTTTGAATACATGGGTTGAATAAATATATAAAACCCAAATACTCATTTGTCCAAAATAAGTAGCGTGAAATGCATTCTCAAAAAAGAGAATTTCTTTAGGGGAGTATTAAATAAAATGTTGTCCTTATAAAATCCGAAAACAAAGATACAATATTATATATGCATAAAACAAATTGACGAATCAGTTAAAACCTTGTCGTCATGAAGATTTGAGTGTTTTTTCCTTTTTGCAACCGTTTGCGATAATTATTGAATAAAAATAAAAAAAGTAAAAAATAATTTGGTGAGGTTTTCTGCAACCGTTTGCAAAAACACAGGATGTTTGTTCAAATAAATGAACTCTCTTTGTTAGTAGCAGGAAATTTTGTGAGATGAAAACTTCTATGATGTAATATATATTACATCATAGTCGATTCTCTGATACGTAAAACCGGAGTGATAATTTTAGTGGTGGTATTGTAGCTCTCGTCTTTATTTTCAATTTGATTGAGTAACAATTGGATGGCTTCTTTACCAATTTCAGTTCCTTTTTGTTCTACCGTTGATAATGGCGGATATGCAATGGTTGCATTTGGTCCATCACCAAAACCAATCACCGAAATATGTTCCGGGATACGAATGTCATTTTTCATTAATACTTGCATGGCTGCAATTGCCGTTGAATCATTTACTGCAAATATTCCATCTATTTGATTGGCCATTTGTAAAATTTTGCCTGCGTTGGCAAATACATCATCTCTGGTATCACATTTAATTACAAAATCAGGATTGTATGGAATTCCATTTTCTTCAAGAGCCTTGATGTAACCGTCTCTTCTACGTTGCCCAATTAATAAATGTGTTGGAGCAGATAAGTGAAGTATGTTTCTGCAACCTGTTGCAATTAAATGATGGGTTGCAATTTTAGCACCCATAAAATCATCGATAAAAACTTTATCTGCATCTATTTCCTCAGGTGCTCTATCGAAAAAAACAACTGGAACGCCATGATCAATCAAGTTCTGTATGTGATCAAATTGTAACGTTGTTTTACTAAGCGACATTAAAATTCCATCCACTCTATTGTCTAATAAAGCCTGCGCATCAATAACTTCTCTGTTGTAATCCTCATTTGACTGGCAAATCATAACATTATAACCGGCAGCATAAGCTACCTTTTCAATACCAGAAATAACGGAGGAAAAGAAATGGTGTACCAATTCCGGGATAATAACCCCTATTGTGTTTGTTTTACTTCGCCTAAGATTTAATGCTAAAGCATTGGGGCGATAATTAACCTTACTGGCAAATGCCTGAACCATCCTTTTTGTTTTTGGACTAATATCCGGATGATCCTTAAGGGCTCTTGAAACAGTAGAGGCTGAAATGCCAAGCATTTTTGCAATATCCTTGATAGTAATTTGGTGCTGAGCCATATGATTAAAAAGTACTTTGTCGTGTGTAATAGGTTGAAGTTTAAAGATACTACAACCACCTTAAAAAATGCACAATATCTGTAAAATCTTTATAAAAATGACGTTTTTTAGTCGTGAAATAAATGGATTTGCAGGTAAAATATTCTATAAAACGAATTTAGAAATATGTTTTACAACATATGTAATTATTGCAAACGACCTCGCAAACGTCTCCGCAAACGTTTGCGTTAAAAAATGTCAACATTTGATTTGTTAGTGTTAAGAAATGTATAAATCATGTAGGTTTTTTATATAGATTTGTAATGTCCATTAAAAAGTAAAATGACTGCACAGTAAGGTGTGAGTTGTTATTTAAAATGAAAATCTTAATAAAATCCCAAAAAATTAATTTAAGAAAATTAAACAAGTTTTATAACTGTTAAATCTTTAGTTTTATGATTCAATCATTTAGTTTAAACAAAGTCTTTCTCTTGCTGGCTGGTTTGTTGTTAATAACAAGCAGCCTTTCGGCTCAGGAAATGACAATTACTGGTGTTGTTACCGACGCTAGTACTGGAGATGTTTTACCAGGAGTAACAGTAGCCATAAAAAATACTACATCAGGTACTATTACCACTCCCGATGGTAATTATACATTAACTGCTAAATCAGGCGATGCGCTTATTTTTTCTTTCATAGGGTACACCACTCAAGAAATAGTAATTACAGCACAAGAAAAATTAGATGTTGCTTTGCAACCAGATGTAATCGGTATGGATGAGGTTGTTGTTGTTGGTTATGGACAAGTAAGAAAAGAAGATGCCACCGGATCTGTTTTTACTGTAAAATCAGATGACTTTAACCAGGGTTCAACTACATCACCGCAAGATCTTATCGTGGGTAAGATTGCCGGAGTACAGATTGTAAGTGATGGTGGTGCTCCAGGTTCTGCTTCTACTATCAGAATTCGTGGAGGCTCATCTATGTCGGCAAGTAATGATCCACTGATTGTAATTGATGGAATGCCATTGGATAACAGAGGTATTGACGGTATGAGTAATGTGTTGAGCTCATTAAACCCTAATGATATTGAAACATTTACCGTATTAAAAGATGCATCAGCAACTGCAATTTACGGATCTCGTGCTTCTAACGGTGTAATTCTTATTACAACAAAAAAAGGTAAAGCCGGACAAAAAATAAAAGTTACTTACGACTCTAAGTTTTCAATTGGTAAAATTAAAGAGACTATAGATGTTTTGAGTGCAGATCAATATAGAGCTTTAGTAAATGAAAGAGCCGTTAATAATTCTTCTGTAAATCCTGATTTGTTAGGTAGTGCTTCAACAGACTGGCAAGATGAAATTTACAGAGATGCTACAGGACATGAGCATAATATTGGAATTGGTGGTTCATTTAAAAATATTCCATTTAGAGTTTCTGCTGGTTACACTGATCAAAATGGAATTTTGCAAACTTCAGAAATGCAAAGAACTACAGGAACTTTAAATATTAACCCAAGTCTTTTTGATGATCATCTAACAATCAATTTGGGAGCCAAGTATATGGCAATTGATAATAGATTTGCAGATAAAGGAGCTATAGGAAGCGCACTTCGTTATGATCCTACTCAATCTGTTTTTAACAATACCGGAATTTATGGAGGATACACAACCTGGTTAATGAGCGATGGTTCAAGAAACGTGAATGGAACACGTAACCCGGTTGCACAATTACAACAAAAAGAAGATCTTTCTGATGTTTCCAGAATTATTGCAGACTTCCAGGCAGATTATAAATTACATTTCTTACCAGACTTAAAAGTTAGTATGAAATTAGGTTATGATTATTCTGATAGTGATGGTGATGTAATTACAGATTTGGATGCAGCATGGGTACAAACAGCTTCATCAGGAGTAAAAAGAGATTATACTCAGGAGAAAAAGAATGAATTATTTGATTTCTACCTTACTTATAACAAAGATCTTCCAACATTAGATAGTAAGATTAATGTAATGGGAGGTTATGAGTGGCAACATTTCTGGTCAAAATCGTCAGCTTTTGAGGTTGATAGATTTAATACAACTATAGAGGATTCGAAAAATGAGACAGAGAATTACTTGGTTTCATTTTTTGGTAGAGCTAATTATACCTTTAAAGATAAGTATATTTTAACTGCAACTTTACGTCAGGATGGTTCATCAAGATTTCACAAAGATAACAGATGGGGAACATTCCCTTCTGCAGCATTAGCCTGGAGAGTTAGTGAAGAATCATTCCTTAAAAATATCGATGTAGTAAGTAATGCTAAAGTTCGTTTAAGTTATGGTATTACTGGTCAGCAAGAACTTAATAATGGTGACTATCCATACATGGGAACATATCGATTAAGTGATTCAAGAACACAATATCAATTTGGAAATCAGTTTTATACTTTGATAAGACCTGATGGATATGATGCTGGTTTACAATGGGAAAAAACAACTACATACAATGTTGGTTTGGATTACGGATTCTTTAATAACCGAATTTATGGTACAGTTGATGTTTATAAGCGTAAAACAGAAGATCTGTTAAATACGATTCCGGTACCAGCAGGTACAAACTTTACCGACAGACTGTTAACAAATGTAGGTGATTTGGAAAATAATGGATTTGAGTTCTCAATCAATGCCGTTGTTTTAGAAAAGAAAGATTTGTTCTGGGAAGTTGGGTTTAACCTGGCTTATAACAACAATGAAATTACCCGTTTAACAAATTATGATGATCCTGATTACAGAGGAGTTGAAACCGGAGATATTAGTGGTGTTGGTGTAGGTAATACTATTCAAATCAACGCTGTTGGGCATCCTTTGAATACTTTCTATGTGTATGAGCAAGTTTATAACGCTAACGGTAAACCTATTGAAGGTCTTTATGTAGATAGAAATAAAGATGGCCAGATTACAACCGCAGATAAGTATTATGCTGAAGATCCTGCACAGGATTACAATATGGGATTTTCATCTAATTTGAAATACAAAGATTTTGATTTTGGCTTTAATGGTAGAATTGGTATTGGTGGACAAATTTACAACAATGTTATTGTAGGTGGTCGTTACCAGGAAATGACTGTGAATGAGTATTTAACTAATATGCCTTCAGAAATCAATAAATCTAAATTTGAAACAGCTCAACAGTATTCTGATTATTTCCTTGAAGATGCTTCATTCTTTAGAGTTGATAACATCACATTGGGGTATAATTTCACTAAAATGTTAAAACCACTTTTAGGGTTTAATTTAAATGTAAGAGCATATACAACTGTTCAAAATGCATTGGTAGTAACTGATTATAGTGGATTAGATCCGGAAGTTAATGGCGGAATTGACAATGATGTGTATCCAAGACCAAGAACATTCTTGTTTGGATTAAATGTAAATTTTTAATTGATAAATGTTTTTAATTATGAATAAGAAATATTTTAAAACAAATTATATCATGATTGCATTTGCATTATTATTTGCATTTGTATCATGTACCGATGATTTGGATACCCTACCTCTGGATGAGGATATTAAAACCGGAGAGAATGTATTAACAGATGCCAACTCTTATAAGCAGCTTCTTGCTAAATGTTATGCAGGTTTAGTTTTAGGAGGTCAAACCGGTGTGGATGGTGATCCTGATATCAGCAGTATTAATGGTGGATTTTCGTCTTACTTAAGATTACTTTGGAACCACCAGGAACTTCCAACCGATGAAGCTATTTGTGCATGGAATGATGGTAACTTAAGAGATTTACACGATCAGGACTGGAATAGTTCAAATGAGTTTGTTACAGCAATGTATTATCGTATTACGCTTCAAATAGCATATTGTAATAACCTGATTAAACTAACTGCTGGTCAATCAGAGTATAAGGCTTTTAGTGATGAGGCCAGAGCTTTAAGAGCTTTAAGTTATTACCATTTGCTAGATATGTTTGGCCGTGGTCCATTTGTTACCGAAGATGATGAAATAGGTTCATTTTTCTTTCCTGAAATGGCTACACAACAACAATTATTTAACTATATCGAATCTGAACTTACTGATATTGAATCAGAATTAGCAGATCCGGGTACAAATGAATATGGTAGAGCAGACAAAGGTTTAGCCTGGGCTATACTTGCAAAACTATATTTAAATGCTGAAGTTTATATTGGAACTTCAAAATATACTGAAGCAATTACTTATTGTAACAAAATTATTGATGGTGGATACTCTCTTGAAGCAAATTATGAAGACTTGTTCCTTGCAGATAATCACCTTAGAACTAATGAGATTATTTTTCCTATCACATCGGATGGAAACAGTACTCAAACCTGGGGTGGAATGACATTCATCATCCATTCAACAGTAGGAGGAGATATGCCAGCAAGTGAGTCCGGAATTGATGGTGGATGGGGTGGTAACAGAACCACAAAAGCATTTGTAAATCTTTTCCCTGATGTTACAGGAACTGATATGCGAGGAATGTTTTTCACAGAAGGTCAGGAGTACGAAATTGGAGATATCTTCAATTTTAGACATGGATATGCGCTTCGTAAGTTCAAAAATATTACTTCTACAGGTGAAGTTGGTTCAAACCTTTCATTTCCTGATACTGATTTCCCTCTTTTCCGCTTAGCTGATTTCTATTTAATGTATGCAGAAGCAGTATTAAGAGGTGGAACTGGTGGTGATGTTTCTACAGCAGTTGGATACATAAATGAATTACGAGAAAGAGCATACGGAGATGATTCAGGAAATATTGATGAAGCTGATTTAACTCTTGATTTTATCCTTGACGAAAGAGGACGTGAACTTTATTGGGAATGTCATAGAAGAACTGATTTAGTTCGTTTCGGAAAATTAACAGGAGGTGATTATGTATGGCCTTGGAAAGGTGCTGTTGTAGATGGTCAATCAACAGGAGCAAAATACAATGTATTCCCTATTCCTTCGTCGGATATTAATGCTAATCCAAATCTATCAAATATCACAGGTTATTAATAGATTAAAAAAAGATGTAATATGAAAAACATAAAATATATATTAATATTACTCTTCGCTGTAAGTATTTTTTCGTGCGAAGATGATGATATTTTGAAGTTGAATGACTCAAAGTATACACCAGCTACTAATATAAATGGGTTTGGATCAACTTTAGCCATATCAAAAGCTACAAAAGCTGAAGAAATTCAAATAACGTATACTCCTGCTTCATACGGAGTGGATCTGGTTGTAACAAATACACTTCAATTTTCAGCAACATCTGATTTTTCAAGTCCAGTTACTTTTGATGTTGATGCTGCTAATAATGCTTTTACATTTTCTGTTGGAGCCCTTAATGAATTATTAACAGAATCACTGCTTTTACCTGTTGATGAGGAAGCTGATGTATATGCAAGAGTGGTTACTAATTCTTTAGATGGAGTTGAAACATTATATTCTTCAGTTGTAAACTTCAAAACTACTCCTTATTTAGATATTTTATTTGCGCCAAATACGCTTTATTTATTTGGAGATGGTGTTGGTCGAATTGCTCAGAATAATAAGCTTAGACTTAACAAAGTTCATAGTGAACCAGATGATAATTGGATAATTGTTTGGATGGAAGCTACAGGAACATTTAAGATTTGTTCTGATGTTGATTTTAAAGGCGTTATGGGAAAAGTTGGAGATCCTGCTGGAGGTGAGTATTCTATTGCTACAGCTGACAACGGTGGCGAAGATATTCCTGTTCCTGGAACTGCCGGATATTACACTGTGGGTGTTGATTTAGCAAATAATAAGTTATTGATAGAACCTGCTAACGTTTATATATGTGGAGATAACGTTGGTGCCTGGCCAACAGATTCTGATATTGACGAGAATAAATTTCAGCTTGATGCAGAGAATAAGACGATGTATTTAACTAAGAGTTTATTAGGTGGTGAACTAAGACTTCATGTCACTCACCCATATATTTCTGCAGCAGACTGGTGGCATGCTGAGTTTATTTTCCTTGATGGCAAAATTGAATACAGAGAGGCTGGAGATGATCAGGAAAGGTTTAGTATTAATGGTGGTACACAGACTATAGAACTTGACTTTATTAATCAAACTGGTAAAATCAAATAGAAATGAAGAATCTAAAATATTTATTTATATCACTGTTGGCTGTTCTTTTTATCGCTTGTGAAGACGATTTTGAGAAGCCAAGTATAACTGAGCCAGTTCAAGGAACTGCACCAGTTCTTGAAGAATTATCAGCAGAAATAGATGTTGCTCTTGCTAAAAAGAATGAGAATGAAACTGTTGTTGATTTAAGTTGGTCTGCAGCAACCTATGCTGATCCTATTGGAGTAAGATACTATGTACAGGTTGATGCAGCAGGTAATGGATTTGCAAATGCCTTGGAGTTCGATAGAGTTTCAGCCACTACAAAATCAATTAAAGTAGGTGAATTAAATACATTAATTGCAGATAGATATGCCCCTGCAGTGCCGGTTGAACTTGATTTACGAATCAAAGCTTCTTCAAACGAGGATCTTGATGATCTTTATTCAGGATCGGTTACAATTACAGTAACTCCTTACTTGGATGTGGCAGTTCCAACCGAATTGTATATATATGGATCTGCAACCGCTTCAGCAGAAGTAACAGATGGTCTAGCAGCGTATGGTGCAGATGATGTATTTACAAAGTATTTAAAACTCACAAAAGATGGTGTATTCCAATTTTCTGATGTAAAAGAAAGCAGTGGTTTTGATTATAACGTTGGTAAATTTGCTACACTTTCAGATAATATTGTTGCTGCCGGAGATGAAGCTGGCAACTTCAAATTCACGGGAGAAACAGGTTGGTATGTTGTTACTGCTGATTTTGTTAATAGTAATTTAACTATTGAAGCTTATGATAGTTATGTTAGTGACTATCCAAATATTTACCTTGTTGGTGATTATAATGCTGTTGATCCTGCTTGGAGTCCTGGAACAGCACCAGAAATGACTCGTAAATCAGAAGGTGTTTATTCAATTGAAGTGCCTCTTAAAGATGGAGCTGCATTTAAATTTATAAATCAGCAAAATTGGGACGGCTTGGATTGGGCAGATGCGGATTCTGAAGGAAACTCTGGAATACTAGCTCCAAAAGGTAAGAATAACGATATTAAATTTGATGGAGCAGATGCTGAGTATACTATAACATTAGATCTTAACAAAGGAATATACACCATTGAGGCTGTTCCTGTATTCCCAACAGCAATGTACATGATCGGTAGTTTTGTTGGCTGGAGCTGGGATAATGCTGTTGAAATGATTCCTGTTCACAGTAACCCTCACCTTTTCTGGAAAATTGTATGGTTTGATGCAGGTTCAGAATTGAAATTTAATTCAGCAAAAGCCTGGGATGGTGGTGAGTTTGGAAAAACAGGAGATAATGGTGACGCTGAAGGAGTATGGAGTCGAGGAGGTGATAATATTCCAATAGCAACTGAAGGATATAAAATGGTAGTTGTGAATTTGTTAACAAATACTATTCAAATTACAGATCCTGCAGTTTATGGTATGGGTACTGCCTTTGGAGACTGGACTACAGGAGTATTCACTTTCTCTCCTGATCCAGCAGATGCTAAGATACTTGTTTCTCCGGCAGCAGTAGCTGATGATAATGCAAGGATGTATGTTACAGCAACAACGTTAACTAATGCAGATGGCAATGTTGTAGATTGGTGGCAGGCTGAGTTTAATGTTTATCCTGGAGGTATTGAATACAGAGGTACAGGTAATGATCAGGCTGCAGCTCCTATTTTGACGGGCCAACAAGTTAAATTGAACTTTAGTACTGAGACAGGAGTATTCGAATAACCAATAAAACAATTTTTTATATGAAGCCGCCCTTAGTGGCGGCTTTTTAATTTGTAAAAACAATACTCATGAAATCTATCTACTTATTTTTGATAATTGTTCTTATAACAAGTGCTTGTAACCCTACTTCGCAAAAAGCCAGCACAAAATCTAATCAAATTACTACCCCTCCAACCTGGGCTAAAAATGTCATTTGGTATCAAATTTTTGTAGAAAGATTTAGTAACGGAGATACCCTAAATGATCCTACCCCAGAAACAATTTATAGCTCATCTAATTTTATAAAGACCCCAGAAAACTGGAGTGTTACACCATGGACGCAACAATGGTATAAAGAGGAAACCTGGACTGACCAAACAGCTCAGGATTTTTACAGTAACCTTCAACTTCGTCGTTATGGGGGCGATTTGCAAGGCGTATTAAACAAACTTGACTATCTAAAAGATTTAGGCATAACTGCCATTTATTTTAATCCCCTAAATGATGCGCCATCATTACATAAATATGATGCCAGAAACTACAGACATATCGATGTCAATTTTGGACCAGATCCAACAGGGGATATAGAAATTATAAAAAGTGAAAATCCAGTGGATCCTTCAACCTGGAAATGGACTGCAGCAGATAAAATGTTTCTAAAAGTAATTGAAGAAGCACATCAAAGAAATATTAAAGTGGTACTGGATTATTCCTGGAATCATACGGGTGTAGAGTTTTGGGCTTGGCAGGATATTGTAAAAAATCAGGATAAATCACCTTATAAGGATTGGTATATCATTAACTCTTTTGATGATCCCAATACTCCTGAAAACGAATTTAAATACGAAGGCTGGTTGAATATTCAAAGTTTACCTGCACTAAAAAAGATAAATGCACCTAAAGATCATCAACCGGGTCACCCTTACGAAGGCGATCTGCATCCAGATGTAAAGAAACATATTTTTGCAGTTACAAAAAGGTGGTTATCACCTGATGGAGATACTTCAAAAGGACTGGATGGATATCGTTTAGATGTTGCTGATCATATACCAATGGGATTTTGGAGAGACTATCGCAATTTTGTTAAGTCAGTTAATCCCGAAGCTTATTTGGTAGGTGAAATCTGGTGGGAAGAATGGCCTGATACATTTATGAATCCGGTTCCTTATGTAAGTGGAGATGTATTTGATGCAGTTATGTTTTATCAGATATACCGTCCGGCAAGATACTTTTTTGCAAAGACCGATTTTGAAATTGATGCCGCACAGTTTGTGGATAGTTTAAAATTTCAATGGAACAGACTTAGTGATGAAACAGCTCAAGCAATGATGGATGTGGCAGCAACGCATGATTCACCGCGGCTACTTACATCATTTGCCAACAAAAACAAGTATAAGTATAATGCCAATTCAAGAGCAGACTCTACATATATTACCAGTAAGCCTGATGCTGAAACCTATGAGCGCTTAAAGCTTTATTTAATGCATCAGTTTACAAATGTTGGAGCACCTCATATCTGGAATGGAGATGAAATGGGAATGTGGGGTGGAGACGATCCGGATTGTCGTAAACCTCTTTGGTGGCCTGAATTTGACTTTGAACCAGAAAATGTTAATAGCACACTAGATAAACCTCAAGAGTTTGTAGAAGTAGGGTTTAATAAAGATCTGAATAAATACTATAAACAATTATGTGCCATTAGAAACAACAACTTAGATGTTTTGTCTTCAGGAAATATAGATTTTGTGACAGCTAATGGCAAAATACTGGCATATACAAGGTCTTTTCAAGATGAGGAAATATTAGTGGTGTTAAATGCAGGAGATCATCCTTATGAATATGAATTACCATCAGGTGAAAAATATATGGATCTACTTACAAATGAAGAAATAAGCTCCAGTAATATATTATTGAATGCTATATCAGGTAAAATATTAAAAAGAATATAAAGATTAAGATATGAACAGGAATAGATTGTATTTACTAATAATGTTTTGCTTTTCGGTTATGTTTGTTACTGCTCAGGTAACTACTAATCCAAGTCCTCCATACGATGATCAATCTGTCACCATTACATTTAATGCTGCAGAAGGAAGTCAGGGGTTAATGGGTTACACTGGAGATGTTTATGCACATACCGGAGTTATCACTGATCAAAGTACATCAACCTCTGATTGGAAATATGTAAAATCAGACTGGGGTGTTAATATTGAGGCCTGTAAATTAACCAGCTTAGGAAATGATGTTTTTACACTTGAATTATCACCTTCGATAAGAGAATTTTACGGAGTTCCGGCAGGTGAAAAAATTGAGAAGCTGGCTTTTGTTTTTCGATCTTCGGATAGTAGTTTGGAGGGAAAAACGAGTGCAGGAGGAGATATTTTTGTGGATGTGAGCACGAATGATCTTACCGTAACAATTAATGCACCAGGTGAAAATTCTATTTATGCAGAAGGTGCTTCTGTACCTATTGAAGTAAGTGCTACAAATGCTACTGGAATTACGATTTATGTAAATGATGTTGAAACAGAATCTGTGAGTGCCAGTTCTTTATCAAGTACAATTACAGCAGGAACTTCTGGTAGTTATACGATCAAAGCAGAAGCCACAGATGGTAGTGCTACCGTTTCTGATGAAATAACATTTTTTGTTAGGGGGGATGTTGTAGAGGAAACAATGCCTGCGAATTTAAAAAGAGGAGTAAATGTAAATGAGGATCAAAGTGTAACATTTGTTTTGTTTGCGCCGGATAAAGAGTTTGTACATTTAGTAGGTAGCTTTAACAATTGGCAAATTTCCAATGATTATCAGATGAAGAAAGATGGCGATTATTTTTGGTTGACGCTTAATTCTCTTGATGCCAATACGGAATATGCTTTTCAGTTTTTTATTGATGGAAATGTTCGTATCGCAGATCCATATACCAATAAAACATTAGATCCTTTGGATCAATATATTACTGAAGATATCTATCCGGGATTAATGGCTTATCCTTATGACATGACTTCAGAAATAGCCTCTACTTTTATTATAAATAAAGAAGAATATAACTGGCAAGTATCTGATTTTTCCAGTCCTGAAGTAACAAAAATGGTTGTTTATGAATTACATATCAGAGATTTTACGGCTAATGGAGATATCAAAACAGTAACTGATTCTATTGAGTATTTTAAAGAGTTAGGTGTAAATGCCATTGAGTTAATGCCTTTTAACGAGTTTGAAGGAAACGATAGTTGGGGATATAATCCATCGTTTTATTTTGCAACGGATAAAGCATACGGAACAGAAAATGATTACAAAGAATTTATAGATGCCTGCCATCAAAATGGTATTGCTGTATTAATGGATATGGTGTTAAATCACTCATTTGGTCAGTCACCATTTGCTCGTATGTACTTAGATGGAGGAAAACCGGCAGCAAATAATCCTTGGTATAATCGGGATCATAACATGCTAAATCCGGATGCACAATGGGGATATGATTTTAATCACGAAAGTGCAGATACTCAGGAATTGGTAGATAGTATTTGCTCATTTTGGTTGAGTGAATTTAATTTGGATGGATTTAGATTCGATTTCACTAAAGGGTTTACCAATACGTCATATCCTGCAGATTCCTGGGCCAGTAATTTTGATCAAAGCAGAATAGATATTTTAACACGAATGGCAGATGAAATATGGTCTGTAAAATCTGATGCAATAGTGGCTTTTGAACATCTTTCAGATAATTCAGAAGAAAGGATTTTAGCCAATCATGGTATTCTGCTTTGGGGTAATCATAACCATAATTTTAATCAGGCAACTATGGGCTTTGATGATTCTGATTTTGTATGGGCTTCATATAAAGAACGTGGTTGGAATGATCCTCATATCATTAACTATATGGAGAGTCATGATGAGGAACGTATCATGTACAAAAATGAGCAATACGGAAATTCATCAGGAGATTATTACGTTACAGATATTGCAACAGCTTTGGATAGAACTGAGGCGGCAGCTGCCTTTTTAATATCAATTCCAGGACCTAAAATGATCTGGCAGTTTGGTGAGTTAGGGTATGATTATAGCATTAATACCTGTGAAGATTTATCTGTAAGTAATGATTGTCGCTTAAGTAGAAAGCCTATAAAATGGGAATATTACGAAGATGAGAACCGTAAAGATTTATTTGATATTTATAGCCGGATGATCAACTTAAAAAAGACAGAACCGGTATTTTCATCAACTGATTTTTCAATGAGTGTAGCTTCCAAAACTAAGCTTATTGCGCTAAACTTAACGGACTCAGATGTAAGGTTGATAGGTAATTTTGATGTGGTATCACAATCGATTAAGCCAAATTTTAATTCAACAGGTTACTGGTACAGCTATTTCGATGGAGATAGTGTGAATGTTAGTAATATGGATATGCCTTATACTTTAGATCCGGGACAATTTATTCTATTTAGTAAGAAGAAATTGAATGGCTTTATACCTCATACATCCATTGGGGATCCAACTTATTTTAAAGATGCTAATATTGCTCCAAATCCTGCATCGGATAAGGTAAATATATTAACTGGCTCAAAACCATTACGAAGAATCAAAGTAACATCAATAACCGGAGCATTAATGTTTGAAACAAGAGTTGATGCATCCAATCCTCAAATTGATATAAGTCCATTTCCCAAAGGCATCTATCTGATCCATTTAATTGGAGATAATGATGGATATAGAGTGTTTAAGTTGCTCAAAAAGTAGGTACATTTTAAAAGAGAGCGTGTTGAAAAAACGACATGCTCTCTTTTTTGTCTAATAATAAATGTTGAGCAGCATTATCAACACTTCGAAACAAATATTAAAGACATAGAAACCTATCTGAAGAACTACGAAGCCAATTTGAAGAACTACGAAGGCAAATTGAAGGACATAGAAGACCAATTGAAAGAGATAGGTGAATACCCGAAAGAGATAGAATAGCATTATTAACGATTCGAAGAGGTATGGAAGAAAATAGAATGTATTTCCAAAGACTTCGAAGTGTATTTTAATAACATAGATGGTTATTAGAAGGAGATTGAATAGGATATAATGTTAGTAGTTTGAATTATAGAATTGATCAAGAATTTTTTAATTTCAATGAATATATAATGAATCAAAATAAACACTGGTTTGTATTTACAATAGTATTAATTCTAATGTCGCACATGACAAATATAGATGCAAAAAATAAGAGTGTAATTAAAAAACTGGAGCCATCGAGTTGGTGGGTTGGGATGAAAGATCCTCACTTACAACTTATGATCTATGGAAATGATCTTTCAAAATATGATGTTTCCATTGATTATAAAGGTGTTTCTATACAACAGGTACATAAAGTTGAAAATCCCAATTATCAATTTATTGATTTATTAATCTCAGATGAGGCCAAAGCTGGAACTTTTCAAATTCAACTGAAATCAGGAAATAAAGTCATTGAATCAATTGACTATGTTTTAAATGAAAGAGATGAGGGTTCAGCAAACAGAAAAGGCTTTAATTCTGAGGATGCTATGTATCTGATTATGCCTGATCGTTTTGCCAATGGAAATCCAGACAATGATTCGCTTCCTGAAATGACAGAAAAAGCGAACCGCAAAAAGGATTATGGCAGGCATGGTGGTGACTTAAAAGGTATATCAGATCATTTGGATTATATTCAGGAAATGGGATATACTGCCATCTGGTTAAATCCTGTTTTAGAAAACAACCAGCCAAGATCATCTTATCATGGTTATGCCATCACCGATTTCTATCAGATAGATGCACGTTTGGGTTCTAATGAAGAATTTAAAGCGCTGACTCAAGACTGTCAGAAGCGAGGGATAAAAATGATTATGGATATGGTATTTAACCATTGTGGAAGTGCACACTGGTGGATGGAAGATTTACCTATGCATGACTGGATTAATCAATGGGATGAATTTACACGTTCCAATTACCGCTTATCAACCATTTCTGATCCATATGTTTCAAAATATGATAAAGACCTTTCTGTAAAAGGATGGTTTGATACTACTATGCCAGATTTGAATTTGGAGAATAAGTTTATGCTTACCTACATGATTCAAAACAGCATTTGGTGGATAGAATATGCTGGCTTGGGAGGCATAAGAATGGACACTTATCCTTATCCTGATAAAAATGGAATGGCTCAATGGACCCAACGTATTTTAAATGAATATCCTGATTTTAATATTGTGGGAGAGTCATGGATCACAGAAGCCTCAAAGTTATGTTACTGGCAAAAAGATTTCCCAAACAGAGATGGCTATAATTCTTACTTGCCAAGTTTAATGGATTTTCCTATGCAGGATGCCATTAAAAATGCGTTTAACGAGGAAGATAGTTGGGGAAAAGGAATGGAACGATTGTACAATACACTTGCCGATGATCATTTATATCCAAACCCATTAAATATGGTTGTATTCCCGGATAATCACGATGAGGGTAGGATATTACACAGTTTAAATAACGATGTTGAAAAACTGAAAATGGCTTTAGCTTATTCTGCCACAACAAGAGGAATTCTGCAGATATATTATGGTACAGAATTGTTAATGAATGGTGATGGTTTAAAAGGACATGCTAATATTAGAAAAGATTTTCCAGGAGGTTGGCCTAAAGATAGCATCAATGCCTTTGTAAAAGAGGGACGAACAGCTGAGCAAAATCAAGTATTCAACTATATTAAAAAGTTGTTAAACTTCCGAAAACAATCAGAAGCTTTAAAATTTGGACAAACATTGCATTTTATCCCTGAAGGTGGTATTTATGTGTATTTCCGTTATACAGATAATGAATGTGTAATGGTTATTTTAAATAATAACAACAGTGCTAAAAAATTGGATACATCGCGCTTCTCTGAAAAATTACAAGAATATTCAGAAGGGACTAATGTTATAACAGGAAGAGCAATTAGCAACCTTAATCTAATTAATATCAAAGCTAAATCAGCATTGGTAATTCAATTAAAATAAGAACTTATTCTTCAGTTTGACACTCTTTGCAATAGATTTCTTTGATGTCATCAAATCTTAAATTTTGAAAATCATAATTGATCCACGAGCACCATCTTTTTTTATTAAATGAATATGCTCGTTGGGTCGTTTTAATGTTATCACTCTCGCTTAATTTGTGAGGGTAGGCCATACATGTTTGTGCCAATAAGAATGCCGCATCTTCCGTAAAATCCTTTTGATACATTCGTTTAAAAAGATGTTCTATTGTTAAATCAAAACGACTCCACCTGTTGAAAAATAAGCATAGAGCAACATCATCCTCAATATTAAGCTCTATATTATTAAAGTACGATTCAATATAGTTAAATGACTTCATCATTCCATATTGATCATTAATCTGACCATAATAATCCATAGCAGTTAAATGATAATTTAAAATCAATTGATTGTAGTTGTTATCTCCTTCAAAACTCTTAATGATTTCGTTTACAATGTTAGGTGGTATAATCTTCAAAAACACATCAGTACTTAAATCCCATTCATCGAGTATATTTGATATCACGTTGCAGTACAATACGCTTAAATTATATTTTGTTTCTGCGTCAAGTGTTTCTGCTTGCGTTAGCCAGTGTTGCAGAAAACGAACACTCTTTTCTGTATTAAAAAAGAAGCAATTACAGAGTAATGCACTTGAATTTTGGACTAACTCTTTATGAATTAATATTTCATTGAAAATATAAGGTGTGAACAAAGGTAATCCGGATAGGTCTTCTTCATACATTTTAGCCATTGCATTGCTCGCAATATTCCAGTTTTTAGCATTTATGGCAGTATAAAGATTTTGTTCGTAATAGCTACTGTCTTTTAAATTTAAAAGTCCTTCGTATTCAATAGTGGCATGAGAACGTCGCTGAATATAAAGTAACGAATCCCAGTTGTGGATGGTGTCGGCAACAACAAAATCCCGAATCAAATTTCTTTCTAGTTTAGCAATAGAATCTAAGCCTAATAATTTCAATTGAAAATACATTTCATCCCAATTTTCGTTGGAATGGATCGTTGCCGGAATATTTATGCCCTGCTTAAGTTTTTTTGCAATGGAAGATTTAATAATAGCAGCTCTTTTATTTTGCAAAGTGATATTTCTTAATGAATCTCCTTCTATAGAACTATAACTGTTTATGGTAATGCTCTTAAGCTTACCTTTTGTATCGTCAAGTTTTATTGGTGTTACAGGAATGCATTCATCTCTTTCAAAATCAAAAAAATAGGTTTTACTATAAACAATTCCTTTTTTGTAAAAAGGATTATTCTTCATTTCCTTAATTTTTAAAGGAACGTCTATTAAAGAATAACTTGCAGAAGGAACTAATGCAGGAACAGCGTAGTCACATACTTTTCCGTCTTTAATGTATATTAAACTGGGTTTAATGTTTTCACCCTGAAAGCTGGAAGGTACTTTTCCCAGGGTTGTAATTAATCGGTGAATGTTTTGAGCCTCATTATTACTAAATATGTCATTGGTGTATTTTGGTTTAAGCATAATACCATCATAAATATCAGACATGTCAAGAATATTTGCCCCATCGCAAATAAATTGAGATCGGGTTACTACATCAATGGCAATTCCATCCTTTTCATTTTTAATGATCTTTTTTAACAGGTCTTTATTATGAAAATACATTCTTATTTCATTGTCGTAAATTTGAAAAGAATTACCCAAATGAGTAATAATGTTTCTTTTATCTGCTAAATATTCATCACATCCGCTTTTATTGGATTTAATACCAAAGGCATTTTCCGAAAGTTGATTTTTTATTCGTATACCCTTTGTTCCAAAAACATTAGTGGCATATATTTTTTTATCCTGACTACTTGAAAAACTAAAGCCTGTTAATACATAATCCGGATGTATCATATTCTTAAAATGTTCAGGTGAATTCTTCCATCCTTGAAACATTTCTTCAGCAATAACTTCAAGATCTTTTTGTTTAAGAGACTTTTTTTTACTTGGCGTAACCAATATGTTTTCACCAACAAGTTTAAAATCCTTCGAAAATTTAGCAACTCTTAAAAATGGAGTCCGGTATTTTTTTAAACGCTGTCTGTGAGTAAGCCTGTTCGCTCTGCCCATATAATTAGATTGAAGTTCTGCGGCTAAATTTAAAGTACTGTCAATAATTAAAGTTCCGGCATTATTCTCCACTCTTAATAAATTGATTTTGGTTAAAATGAGGTCGGAGAGAACCTTGGTTTCTTTTGTTTTTAGTGATTGGCTATAAGATAATGTAGAGAGTAAAAGAAAGAATATAATTAAGCGATATTTCATATTTTTAGTACTTGAGTCAGATTGTATTTTAGGAAAAAAGAATGATTTTATATTAAAGTGCTTAAGAATAATACAATACAAATCTAATTATTCAGATTTATAATCAATAACTTTTTATGTATTTTAAATTAATCGCTATTTTTAAGTTCTAAAATCTTATTGAAATTAACAGACTCCAATATTAATAATTAACGTATTATTAATATTTGGAAATTAAATAATTACCCTAACAAAATAACCTAATGACAAGAAAAGAACATCTTGAATTTTGTAGAAGATGCTTAAATCGAAAGTTAGATACTAAACGAGGTTTAGTATGTAAATTAACCGGCGAAATTGCTGACTTTGAAGAAAAATGTGAAAACTTACAGATTGATCATTCAGTTCAAATTACTCCAAAGGAAGATATTCCTCCATTACCACATCAAATTCCCAAGGTTATAAAAAATGAAGATCTTGTAAAACTAAAAGAGCATCAGGATTTTTATTATGCCATAGTTGGTGGTGCCCTGGCAAGTATTGTTGGTGCCATTTTATGGGCTTTGATAACAGTTAGTACCAATACACAAATTGGTTATATGGCTATTGGTATTGGTATTATTGTAGGATTTGCTATTCGTTATTTTGGAGCCGGAGTGGATAAGAAATTTGGATTGCTAGGAGGTTTATTTTCGCTGTTTGGATGTGTTCTGGGAAACTTTTTTAGTCAGATCGGTTTTATTGCTACCGCTGAATCAATGAGCTATCTGAGTGTTTTTTCGTATCTGAATGTTGATTTGATTAAAGAACTGATGTTTGGTTCTTTTCATCCAATGGATGTATTGTTTTATGGTATTGCCATTTATGAAGGTTATAAATTTTCATTCCGTCAATTATCACCAATACAATTGGATCAATTGGTAAAAGGAAAATATGATGGAACACCTGTTTATCAAAAGCTGAGAATGCCTTTGGCAACCGTGTCAACAGTAATAGTACTTGTTTTTACTTATTTTATCTTGTCAGGATATTCAGGACATAAGTTTTATAAGTACGAAACAGGAGAAATGATGTCGGAGGGAGAGGTCAAAAATAATAAAGAGGAAGGACTTTGGACTTATTATTATAAAGATGGGACAAAGCAAGCTGAAGGAAATTTTGAAAAAGGAAAGGCTGTTGGAAGTTGGAAATGGTATTATGATAATGGAGAACTACAAAAAACAGGTACTTATAAAAACGGCATGGAACATGGAGTTTGGATCAATTACTATCCCACCGGAACAATGGCTGATTCTGCAGGTTATGTATCTTCAAGGTTAGATGGCTATTATAAACAATGGTCGCCGGAAGGACAACTTATGCAGGAAGGCAACTATATCCGTAATAAGCAGGTTGGAATTTGGAATTCATATTATGTAAACGGAAATGTTGCAGCAAAGGGTGAATATAAAGATGGAGAAGTTAGAGGGAATTGGAATTATTACTATAGTAATGGAAAACCATCATCCGAAGTTTTTGTAGATACAGCAGGCACCGTAAGTTATAACAATGTATGGGATATTGATGGAAAATCAATAGTTGTTAATGGTAATGGAACTAGCAAAGCCTTTAATGAAAACGGGAACTTGATGGAAATAGGTGAAGTTAAAGATGGTAGACCTATTGGCGTATGGAAGCAGTTTTATGAAAATGGAACTCTAAAACAGGAATATACTTTTGAAAATAAGCTTACTCGAATATTAAACTTCTACGATGTTGACGGAACCTATATGGTTAAAGATGGACAAGGTAGTATTGAGAGTCATTTCCCTGGAACTGATATTATTTCAGAGGTGGGAGAGATAAAAGCAGGTGTTAGAGAAGGAGAGTGGTTACAGTATTATACTGATGGGAAACAAATTTTTCAAAAGGTAATATATAAGGGAGGATTACCGGATGGTATTCAGGTAACTTACTTTCAATCAGGTCAGGTAGCTACTTCAGGTGAGATGAAAGACGGAAAACAAATAGGAGAATGGACCTGGTACTATGAAAATGGAATGGTTTCTTCATCAGTTACATATATTGATGGAGAGAAAGAAGGTGTGCAAAAATTGTATGATGAGTTAGGTACTTTATGTAAAGAGGAGAAATTTGATCATGGCAAATTGATTAGTGAAGAATACATTTAAAAATGATTAGGGGTAAAAGTTATATTTACCCCTATTTTTTAGATATCAACATTTAATTTCCTTATAAGTAGCTTCTTTTGAGTAACAAAACTTATCTAAAACAGCGTCAATTATATTTAGCTTAATAGGTTTTGAAATAAAATCATCGCAACCGGAATTAAAGGCTCTCTTGCGATCTTCTTCCGTAGAATAAGCTGTTTGTACAATTATAGCAATGTTTGGATGATTTTCTTTTATGATTTTTGTGGCTTCATAACCATCCATAACAGGCATTTTTATATCCATAAATACTACATCAATATCTGGATGACTATTGCATAAGTCAACAGCTTCCTTGCCATTGTTGGCTTGAAGAATTTCCACCTCAGTTTTGGCAATTTTATTAATGACTGTATTGAGGTAAAAAAGATTAATTTCTTCATCTTCTGTAATCAAAACCTTTAGTTTGGGTTTTAATTTATTTATGCTATTTTTTGAGTCTGTAGTTTTGTTGCAATCTGCAGATGCTTCAGGAGCCACATAGGGAAGCACTAATCTAAAAGTTGATCCTTTACCTTTTTCTGATTCAACTAAAATTCGTGCATTTATTAATAGAGCATTTTCCTGAGCTATAGATAATCCTAGTCCTAATCCATCAACTTTATTTGAAATCTCTTTTTCTTCCTGAGAAAACCTTTCGAATATGTTTTCCAGATTTTCTTTGTTGATGCCAACACCAGTATCTTTAATATAAATCACTAACTGGCTGTCGAACTGTTTATATCCAAACTCAATATGTCCTTCGGTAGTGAATTTAAAGGCATTATCCAGTAAATTTTTAAGTATCGTATAAAGCTTTGGTTTATCTGTTGTAATAATGATATCCTGATGATCAGAAAACTCATTTTTGTACGAAAACTTAAGATTTTGATTTTGGGCAACAGGATTAAATTTTGCAAATAACTCAGAACATAATTCATTAAGATGAACACAATCATTTTCAACTTTTACTTGTTTTGTAACAAGTTCAGATATCGCTAATATATTGTCAATGATTTGAAGTAGCTTGATTGAACTCCGTTTAATGATTTGAATAAACTTTTGTTTCTCACTTTCGCATATTTCTGGTTTTTCCAGTAATGATGAAAATCCTATAATGCCATTCATTGGAGTTCTTATTTCATGCGACATATTATAAATGAACTCCGTTTTTAACCGATCGCTTTCTTCCGCTTTTTTCTTGGCTATTTCCAGTTCATGTTTTTGTCTTTCGTTTTCTTCTTCAAGTTCATATACCCTTAAGGCATCACTAATAATATCCAATAAAGCACCTTCATCCCAGGGTTTTTGAACGTATTGAAAAACGCGGGCTTTGTTAATGGCATCTTCAACGGCATCAATATCTGAGTATCCGGTAATTAATATTCTGTTGACTTTAGGGAATTTTTGGAAAGAATATTTCAACAAATCAACCCCTGTCATTTCAGGCATTCTTTGATCACTAAGAATTAAATCAATATGATTGTTTTCCATGATCTCTATTCCTTCTTTTGCAGAGGAGGCCAAAAAAATATTAAAGTTCCGTCTATAGGTATCTTTGAAAATTCTTAAGTTGCTTTGTTCGTCATCAACATATAAAAGATTAAATTTTCGCATTGCTTTTTACTTTTAGGTTTGATTTCGTTTTTACATTTTTAAAATAAAATGATATTAATAGATAAGTGGTATTCAGCTTAAAGCTTGAATCATAGTTTCTTTTAGCTTATTATAATTCCATGGCTTGCTGATAAATTTAGAAAGGTGAAAATTTTTAAATGCTTTTTCTATTTCTCCATCATCAGCATAACCAGAAAGTATTAATCTGTTTGGAGGAATACTGTCATATTTTTCGGTGATTTCTTTGAGTAGTTCAACACCAGTCATTTCAGGCATGCGTTGGTCTGTAATTACAAGATCAACCATTGTTGATTCCAGAAGTTTGAGGGCATCGTAACCAGATTCAGCCAGATATACATCGAAATCTCGTCGGAAAGAATCTTTGAAAATTCTTAAGTTACTTTTTTCGTCATCAACGTATAAAACTTTTTTTCTCATTATTTTAAAGAGTTTCAGTCTGGTTTTACTTAATGGATTATCAAATTTAT
Organism: Plebeiibacterium sediminum; assembly: GCF_026013605.1. Taxonomy (GTDB): domain Bacteria; phylum Bacteroidota; class Bacteroidia; order Bacteroidales; family Marinilabiliaceae; genus Saccharicrinis; species Saccharicrinis sediminus. The sequence goes on from NZ_JAPDPJ010000005.1 coordinate 43,453, forward strand.
CAATTTGTTTTGGTATTTAATTCATATTTAACGTTTAATTCAATGGTAACCTAATAATAAATTCACTTCCTGTATCAGGCGCTGAAGAAACGTCTATTGTACCAAAGTGCTCTTCAATAATACCAAAAGTGATAGATAGACCTAACCCGGTTCCTTCTCCAACTGCCTTTGTGGTAAAAAATGGATCAAAAATCCTGGTTTGCATATCTCGTGGAATCCCAATACCGCTGTCTTTAATTGAAATATCAATTGATTCTTCAGTTGCTTTTGTGGCAATCCAAATTGTCCCTTTTTCCTTTATAGCGTCAACCGCATTGGATAATATGTTGAGAAAAGCCTGGTTTATCTTTCCAGGATAGCACAGTAATTGAGGAAGCTCAGGATCATAATTTTTAATAATTTCAATGCGGTCTTTGTATTTGTTTTTGAGTAGTAATAACGAAGTATCCAATCCATTGTTAATATCCAGATTTTCATAGGTGTCTTTATCCATGCGAGTAAAGTTTCTTAGTCCTTTCACTATTTCTGCAGTTCTGTCGGCGCCTAGTTTTATATCTCCGATAATATCTGGAATGGCTTCCATGGCGTCATCAAAATAATTTTCTTCTTTGAGTTTTTGTATATATTCAATCTTTTCTCTTAGATTATCTTTCTCAATATCAATTTTACTTACTTCGTTTATTACTGGTTCAATATCCTCAAAATCGCGTAATAAACTATTGATACCTGCATATACAAAATTTATCGGATTGTTTATCTCGTGGGCGATTCCTGCGGAAAGTACACCTAAAGAGGCCATTTTTTCAGATTGCACTAATTTGTTCTGAATACGTTTGTTTTCCTCCAACGTGGTTTCTAATTCTTCATTTTTATCACCCAGCTCATCCATCATCGACTCTATCAGGTTTTTATTCTTTTTAAGAATATCATATTGCTCTTCAATTTCCGATTTTTGTTTTTTGAGTAGCGCATTTTTCTTTTTCTTATCGCGATAACTGATCAATAATAGAGTAAAGAGAATCAGTGTAACAGTTATACCTACAATAGAAAAAATAACAATATTTTGCTGTGTTTTAATTGTATCATTCTTCTGATACAGAATTTGTTCATTTGCTTTGATTTGTTTTTGCTGTTCTTGTAATATTTTTTTGTTGTTGCTAATTTCATCTTTGTATCTGCTCAACATGTTTTTCGACAGTTGCAGACTGTCATTAAATTGTATAAGCTTTTGTTCTATTTGTATGTAGGCTTGTTCATGATTCTTAATTTGTGATTTGTAATCAGTTATTTCATTGGTGAGTAGATGCCTTTCATTCTTCTGTTTTTCTATAATGTTCTTTTGCGATTGTAACTTTTCTTGCTGATTCGAAATCTCACGCTGGTTATTATCCAGTTCATGACTTAACGCTCCCAGGCTATCCTGAACAATATTCAGCTTAGAGTCAACTGTTTTTAATTGTTGTTGCGAATTTACATACATCTCAGCAAGGTCAATAATATTGCCTCCCATAAGTAAAATCTCGTCGTCGATTTCAATACCCCTGCTATAAATATTCCCTTTATTCATCTCAAACTTTATTTTGTTTTCAGATTCAAAAAGGTTTAGCATAATCATTGTTTTATCGGCGAAATTCTCAGTAACCAGTAATGTCTGATTCTTTTTTGTTTTTCTATAAACTTCGGGGTATAAGTTCGCTTTTTCTGCACTAACAAAAATCAAGCAGGCAGAGTTATAATCATTTACTGCGTAAGGATCAACAGTGAGTTTAATAGGCTTATTTCTGATGGTAGCTTCTTTTTCCATTCTTTTAAATTCAGAAATAATTGCCTTGTCATCGCTTATCACAACAATATGATAAAAGGGTAATTCTGTTTGTTGCGGAGCAGTTGAAAGTTTTGCAAAGTTATAGATATAGGCACCAAGAACATCTTTTTTTTCTATTTGGCTCCAGCCGGTTAAATGAAAAAGTAAGGCTATAAAAAGGATAATAATTCGAGTCATATCAGGTGGTTTTATTGGTGTAATTTATAGATCAGATTTAAGAAAAAGGTTCTGCCAGGTTGTGGATGGTATGCCGGAATTAACCCGGCAGGATTTACATTATTTATATAATCGTAATCTTCAATATTGCCTGAACCAGATTCTCTTCCAACACCATAGTAAGCTTTATCAAATACGTTGTTAATAATCATTTTAGCCATTAAATTCTCATTTAACTTATACGATATTACCCAATTGGCTTTAAAATATGATGGCGCATATCCTTTATGATGGTTTTGCAGCCATGTGTTTGTTTCTGGTGCTTTTCTTTTTCCTACATAGTTGAAACGGAAGTCGGATATGAGCTTTTTGTCGATGAAGGAAATGTTGACTCCTCCGTTAATTTTATGCTTGGCAGTTCTATCTATATCGTAGAACTTATTAGAGTTGGCGTTGTATCCGGTTAAGAAATTGTAATTGCAGAAGAAGCGTATGTTTTTATTGAACTGATATAGCAAGTTATATGAAAAACCTCCAATATCTTTTTGTCCAACATTTTCAAATCGTTCTCCTGATGGCATACTGCTATCAGAAACCTTCCCGATTAAATTATGAATGACAGAATAATAGATGTTCAATTTAGTAGATAATCTTTCGTTGAAGAGAAGGCTAGATAATTCTGTTTCGTAAGTAATGATGTTCTGAGGTTCCAGATTTGAGTTGCCTCTAAATTCACTATGCATTTCAAATATACTTGGTTGCCTGAATGCTCTTCCGTAAATAAATTTGGCTCCAAAGGCTTCTGTTTTATTATAGTCTATAGCAAAGCGAGGATTTAGTATACTTCCGTATTCAGAGTTGTAATCATATCTTAATCCAATAGAGCTTGAAAAAAGATTATTGAATTGATGATCCCATAATGAATACAAAGCAATTTCTTTAACCAGGTAGGTTGGATATTTCTTATATTGATTAATGCCATTACCAGATGAAGCAATATCCCAAGAACTTTCTGTGGAATGATGATTTTCAGGATATTCTCCCAATGAAATAATACGATCACTTTGATTACTTATACTGGTTTTAAAACCAAAAGAAAGATCATTATTAGTATTAAAATCATACAAAAGCTTTTCTTCAAGATAGGTTTGGTGGCTGTATGCTGCATAGTTTTTTCTAAGATCCGGGAATTGATATAAATAATTGAAGCCTCCATCTGGAATTATATTGGTAGCTCTAAATACCAAATCCGATTTTAAGTGAAGTTTTTCATTCAGTTCAGTTTGGTTATTGGCATAAATATTATAATTCCTATAGTGCATTGTGTTTTCATGATCAGTTAAATCATATTCATAAGCCACAACAGCAGATCCATAAGCTCTGGTCATATCTGAAATAAAGAAACCAATTTCATTATTCTTAAAATGTAGTTTGCTTCGGATTGCATAATTTTTATTATGAGTATTGAATCCATTCTGAATATATTTTCCTCCATTGGGATTTAGCAAGTTGGTTTCATAGATGCCTTCATCATCATAATTGGCGATAATGGTATTTGGTTTTCGAATATTATGAAAATAGTTTCCTGGATCGTATCGGTCTTTTCCTTGATCACCTTCTGCATTGTAATAATGAAAGGCTATTGAAAGTTTTGTGTCTTTATTTATGTTTGATCCAAAATAAACTTCAGCACTTTCTGTTGAGTGAGATCCTTTCAATATGTTAGCTTCAATTCCATTGATGTTTTTCTTTGTTATGATATGGATAATTCCGGTAAAGGCTTGTGCTCCATACATTACAGAGCCAGGACCTTGACTGATTTCTATTCGTTCCACATCAATCAGCATATTTTCATAGGTCCATAACAGAGACCAGTTAAAGCTTATGTTATTTTGAATGATGCCATCAACCATAACTAGAATCTCTGGATTGCCGACATCCCCAATTCCTCTGTTCATATTAAAGGTGGGATATTCGCCACCCCCATCGTTAAACATCATAAAATCAAAACCAGGAATATCCTGACAGATGTCCACTAATGTTTTATACCCTCGCTCTTCAATCATTTGATGGGTAATAATGGTAACATTTGAGGGAGCGGATTTTCTTTTTTCAGGTTTAATTGAACCTGTGGTAATGGTTAATTCAGACAGTTCTTTTAAAGAGTAGTGATAAGAAAAGTTTGATTTAGAGTTTTCCTGTGCTTTTATGTATTGAAACGATATCAGTAAGAATGCTAATGTGTATGTAATTTTATTGTTCATTTGTTTAGGATTGAGAGAAAAGGTTTGGATCGGTTTGAATATACTTATTGAGGCAAAACAGCTTTTCAATTCTTATTTCATGCAAAAGTTAGTTATTAATTATCAATTACGAAAAGTGTTTTTAATAAAAAAGTCTGTATTAAGATTACCAACTGCCACCCCAGCAATATAATAACCAATAATACAGACTTTTTCAAAATTCGAGATAAGCAAGACTTATCTCTCGTGTAACCTTTCTTTAGGTGCCAAAGGTTACTATAATAAATGGTCCAGGTTGTAACTTTTTCTTCGTTTATAAAAACTATAAACTCATAATTAAATCTTTTAATTCATCCTTGTTCACACTTTCTTTTTTGTGTTGAGCAAGCAATTTAACTTTAGGTAAAATTTCTTTTCCTTCCTCTGCGCTAATATGTATTCCCATGGTGGCAAGTGCATCCAGAATAGATGCAACACCTGAGTGTTTCCCAATAACAAATTGAGATTCTTTACCCACTTCTGATGGGTGAAAAGCATGGTAGCTCATTGGGTTGTTAAGTAATGAACGACAGTGAATGCCTGATTCATGACTTGTAATCAGTTCTCCGGTTATAGGTTTTGTTTGACTTACCTTTCTGTTTGAAACTTCTTCAACAAACTGGCAGGTTTTGTTAATATTTTTCAGGTTTATACCCAGGTTTTGGTTTAATGAAAATTTAGCAGCAGCAGCAACTTCTTCTAAAGGTGCATTTCCTGCTCTTTCTCCAAGTCCATTAATTGTAACATCGATACTGTTACAACCGGCTTGTAGGGCTGCAATACTGTTTGCAGTTGCCATCCCCAAATCATTGTGTGCATGAAATTCAAGATCAACATCAGGAAATAGAGATCTGTAACTTGAAATCATTTCATGTACAGATAGAGGATTCATAATTCCTACCGTATCGGCAAAGCGTACACGTTTAACACCTAGTAGGGTAGCTTTATTAATATATTCTTGTAAAAATACCGGATTAGCACGAGAAGCATCCTGAGCTCCAATTCCAACAAAGTCAAAATGGTTAGAGGCTAAGCCAAGCATCGTTTCCATTTGTGTAAGAACCCAGTTGTAATCTTTACCAATTGCAGCTAATTGAATATCACTTACCGGAAAAGAAACGCTAATTCTGCGAACTCCAGTTCGTTTTGCAGCCATGATATCAGAAACAGTAGCTCTCGACCAACATAAAGTATCAAAAGAAAAACCTTGTTCCACAATAGTTCTTATATCTTTTTCTTCCTCACGAGAAATAGCAGGAGTACCAATTTCAGCTTCTGTAACTCCTAATTCTTCTAACATCTGAGCAATCTTTATTTTTTCTTCTAATGAGAAAACAACACCAGCAGCTTGCTCGCCGTCACGTAATGTGGTATCAATTAAATATTGCTTCATATTAAATGGTATATAGTATCAGGAATATAACGTATCAAATTCAAGAGTTTTACTCTTGTTGGGAGATGAATTGTCAATAGTTAGTGGTATCAAAGGCATACCATTAACTATTGACTATTGACAATTGACAAATTTAATCAGTGATTAAATACTCTTCAACAGCTTCGCCTTCTTCAAGAGCATCTAAAATTTCGTCGATTTTTTCTTCTGTAATCTCTCCATACCAGAAATTGTTTGGGTGAATTACCATTACTGGTCCCTGGCTGCATACATTTAAACAAGCAGTACTTGATACAGCAGCATCAATTCCTCTGTCATTACATTCTTCCATGATGTATGGAATGAAATCCGATGCTCCGTTTTTATTGCAAAATCCTTGAGCATCACCAGCTACGCGGTATGAGTTACATACTAAAATATGATATTCAGGCTTCTTCATATCTTGTAAATTTATTGGTTAATTTAAAATGTTTATTTTGTACAAATGGTTTTCTTTTTATTGCCGGGTTTAGGCTGATTTATAAAATCAACCACATCCGGTTCCTGTTCCTGAACATCCTGCTCCACATTTAAAGCTTTCTGCTTTTGTGATGGTTCTTAATTCGGTTCCTTTGTAAACGGCATCCATTCCCTGATCAATTAAACCAGACATTTCAATTACCTGAATTCCTGATTTTCCTAGGATTTTTGATGGTTTAGGACCAATTCCTCCAACTAAAATAGCTCTACAGTCACTTAAGGTTTCGCCAAGCTCTTCCCATCTCTTGTCACCACTTCCTTTAGGAGGAGTAACTCTTTGGTTTACTAATTTATATCCGTTAGGAGTTTCTTTAAATATGTAAAGTCTGTCAGCTTCGCCTAAATGTTGATTTACTAAAATACCTTCGTTACTGGCAACAGCTACATAAGGACGTTCAGCAGCATCTCCATTGTCAATTCTAACTTTAGAAGCTTCAGATAATAATTCCATTGCTTCGGTGCTATCTTTTCCTAAAAGACCAGCAGCATCAGCTCTACAACGACTACAGTGTGTCATTGGAGGAAGAAATTCTTTAATTCCTTTTCTGATTTCTTTCATATAAGCTGAAGTTGGCTCCTCTAAGTCTTCAAAAGGAGTGTCCTCAACAGGAATTAAAGGAATTGTATTCATTAAGTCTACACCCATTTTAGCTAATCCTTCTGCAAGTTCAGTAAGATGTGTGTCGTTAATACCTGGAATAACAATTGCATTTGCTTTTACAGTAATACCAGCTGCTTTAAGTTTTTCAATTGCTTCCAATTGTTTTGATAAAAGCAATTCTGCGCCTGCAAAACCAAAATATCCTTTTTTGTCGAAACGTACCCAACTATATACTTTTTCAAGAATTTTAGGATCTAAGGCATTGATTGTTATAGTTACGTGACTCACTTGTAATTCAGCAAGTTCATCAACATATGGTGCAATATTTAATCCGTTTGATGATACACAAAGTATCATGTCTTCGTAGTTTGCTCTAACCAAACGTAATGTTTCCATTGTTTCGTTTGGATTTGCAAATGGATCTCCGGGTCCGGCAATACCTACTACAGATAGATAAGGCATTTTTTCACGAAGTGCTTTTAAATACACAAGTGATTGTTCCGGAGAAAGAATATTTGAAGTAACACCAGGTCTACTTTCATTAACGCAATCAAATTTGCGGTTACAATAGTTACAACTAATATTACATTTGGGAGCCACTGGTAAATGCACTCTGGCATATTGTCCTTTTGCTTCTTTGTTGAAACAGGGGTGTTTTTTAAAGTCAATCATACCTCTTCTTTTTAAGTAATTAGTATAGTATAAAGACATAAGACCTGACGCCCATTTATCTTTAATGTTGTTAATTAATAATTCCGATTGATCTAATTTTTGTTTTGATCAAATCTTACATGTATTTCCAACCGATTTCAGATTTTTCTTGTTTGTATTCGATTAAAGCGTTTCCGATTTTATCGAATAGTTCCTGAGCTCCGGTATATGCTACATGTTTTAGTCTTGAGCCGCCCATTCTGTCGTGAATAGGAAAACCTACTCTTACTAATGGAATACCAAGCTCGCGTGCGATATAATAACCTTTACTGTTTCCAATCAGAATATCAGGTTTCATATCGATGCACAGTTCATTGATTTTTTCGTAATCCAAATCGCTTAAAACTTCAATTGTTTTACCATGAACTGGTGCACATTCTTCAATCTTTTGTTTTAGTATTCCACTATTACCACCAGATGCAGCTAGTATTACTTCAATTCCTATTTCATCAAGGAAACCAGTCATTGCTACCACTAAATCTTCTTCGCCGTATACAACTGCCTTCTTACCAAAAACATATTTGTGGCCATCTGCATAAGCATCTATTAATCTGCCACGTTCCATTTTGTACTTAGTAGGAACATCTTTGCCACTGATGTCACTTAATAGCTGAAATAATTCATCCGATTGAGTGATTCCAACAGGAATATTTATGGTGAATTTTTTTACTCCAAATTCTTTTTCAAGGTATTCAGCTCCGGTAACAGCTAAATTGTTATTTTTAATTCTTCCAGCTAAATTTCCTCTGTTCAGGATAGGGCCAAATTCGATACTTGCTTTAGCACCACCCATTAGTTTTAGATCTTCTACTGATGTACCACCATCTGGTATTCTGTGATAAGTATCCCATACAGGGTTATCCAAAGTTTCTGAATAATCAGGAACCATGATATAATCGATTCCAAAATCTTCCAGAATGCTTTTTAACATCCTTAAGTCTTCTGTTGAGATAAATCCTGGAAAGATGTTTACTTTATCATTCATTTCAACTTTAGTAGCAAAGGTTTTAGTTATTGCTGCTACTGTTTCATGAAAACCATCAACATGTGATCCCTGGTAACTAGGAGTTGATGAGTAAACAAACTCTGGAATACTTGCATCATCAGCATTTTTTGCTTTGTAATTTCTTAGAGCTTGCCCTATGTCGTCGCCAATAGTTTCGCTTAAGCAAGTGGTGCAAACACCGACTACTTCAGGATTATATTGCGCAATAACATTTTGTATTGCCAGACTGAGATTGCCTTCTCCTCCAAAAATAGTTGACTCCTCACTAAAGTTTGAAGAGGCAATATCAACCGGCTCCTTATAGTGACTTATTAAGTATCTGCGGATATAAGTTGCGCATCCCTGTCCTCCGTGAATAACAGGTACACAACCTTTAATTCCTTTATATGCTACACTTCCGCCCAACGGGGAACATACTTTACAAGCATTTCTCGTTGCAACAAAGTTTTTTCTTTCTTTTAATACTGGTATTTTGTCGGCCATTATTTTAGATTTTTAGATTTTTAGAAAATAGATAAGAGACATTTTGATTTGTTTTGAATAAGGATTGACAAATTGTATTTGTCTATGATCTTTATTTCTCTAATCACTTATCTTTTTATAAACTTCCACACCGGACTGCAAACAGAAGCATATACTTCTTTAGCAAAGTTTAGCATTCCTACATATCCTGCTAAAGCCTCTTTGCGTTCATGGTTGTGGTCGCAAAATCCAAGACCTAATTTATAGGCAATAGGTCGTTCTTTAACACCTCCTATAAATAAGTCAGCACCTGTTTTTTTAACAAAGTCAGATAATTCGTTTGGATTAGAATCATCAACGATCACTGTACCTTTGTCACAAATTTTACTCAACAAATTGTAGTCGTCTTTATTTCCTGTTTGAGAACCAACAACTACCGTTTTCATTCCTAGTAATCTTAATGCCTTTACCAAACTGATGGCTTTAAAAGCACCTCCAACATAGATAGCTGCTTTTTTACCTTCAAGTTTTTCGCGGTAAGGCTGTAAAGCTGGAATAAGTTTTGCGATTTCCTCAGAAACTAAGGCTCTGGCATTTGCCATTAACTCAGGATCGTTAAAATGTTGAGCAACTTCGTAAAGTGCATCCGACATATCCTCAATACCAAAATAGGATACTTTTTTATATGGTATTCCGTATTCTTTTTCCATTTCACGGGCTACGTGCATCATACTACCTGAGCACTGTACCACGTTAAGTGATGCTTTGTGAGATCTGCGAACCTGTTGAACTCGTCCATCGCCGGTTAAACATGCAATAATCTCTACACCAATTTTTTTATAATATTCAGATAGAATCCAAAGTTCTCCTGCCAGGTTGAAATCACCTAATATGTTGATGCTGTATTTTGGTGGTACGTACTCATTGTCAGTACCTACTAATTTCATTAAAGCATCACAGGCAGCTTTGTAGCCATCTTTTTTAGTTCCTTTAAACCCTTCGCTCATTACAGGAAGTACTTCAACTCCTGTTTCTTTTGTCAGCTGTCGACAAACAGCTTCTACATCATCACCAATAACGCCAACTATACATGTGCTAAAAACAAAAACCGCTTTGGGTTTATATGCTTCTATAAGCTCAGTTAGTGCGCTATATAATTTTTTTTCTCCTCCAAAAACCACATCCTTCTCTCGTAAGTCGGTTGAAAAGCTTAAACGGTGTAATTGTGGGCCTGATGACATTGCTCCTCTGATATCCCAAGTATAGGCGGCACAGCCAATGGGTCCGTGAACAACGTGTAATGCATCAGCAATAGGGTAGAGTACAACTCTTGAACCACAAAAAACACAAGCTCTTTGACTTACAGATCCTGCTACTGATTTTTTTTCGCAGGCTAATTCATGTTGGTCTTCTCCAATGGTAACAATCTGGGGTGTTCTATCTTTTATAAATTTTGACATAATTATCTGTTTTAATAGAAAGATTGGATTTCATTAGACTATAGACCTATTGATAAAAAAGAAAACTTTGTCGAATTCTTTATTTATCTAAAATCTTTTAAGTATAGATAAGGTGATTAATTTTTTCACTTTGTGTTTTGTTTGTCTTAATCACTTATCTTTGTTAATCAAAGACCGGCGGGGTAATTTTAAATATTTATACCACCTATTATTTAATTTCTTCAGCGTTCTGAAGAAAAATCACCCCGCTAGTCTTAACCTCTGGCAAACACAAATCATTGTAGGTTTTTAGATATGAGATATAATGAATGCCCTAATAAAAATCTCATATCTAAAAATCCTAAAGTATATTACATTACTAATTCAAATTTCTCTTCAGTAGAAGTCTCATCTTGATATTGCATGATTGAATCAAGTATTTTCTCAAGAATTCTAATTGCTCCCATATAACCAATTGTAGAGAAATATTGGTGTCCGATACGGTCCATTGTTGGGAAACCGAATCTTACGAAAGGAATCTTTTCGTCTCTAGCGATATATTTTCCGTAAGTATTACCAATTAATAAATCAACACCTTCTTGTTTGATCCATTGGTGTAACTGGAATGTATCAGCTTGAGCACCATTTTTAAATTTCACTTGGTCAATCTTATCTCCGAAGATAGCTTCCATACGCTTAGAGAATGATTTTCCTGGAGTACCAGAAATAACATAAGCAGGAACCATATCGATGTCTAATAAGAACTCACACAATGGGAATAATTGGTCTGGATCACCATATAATGCAACTCTTTTTCCATAGAAATACTGGTGCATATCAGTAATTAAATCCATTAAACGACCTCTTTCTCTTTCGATTTCAGCAGGAACAGATACTGCACCAGCTTTAGCAAGAGCTGAGATAAAACGGTCAGTTGCTCTAAGACCAATTGGAAGGTTACATAATTCAAATGGAACTTTACATTGGTTATCTAATGCAACAGCTGCATCTTTAGTAGCCCATTCTCCAATAGCAACAGTTTTCATGCTATCGCCCATGCTAACTAATTCAGGAATAGTTGTTCCTCCTTTTGGATATAATTCAAACTTACCAGTTAATGGAGTGTCAAGAACATCTGATGTATCAGGAGCTAAAACAGTTTTAATTCCCATTACTTTAGCAATTCTTTTTAACTCACGCATGTCAGCTGGTTCAACCCAACCAGAAAGAATATTTACCTGGCGCTTAACTTCATCAGTTTTTACTGCGAAATACTTAACAATAGCAGTAAGCATATTGCTGTATCCAGTTACGTGAGAACCTACGTATGATGGAGTAGCAGCTTGAATAATGTGCTTTCCTTCAGGTACTTTACCGTCATCACTTGCTTTTTTAACAATTTGATGAAGGTCATCACCAATTGTTTCAGATAAACAAGTTGAGTGTACAGCAATAATTTCTGGATCGTAAACACTAAAGATTGTTGTAATTGCTTGTAGTAAGTTAGCTTGTCCACCAAATACAGAAGAACCTTCAGTAAAAGATGATGTAGCTGCCATTACTGGCTCTTTATAGTGACGAGTTAATGCTGATCTGTGATATGAACAACATCCTTGTGATCCGTGGCTATGTGGTAAACATCCGTGAATACCTAATGAAGCGTACATAGCACCTACTGGCTGACAGGTTTTTGCTGCGTTGACAGTTAAACCTTTTCTATCTATTTCTTTTTCTGTCGTATGTCGTAATAACATAATAAAATCCTCCTAAATTTAAGCGTTAATAGTCATGCTACCTACAATCTCTGGCTCTGATTTCCATGGTGCGTCTACTAATTTCCAAACATTAGTTGCTAACATACGTTCCATTTCTTTGTAGAAGTTAATAGCACCTTCGAATCCTGCATAAGGACCACCATAATCATAACTATGTAACTGTTTTAAAGGTACACCGCCTTTTTGAACTACATATTTCTCTTTGATACCGGCACAGAATAAATCTGGCTTATAGAACTCAATTAATTTTTCAGTTTCCCAATGAGAAATATCATCAATTACAAGAGCGTTCTTTTCCATTTGAGGCATCATACCTTCGTATGAGCTAAACTCGTATCCTTTTTTCTCTAACTCAGCTTTTTTCTCAACAAGATCTTGTCTCCAAAGAGCTTCGTTTTCTGTTTTACTAACAGATAATTCTTCAATATTACGAGTATCAGCATCAATTTTGATATTAGGAATTACGTGACGTCCTTCGTAATCATCACGGTGAGCAAACTCGTAACCAGCAGAAAGTACTTTGATTCCAAGCTCTTCAAAAAGATCTTGATAGTGGTGAGCACGAGATCCACCAACGAACATCATAGCTGTTTTTCCTTCTACTTTTGGTTTAATTGATGCTTTTACAGCTTCAACTTTAGCTTCTTCACGAGCACAGATTTCTGCAACTTTCTTAGTTAATTCAGCATCATCAAAGAATTCAGCAATTTTCTTAAGTGTTTTAGTTGTAGATCCAGCTCCGATAAAGTTTCCTTTGATCCAAGGAATACCATATTTTAATTCCATCATCTCAGCAATGTAGTTGATAGAACGGTGACACATAACGATGTTTAAATCAGCAGTGTGTGCATATTCGAAACTATCGTAAGAAGAGTTACCCGAGAAAGTAGATAATAATTCAATACCAGCTTCTTCAAATAATCTTTCTAATTCGAAAGCATCTCCACCAATGTTATACTCACCAAGTAAGTTAATTTGGAATTTACCAGTTCTTTCACGGTCAGTGTTTCCTAACACGTGTTTAAAGATTTGGTTGTTTGCAATGTGGTGACCAGCTGATTGAGATACACCTCTATATCCTTCACAAGAGAAACCGAAAACGTTAATTCCTAGTTCTTCTTTCATCTCTCTTGATACAGCGTGAACATCATCACCAATCAAACCTACAGGACAAGTAGAGAATACTGCAATAGCTTTTGGACTAAATAATTCGAAAGCTTCTCTAATTGCTTGCTTTAATTTCTTTTCTCCACCAAATACGATGTTTTCATCTTGCATATCAGTAGAGAATGCATAAGGGATAAAGTTTTCAGATGTTTCAGTTTCTGGTTTAGTTTGGTTACGACGAGTTAACCAAGCGTAAAATGAACATCCGATAGGTCCGTGAACAATTTGTAGGATATCACGGGTAGGTCCTAATACCACCCCTCTACATCCAGCGTAAGTACAACCACGCTGAGTAATAATTCCAGGTACAGTTCTAACGTTTGCTTGAATCTCTTGATCTTCTTCAGGAACATTAGAAACCATTGCCTTTTTACGTTTCTTAGCTATTTTTCCTGGATATTGTTTTGTGATTTCACTGATAATCTCTGATGGATCAGGTAATCCTGCTGTATAATCTTTCTTTTTAACCATTTGTCTTTGTTTTTTTAAATTAAACCAAGCCTTTAATCTTAATCCACTGCTTTGCTACCTGAATCACCAGTTCTTACCTGGATTACATCAGTTATTGGTAGTACAAAGATTTTTCCACATCCGTGAGGTTCTCCTTGATTTACATCTATGATTGCGTCAACACAAGGTTGAACAAATGAATCATTTACAACGATTTCTAATACTCTTTGTGGACGTAAACGAGGTTCTTTGCCTAAAAGCTCAAGAGCTTCAGGTGAATTTTCTTTTACACCTTCAAGAACTTTTGCTTCCCAAAGACCTTTTCCTCTTCCGAAAACTCTTCCTGATGCAGTCATTGAAGCAATTCCTGCATCTAGTAAGGCTCTCTTGGTCTCATTCATCTTATCGATGTTTATTATTGCCAATACTGTTTTCATATTCGTACAGATTTTAAGATTTAGATAAGAGAGATTAGATATAGAATCAGTTATTATGATATTATGCAAATTTGGTATCTAAGTCTCTTATCTTAATAATGTGTTATTAAAGCTCTTTAGTTGCTCTAGAGATTGTATAAGCCTCTTCTACTGGAGAAATAAAGATTTTTCCATCACCGAAGTTTCCGTTTCCGGTTTTAGCTGCTTCCATAATTGTGTTTACAGCGAAATCTTTATCTTCAGCCTTAATAACCATCATTAACATTTCTTTTGGCAATTCATCGTAGGTAATATCTCCAATTTTAATACCCCTTTGCTTACCTCTACCAACAACTGGAGTTTTAGTAACTGCTACATAACCTGCTTCGAATAATGCTTTAAGAACTTCACTTGATTTTTCTGGACGAACGATTGCTTTTATCATTAACATTTTTTGGGTCTCCTATTATTTAAGATTTAATTAGCAAGGATGATAGCCTTTCGGCTATCATGTCTTTTGAATTCTAACTTGATTTTTTAAGAGTTGATCTCTCTTAGTTTGCGATACCGAAATCAATTAATAATTTCTCTAACTCTTCAATTTCAAGTGGGTTAGGGATAATTTTCATTTCGTTTCCATCGATAGCTTTTGCTAATGCTCTATATTCGTCAGCTTGAGGATGCTCAGGAGCAAATTCAATAACAGTTTTTCTGTTGATCTCAGCTTGTTGAACCATGTTGTCACGTGGTACAAAGTGAATCATTTGAGTTCCTAATCTAGCAGCTAATTGTTCAATCATTTCTTGCTCGTTTTCTACTTTACGAGAGTTACAAATTAATCCTCCTAAACGAACTGTTCCTGATTGAGCATATTTTTGAATACCTTTACAGATGTTATTTGCAGCATACATCGCCATCATCTCTCCAGATACTACAATGTAAATTTCTTCAGCTTTACCATCACGAATAGGCATTGCGAAACCTCCACATACAACATCACCAAGTACATCGTAAAAAGTATAGTCAGTTTCAAATTTTGGATCCCAAGCACCTAATTGCTCAAGTAAGTTAATTGAAGTAATGATACCACGACCAGCACATCCAACACCTGGCTCTGGACCACCTGACTCAACACAACGAACTTCACCGTATCCTCTTTTTACTACATCATCTAATTCTACGTCTTCACCTTCTTCACGAAGTGTGTCAAGAACTGTTTTTTGAGCTAATCCACCTAATAATAGACGAGTTGAATCCGCTTTAGGGTCACATCCTACTACCATTACGTTTTTACCCATTTCTACTAAACCTGCTACAGTGTTTTGTGTAGTTGTACTTTTACCAATACCACCTTTTCCGTAAATTGCTACTTTTCTCATCTCAATAAAATTTTTTAATAGGTTATACTAATTGTCTTTGTTGTTTTCCTATAATTCACACGATGTGCCAAAAATTATATATAGGATAAAAACATGATGGATGTCATGTATTTAAGTTGCAGTATATCAGCGAAATAAAATTTTTTATTTTTTAGCACAGGGTTTTGGCACGCTATAAATATGCTACATATATGTAGGATAGAGACTAGTTGCTACATTTGATGTAGAAAATACATTAAGGTGTTGATATATAGGTAAATAAAATAGGGTATTGAATTACCTGATTACAAAAGGGTAGGAAAATGTGATTTATCAAAGGATTTTGTTGTTTACTCAAATCACATATCAAGAAAGAATTTTCTATATCTATTCTTTTTTTATCTTTAAACGCAGCTTAGATAAAATTTAAACTATAATGAATAGAGATAATTATACTCTGATTTGTTTATTCGTACTTATTATTTGCTTACCATATACACTTACTGCTAAAAGAATCTCATTAAGTAATCCTTTTTCGTTTGCAGAAGCAAATAGTATAACAACCAGAGTTCAAGAATTAACAAAGGAGATGAACTTCCAGCAATCTTTATTTTCTTTTATGAAAGAAGTTGAGTTAAAAGGGAGTCAAAAGGAAAAATTTTCGGTTTACATTCAAGGAGGACTAACATTATGGCAAACCGGAAATATAAAAATGGCTTCAGGTATAATCAATAAAGCCATTTTAATTTTAGATCAGGTAAAAACTACTGATGCCCAAAAAGGCCAATTGTATTATGCATTATCAAAAATTCAATTTAAGAATGGAGAATATAACGATGCAGAAATATCTTTGAGTAAAAGTATAGATTACATTAGTAATATAAAGGATAAAAAATATTTATCTGATCTTATTATAGAACAGGGATTGTTGAGTGTTGATATTAAGAATTATTTAGGTGCATTAAACCTGTTCGCAAGAGCTAAGGAAATAGCAAAAGATAATAATGATACAATTAATATTGCGGATGCTTATTATTATAGTGGCACAACGCTTAAAAAGAGGGGTAATTATGATCAGGCATTAGAGTCTCTAATTTTAGCTCAACAACAGTATGCCCTGGCAGGAGATCAAAAAGGTATTTGCGCCTCCCTTGTTAATACTGCAGATATTTTTTATCAATTAAACGATGTTAATCAGGCGCTAACGTTATACTTTAAGGCTTTAGATAATTGTCATTATTCAGATTCGTGTGTTTATTTAGATAATTGCTATTTAAAAATTGGTGAGATTTATATGAAAAAGCTTCAGATGGAGGAAGCCTTGGATTATTTAAATAAATACCAGTCTCTTACTGAAAGTAAAAATGATACTTTAGGAATAGCGATGGCTAAGGGGGCTTTCGGTAAGTTTTATGCGCAGCAAAAGAACTTTTCAAAATCAATTATAGCCTTACATGAGGCTATTGATCTTATAAATAAGCATCCGGATGTATCAGTAGAAGGAGATTTATTATTGACTTTGTCACAAGTATATATCCAAACAAGAGATTTATTTCAGGCTAAATCATATGCACAGAAAGCGTTAATAATTGCATCAACTTTAGATGAAAAGAAATTAAAAGCGGATTGTTATCATGTTTTTTCAAAATTATATGAATTGCAGGGAGATTATCGCTCCGCATTTTATTATAAGAATAAAGGAGTGGATATTAAAGACTCTATATTAAATGAAGATACCCTTCTTGCTTTAAGAAAACTTTCTGGATTAAAAGAGAATGATAAGGATAAAAGAGTAATTAAAGAACTTGAAGAAGAGAATATCTCTTTAAATAATTATTGGTTAAAGGAAAAGAATAAAAGATACTTGTTATTAATAACAACAGTGTTGTTGCTTGTTTTTACCATTGTATTATTTGCCTTGTTCAGAGCTAAAGCTAAAGTGGAAAAGAAATTAAAATTAAAAAATGGTGAACTAGAAAAGCTGAATGCTACAAAGGATAAATTCTTTTCAATTATAGCTCATGATTTAAAAAGTCCTTTTAATTCGCTAATGGGATTTTCTGAAATGTTGTCTTTACATGCCGAATCTAAGAGTTATAAAGATATCATGGAATACAGTGGTATCATTCATAATTCTACACGAAAATTGTTTTCTTTGGTTGATACTTTACTTCAATGGTCAAGAACGCAATTGGGGACTACAGAATATAAACCAGAGCGGTTGGAAATAGCAATAGTATCAAGTAATATCGTTTCTATTTTAAAGATTAATGCGGAAGAAAAAGACATTGTTATATCTGTTGATATTGATAACCATTTAGTTGGATGGGCAGATAAAGATTTATATAGTGCAGTACTTCGTAATTTAATAAGTAATGCCATAAAATTTTCAAGGGTTGGTAGTGTGATTACAGTTACAGCAAAAACAAAAAAACAATTTATTGAAGTATCTGTTTCTGATACCGGAGTTGGTATAACTAAAGAAAACCTGGCTAAGATTTTTAATGTAGACAAAAATGTTTCTACAAAAGGTACATTCAACGAAAAGGGAACAGGTTTAGGTTTAGTACTTTGCAAAGAGTTTGTAGAGATTAACCGGGGAACAATATGGGCAGAAAGTAGATTGGAGAAAGGGAGTACATTTAAATTTACAGTACCTTTGGTGAAATAATTTAAACCAACATAGTTTATAACTTTTAAAATATAAAGTGTCAGATGACAAAAAAGAAGATAGGATACGTTGAGGCAATAGAGGAAATTGAAGAAATATTATCAAAGATTGAAGGAGATGAGCTAGATGTTGACGAGCTTTCAGAAAAAGTAAAAAGAGTTTCTGTTCTATTAAAATTGTGTAAAGAAAAATTGCATAAAACAGAAACTGAGGTTGAAAATATTTTAAAAGAGATTGAGGATTAAGGTTATTTCTTGCCAAATAATTTTGATTGATTCATCCCTATTTTAGTTAAAAGCTCAATGGTAGCTAGTCCCGTGTTTTCATTTTTAGCTAAATACGATGACAGGGCTAATCCATAAATGCCGGTGTTAAATAAGGGAGTAATATCTTCCGGTGTAATTCCTCCAATTGCAATAATTGGAATATTAATATTACATGAGTTACATTTTTTACTAATCGTTGTATAGCCTTCAAAACCAAGTACCGGACTAAGGTTTTCTTTTGTCTGGGTAAATCTCAAAGGTCCTAATCCAATATAGTCGGCTCCTTCAGATACGTGCTTTTGTATGTGCTCAAATGTATTGGCAGTTGCTCCAATTATTTTATCAGGACCAAGAATTTTTCTGGCCTCAGTAATAGATCGATCATTGAGCCCTAAATGAACACCATCAGCTCCTATTTCATATGCAATATCAACATAATCGTTAATAATAAAAGTTGCATTGTGTTGAATGCAAATAGATTGACAAGTTCTGGCAATGGATTTGATTTCATCTTTCTCCATGTTTTTTAAGCGTAGCTGAACCCAATCTCCACCACCTGCGCAATATTCCATTACTTGTTTTTCAATACTAATAGCTTGGCTTTGGTAGGTAACGAAATGTAAACGGCTAATATGTTTTTCCATGTAATAATTCTTATCTGTTATGAATAATAGCTTTGCTGAGAAATTGTGCAAGTTTATTAAATCTCATTGAATAGCATGATTTAATTGCTGAAAAAATAAAGGAATAAGGTCTAAATTCTTGTTTTTATTACAGAAATTCCAAAAGTCACCTAAAATGGCAGCACCATAAAATCCTGTATTTTTTGCATCTTTAATAGTATTCTGTGTCACGCCACTTAAGGCAACAAGCTTCTTTAATGGATGTTTTTCAATGTAGGATTTTACGTCATTTAAATGAAATGCATCTCCACCATATCCTGGCTTTGATGTACTTTTAAAAATTGGACTCAAAAAATAATAATCAAAGAGGTTTGGTAAATCATTGATTTCATTTAAACTATGAGTTGAAATACTTTTAAAAATATACGCAGGATATGAATTTGTGATTAGATGTTTGTTATGCCTGGTAAAATGAATTCCTTTAAGAGAAAACTCCTGAATAAGTTCAAAATGGTTATGGATAACTATTTTGCTGTGATTACCAACAGAAATTGTGTTTAAGAAATTTCTTAACTCATCAATTGTATAATCAGGTTTTCTGATATGAACGGTTGCATAATTATGATCTAAAATATTGTTGATAATTTCAGATTCATTTATAACAGGAACGGGATGTGTAATTATGATATAGTGCATTATTATAAAAAAAGCTGCATAAAGATAAACTTTTTATGCAGCTTAATAAATATGATAAGTCTTGGATTGTTACTTTGAAACCTTAAGTACTTCCAGAATAATTTTTTCCATATCTTCTTTAGGTCTGAATCCCATTACAGCTTGAGGCTGACCATCAACAGGTATGAAAACAATGGTTGGTAAACTTCTGATTCCAAATATTCCTGCTAATTCTTTTTCTTTATCAGTATCTACTTTAAAAATCTGTACTTTGCCATTATACTCTTTTTGTATATCGTTTAATACAGGAGCAAGCATTCTACAAGGTCCACACCAATCTGCATAAAAATCTAATATAGCAGGGGCGTTGCCTTCATATTTCCATTCCTTATTCGTTTCGTAATTAAATACCTTTTCTTTAAAAGTATCTTTATTTAAATAAATTACTCCACTATCACTCTTCTCGTTATCATTGCCTTTTGCTTTGGCTTCACTAGTACAGGAAATACCGGCTAAAAAAAATAATGATATTGCGGTTGAAATCAGAAAATTCTTCATACCAAATATATTTTAGTCTAAACTAACTTTTAAAACATCTTTAAATGCCTTGTGAAAAGTTTCTTTAGGCAATGCACCTTGTGCCATTTGTGGTTGTCCATCGCTTGGGATAAATAATAACGAAGGAATACTCTGTATGCCAAACATTCCCGCTAATTCTCTTTCAGCTTCTGTATCAACCTTATAAATATCAATTTTTCCGTCGTATTCTTTAGATAATTCTTCTAATACAGGAGCTACCGCTTTACAAGGTCCACACCAGTCTGCATAAAAGTCAATTAAACATGGTTTCTCACCAATAAAATTCCATTCTTTGTTTGCTTCAAAGTCAAATACTTTTGTTTTAAAAGTTTCTTTAGTTAAGTGTTCTAACATGACTATAATTTTTTAATTAATATTCAAAATTAAATCCATATACAAATATATGTAAAAATGTCGATATATCAATATCAAAGGTCGTGCCACTTTGTATTTGGCATATTTTCTATATAATCCAATAAATATATTGTAATTTTGTCAGCCTAAAGAATAAATATGGCAGAAATTAAAATAAATAAAATATTCGACGGAACTGTTTTTAAGGCAATTAGAGAGGTAATTGATTTTGAAGGGATAGAAGCATACGTAATAGGAGGCTTTGTTAGAGATCTGTTATTGGGAGAACCGTCAAAGGATATTGATGTTGTTGTACGAGGAAGTGGTATTAAGGTAGCAGAAAAAGTAGCTGCCAGATTGGGAAATATCAAAGTTTCAGTATTTAAGAATTTTGGTACAGCCATGTTCAAGTTTCGCGATGAGGAAGTTGAATTTGTTGGTGCCAGAAAAGAATCTTATCAGCGAGATTCCCGCAAACCGATTGTGGAAGATGGTACTATTGAAGACGATCAGAATAGAAGAGATTTTACGATCAATGCGCTTGCGATAAGTTTAAATAAAGAAACATTTGGCCAGTTAATTGATCCTTTTAATGGTGAGGAAGATCTTAAAAATGGAATTATTCGTACGCCTTTGGATCCGGATATCACTTTTTCTGATGATCCTCTTAGAATGATGAGAGCAATTCGTTTTGCCACAAGATTTAACTTCAGAATTGATGATGCAACACTTGAAGGCATCAAAAAGAATAAAGATCGAATAAGTATTGTGTCGGGTGAGCGGATTGTTGACGAGCTCAATAAAATGATGATGGCAGAGCGTCCCTCTATTGGTTTTAAGTTGCTTGAAATAACCGGACTACTCAAAATTATTCTGCCAGAATTGCAGGATATGAAGGGAGTAGAGGAGAAAGGTGGTAAAAGACACAAAGATAATTTCTATCACACTTTGGCCGTTTTAGACAGGATTGTTCCTAATACTGATGACCTTTGGTTGAGATGGTCCGCAATATTTCATGATATTGCCAAGCCAATAACCAAACGCTACGATGAAAAGTTGGGATGGACTTTTCATGCGCATAATCATATCGGTCAAAAAATGATTCCTCGTATTTTCAAGCGAATGAAATTTCCGATGAACGAAAAAATGAAATTCGTTCAAAAGATGGTTTATCTGCATATGCGACCTATTGTTCTGTCTGAAGATATCGTGTCAGATTCTGCCGTAAGAAGGTTGTTATTTGATGCCGGTGATGATATTGATTCATTAATGACACTTTGTGAGGCAGATATAACCTCAAAAAACGAGGACAAAGTACGACGTTTTATGAAGAACTTTAGGGTTGTTCGTACAAAACTAAAAGAAATAGAAGAAAAGGATCGTGTTAGAAATTTTCAGCCACCAGTATCAGGAGAAGATATTATGGAAGCATTTGGTATCGGACCTTGTCGTGAGATTGGAGATATTAAAACTGCCATAAAGGATGCAATTTTAGATGGAATCATTGAAAATAATAGGGAACAGGCCTATGAATTAATGCTAAAACTAGGGAAGGAAAAGGGATTACAGGCTGACAAGTAAGTTTTTTTGAAATAAAATCCGAACAGAGAATTAGGTTCATGAATAATGAAAGTACAAAATCAGGAGCATTATTTACATCCACTGAATATCAGCTACATTGTGAAGGTCCAATAATAGTCGCGTATCAATTAAAGTCTCCTGAAAATATGGGGCACATTATAAGGTTAGCTTCAAATTTTGGATGCAAAAAAGTTCTTTTTGTCGGGGATGAAAAAGCGGTGAGAGAAAGTAAGATCAGAAAAGTTGGAGGGGCTGCAACAGGTCAGATAGATTGGTGTTTTGTGGATGAAGCTTCCTGGATGAAATGTATTGATTCGGATTATAAATTAATCGCTGTTGAGACCTCTGATAATTCAAAGTGTCTGACGGATATTCATTTCCCAGAAAAAACCGCTTTTATCTTAGGAAATGAAATCTATGGCTTATCAGATGAGGTCGTTACGAAATGTGATCAGGCTGTTCATATACCAATGATTGGGAAGGTAAAATCCATGAATGTTTCGCATGCTTGTAGTGTTGTGTTGTATGAATGGGTAAAGCAATATTTAAAATAGCAACTTTTTTATTCTTTTACATATAAAGTAAGCCATATTGGAAAATGGTCACTATATCCTTTATGATATTTATATCCGATATAGGTCCTGAATGGTTTTGAGCCTGTATATTTCTTATCATCTTCCAGTAAAAAATCAAAATCAAGAATGTTTTGATTCTCACAAGCAATTATTTGTTTGGTAGAGTCAGTTAAATTAGGAGAAATCAAAAACTGATCAAAAGTATTCCATTCAAACTGATGTTTTAATGTACCTTGTGATTTATTGATTGATATGGGATAATTGGCCAGGTTTATGAGTTTTGTCGTTTCAGTTAAATAGTTCATGCTACTATCCATCGGATTGTCATTGAAATCTCCCATAACCACAATATTTGACAATTTGTCATCAATTAATATGGAATTAATTGTATCAGACAAGGTTTGAGCAGCTTGTATTCTTTTTAGGTTAGTTTCCATTATTCCACCATAGCGAGAAGGGAAGTGACAAACAAATAAGTGTAAAGGAATGGTTTCTTTGTAAAGCCCATAAGTATACAGAATATCTCTTGTTGGTCTGTCGTTTTTGTCGTAATGAATTTTTATCGCTTTTGATTCCAAAGGAATAAATTGATTTGCACGATATAATAATGCGCAGTCAATCCCTCGTTGATCATCTGATTCGTAATGAATAATGTGGTAAGATAAGTTTGATAAACCTGTTTTAAATATCAAATCTTTAAGAACAGAATTGTTTTCAATTTCACATAGCCCAATAATAGCGGGAGGATTAAATTTTCCTGATTCGTAAATTACCTGGGATATGTGTTGTAATTTTGTTTCGTATTTTCCGTAGCTCCAGTGTCTTAGTCCATCAGGCAAAAACTCTTCATCCTGTTTAATGGTGTCGTTATAAGTGTCAAATAAATTTTCAACATTATAAAACAAAATACCCAATTCTTCTGCAGACGAATCAGACTTAGGCTGACTATGAAGTGAAGAGTAAATGGTGATAAGTGTTAGGATTAGGCAGAGGTTGGTTTTATTCATTTTCAATTCTTTCGTACGCTCCTAAATCAGGACCAGAATCTTTAATTCTACTGTTGTTTAAAATGTCATTAGGGAAATCATTTGCAATTTCAATCGCACCTATGTCTTTACATGGGGAAAGTGTATCGAGTTGATAATTAAATTCATATGGATCAATAAAATTAGGATCCTCATTAGTAGTTATTGATTTAAATTTAGTGTTGTCGCTAATATCCAAATCTCCTGATTTCAACAAGCAATTTTTAAATAAGTAATTAAATCCATTGTTTAATAGATCATCACTATCATCTGTTTCAATAAAGTCAAAACCAATTTCGGTGTAATTTCTACCGTAAATGATGCTATTGTAAAAGTTAGCTTCAATTAAAGGATTAATTACTTCTTCTCCATTATCATCAGTGTAATAATTGTTTAAAAATAAGGCGGGTGTACTTCTGTAACTCCAGTTAAAAAAGTTTGCAATTGTACAGTGATAAAAATTGTAAGTTCCACCTAATGTCAATGCTACTGAATGGTATCCGCAATCGCCAATAACAGAATTGCTGACTACTATATTTGAATTTTGTGCAATGATTCCAAAATTTGTGATGTGATTAATTGTTGTGTTTTCGATAATTAAAGGAGGTTTGCCTCCAAGGCCTACTGAATCAACAAATAAGCCGTTTGAGCTATTCTTAATTTCAGCATTGCGAATAATATTGTCCGAACTTCCTGGCATAAACTGAATTTGTCCCCATTGACCAGGTTTGTCTGCATACCAATCTTCTAATCGGTGGCCCAAAAACTTTACAGGTTCTTCTATAGTTCCATTTACCTGCATACTTCCAAAAACAATTAATTGAGCATCATTGTAAAAATGGAGCCTTGCACCTGGTTCTATAGTTAGAGTTTCGGTGCTGTCTACAACTAAGTAATCGTATATAAGATATGGTTTGTCTGCTGTAAAGGTGGTTGTTTTGATTTTTTCTTTTTGTAATAAAACAACATCCTGAGGATAGGCTATAAGTTTTACACTTTGCGTTTTTTCTCCTGTATTTATGATTACTGAGTCATTTACTACAAATGGAGAATTTTCATTTTGCTGTACATTAATGTCTACAAATACATATAAACTGTCTAATGCATTTATTTTAATGTCTTCAACTCGGTTTTCTGGATATCCGTTAATATTTAGTCTGAACTCACTGATGTCACCTCCGGCTAGTTCAATGGAATTAATAATTAAATCCTGATCATAAGTATTATAAATTTTAAAATTTCGGGTTACTGAACCAATAGAAGAAAATATGGTATCGAACATTAAAGTATCTACAGAAAAACTTAAACCATGCAGCCCATTAGCATACTCAAACTCTCTTTCACATGAAAAAAAGGATAAAGGTAAAAGTATTATAAATAGATATAATAGTGCTCTCTTCATTTAAAATGTTGTGTGTTAATGGTTATAGCTCAATAACGTTTTTTCTAATAAAATAGTATTCCGTCAACTTGTAAAATAACAAATAAAATTCCAGCTTCCAACTAAAATAGCCTTAGAATATTTATAAATAAATACAAAAATTAACATTGATTCACAAAGTTATTTGAGGATCTGAAATTTATCGTCAAAGGTAAGTTTCAAAATAGTTTATCAGTAGTAAAAAATAGCTTAATTATTTATCTTGCTTCAAATTTTTAAATTATGGATTTTCAATCAAAGCCATTTACTTTTGACAGAGTTGTTAGAATTTTACTATCCGTAGGATTTTTATTTGGGTTTTATTTTTTGTTACAGCGATTAAGTAGTGTGTTAATTCCTTTTTTAATTGCTGTTTTAATTGCTTATCTGATCAACCCATTAGTTGAATTTTTGCAATATAAAGCAAGGTTTAAAAGCCGGGGGCTATCTGTTTTTGTTAGTTTACTACTTGTTTTCGGAACTTTATATTTTCTCGCCATTTGGTTGATTCCTCAGTTTATTTCTGAGATGTCGAGAATGGTGGAACTTTTGAAAATATATTTACAGGACTCTTCATTGTCAAGTTTTCTTCCAAAAGAAACAGTGGATTGGGCCAATGATTATATTAATCATACTGATTTTACAGATTTGTTAAGTCCGCAGAGTGTAGCAGTTACCTTGAGGAAAGTATTGGGACAGGCCTGGAATATTTTTTCTGGCTCTGTTAGCTTTTTAATTGGCGTAATGAGTTTGTTGATCATATTGGTTTATCTAGTTTTTTTATTAATTGATTTCAAACAAATATCAGAAGGTTGGCCCAAATTAGTTCCTCCAAGCTTTAGAGAGCCAGTGATGGAAGTGTTTAATGACCTAACTTCCGGTATGCAGATTTATTTCAGAGCACAAGGATTAATCGCATTAATTGTTGGTGTTTTACTTGCTATTGGGTTTAGGATTATTGGTTTACCATTAGCTATTATTGTGGGATTATTTATTGGCGCATTAAATATTGTTCCGTATTTACAGGTGGCAGGATTAATTCCTGTTGCATTGCTCTCCTTGTTAAAAGCAATGGAAACAAACCAAAGTTATTGGCATGTGATTTTGATGGCATTAATTGTTTTAGCTGTTGTTCAGATTATTCAGGAAACGATTCTTGTACCAAAAATTATGGGACGAGTGTATGGACTTCATCCTGCCATTATATTATTATCTCTGTCTATCTGGGGTAGTTTGTTAGGTTTATTAGGAATGCTTGTTGCATTACCTGTAACTACATTGTTGTTTTCGTATTATAATCGATTTGTATTAAAAAGTGGAGATAAGCAAGATACCTCCTCTGACTAATATTAAATATAAAAGCCATTCTAAATTTTAAGAATGGCTTCTTTGGATGGTTTGGCGGGAATTATTATGTAGGTTAATATGCTAAAAATATTAAGATTGGATAAGCAATGGATAAAGATTTAAACCTGTTCTTTTTCAGTAGTATTAGGATTCTCTTCAATAAGCCAACTGTCAACATCAGTCATCCAAGCTTCAATAATTAGTTCCTCTTCCATAATATTCTGACTAAAGTTACTTAGTTCCTCCTGGTTCATTTGCTCAGGTGCTAACCAGGTACAACATTGAACCATCCAGTCTTCAATAGGTAATTCTTCTTCAACTACAGAGTTAAGTTCGTTCCATTGTGCAGCAGTTACAACGGGAACATCCCAACTTTCAACAGATAACATCCAAGATTGCAATTCTAATTCAGTTTCTGCTTCTGAGAATAAGGATGCAGTACTGGTAGTTAACCATTCATTTGTTGATAGCATCCAATCTTCAATAACAAGAGCTTCCTCTTCATATTCTGCAGCAACAATATTTGATGTAGTTGTTGGAGTAAACCATTCAGATGTATTAAGCATCCAGTCTTCAATAGCTAATGGTTCTTCTGTGTAAGAAACTGTCGTATTTGCAGTAACAGGTTCTGCTAGCCAGGATGAGTAATCTAGCATCCAGTCTTCTATTTCAAGGGCAGCTTCATCTTCTGCAAATTCTGCAGATGTAGGTAATTGGTGTCTGTTTGCTTCATATATTGAAGATGATACTTCAGAAGTATATTCATAAGACTTAAACATTTCTTTTTCCTGAAATTGTAAGGTCTTATAGATTCCAAATGCTAATAAAAGAACAGTGACAGTAATTAATACTCCAATTACGTTTAAATAGTGATGATGATTTACATGTGTTTTCATTGCTTTATCCTCCAGTTATTTGTTTAATCTGATAACTAGATTTCATTTTCTGTGCCGAAAGCTGTAAAAAGCAGATATGTAGTTCTTTAGGTTGTTGGTTCTTGCATTTAGATAAGTTTATAATGAACGAAATAGCACGAAATAGTGTTCGAAAATGAACGGGTAGTTTAGTGGAAATAAAAAAGGGACTTAATCAAGTCCCTTATATTTTTGTTTTAACTTATTTAAATCTCTTGCTAAAGTTTGTTCTCTTTCCAGCGCCCATTTTCTATGCGCATCAAACTCTTCCTGTTTATCAATTAAATCTTGTTTAGTTTTTGCAGTAACCGCATGACTGCGTTTAAACAGCAAAAACATGATAACAAATGCTGCAGCAAAAACAAAAACCAAACTCCAAACAATAACATTGTAAGTACCTTTCCCCATTAAAATACCTAAGAATGCAAAACTGTCTTTTTGTTTTGAAATCAGTGTCAGTTTTTCATTTGTTTCTTTTAGGTCAGCTTTAAGACTGTTGATTTCGCTTTTTTGATTTTCACTTTCAGTTTCAAGCTTTGTAATCGATTCTTTCAGAACTTTGACAGAATCAAGCGCATTGTCCTTAATTTTATGGAGCCAGGTTCTTTTTACAACTTGATAAGCCTCGTATGATTCAGACTTTTTAATGATGTAATTAAACTGACTTTCAAGAGTACCTTCATCCAATCCGGATTTGTTTTCTTCGGTTTCATTTTGTGCACTAATT
Organism: Plebeiibacterium sediminum; assembly: GCF_026013605.1. GTDB lineage: Bacteria > Bacteroidota > Bacteroidia > Bacteroidales > Marinilabiliaceae > Saccharicrinis > Saccharicrinis sediminus. The sequence continues at coordinate 71,770 of NZ_JAPDPJ010000005.1, forward strand.
GTTATTGCGCTGAATAAGAAAATAGTACTTAAAAATAGAGCTCTAAAAATAGTTGTTTTCACGGTATTCATGTTTAAAATGTTGTGTTGTGATTATATATTATCAAAATAACGTAAAAAATTGGAAAAAAGTAAATAAAAAAACCCGCTACTTTCGCAGCGGGCTATATTTTGTAAGTAATTGAGATTACTTATTTAGTACTTCCATTACTTCTAAAACGTGTTGTCTACTTGTTTCTAATAATGCTTTTTCTTCATCATTAAGTTTAAGCTCAATAACTTTTTCAACACCATTTTTACCAAGAACAACAGGAACGCCTAAATAACAATCATCAATTCCATATTCTCCTTCTAGTTTAATACAAACTGGGAATACTCTTTTTTGATCTTTAACGATTGCTTCAACCATTTGAGCAGCAGCTGACCCTGGAGCATACCAAGCAGAAGTTCCCATTAATTTAACTAATTCACCACCACCAAATTTAGTTCTTTCAATAATAGCGTTTAGTTTTTCTTCTTCAATTAATTCAGTAACCGGAATACCTCCAACAGTAGTGTAACGAGGAAGTGGAACCATAGTATCACCATGACCTCCCATAAGTACTGCTTGAATATCTTTTGGAGAAACATTTAATTCCTCTGCTAAGAAAGCTCTGTAACGAGCAGTGTCAAGAATACCAGCCATTCCAATTACTCTTGAGCGAGGGAATTTAGAACTGATATGAGCTTGATATGTCATTACGTCTAATGGATTTGATACAATAACAATGATTGCATCAGGAGAATATTTAACAACACTTTCTGTTACTGTTTTTACAATTCCAGCGTTTGTTGAAATAAGATCGTCACGGCTCATCCCTGGTTTACGAGGTAAACCTGAAGTGATTATAACTACGTCAGATCCAGCTGTTTTTTCATAGTCGTTTGTTGAACCTATAGTGCGAGTGTCATAAAGGTTAATTGGTGCTTTTTGCCAAATATCTAAAGCTTTACCTTCTGCAACACCTTCTTTAATGTCTACTAGAACTACCTCGTTAGCTACTTCTCGGTAAGCTAAAACGTCAGCGCAGGTAGCTCCTACGTTTCCTGCTCCTACTACAGTTACTTTCATAATTGTATTACTTTAAATTTTTCTATATTTTGTTTAGTGATATCCTTATAAATAAGAAACACAAATATATTAAGTTGATTTTAATTACAGATATTTTTCTTCAATTATCTGTGATGTTTAACAACATTAATTATAAAAACTATAGTTTCGGGGTAAAAACGTACCTTTTTTAAACTTCAGGTTCTTCTAATAATACTTTATCTCCTTCTTTTAAACCATCAATAACTCGCATATGAGTTTCATTTTCACCACTTATAATAACATTTACCTTTTTAATATTGTTCAGATTTTTTTTGTAAACGTATTTGATAGAATCATTTCCAAATACAGCTTCTCTGGGAACAACTAATGCACTGTCGGTGTCAGATACAATTATTTTATTGTAGGTTGTCATTCCAGGAAGGATCTTCTTGTTGGTATTTTCAATATTAATTAAGATGGTGAAACCATTCATTCGGGTGCCGGAAATCGCTTGTCCAATATTTGCTATTTTAGTAATTTTTCCTTTGAAAACTTCTTTTGGAAAAGCATCAATTGTAAGATTAACTTCTTGATTTAATTGAACCTTTGATATATCAATTTCTTTAACAACAGCCTGAGATTCTAATGTGTTTAAATTTGGAATTGTAGCAATTACCGGCTGCCATCTGCCTACTTCATCATCTACTTTTATTTTTCGTCCACGCCAGCCTTTCCCATAAACTACCATTCCTTCAGAAGGGGAGGTTACATATAATTTAGATTTTAATTCTTCCAGTTGATTCTTAATGTTTGTTTCATGCTCTAGTCTTTTCTCAAGACGAACTACTTTACTTTTGTGTTTTTGAATCTCTTTACTGTAATTTCTCTCTGCCGTTTTAAGGTCAAGATTGGCCTTTTTTAAACTAATTTGAGCCTGGCGCTGTGTTGCTTTCGACTCGTATTGGGATTGTTCAACGGTTATTTTACTTTCTTCTAAATTGTCTTTAGCATTGATAATGGCATCTCTTTTTTGACTTAATTCAATGGCACTGTCAAGCTTTGCTGTTTGAAGATTATTTGAAAACTCTTCAATATTATCACTTACCGTTTTTAATCTGCTTTCAACATCAGTAGGATCTAATTTGGCAATGAAATCGCCTTTTTTAACTTTTTTACCTTCACTAACCAGATCAGTAATCTTAAGGTACCAGATTTCTAATTCATTGTTTTTCATAATGTCAGGAATGTTGATCGTTTCGTATTCCTGGGCAACAATTTCACCTTCAGCTATTACTTCTTGTATAAAGTTTGTTCGTTCCACTTTTGCAATGACATTATTGTCAATGTTATCATGGGCAAAAATTAACCAAGATAGAGCAATAACAACAATAATAATGGAACCATACAAAAGAGGTTTATTCTGGATGAATTTTTTCATACCTAAGTGTTTTTCATGTAAGTCTAATTAGTTCACTGTGTTGTATGAAATAAACTAATTATTTAATGATAGATTCAATTTAAATTTGATTTAGTTGCAAGTTATCTCTGTAAGAGATAGTCCAGTTCTTTGATTAGTGTTGAATTCTCCTTAAAGTCGTGGAGTGTAATCTCTCTTATGTTATAATAACTTTGCCAATAATTTTGAATGCTTTGGATATAATTTCTTTTGGCAGCATCAACCGAGTTTCTTGCTGAATTCAGTTTGATAACATCAACTTTCCCGATTAAAAAACGTTGCTTGGTAACATCATATCCTTTTTGTGCAATTGTATCAGCTTTTGCAGCTATTTTAACCTGATCTTCCTGCATATTAAATCTCATTACCTCCATAAAAACATTTTGCTCAAAATCGATTTTAGCTTGTTTTATAGAAGCTTCGGTAACCTGCTTGTCTGATTTGGCCATTTGAACCTGTCCTCTTTTTAATCCCCAGTCAATAATCGGTACATTTAAAGAAAGACGGGCAATCTGTTGATTATCAAATGGTGCATTATATACATCACTAAATTCCTGAGAGTTTTTATTGTATCCCAGATTTACCTGTACATTTGCATCAATACCGTTTCTGCCACGAGCTTCTGCAATTTTACGGTTTGCTTCTATGAGTTGTTGTTCATACGACAAAAGGTCAGGATTATTATCGTAGGCTTTTGTAATAGCTTGATCAACTTCCACTTTGAAAGATGGAATAGATGAAGGTATTATACATTCCAGATGAATATTTTTTTCTAATCCTAAAAATGAATTGATAGCAGACTTTGCTTGTTCCAGATTAATTTTTGCCTGACTTAAACTCATTCTTGCATTTAAATAACCAAGTTCAAGGTCGAGCAATTCATCTTGAGTTACAGTTCCAATCTCAAAGCGACCTTTTCCTATTTGATATAAAGTATCGGCATTAGAAAGGTTTGTTTCCGCAATTTTTATATTTATTTCAGCTTCAGCTAAGCCAAAAAACATATTAACCGTTCTAAGCGAAAGTTCTTGCAAACTTTGTAAGTATTCTTTTTTAGCTTGTTCAAACTCCAAGGGAGCAGATAGCGATCTCCATTTAAATTCATTGTATCCATTTAATGGTTGAGTTATTCCAATAGAGATGGGAGCAGAAGAGTAGGATAGGTTACCACTTTCCAAATTTTCAATTCGTCTAAAGTCACTACTAGCCGAAATAGATCCTCCGGTAAAAGTAATGTTCTGGGTAAGATCAAGAGATCCGCTGGAAGTAAAGTTTTCATAAGGAGTTAGAACATCTTCTCCATTTTCATATCTGGTAGTAATGGTTCTCTGATAGTTAATTGGATTTGTATTTAAAACAAGCGAAGGTCTTTTCTCTGCTTTATAACTTCTGTAATTCCAATATTTGGCCAGATACATGTTTTTTTGCCTGAATTGGTATATAGATTGTGTTTCTGCAATTTTAATGGCTTCGTCAAGCGTTAGTTTTAAGTGTACATCTTTTTGTTCCTGAGCTTGAGTTTGAAATATGCTCAACAATAAAAATGTAAGTATTATGAATTGTTTCATTTCTTTTTTTGTTTAGTTTTCAGATCTTAAGAAGGGACCTAAGCTGTAACCTCGATTCTTTTATATAAATGTATTTTTATCAGTGTCTTAATGATTCAACAGGATCTTGTTCTGCGGCTTTTTTTGCAGGTAGATAACCAAAAATGACACCAACAGTAGCAGAAACACCAAAAGCAACAATAACGGAAAATGCCGATACAATAGTTTTGATATCAGCCGTTATTTCAATGATGTAAGCAAATGTAACCCCCAGAAATATTCCGATTAATCCACCAACAACACTAATTAAAGTTGATTCAGCAAGAAACTGCACTATAATATCTTTCCGGGATGCTCCAATAGCTTGTCTGGTTCCAATTTCACGAATACGTTCCCAAACCGATGCCAACATAATATTCATAATTCCAATACCACCAACAAGTAGAGATATGCCTGCAATTGCTCCAAGAACAATATTGAAAATATCATTTGTTTTTTGTTGTTGCTTTAACAGTAACTCAGGAACTGTAACCTGAAAATCGTACATTTCAAAATGCCTTCTTAAAAGCATCCGCTTGATGATATCAGCTGTGATACTGAGTTGTTCTGTTTCTTTAACCTGAACCACAATTTTATCAAGCTGATTTTGAATTTTCTGTTCTGCCTGATCACCACTTGCATTTCCTCGACCCCTGCCACGACTCATTCTTTCTAGCACTTCCGGATTAATTCGGGAGCGGTCTTTGAATCGCATTAATAGAGTTTTTGATGGGATAAAAACTTTATTGTCTGACGAACTAATTCCCATCTCATCAGAAGCAGAGCTGGTGAAATCTCTTTTTTCAGCAACTCCAACTATTTCAAGCCAGTTTTCTCCAATTTTGATATATTTCCCAACCGGGTCTTCCTGATTAAAGAATTTCTGTTTTACATTTTGTCCAATTACACAAACCGGAAGTCCTTTGGTATTTTGTACCGGATTAAAAATGTTGCCGTTTTCAATTGTTACATTTAATAGAGAGAAATAATCAGAAGATACACCCTCCAGAACAATAGGATAACTCTTACCTTGATTAACAGCATAGTAGTTCATTGAAATAACAGGACTAACCTGAGCTACTGAAGGTATTGTTTGTGCAATAGCTTGAGCATCCTGTAAAGTTAATCCTCTGGATTTTCGTTTTCCTTTGTTTTCCGAATCTTCATCGCCTGATGTTTCACTATCTGAAACCACATCATCTTTTACTGGGGTAATGATAATATTGTTGACTCCAACTAATTTAATTTGCTCTAAAACCTCCTGTTGAGCACCTTTTCCAATGGCCAGCATACTAATTACAGCAGCAACACCAAACATAATTCCTAAACCGGTAAGTAGTGATTTGACCGTGTTAGCAAGTATGGCCTCAATTGCGATAATAACGTCATGTATATATCGCCTGTAAAGTCTTTGTAGTTCTTTCATGCCTAGTTTAGGTTAGATGCTTGTTGACCTGCGGTTTCTGCAATATTGCTGGAGTCTTTTAAGCTCTCATAAATGTCAAGTCCGATAAATTTAATATCATCTTCATCCTCAATGTAGGGCTCATGCATTAAAATTTCTTCATCTTCAGAAAGGCCTTGTTTAACTACAACATAATTTCCGTTTTCTGCACCCTGTTCTATAATTTGTCTTTTAGATGGTGCTTTTTTTCTTATAATATAAGATAAGGAATCATTATGAAACACCGCTTCCAATGGAATATAGATGACATCTTTTAAGGTGGTTGAACTGATAACATTTGATGTTGTCATGGCTGGTTTCAAATCTTTATCATAACCAAAAACTTTAATGGTTACTTCAAAAACCTTTGTGTCACCACCCGGAATTACCTGACCTATGTTTGCCACTTCAACAACTTCTCCATCAAATTCTTTTTCAGGGAAAGCATCAACACCAACTTTTACTTTTTGGCCTTTCTTAACTTTACTGATATCAATCTCATTGATAAATGTTTTGGATATCATGGAAGTAAGATCCGGGAGTTCTGCTATTTTGGGCATCCAACGAGTTATTGTAGAACCAACTTTTATTTTGTTACCCATGCGATCAAAGGCATAGATTAACATGCCCGGAGCAGGAGCTTTAATATCAATGGCATCAAATAAATCTCTGATTTCTTTAATTTGAGTTCGGGTTCTTTCTACAGCACTTTCGGCTCTGGCCATTGTAATATTGTTCTGTTGTTTTTTTAAATCGTAATTTCTTAGATCCTGATCTAATTTACGTTGGGCTTTTTCAACATCAAGGTTGGCCTGACGGATTACTGCCGGAGATTCGTAAACGGATTGCTTTAATATTAATTGTTTTTCTTCCAGATCAATTCGTGAAGTAACCAATTCATCTCTTAAGTTGCTAAGGTTTATGTTGGTATCTATTCTGGCATCGTCATAAGCATCCAGTTTTTCTGATAAATCACTTAGGGCGGCAGTTAGTTTTTCTTCTACAGCACTATGATCTAAAGAGGCAACATAATCACCAGAATCAACAACGGTACCTTCTTCAATAAGATCAGTTACTTTAATCTCATATATATTAATAAGTCGTGCAGATAACTCAGAAGGTGCATTAATAGATACAGATTTTTCGGCTTGTAATTGTCCGGTACTGTATACTAAGGTCTGAAAATCTCCTTGTAAAACATTCGTGGTAACTAGGGTATCGGTATTGGATGTTGTAAATGCCATTTTGTATATAATGAATATAACAGCAAATAAAAGAAGAAGGATTCCTATCCTTTTTGGGGTTTTTCTTTTAAACATTATGTATAAGTTTAGCTAAATGAATTCGGCATTAAATATAATAACCTATGTTGTTAAATTAATACGGTTCGAAATATTATTTCGAAAATTTTAAAAAACTAATAGGTTGTTAATAAGGAAAATAGTGTTTTGAGTATAGAAACGTAGATTCCTTATTCTAGAATAACGCAGTTTTAAGTAAATTATTTTGTCAAAAAAAAATCCCCATATCAATTTGATATGGGGATATCGCTTAAATACCTGCTATTGTTTTTATGTCTTGAATAATCATTTCAGCTAATTCTTCTGCTTTCTCTTCGTTTTGTGCTTCGGAATAAATGCGGATTATTGGTTCTGTATTCGATTTTCTTAGGTGAACCCATTTGTCCGGAAAATCTATTTTTACACCATCAATATCATTCACTTGTTCGTTTTTGTATTTCTCTTTAACATCAACAAGGATTTTATCAACATCCAATTCAGGTGTTAATTCAATTTTGTTTTTAGAAATGAAATACTCAGGATATGAGGCTCTCATTTCAGAACAGGTTTTACCTGATTTAGCTAAGTGCGTTAAGAACAAACCAATACCAACCAATGCATCTCTTCCATAGTGAGATTCAGGATAGATTACTCCTCCATTACCTTCGCCACCAATAACAGCATTGGTTTCTTTCATTTTGTTTACAACATTTACCTCTCCAACAGCAGCAGCAGTGTATGTGCCATTATATTTTTCAGTTACATCTCTTAATGCACGTGTAGATGATAAATTAGAAACTGTATTACCTTTTTTCTGACTTAAAATATAATCAGAAACAGCAACAAGCGTATACTCTTCACCAAACATACTGCCATCTTCGTTAACAATAGCTAAGCGATCCACATCAGGGTCAACAACAAAACCAACATCAGCCTTCTGCTCTTTAATCAATGCTGAAATTTCAGTTAAGTTTTCTGGAAGAGGTTCCGGATTGTGAGGGAACTGGCCGTTAGGTTCGCAATAAAGTTCAATAATATTATTAACACCCAACGCCTTTAAAAGAGGAGGCAAGTAGGTTCCTCCAACAGAATTCACACAGTCGATGGCAACTTTGAAGTTGGCTTTTTTGATGGCGTCAACATCTACTAGTTCCAGATTACAAACATGGTCAACATGTTTTTGGATATAGGTATCATTTTCTTCAACAGTACCAAGTGCATCAACTTCTGCAAAGTTAAATGCTTCTTGTTCAGCAATAGCTAATATTTTTTTACCATCATCGCCACTTAGGAATTCTCCTTTATTATTAAGTAGTTTTAATGCGTTCCACTGTTTAGGATTGTGACTGGCAGTTAAAATAATACCTCCATCAGCATTTTCCATTGTAACAGCCAACTCTGTAGTTGGAGTAGTTGATAAACCTAAATTGATTACATTGGCTCCACAACCCATTAATGTACCTACTACAATTTTATCAACCATTGGTCCGGAGATTCTGGCATCGCGACCAACAACTATAGTTATTTTTTCTTTGTTTGTGTTTTCTTTAGCCCAGGCAGCATATGCTGCAGTAAACTTTACGACATCCAAAGGACTTAAGCCTTCTCCTGGTAAACCTCCAATAGTTCCACGGATTCCAGATATGGATTTGATTAATGTCATATGAATATTTTGTTTAAGTTTTGTTTTGTAATCTATTTCATGATTCCAGCCTTCAGGAAAGTGATTTCTTTTTGAGTTAAAAATCTCCATTTTCCTCGCGGAACATCTTTCTTCGTTAAACCTGAAAAATAAACACGATCAAGTTTAATTACTTCATAACCCAGATGCTTGAAGATTCTTCTTACAATTCTGTTTTTCCCGGAATGAATTTCGATACCCACTTCCAAAGGATTGTCTTTTACTAAACTTAATTTATCTGATTTAATAAAACCATCCTCTAACTCAAAACCTGTTTCTATCTTTTGCAGATCAGATTTTGTAATAGGTTTATCTAAAAATGCGTGGTATATTTTTCTGTGCTCATGACTGGGATGAGTTAGTTTTTTCGCTAAATCACCATCATTTGTTAACAGAAGAACCCCGGTTGTCATTTTATCCAATCTTCCTACAGGATAAATTCTTTCCGTACAAGCATTTTTTACAATATCAATAACCGTTCTTTTAGCATGGGGATCACTTAACGTAGTTACGCAATCCTTTGGTTTATTTAGTAATACATAAACCAGTTTTTCAGGATTCAGATCTTTGCCATCATAAACAACTTTGTCTGTTGTTTTTACCATTGTGCCAACAGCCGAAACAACTTCTCCGTTTACAGTAATAAGTCCCTCGCTAATTAATTTATCAGCTTCACGACGACTACAAACACCTGCATTAGCAATAAATTTATTCAATCTAATGGCAGCGTTGTCGTCTTTTTTTTGTGGAACAACATCTTTACCAGATGATTTATGTTCTGTATTTTTTGTCCCCTTAGTGAATTTTTTAGGAGTATTCTTGCTCATTTTCTTTATTGTGAATTTGGTGCAAAGGTCGAAAATTATTTCGAAAAAGTTAATAAAGGTAAATAATATCACCCATTTACTTATTCAACTGTACTATCAATCTTGCCATCAAATAATTGAGTTGTAATTTTGTCTCCCTTTTTAAGCGCTGTTGAATTCTTTACAGCCTTATTATTTAAATAGGTAATAGAATAACCTTTTTTTAATATGTTGATAGGGTTTAACAGGTTGTTTGTTTTTTCAAATAGTTGTAACTGTGCTTTTTTGTCCGAAAAGAAATACTTGGCTCCGGATGCTAATTTCTGTGGATATTGATCAACCGTAAGTTTTTCGTTATGGATTCGGTTTAATGATGACGTTTTTACTCTTTCTGAAATAATATTCAGATAATTGATTCTATCATTAATATATGAAGATGAGTGGTTTTCTAGTTGATGCGCCATGTTTGTCAGCATACTTTTTTGCTTGGTTAGCGAATGTGACACAAGTGGTTTAAATCGCATGGAAGATCTCTCGAACATGGCTTTATATGAAGACAATATGTCACGGGTGTTTGAAACTACATTGTCTTTTAGAAATTCCAATCGGTTATCAAAATCAGTTACCAATTCAAGAATATGTTCAGCTACTGCTGTTGGTGTTTTTAAACGGGTATGAGCCACAAAGTCAACAACCGTTTCATCTCTTTCATGCCCGATTCCTGAAAATACGGGTATTGGAAACTGTGCAATGTTATAGGCGATCCAATAATTATCAAAACACATCAGATCAGAAGTTGAGCCACCACCTCGAATAATTACAACAACATCAAATAAATCTTCATATTCATAGACTCTGTCTAAAGCGGCAGTTACAGAGGCTTCTGTTTGATCGCCCTGCATGATAGCCGGGAATAACTTGATGTAAAACTTGTAGCCTTGCGGATTATTATTTAGTTGGTTGCAAAAGTCTTCGTATCCGGCTGCCGTAGGAGAGGAGATTACGGCAATTTTTTGAGGAACAAGGGGAACTTCAAGTTCCTTATTCATATCAATGACACCTTCTTCACTAAGCTTGTTTAAAATAGCTTGTTTTTTTTGTGCCATATCTCCCAAAGTGTAATTGGGATCAATGTCTCTAATATTCAGACTAAATCCGTAAACTTCCTGAAAATCAATACTTACTCTTAATAAAACTTTTACACCTGAGGTTAGCTGTTGTCCTGTAGCCTGCATAAAATAAGGTTTCAGCATTCTATAGGTATAGGCCCAGATGTTAGCTCTTGATTTGGCTATGATTTGTTCTGTTTTTTCATCCTTTTCAATCAGCTCTAAATAGCAATGTCCATTTCTTACCTCGCGTATTTCACTAATTTCAGCCACTACCCAATAGGTATCTGCAAAAGATTCGTGGATTGTGCTTTTTATTTTGGAGTTTAATTCAAATAAGGATAGTGAAGTTTCGCTCATTACTTGGTTTTTATAATCTTAAAACTGTATTTCTGATTGGCATCTTTTAATTGTAAAACATACATTCCTCTGCAAAGTTTGTCCAAATTATTAATTGTATGTTTATTGGTAGTAGAAATGTTTTCCTGATAAACGATATTGCCTGTTATATCATAGATGCTGATATTTAAGTTTAATAAGTTTTTAGTATGATGTGATATCTCGATTTTATTGGAAAAAGGATTGGGTGTAACTCTAAATCCGTTCTTAGATTGCAATTCACTTGTAGAGCTGCTTAAGTCAAGTGCTCTGTAAAAATTTGCAATACCATATCCAAAACTGTCATCAGGAGTGTAATATTGATGACTGCTGCGTTTGATGATTTGCAATAATTCTTTATTACTGATATTTGGTTTGGCTTGCCAAAGACATGTAGCAAAACCTGCTATAATTGGGGCTGAGAAACTGGTGCCATTTAAATGGATGATGGACCCACTGATACCTTGAACAGCCGCTTGTGCTCCCAAAGCTGTAATATCAGGTTTAACTCTTCCATCATACGAGGGACCATAACTGCTAAAAGAAGTTTTTGTACTATCAGTAACCATTGCTGCCACCGATAAAATATTTTTACCATCAGCAGGCGTAATGATATATTTCCATGGGTTAGATCCTTCATTTCCGGCACTGTTCACAACCAGCATTCCTTTTGAAAATGCTTTTTCTGCCCCGGTTACGCAAATCGTTGTTTGCCCATCCATATCCTCGTAGGTGTGGTTAAAAGTAGCATCATTAAACTCGTAATAACCCAACGAAGAATTGATTACATCAACACCTGCACTGTCGGCATATTCGGCAGCAATCACCCAATTATATTCTTCAATCGGATATTCACTGTTGTCATCTTCTGTTCTTAGCAAAATATAATCGGCCTCCGTGGCAGCTCCTTTAAATTCTCCATCTAAATAACCACCCAATACAGAAAGCACATACATTCCGTGTGTATATTCTGAATGAAATACATCACTTCCGGGACTAACAATGTCAACCGAAGCCTTAATCTGATTATTATTCCATAAATGATTAAAGGCAGGTAGTTCATCTGCATGTCCAAAACCATTATCAATCACAGCAATGAGCATTCCCTTACCTTCATATCCCTCCTGATGTAAGAGATGTCCGTTTATAGTTACTGTTTGATTGTAGGCTTGTCCATACAAATTTGTGACATCAGATTTTAATGAAGCAGTCGGATTCTGAGACTGAAATTTAGAAATACTGCTTTTTAAGTTAGATTTCCAGATTAAACGGGCGTCAGAAATAAATGAAACCCGGGTTATTGTATCAATTAAAGTTGTGTTGTTAGTTTCAATTATGGCTCCGTTTAACCATTTAGATGGCCAAAGAACATTGACATTCATCTTCTTTAAACTGTCGAGGTAAAATTGGGAAACAGGAAGGTCTTCTTCTGTGATATTAATATTTTGCTTTGCTCTCCTTTGCATGGCTCTTTGCGACAAAAAAGCTTCAGGGGAGTTTGTGGAAAAGGTGTTGTTTGCTTTGTCTGTAAAAGCAATAAAATACTTTTGAGCATTCATATTAGGAATGATGAATGCCCAAAGTAAGAATAAGATATTTATATATTTTTGTTTCAACAATTAAGTATCATTAGCACTATTATATACCTCTTATGTATGAGTCCGGATCATGTTTAAATTCTTCAGGATCTTTAAGTTTACCTTTGTTTTTTTCAAACTCCTGAAATAAAAGTTTTTGTTTATCGTCAAAATCCGCCTCGTTAAGTGTTTTACCATCCTTATAATTAATTTTATAAGAAATGTTTCCTTCAGGAGTAAATATGATCCAGGTTCCTTCTTCTTTGCCATTCTCAAATTTCCCCTGAACTTCCATTTTTCCATTCTCAAAATAAACAATATACGGTCCTTCAATCAGGCCATTTACATGAGCAGCCTTTAACTTAATACTACCCGATTCGTGATATTTATACCAGATACCATCTTTAACATCATCTTTCCATTCAACTTCCTCAGCTTTTTTTCCATTTCTGAAAAAATAGGTGGTCATACCATCTTTTTTGCCTTTGTTATAGTTTTCTTTAGTTAAAAGTTTTCCTTCACTAGAGAAATATTCCCAAAGACCATCTTTTATCTTTCCGAAATAAGTACCTGTTGCAGTTAGTTTACCATCTTCATTGTAGGTTTCAACTTTACCGTATTCTCCTTTATCGTCGTAATTAATCACAACTTGCTTGTTTCCATTTTGGTAAAAACGTTTCATTTCCCCAACAGGAATATCATCTTTAAAAGTGACAGAGTAGGCTAGTTTTCCATTGTTATACCTTTTCTCCCAGTGGCCTTGTTTTCTGCCTTGTTCATCTTTTTGGTTGATTTTATCAGTGGCGTTGTTGGGAGTAATTGTTTGTTTTGATGGAACTTTATTGCCAAAAACATCCATTTCCTGGGCATGAATTGTTCCTAAACCTAAACTGAGTCCTATAATAATGGCTGAAATCTTCATTGATAATTTGTTTGTTGATTAATAACTAGAATCCGAATTTTTATATCGAATTCAGTTTAACAGCTACAAATTTAATAAGACTTACAAACAATCAATAAAGACAAGCTAATTATTTAAATAGTAAAAATACGCAGGAAATTAATGTTAACACGAGTGTGGAGTTTTTAAAAATATTGGATGGTATTTTATTGTTAAGCCTTTTACCAATATAAGTGCCAATGTAAATTAAAGGGAAAAACAATAAAACTAATTTTAGTGATTCCATGGTAATTAAATCGGCTATGAAATAACCAATGATGGCAACAATAGATGTTGTTATGTTAAACCATGAAAATATTTCGCGAAACTCCTGATTGTTGATTTTTGCTGAGTTAAGAAATATAGTCAAGGGAGGTCCGCTGACAGATGTACTCCCTGTCAGTAAACCAACAACCGCACCAACAATAGGATACGTAACCCCCGGATAATTTACAGGAGACTTTGAAATAAAGAAGGAAAGTCCTGTAAGTGCTATAAATATCATACTTATGATATGAATCAGATGTTCTTCGTTTGCATTTTTTAAAATTAGTACCCCTAATAAAGTAAAAACAGCTCCGGTTACTATCAGAGGTTTTACTTTAGGGGGTACTAAATTTTTATCCTTTTTTTGAAGGATAATTATAGTTGATGAAATAAAGTTACAGATGACTAACACCGGGATAATTTCTGCTGGCGAATACCAAATTAAAAGCGGCGGTAATGATACTAATGCAAAACCAAAACCTGAAATACCTTTAATTAAGCTGGCTACCGAAACAATTAAAATTATCCAAAACAGTGTCATAATTATAAAATTGTTAATGTTAGAAAAGAAGTGGTTCCTATGATCATCCATAGTAAAACACCATGTATAAAACTTTTTACTCCTGCCTTTTTGGCTTCTTTTATTGAAATATCTGATCCAATTAGGAATAATGCAGCAATCATTCCTTTTTTACCTAACCAGTTTAAGTGAGTAAATGTTGTGTTCCATGCTGGTAAAAAATGTGCAACAACTATGGCTACCACAAATAATCCAATAAATACAGGAATCTTAATTTTTCTTGAACTTGAGTTTTTTTGAGTTAATGAAATTACAACAGCTAAAGGAATTATCCAAAGGGCTCTGATTAATTTAACAGTTGTTGCAACTTCCAGGGCTTCTTTACCATAACTGGCTCCAGCGCCCACAACAGAACTGGTGTCGTGTATTGCAATGGCTGCCCAATGTCCAAAAGTAACCTGACTCATATCAAAATAATGACCAATTACCGGAAAAATAACCAGTGCAATTGCGTTGAGGATAAATACCACAACCAATGAAAAAGATACCTGATAACTTTTGGCATTTAATACATTGGAAATAGCTGCTATTGCGCTTCCTCCGCAAATGGCAGTTCCTGCAGAAATTAATAAGCCAATTTTAGAATCTATTTTCAGGAGTTTAGTTAACAAAAATCCTGCTGTCATTACTGTGATTACAGAAATTGCCGTTTCTACAAAACCTTCTTTTGAAGTGGCTATTACCTGAGTGAGGTTCATGCCAAAACCCATCAGTACAATGGATGCTTTTAAAACAAATGATGTTTGCTTATTGATAGCTGAATATTTAATTCCGGCTAAGGATAAAACAATTCCACAAGCCAATGCCAAAGCCGGTGAAAAAACAGGCGTAAAGCATAGTCCAATAATTGTGAAATATATAAGCTGTATTTGTTTTTGACTTAGTTGCATCTTGTGACATTTTTATGACAAGAACAAAAGTATATAGTTGCAATAACTAAAACAAATACAAAAAAATTATCATATATAATTAAAAGTTATAATTACTTAGATAGTTGATAAATAATTGGGCGGTATAACTTGGAGTTCCTTGTCTTAATGCAATTCTAAACTTTCGGTCAATCTTTAACCGATTAACACTAAGCTTTACAATTTGCTTTAGTTCAATTTCTTTGGAAATAGACTTTTCAGAAACCAAGGCAACACCTTCAAAGTTGATCAGGAAATTTTTAATGGCTTCGGTACTTCCTAAATGGATCACAATATTCAAATCCTCCAGATTAATATTATTCTCGCCCAACGATTTTCTAATTACTTCTAATGTTCCGGAACCTCTTTCTCTTAATACCATCGGAATATTCTCCAGATCAGCAATAGCTATTTGTCTTTTCTTAGCATATACGCTGTTGTTTCCGGTAACCACAACAATTTCATCATCTAAAAATTCTGAGTATTTAAGTTCTTTTAAAGATGACGATCCTTCAATAAGCGCAATGTCAATTTCTTCCGATAAAAGCTTCTGTTGAATTTCGTGAGAGTTGCCACTTAACAGGTGTAAATCAATTTTAGGATATCGTTTATAAAAGGCTGCAAGTGTTTCCGGTATCAAATACTGTGAAATGGTTGAACTGGCACCTATCCTTAAACTTCCTTTAAAGGTGTTGTTTAATCTGCCCAATTCAAATTCAAGCTCAGCATATTGTTGCTTAATCTTTTTAAGATACTCGTAGTTTACCTTTCCGGCTTTTGTTAAATATATTCTGTTTCCTTTTCTGTCAAATAACGTACTTTTTAATTTAGATTCGAGTTCTTTGATGTGTTTAGTAACGGCAGGCTGACTAATAAAAAGTTCTTCTGCAGCTTTTGAAAAGCTTAAGTTTTCTGCAACAGCTAAAAATACTCGGTCTCTAAAATCCATAATCTTATAGAACAGATCGTTTAAAAATGCAACAAATTATATATATTCAGGCAAAATTAACAAATTATATGAGGTAATGAATACTAGTGCACCAGACTCAACTATAAACTGTAAAAACTGTGAAACAACTTTTGTTGGAAATTTTTGTCCCCAATGTGGCCAATCTGTGAAGGATTACGAAAAACCTTTTGGTTTGCTCTTATACGATTTAATGGGGAATATTTTTGCCTTTGATACACGCTTGTGGAAAACCTTGCTGGCTGTGCTATTTAAGCCAGGTAAAATGGCCAGTGAGTTCATCGCAGGACATCGAGTGCGATATATGCCTCCCTTTCGTTTGTATGTGTTTATAAGTTTTATTTTTTTCTTACTACTGAATACGGTTACCTTGGAAACTATTGAAAAGAATTATAAACAGTCGGATAGTGAAATTGTAAAATTGGCAAATAACAATAAAAAGAACTTTATCTTATTTAATTCAAAAAATTTTGACGTAGCTCAAGAAGATACTTTAGTAACTGAAAATCCAGAAATGGAAGAAGCTAATAAAGAAGATAATGAGGTACTGAATCATATTAAAGATATCAATAGTCACCCTGAATATTATTTGCCCCAGTTTTTTAAATACCTATCCTGGTTTTTATTTTTATTAATGCCATTATACGGCGCGATGCTTTGGTTGTTTTTTAGGAAAAGCTATAAATATTATCTCGGGCATTTGATTTTTGCTATTAATCAGCACTCTTTTCTGTTCATTATATTTATTGTAATGATGTTATTGAGTTACTTTTTGCCTGGCGTAGCAAGTGCAATAAATGGATGGTTGTTTCTTTTAGTTCCGATATACTCAATAATTGGAGCACATAAGCTGTATAAGAAAAAATGGCTTACTGTGTTTTGGCGCCTATTTGCCATATTTTTTATGTATAGCATCACAATTATTACAGGATTGATTACTGCAGCTGCAATTGTAATTATTTAAGTACAAGAAACTTATGCTTTTGTTATAAGTGTTTCTTTATGGATTATGTTTAAAGTATCCTTATGAATAGAGTTAATGGCGGATATATTTGAGGGTGGATATATTTCTAAGTTGTAGGTAATTTACCATGTTACATAAAAAAATAAATAACCTGGAAAACAAACGATAATATTCGTTTACACCTAAATAAAAGTAATCGTGATATTTATACATTTTCGTAAGTTAAGTTTATATGAAGAACTTATTAGACATAATTGCAGATTCAATAAAAGTTCAACATAACGTAAATGTTGCTCGAATAGATGATGATATACTTCAAATAGATAAAGGTGAATCACCAAGATTTATTGATTTTTCATTTGAAAATGAGGCTAGAATAGGAATTGGTGGTGTTGTAGAATTCTTACCATATACAGAAAGTGGAGAAGATATGATAAAGAGGTTTTATAAAATACTTTCATGTCGAGTAGAGAGAATAACTTTTAGAAAGGGACAAATGGTTTATAAAGTTCATTACAATTTAATCCTCCCTAATGGTGAAAAAGAAATATTTGGGACACATATGACATGGTTATTTCCTTATTGGAGAAAGACTACTTCAAAAATCAATATAGAGGGACCTATAATCTCTGAACAAGAAGTTAATAATGAGATTGAACGAATAAGAACTACCTACAATACACAATAAATTTCTGTTGGCAGTAAAACGTAACCTGAAAAGTTTGTTTTTTATAAGAACTGTGTATGAGCGGAAAGGAATGGCGTTTCTAAAGCAACCGGTTATTTATGCCAATGTTGACGTTAAGTAATAAAATGGCAAAACAGCATATTAATTTTTGTCATATATCATTTTCTATATAAAAGACACTACGTAATAACGAATCAGAGTATAAACTAAAAAGGTTCTGAAGTATATAAAACACCCGCCAACTCTCATCTATTCCACCGTTGGTGTTTCATTAACTATGGTGTTTGCTATCTCCGGAAATGTCCATGAATAATCATTTCTGCTAATGATACCAAAATAATCTGCAGTACCATTATCCCACCAAATCGGAGATATACCTCTGCTTATACATCCATTGGCAAAATATTGAGCATGCAGTACTCTATCCTCCGTATTATTGTGATTCAAACTACCCCATTCTCCCATCACCACAGCAATTCCGTTTGTAATAAACTTTTGGTACACTCTATCCAGTTCCGCATCCATAGCTTGTTTTTCAGATTCTGTTCCCCATTTAGTAACATAGTTGCTGGTTGCAAGTGCAAAATTATATGGAAAATAATTATGCACAGAAACAATCAAATTAGAAGAAGAAGGTAACTCTAAACCATCTATGGCAACTTGAGCTGATGATGCCGCATAAGGAGATATTAAAATGTAACGTAGAGCATTATTGCCTCCTGTTGCCCTAATGGCATCAACATTAACCTGGTGGTATTGATTGATACAGTCTCTGCCTTCTGCTGTTCCTCCGGTCCATTCTGCAGAAGAGCCTATTAAGCGCGGTTCATTTAAACTCTCAAATATCAGATGTTCATCATAATCTTTAAAACGGGTAGCTATTTGAGTCCAAACCTTGTTTAGCTGATCTTTTATAACATCAACCTGATCATAAGTGGGAACAATCCACTCTTCATCGTGATGAATATTTATAATTACGTACATTCCATTATCCAAGCCGTAATTCACCACTTCTTCAACCCTGTCAAGCCATTCTGACTCTATAGTATAATCAGGAGCGCTTCCCATATGGTATTGCCAGGTAACAGGAACACGTAGTGTTTTAAATCCCTTATTGCTTACAGCGTCAATCAACTCTTTAGTTGCTTTAGGATTCCCCCAGGCTGTCTCGTCTACACTCTTTGTATCCAGTGTGTTTCCAAGATTCCAACCAACACCCATATTGGCAACAAACAGCATTGCACTTTCATCAATAACGGGAGCATCTTCTGTTGTAAATGATATCTCAACAGCTTCCTCTAAAGGAACATTAAAAGTATTAATAACAGCTCCTTTGGGAATAATTATGGAATAATTGGTACCATATTCCAGATCAATAGTGAAGATTAATTTTGTGAAGTCAGCCACTACTGAGGCAGCCTCGTTATTTATTGTAATACCGTGATTGGTAGCAAGCGAAATAACTTCATCAAAAGTAATTTCAATTACAGATGAAGGATTTACATCTACAGCATTATTTTCAGGTGTACTTGATTTAAAAACCGGAGCAGTATGTTCAATACTGTCAGATTTAGAACAAGATGCACTCATAAAAATCATCAATACTAAAACAATAATTTCTTTTAAACTATTCATCTTCATTACAATTAATAATTTAGGTGTCTGAAATTTATGCCTGGGATGTGTTAAAAAGTCCTCCTTGCTGCAAGCAGCTTGTATCTCGTACCCCGATACACGATGTTATTTTAGTACGGGGTTACGAGTAGATCAAATTACCAAATGTGAAGACACGCCTGGTAGCATAATTGAAGGAATATCCAAATGTGAAAGAAGTTTTTATGGTGGTTAATCTTTTTACTTTCAGTTTTATACTTTCAACTTCTTATATCATGTCATGCATTTTTAGCCATTCCAACATCAATAAAGGCCATTGTTTTTGAGTGCCTTTAACATCCCTCATGCCGTAACCGTGTCCTCCCTTTTCAAAAATATGAATTTCGCTCGATACCTTATTTTCTTGCAGAGCCTGAAAATATCCCAAACTATTTTGAATAGGTATAGCATGATCGTCAGCAGAGTGAATCATAAAAGTCATAGGAGTGTTTGGTGTAATTTGCTGCTCGTTAGAGTATTGATTAATCAATTCTTCAGAAGGAGCTTTACCAATTAAATTAATTCTTGATCCCATATGAGTTACACCTTCTTTCATACTGATAACAGGATAAACAAGAACTGAGAAATCAGGTCGGGCAGATGTAGTATCTTTAGTTTTATATACTTCGCGGTCAAATTGTGTAGAGATTGTAGAAGCTAAGTGTCCACCGGCAGAAAAACCAATCACTCCAATTTTATGAGGATCAATGTTCCATTCTTTAGCATTGTTTCTGATCATTCGCATGGCTTGTTGGGCATCTTGTAAAGGACCAACATCTTTTTGTTTCATGATTTGATCACTTGGCAAACGATATTTTAAAAGAATACCTGCAATACCATGTTGTTTTAGCCATTCTGCCAATATAAAACCTTCGTGGTCATAAGCTAAGCAAGTGTATCCACCGCCCGGGCATATTAATATGGCAGCACCTGTAGCTTTATCTGCATCAGGAAGGTAAACTTTTATGGTAGGATCGGTTACTTTAATATATCTGTTTTCTCTGCCTCTGCCATCAGTAGGTGATTCTTTGTAATCTTTGTTTTTTATGGCTCCCGGAGCTCCTTTGGGCCATAGTTGTAACTCTTGTTGTTGTGCGCTCATGTTTGATGTAAGAAGTAATCCTGAAATACAAATCAGGAAACCTAATTGTAGTAACTTTTTAGTCATTGTTATATTTATTTTGTGAATTTTTTAAGGAAGCCTAAATATAACAATAAAATAGAAAAGGCTATCCCAACAGGGATAGCCTCTCTATAATAACTACATATATTGAATTATTTTACTTCTTCAAAATCAACATCTGTAACTTCGTCATCACCACCTTTTGCTTGTTCGCCTTGTGGTTGACCAGCATCAGGTCCTGGTTGTGCACCACCTTGTGCCTGACTTGCATTATACATCTCTTGAGATGCAGCCTGGAATACAGTGTTTAACTCAGTTGTAGCAGCATCAATACCTGCAAGATCTTCAGCTTTATGAGCAGCTTTTAATTTTTCAAGAGCAGCTTCGATAGGTGCCTTTTTGTCAGCTGGTAATTTATCACCAAACTCTTTCAATTGCTTTTCAGTTTGGAAAATTAAGCTGTCAGCTCCGTTCATTTTATCGATTTTCTCTTTAGCTTGCTTGTCAGCTTCAGCATTTGCAGCAGCTTCGTCTTTCATACGCTTGATTTCATCATCGCTTAATCCTGAAGAAGCTTCGATACGGATACTTTGTTCTTTTCCTGTAGATTTATCCTTAGCAGTTACGTGTAGGATACCGTTTGCATCAATATCAAATGATACTTCAATTTGAGGTACACCACGTTGTGCTGGTGGAATTCCATCTAAGTGGAAACGACCAATTGTTTTATTTTGGTTTGCCATCGGACGCTCACCTTGTAGAATATGAATTTCTACTGAAGGTTGATTGTCGGCAGCAGTTGTAAATGTTTCTGACTTTTTAGTTGGAATTGTTGTGTTTGATTCAATCAACTTAGTCATTACACCACCCATTGTTTCAATACCTAATGAAAGTGGAGTTACATCAAGAAGTAATACATCTTTTACTTCACCAGTTAATACACCACCTTGAATTGCAGCACCTACAGCTACTACTTCATCAGGGTTAACTCCTTTAGAAGGCTCTTTTCCGAAGAATTTCTTAACGATTTCCTGAATAGCAGGAATACGAGTAGATCCACCTACTAAAATTACCTCGTCAATATCTGAAGGAGACATACCAGCGTCAGCTAAAGCTGCTTTACATGGCTCTAAAGTAGCCTGAATTAATCTGTCAGCTAATTGCTCAAACTGAGCACGGCTTAAAGTTTTAACCAAGTGCTTTGGAATACCATCAACAGGCATAATATATGGTAAGTTGATTTCAGTAGAATTTCCACTTGACAACTCAATTTTAGCTTTTTCAGCAGCGTCTTTCAAACGTTGGTGAGCCATCGCATCTTTACGCAAGTCAATACCTTCGTCTTTTAAAAACTCATCAGCTAACCAGTTAATGATTACATCATCAAAGTCATCTCCACCAAGGTGAGTATCACCATTTGTAGATTTTACTTCAAATACACCATCACCAAGCTCAAGTACAGAAATATCGAAAGTACCACCACCAAGGTCAAATACTGCAATTTTCATATCTCTGTCCATCTTATCTAAACCATAAGCTAATGAAGCAGCTGTTGGCTCGTTGATGATACGTTTAACTGTTAAACCAGCAATTTCTCCGGCTTCTTTTGTAGCCTGACGCTGAGAGTCGTTAAAGTAAGCAGGCACTGTAATTACAGCTTCAGTTACTTCTTGTCCAAGATAATCTTCAGCTGTTTTCTTCATTTTTTGAAGAATCATAGCTGAAATCTCTTGTGGAGAATATTTTCTGTCGTCGATAATTACACGTGGAGTGTTGTTATCTCCTTTAATTACTTGGTAAGGTACACGAGAAATTTCTTTTGGAATTTCATCAAAGTTATCACCAATAAAACGTTTGATAGAATAAATCGTTTTTGCTGGATTTGTGATAGCCTGACGTTTTGCAGGGTCACCTACTTTTCTTTCGCCACCTTCAACAAACGCAACAATTGAAGGAGTAGTTCTTTTACCTTCGCTATTTGGAATTACAACCGGCTCGCTTCCTTCCATTACTGAAACACAGGAGTTGGTTGTACCTAAGTCGATTCCAATTATTTTTCCCATTTTAATTATAAATTTATTTAAGTTCTTAATATTTTCTTTTTCGAATACGTTCTCCTTTATTTCAAATGCTGTGCCATGCCATAAAATTGGCATATTGGTGAAAAATTGACACGAGATGCTTTTGTTTCATGAATACGCTGTCATGTTTTTGTGACAAAAAGGCATTTTTTCCTTTGAAAAGTAACCACAACGGACACGAAGAATTTTCACAAAGAACTGGGAGAGGGTATAGTCCACAGTCTTCAGTTTTTAGTCAACATCTGACGCAAGATTGCATCTTGTGACTCCATTTTTAGACAGGATTAACAAGATTAACGGGATTGATTTATATTAATAAATCTTGTTTTACTGGAGGAAATCATCCTGTAAATCCTGTTTTTAATTTATATACTAGCCAGAAGGTTTTACATAAAGGTCCAGGTTGCAAACTTGAACCAGAATAAGAGATGGTATAGTCCACAGTCCACAGTCCACAGTCTTCAGTTTTCAGTCCACATCTGTCTCAAGATTGCATCTTGTGACTCCATTGCTTTAGACAGGATTAACGAGATTAACAGGATCGATTTATATTCATAAATATTGTTTTACTAGAGGAAACCATCCTGTTAATTCAGTAAAACCTGTCTTTAATTTATATACTAGCCAGAAGGTTTTGCATAAAGGTCCAAGTTGCAAACTTGAACCAGAATACGAGAGGGTATAGTCCACAGTCTTCAGTTTTTAGTCAACATCTATCGTAAGATTGCATCTTGTGACCTATTGCTTTAGACAGGATCAACAAGATTAGCAGGATCGATTTATATTAATAAATTTTGTTTTACTAAAGGAAATCATCCTGTTAATTCTGTAAATCCTGTCTTTAATTTATATACTAGCCATAAGGTTTTATAAAAAGGTCCAAGTTGCAAACTTGAACCAGAGTAAAGTGGGGTTCTAAAGCCAATGTTTATTTTCTTAAATTATATATGTGTAGAATAATAAATTTTACAGATAAGGGGTTATTAGTTATAATTGTGTGCAGATATTAAAAAAAATGAAATAACAACTTTTTTATGACTATTAAATATACTTTAACCAGAGAAGATTATTTGCAAATGCAATTGTTTGCTGCCTCTAAATCACCCCGAATAATCAAAAGTCGTAATAAATCAAGGTGGCTATTATCTATTGTTTATGTGGCTTTAGGTATTGTCTTAATGATTAATGCAAATGATGTTTTTGCCCTGACGTTTATTTTATTTGGCATTGGCTGGTATTTTTATCATCCGTCTATGATGCGAAGAAGATATAAAAGACACTTTGAGAAATATATTGATGAAACATTGGCTAATCGTTTTGATAAAACTGTAGAGTTAAGTTTTGAGGAAGATTTTTTAATGGAAAAGAGTCCTATGGGAGAAAGTAAAGTAAACTTATCCGAAGTTACTGCTGTATTTGAAACAAATGATTATTTCTATATAGAATTTTCTTCAGGACAGTATGCGATAATTCCTAAAGATAGAATTATGAATCTCCCTGATTTTTCAAATTTTATAAAAGAGATGACTGTAAAATTATCAGCACCCTTTCGTGAAGAATTAGATTGGAAATGGAAATAATAAAGGACTGAAACCTAAATACAATTGCATCTTGTGTCCTATTGCTATAGTAAGAACATCCTGTTAATTCAGTAAATCCTGTCTATATTGTAATGCTAGTTTTAAAGGACCATGTTGCAAACTTGAACAAGAGTACATCCTTCGTAAGATTGCATCTTGTGACCTATTGCATTAATAAGAATATCCTGTTAATTCAGTAAATCCTGTCTATATTATGATACCAGTTATAAAGGTCCAAGTTGCAAACTTGAACCAGAACACATCTTTCGTGAGATTGCATCATGTGATCTATTGCTATAGTAAGAACATCCTGTTAATTCAGTAAATCCAGTCTATTTTATAATACTAGTTATAAAGGTCCAAGTTGCAAACTTGAACCAGAGCAAGGGTTAACTGAAGACTGCTGACTGAGAACTGAAGTATGAGGACTTTTGTGCATATTTGTTAATATTCTTAAAGTACTTTGATGTTAAAATTATGGAGAATACAGGCAATGATTTAGTGTGGTATGCCAGCTATGGTTCCAATTTATGTGAAGATCGGTTTTTATGTTATATAAAAGGTGGTACACCCAAGGGATCAGTGAAAATGCATTCGGGATGTTCTGATAAAACAGCACCCAGGGCGATACAAAATATTATCATAAACAGAGCGTTGTATTTTGCTAAGGGGTATAGCAGTTGGGGTAAAGGAGGTGTGGCTTTTATTAAGCATGAACCAAATGCAAATGAAGTTACTCTTGGTCGGATGTATCTGATTAGCTATAATCAGTTTATTGATGTTGTGAAACAGGAGAATGACTATGAAGGCAATCTTGAGATTGATTTTAATGAAGCTCAAGTCCGGGGTAGTCATGTTTTTTTACATAATGCTTGGTATGGAAAATTGATGTATTTAGGTAAAGAAAGTGGATATCCTATATTTACTTTTACCAATGAACGATTTTTAGAAGAAGAAATAAATGCCCCGGGCTCAGAATACCTTGAAACTCTTAAAAAAGGAGTAAAAGAGAGTTATAAAATTACAGGCAAAGAATTACAGGAGTATTTTAACAAAAGAATCAAATGAAAAGGTATGTTTCTTTCGGAATCAATCTTTAGTCTAAAATCTGATGATCTATAACATTATGAACAGAAATCGTATTTACTATGTTTTAATAACTGTAGTAACCATTGTCTTAGGATTGGCATCCAGGCAATTTGCTGATTATTTTCCATTCTGGATAAAGGAATATCTGGGAGATGTATTGTGGGCATTAATGGTATTTTGGATGTTTGGAGTTGTTTTTAAGAGAAAGCAATCTGTTACAATTGCTGCTTATGCAATATTATTTTCATTTGGGATTGAATTAAGCCAGCTTTATCATGATACCTGGATTGATGCAATAAGAAATACAAGATTAGGTGGATTGGTATTAGGTTTTGGATTTTTATGGAGTGATTTGATATGTTATACCATTGGTGTTGCAATAGGCTTTTTGTTAGAAAGATTCTTTTATAAGTCAGTATTAGTGAAAAAATAAAGATTTAAAATTATGGACATTCTCACACATACTTTATCAGGAGTTGCTGCTGCATCAGTTGTAGCTAATGTAAGTAATGGTAAATTAGCTCATAAAATTAAGTTATTGGTAACAGGAGCTTTTGCCGGAGCTTTGCCTGATATAGATGTGATTACAAAATGGAGTGGTTTTGACGCAACTTTTGGAAAGTGGTTTGATTTATCTATTTCAGGGAATGAAGCCTTTGGGGCTAAGCTTTGGTATTCTCACCATGCCTTTTTTCACTCTTTATTGGCATCTGTAATTTTTGGATTACTATTGGGATTGATTTTGTATGCAGCAAAAAGCAAATTTAAAATATCAAGGTCGTCTTTATTATCCGCAATTCCTTTTGTATTGGCATTTGTTTTTGGTTACAATATGCACCTGCTGGAAGATATGGTTACGCCCGGTGGAGGATGGGGAGGAGTAGCTTATTTATGGCCTTCAAAAGTATACATTGGTGGTTTTGGTGATACCTGGTGGTGGAATAATTATGATGTATTTCTGATAGTAAGTGGAGTAGTGTTTTTTAATACCGCATTGCTACTACTTGGGAAATTAAGGTTAAAAAGATTCGGCGCAGTTAGTATCCTGATTTTTGTGTTAGGCTTTACGCTTGGCGTGGTTCAGGTTAAAAACCGGGATTTTAATTTTAATGCCAGGGGAACAGCACATAAAGAAGAACTTTCAAAAGAAATACAAAAGGAGGCTCTTGGAGAAAATGTTTTTTACTTAATGGAGAAATTAGATGCCATAATACCTGTTGCGTTTTAATATTAAACTTGCCATTGATTAATAGATCATCTTTTTTCAGCAATTCACCGTATAATTCTAATGATGGATTAAAGTTCAAAAAAAGGATTGGGCTAAGCTCCTGATCAACTTTTTTAGTTTAGAGGTAAATTTTAAATGGTGATGCAATTATTTCAAAGAATGGATGCTTTAATTGAAGGTGGAGGCCAATATTTTAATAAAAAGTGTCATTCTTATTATGGTGAAGTCTATTATTTTGAATATAAATGCCAATCTTATCTATTAGGAAGTCAATATTTAGATTTTTTCGGTAAACTTATAAGGTGTATTGCTGATATTTTAAGGAGAACCCTGATATTTTGATATGTACAGGTCATTTTTTAATGACCTGCTCCATAAGAAAGTTATTACTCATTTATTTTTCTGATTACTTTTGCCGGATTACCAGCAGCTAATGTATCGGCCGGGATATCTTTTGTGACTACAGATCCGGCACCAATAACAGCTCTGTCGCCAATGGTAACGCCGGGACAAATGGTAGAGTGGCCACCAATCCAGCATTCTTCCCCAATTGTTACAGTTTTGCAGTCTTCCCAGGTTCTTCTGTCTTCTATGTTTACAGGATGTTGCGCAGTATATATATGTACGCCTGGAGCAATTAATGTTTTCTTGCCTATAAATACCTTGGCGCCGTCTAATATACAACCACCAGAATTAATAAATACGCCATCTTCAGCATGAATATTTTCTCCGTAATCGCAATAAAAGGGAGGTACAATATTTAAGTTCCTGGCTGAATTAGGACATAACTCATTGATCGTATCCTGAAATTTGTCGGTATAATATTCTGTAACATTAAGTTTGTGAAGTGTCTTTTTTACTTGTGTTCGAATATCCGTTAATTCCTTGCAAAAAGCATCATATGGTTCTCCTGCAACCATCTTCTCTTTTTCTGTTTTCATTTTATATGTAGTTTGTTTTTATTTCATAACATAGATTCAAAGTCTCCAAAAATAAGGAATATAAACAATAAAAATGGCTATGATCTTGAGCATCCAACGAAAACAAGTGTTCTTTTGAGAAAATTGAAAAGTAATCAGATAGATAATATTATTTTAAACTCCGAATGTTATAGGGCTTAAAATATGAGTGTTTGTACATTTCACACTTTGGTTGTTGTCAAATTATTACAAAGCGTTTATATTTGATCATCAGATCATACACAATATTTATAATCAATATGAAGACCTTACTCACTTCACTTTTAATAATTACTTTCCTTATTTCATCCTGCAACCACGATCAAAAAAAGTCATTGGAAAAAGGAGTTTCAAAAGAATTAGCTGAAAATAGATTCGAGGAGATTTCAGATATAGCATATCATCTGGAAATGAATATACCTGATTCTATAAATATCCCAATCAAAGCAAAAGCAAGCGTAAATCTCACTAAAAAAGATATTACCACTCCTTTGGTTTTTGATTTTGTTTCAGATCCGGATCATGTTATAATGGTAAGAGCAAACAACGAGAAAGTTTATTTTTCATTAGAAAACGAGCATCTGGTTATTCCGGGTAATTATTTAAAGGAAGGTGAAAATAATATTGAGATAGAGTTTTGGATGGGAGAGGGCGCATTAAACCGAAACGAGAAATATTTGTATTCGTTATTTGTTCCTGACAGAGCTCGCACTGTCATTCCTTGTTTTGATCAGCCTGATCTAAAAGCAAAGGTTTCTTATGCTATTGACATGCCTAAGACCTGGACAGCCATTACCAATGGAAAACCTTATTTAGAGGAAGAAACTTCAGCAACAACCAAACGTATTACTTATTCCGAGTCAAAACCAATCAGTACCTATTTATGGGCTTTTGCCGTTGGTGAGTTTAAGAAGGTTAGTGAAACCAGAAATGGTATGGAGATTTCAATGTATCACCAGGAGAAAGATTCGCTTAAATTAAGCCGAAGTATAGCTCCGGTTTTTGATCAGGTTTTTCATTCGTTACAATGGCTCGAAAATTTCACTCACATAAAATATCCGTTTAATAAGTACGACTTAGTTTGCATTCCATCTTTCCAGTTTTCAGGTATGGAGCACCCCGGAGCAGTTTATTATCGACAAGAAAAATTGTTTTTAAGTGAAACTCCAACTCAGGAAGAACTGTTAAACAGAGCTCAACTTATTGCCCACGAAACAGCGCATATGTGGTTTGGTGATTTGGTTACCATGAAATGGTTTAGTGGCGTATGGCAAAAAGAAGTGTTTGCCAATTTTATGGCAGATAAGATTGTCAAGGAGCAATTCCCGAACTTAAATCATGAGCTTACCTTTCTTACCACACATTTTCCTTCCTCGTTTTCAGTTGACAGAACGCAGGCAGCAAATCCAATAGAGCAAAAACTGGATAATTTAGAAAATGCCAGCTCAATGTATGGAACTATTATATATCATAAAGCACCTATTGTAATGAATCAGTTGGAGAAATTGATGGGTGATCATATGTTGCAGCAAGGCCTAAGAAAATACCTGGCGACTTATAGTTATAAAAATGCATCATGGGCTGACTTGATAAAAATACTCACAGAATTATCGGAATATGATTTGGAGTTATGGAGTAAAAACTGGGTGAATGAGCCAGGCAGACCAATCATTGAATTTGTAGAAGAAGATGATCAATTATTTGTAAAACAAACTCCCGAATATTCTGATAGCAGCAAAGTTTGGGCTCAACGAATAAAGTATATGGCAGTTAATAATAATCAGTTACAAACTGAAGACTTAGAATTATTAACCAGGAAACAGAAGGTGGCAGACGAAAAACCTCAATTTATATTACCATCTGTTGATGCTAGTGGCTATGGGTTATTTTTATTTGATCCGATATCGCTGGAGTATGCTTTAAATAATGTTTATCGATGGCAGGATGATCTGATTACAGGAAGTGTATTGGTGCATTTATATGAAAATTTATTGCATGGAAATGTGACTCCTGAAAAGTACTTAACCATGCTTTGTAAATCGGTTGAAGATATTGACAATGAACAACTGTTAAGTTTGGTTTGCGACCAGTTGTCTACTGTGTTTTGGCGATGTTCAGGTGCTGAATTAAGAACACGTATGGCTCCTGAGTTGGAGGAGGCTTTATTAAATAAAATGAATAAAGTTGAGCATTTAAGTATAAGGCGATTGTTAATTAAAACCTGGGCTAATATTGCTTTAACACCACAAGGCTTAAAAAAATTACGTCAGGTTGTAATTCGAAAAAAGGAAATGGCAGACGTTCAATTGTCGGAAAGAGATTTGAGTACTATGGCGATGCAACTGGCTTTAAAAGATTCAGAATTGGATGACGCATTTCTTTTAACAATGGCAGAAGATGTAAAAGATGAGGATGTGAGAGGCATGATGGAGTTTGTGAGTCCTGTATTTTCAAAAGATGATGCTGTTATTGATGCTTTTGTGGAGGGATTAAGTAATCTGGAAAATCGTAAAAAAGAGAACTGGGTGCTCACTGCAATGGCTTTTATTCATCATCCATATCATCAGGAACATAACATAAAGTATTTAAATGCAGCATTGGAGTTAACTAAAACAATTAAAGAAACTGGATCTTTGTTTTTCCCAATGTCGTGGGTACAGGTTACCTTAAGAGGATATGGATCTGCAGAGGCTTTAAAAATTGTAGGCTACTTTTTTAAAGATAATCCTGTTTATCCGGAAGATCTTAAAGCTAAAATATTACAGTCGCTCGATATGGTTTCAAGGGTTAGAAAAATGAAGAGGTTTTAATTGTTGATTCGTTAATTTGCTTATCTGTGTAGACAAATCAACGAATTAACACATCCACAAGATTGGCAATTAACTAAATCCTTTTGCTTTATAAACCACATATCCAATCCATTCTCTGAACAGGCGTTCCCACATGGCTAAAACGCCGGCAGAGGGTGTAATGGCATCTGCCAAATCAGGTTTTAAATTTCCTTGTAGGGGATCTGTTTTATAAGGTTCAACAAGTATACCTTCCTTAGCAAAACATCCCAAAGCTCTTTTCATATGAAAACCGGAAGTAACCAATAAAAAATGACCATCTTCGATGTTTTTTTCTTTGAGCATTTTTAATGTTTCAACGGCATTTTCATGAGTGTTTCTGGATTGCCATTCCACCAATAAACGTTCTTTAGGGATATCCATTAATTGCAGGTAGTCTTTTAAAAACTCTCCTTCGTGTTTTTCTTTCGCTATAATTCGGGCAGAACCTCCGGTAAAAATAAACCAGTCAGCTTTACCCAATTTATACAGTTCTAATGCCTGAAACATTCTGTCGGCACTTTCTGTAAAGCGAATTCTTTTCACATCTGTACGGTAATTTGAAAATCCTCCTAAAAGTATGATGCCATCATAGTGTTCAACAGTTTGGGGATTTCTTAGTTTTCCTTCCCACCATCCGCTTACATGGTAAAACAAATATTGATTTGAAAAGACCAATAGAATACAAAAGGAAGATATTAACAACCATTTTCGTCTTTTAAATTTTGGAAATATAATATAAATGAGGAGGAGTACTGAAATCCACCAAATAGGTGAAAGAAAAAAAGATAGGATCTTAGAAAGAATGAAAAACATGATGCTTTTTCTTTTTTGATTTTAAAAAACGCAATTAAGACGCGAAAAATACAAAGAACATTTGATATATTTATCCTACTCAAAATTATCCATTATGCATTTTAAAGAGCTAATACGAAGCCGATACTCGGTAAGGAAGTATCATGAAAATAAAGTTAACAGAACATTATTAAAGGAAGTTGTAAATGCCGGTCGTTTGGCGCCTTCTGCAGCAAATCGTCAGCCATGGAAATTTGTAGTTGTTGATGAGGATGACGTTTTAGAAAAAGTAAAAACAGCCTATTCCAGAGATTGGTTTGATAAAATTCCGGGAGTAATTATTATTTATGGTAATCATGAAGAATCCTGGAAACGTTCGTATGATGAAAAGGACCATTGTGATATTGATATAGCCATAGCAATTGATCATATGACGTTAATGGCAACAGAATTAGGATTAGGAACTTGTTGGGTATGTCATTTTAATCCTGAAGTAATTAATGGAATCATTAAAAATGAAGAAGGATTAGAGCCAATAGCTTTATTAACGATAGGTTATCCACAGGAAATAAAAGCGCCTGAAAAGGTG
Source organism: Plebeiibacterium sediminum (assembly GCF_026013605.1). GTDB lineage: Bacteria > Bacteroidota > Bacteroidia > Bacteroidales > Marinilabiliaceae > Saccharicrinis > Saccharicrinis sediminus. The sequence goes on from NZ_JAPDPJ010000005.1 coordinate 103,397, forward strand.
AGGAAAAATATAGATGAGGTATTAACTTTTAATAGTTTGTAATCTTCCTAAATAAGAAAACCTAAAGAGCATCAACATGATTTGGTGCTTTTTAGGTTTATTATATCATTTTATTGCATTCTTATTATCTGAAGTTATATCCAATACCAAAATTTAAAGTATTGTATCCACCAAAAGAATAATCTGCAAAAAGGTCGATAAACTTTATTTTAGCATTAATACCAAAGTTGATATCTATTTGAGAATAATCATAACTAACTGTTATGGGATTCGTTTCTTCTATTTGATTTGCCGTATTGCCAACATAGTAATTTCCCTCCAGGGAATAGTCCACAGTTGAGGCTCCATATCCAATTCCGGCATAGGCCGAAAAAACTCTTAAGTCCATTCCAACCAATATCCGTCCTGTATAACCAGACGCTTTACCGTGTAATTGTTGACCACTTGAAGTATTGGCCGGGTAAGTTACATCAATATCATTTTGCATGATGCTGTATCCGCCCATTACAGCTAATGAGAGTATTGGGATTTCATCTAGCCCGGGGATATATTCTTTAATGCTATGCTTGATTGAGGCTCCATACTTTGTAGTACTTCCAATATCATTGTTTTTGTATTTAGGTAAGTAGTTTAATCTGAGTTCAGTATTATATGGTAAACCAATACCAGCAGACAGCATTGGAGTTGATATTTTTGTTAACCCACTTCCATTGGGTAATGTTATTGTTTGACCCGTTGAATTACTTTTTATTACAGATAAGTAATCTGTTTCTCCTGATACATTGGGAGTAATAGGTGTACTTGTGGCCTGTACTGTATAATTGTTATCAAAATCAGGTAAGTCTGTTATATAAAACCCTTTTTTAATCTCACTCATATTAGTCATTGCCATGGATATTGAAAAGTCAAAGCCTAAAAAGCGATGTGTTTTTGCAGCGTGGTACCATCCGGAATTCAGGTTTCCTTTTTGCATTTTAGCTAATGGTTCCAGATAAAGTTCCATAAGCTGGTTTCTGTATTCAGGTTCAGAAAATTGTAGAAACTCCACAACATCTTTTTGAGCATAAATCTGTGCAAAGCATACAGAAATTAATATGGTAAGTATTAGTTTATGGCGCATGGCGATCTTTCTATTGATTTAATTTTTGAAGATAGGTTATTGCTTCTCTAACCGAAATACGAGTTTTGTTTTTATATGCAACAACATAACCTTTAACATTGGCATTTTGCAATGCCTTTTTAGCAGCAGTATAGTTGTTATATTTACCTAAACTATAGCGATACCAACCATCACCCTGGTTTTCTATGATTTCCAGGTTTCCGTTATATACTTTTTTTATACGCTCATTGGGTACCGGTTTTTTATCGGCTAAAATCTGAACTGTAAAATATATTTCATCAGAGTCTTTATTTATTGCTGTTGAAGGTTTTGTTTCTTTAGGTTCTTCAGTAGCCTTAGTTATTATTGTAGCAGATTCTTTTTGTACCGGTTGTTGTGTTATAGCTGGTTTAATTTCTTCTTTAGATTGAATCGCCTTTTTCTCTTCAGTAACTACCGTTATTTCTTGTACAACTAATGGTTTTGTTTCCGGTTCTGCTTGATCCAGTAATGACAACTCCGTATTTTGTTCTCCATTTTTAATATAAACCAGAGCTTTTTCACACAATAAAACTGCCGATTGAAGATTTTTATTTGATTGATGAATGGCATTGGCAGCAGCAATTAGGTTGCCTTTTATTTCACTTTTGTCCCTGAAAAATCGGGCATCAGAAACATAAATATCGATGGAGTCGTTTATTAAATTCGATTTAGGGTATTTATTTAATGTATCTACCTTTAAATAATGATCCAGATAGTTTTTATAAATCTCAAGTTTTGATTCATATCCGGATTCAAAATACGCTTTCGTTTCCAATAATAACCTACTTGTTTTTTTGTTGATCAATAAATTTTCAGATAGATTCAAATAGTTTCTGTTTTCTTCAGGAATACTGTCTCCTACATCTCTTAATTGTTGAGCAAATAAAATTTGTTCACCTTGATCAATACGTATTTCAGCCTTTTTGATTTTTGATAATTCACCGGAACTAAGCCAGTTTTTTATATCATCAGGGATGTGTTGACTTTTTGCATTGAAGGAGAATAATAATGCAGTTATAGTTATTATCCATTTACAAAATTTCATGTGTTTGTAATTTTTTGTCTATGGTCATATGGAAATCGCCAATTTAGTTATTCACAGGGGGTGAGAAAAACTTTCTCAAGGCTCCTTTCATATGAAGCATAATTTGTGTTGTGTTTTACCTCTAAAAATTGAACTTGATCGGATTAATTAAGTTATGTGAAAATTAGTAAAATAAGTGGTTAAAATCCATTTTTAGGCGTCCTATTTTATCTTAAGAGTTAACCTTGTTATAATATTGATAAAGTAAGAGCATAAAAAAAGCCACCAGAATGTGGTGGCTTTGAGTAATATTGAACTTAAGTATTATCTGAAATTTATTCCGAAACCAGCAGTAATTGAGCTGTATTCACCAACAGAGTAATCTGCATGTAAACCAATCACTCCTAGTCTTAGGCGTAATCCAACGTTAAAGTCAAATCCATTAGTATTATAACTTAAATTTATTGGATCAAGAGATTCTCCTGTGGAGGTTGTTCCAAATTCACCATTTACGTTAAAGTCACTGGAGCAACGACCATATCCAAGCCCGGTGTAAAATGCAATGACTGGTAAATTAGCTCCAATCAATAACCTTGTTGTAAAAGCATTTGCATCAATACTAACTTCTCCATTAGTAATCAATCCTCCAACATTTTCCATTGAAGCTGAACCTGAGAAGTTTGTGTATGCAGCTAACACAGACATATTTAATACCGGAACATGTTTGATTCCAGGGATATAATCTTTTATGTCTTTTTGTAGTCCTGCTCCCCACAGCGATACCTTTCCTGCATCTCCAATTTTTGTTTCCGGCCAATAACGACCTTTAATTTCAATTCCCATCGGTAAGCCAACACCAACAGTTACCATTGGAGAAACTAAATAATCCATTCCGGAACCATCAGGCATTTCAAAATCTGTAACACCAATAGGATCATCTTTATGTCTTAAAATAGGAAGATTATCAGAAGAACCTGCAATAGTTTGAGCTTCTGAAGTTGAGTTCGGGGCTAATTCAAAACTTTGTAAGTCTAATTTGCTTACATCAAAAGTTTTAGCACTGGATGGTGCTTTTGAATAGGCTCCGGTAAGTGTTACATCAAAGCCTAAAACCTTATGAACTTTAGCCGAAGTGTACCAACCTGAGTTTAAGTTTACTCCCAGCATTTCTCCATATGGTTGAAGATATGGATGTGCTAGCGTTTTAGCATCTGCTGTACCTGCTTCAAATATCTTTCCTATATCAATTTGAGCAGTCATGTTAATCGTTGCTATAATTGCAATAAAAAGAATAACAATTTTTTTCATTTGTGTGTGTATTATATTATTTATCGAGTTTAAGTGCATTATTCTCCAGCCATAATTTCTATGGCTTCACGGGTTGAAATTCTTGTATTATTATGGTAGGCAACAACGTAACCATTAACACCTGTTGTTTGAAGTGTTTTTTTAGCCTCGCTTATGTCAGTAAATTTGCCAATACTATATCTGAACCATCCATCAGCTTCATGCTTAATAATTTCTAATGGACCATTATACATAGAGGTTATTTTTTCTTTAGGAACAGGCTGCTTGTCTGCTAAAAACTGAATGGTGAAATAAGTGTTAAAGTCTTTTGGTATTTCAGTAACTTCAACTTCCTCAGTGGTTTCTATTACCGGTTCAGCGGGTATGGCAGTAATTACATCTTCGGCTAAAACTGCTGTTGTTTCAGTAATTGTGTTAGGAATAGAATCCTGAATAATAGGAGATGAGGATAATGTATCCTGCACTAATGTTACATCTTGCAGTAGTGAATCTGTTGGTGTTATGGTCTCGTAGTCTGAAGCCATAACTAATGCTGAATCTAAAGTTGGTTCCTCTGTGATTGGTTCAATAGGTGGAGTAGCAATAATGTCAAGTTGCTGGCTGGTTGTATCTTCAGCTAAAGAGGTTTCTTCAATTGTAGTGTTTTTATCGACATTAGCCAAAATATCAATTAATGAACCAATAGCTTTACCTTCAAGCTCATTAGCTTTTAATAAATACTCAACACCTTTATCAACATTGCCCTGGCTGCCAGATTTTCGTCTCCACTTTCGTCCTACTTTGTATGTTTTATGAGCTTCATTTTTTCTCGATTCAAAATCAGAACTTAAGTTTCCTTCTTTAATATTTCGCTGTACAGCTCCTCTGTAGGTTCCATATTTTTTACCAAACCCATCTTTATAATAAGATGAAGATTTAATGATGATTTTGTTGGCCTTTGTTTCTAGTTTTTGAATTTTTCTGGTTCTAACAGAACCATCATTTTTCAGCGCCTCAATTTCAGATGTGTATTTATCTGCTTTTTTCACAATGGACTCAGCTTTATTTATTTTCTTTTCTGCAACAGCAACTTTCTTTTGGTCTGACTCACTCAGATTGTTTTGTGCATGAGTTTGCTGATTAGCAAAAAGAATCAATCCAATAAATAAAATCCAAATCGTACTCAGGCTTGTTTTAATGGTGTTTAAGTTTTTCATGTGCGTGTTATTTCTTTCTTTGATCCCCGGAAACTTCCATGAAATTTTAAATGAAAAGACATGTTAGCTTCATTGTATATTATTATCTAGATGATCTGTCAAAGCCAGTTTTTACAGACTTATCCTTCCTTTTACTTTAATAACTTAACAAGGTTTCAATATTACCATCCCTAGTATGAGAAAACTCAGTATAAGTAAACACGTATTTTATTCTATTATATCAGAACTTTTATCATGAATCAATTGTTTGCTAATCAGTAGTTTTGGAAGGTTGTTTGTTGGGTAAAAAATAAAAAAAACATAAATTATGAAACGAATACTGGCTTATAGTTGTTTATTTTGCATAACATTTATATTAAGTTGCAAAAATCAAAATACAGATATGAACGAAAATCCATTATTAACAGCGTTTAATACACCACATCATACTCCACCATTTAATAATATTAAGGTGGAAGATTATATGCCCGCTTTTAAAACTGCGCTTCAGGAGGCAAAAGAAGAAATTGCACAAATCATTAATAATTCAGAGAAAGCGACTTTTGCTAATACCATACTGGCAATGGAGTTTGCCGGAGAAAAGCTTTCTGCAATATCTTCTATATTTTTTAATATAAATCATGCAGAAACTAACGATGAGATTCAGGCCATAGCCAGAGAAGTATCTCCTATGTTAACAGAGTACTCTAATGATATATGGTTGAGTGAAGCTCTGTTTGAAAAGGTAAAAGCAGTTTATAATAATAGAAATGAGGAGTCGTTAAACGATGAACAGTCAAAATTGTTGGAAGATACCTATAAAGCTTTTACAAGAAAAGGTGCTCTATTGTCTGGAGAAAAGAAAGAAAGATACAGAGTAATTTCCACTGAGTTATCGAAACTGACTTTACAATTTGGTGAAAATGTATTGGCAGAAACAAATGCATTTAAACTTCATGTTACAAATGAGGAAGATTTGTCTGGTTTACCAAGTGCAATAAAAGATGCCGCTGCCCAATTGGCTAAAGCTGAAGAAAAAGAGGGTTGGATATTTACATTGCAATATCCAAGCTATGTTCCTTTTATGAAATATGCTGATAATCGTGAGTTGAGGAAAGAAATGTTTATGGCTCATTCAACAAGAGCTAATCATAATGATAAGCGCGATAATAAAGAAATCGTTAAATCAATTGTTAATCTGCGATTGGAAAAAGCCCGGTTATTAGGTTTTGATAGTCATGCCCAATATGTTCTTGAAGAGCGAATGGCTCAAACTCCGGAAAAGGTAAATAATTTTTTACAAGAATTATTAGATGCTTCATTGCCATTTGCCCAAGATGAGGTTAAAGAAGTGAAGGATTATGCTTTAGCACATGGACTAGAAGATGAACTGCAACGTTGGGATTTTGCATATTATTCAGAGAAGGTAAAGTCCGAAAAGTTTTCTTTTACTGAAGAAATGACAAAACCTTATTTTCAATTAGAGAAAGTTGAAAAAGGGGTTTTTGATTTGGCAACCACTTTATATGGAATTACTTTTAAGGAGAATAAGGATATTCCGGTTTATCATCCTGAAGTAAAGGCTTACGAGGTGTTTGATGAAAATGATAAATATCTGGCTGTCCTTTATGTTGACTTTTTTCCAAGAGCAGGTAAGCAAGGTGGTGCATGGATGACCAATTATGGTGAACAATATAAAACAACAGAAGGTGTAGATGTAAGACCATTTGTTTCGTTGGTTTGTAATTTTAGTCGACCAACAGAAGATGCACCATCTTTATTAACTTATAATGAAGTAAGAACATTTTTGCATGAGTTTGGGCATGGGTTACACGGCATGTTAAGCGAAACAACATTTAAATCATTAAGCGGAACAAATGTATATCGCGATTTTGTAGAGTTGCCTTCTCAAATTCTTGAAAATTGGGGAATTGAAAAAGAATGGTTAAAGTCTGTTGGTAAACATTACAAAACCGGAGAAACAATTCCTGATGAATTGGTTGATAAAATTATGGCATCAGCTAATTTTCAAAGTGGATACCAAAGTGTTCGTCAGCTATCTTTTGGTATGAATGATATGGCATGGCATTCATTAAATGATAAGTTTGATGGATCAGTTGTTGATTTCGAAGAACAATCAATGGCTCCAACAGAGCTGTTCCCTTCAGTAGAAGGTTCATGTTTTAGTAGTGCCTTCTCTCATATTTTTGCAGGAGGTTATGCAGCAGGATATTATGGATACAAATGGGCTGAGGTACTGGATGCAGATGCATTTAGCTTATTTAAAGAAAAGGGAATATTTGATAAAGAAACAGCTAAGTCGTTCAGAGATAATATTCTAAGCAAAGGAGGAACAAAACATCCAATGGATTTATATGTGGCTTTTAGAGGTCAGGAACCTACAAATGAAGCCCTTTTAAAAAGAAGTGGTTTAGTTAAATAGAAAAGAATAAAAAGTATAAAAAAAGGAGTGCATTTGCACTCCTTTTTTATTATTATTGATTAGTTATATACTTCATCTTTAGTGTAAACACCCGTGTCAATCAACTCCTTATCAATATTATCCTTTGTAATAATAATGGAGTTTACCCTATGGGTAGGAATTTCTTCAAATCCATTAAATTCAGAGCTGTTTACATATTCTTTAATATTTTTGCCCTGGGCTAATTTGATAGCTATTTCAGCAGCTTTTTCAGCAAGGGCTTTTAATGGGTGGTAAAGTGTCATTGTTTGGTATCCTGCAACAATATTTCTACAGCCTCTTAATTCAGCATCTTGTCCGGTAACAGCAACAGTTCCTTCTAAATTATATTTTTTCAAAACATCAATAGCAGCATCAGACATGCCATCAAAACCTGATATTACAGCATCAATATCAGTTCCGTACAAAGAAATAACTTTTTGCATTTCATGATGAGCCACAACATCACTCCATTGTTCGATAAATGATTCATAAACTACATTTACATCTCCATTGTCAATATGTGGTTTAAGGTATTTATTGATTGAATTTTGTAGGTCTAGTCCGTTTTTATCAAATTTATCACCTCCAAGAAGAACGAAATTTCCTTGAGGTTTTTCTTTAATTACAGCATCAACCATTGCTTTACCAATTTGATCATTACTACTAGCAACAAAGAAGTCAACGTCGCAGTTGGTAATCATTCTGTTATAAGCTAAAACAGGTATATTGTTGTCGTTGGCCTCACGCACAATTGCAGCTCCGGTGTTAACATTAACGGCAATTATTACAATTGCATCAACCCCTTGCTCTATTATTTGTGATGCCTGATTTTTTTGAAGCGTTTCATCTACTTCAGAATCTAAAACAATTACTTCAACGCCATTTTTTTCAGCATAGGCTTTAAAAAAATCACTTTCCTTTTTAAATCGTTCAATTGTTTTTGAAGGATATAAAAATGCAATTTTTAATTTTTCCTTTTTAGAACAGCTTGTCGTAATGAGAGTTATAAATACGAAAGAAATACATAAAGTAAATAGTAAATACTTTTTCATATGTTTTGGATTTTTGAACACTACAAATCTAACAAAAGAAATTAAAGAACATCAAAAACCTTGATTTTAACATTTTATAAAATATTGAAATTTAATTTCACAATCAGTGTAACATAATTTAACAGAAAACGTATATTTTTACTAGCCCTTAGAGTGACGCATAATATTATTATTAAACTTATTTTATACTAATTAAGCCATGAAGTGGAGAGACCTTAAAATTAGAAATAAGGTAGGCTTCGGTTTTGGAGTTGTGATCCTTTTGTCCGTAGTTTCAACCCTTGTGTTCCTTTTTAACTTGTTAAGAGTGGAGCGTGAAATTCAACTTTTATCAAATAAATATATCCCGTCTGTTAGCGAATCTTCCAAGATGAATCAATTCTGGGAAGAAACAAGTGGATTGATGACAGCTGTTGATTTGTCTAGTGATTTTTATTATGATGACCGTGCTGAAAAGCAGGTGGAGAGCTTTGTTTATGCTTTAGAAAAGTTAATAGAGTTAGGCGACTCTTCAACTAGTAATTTATCTTCAAGGGGTATAAATTTGCAGGGTGTTTTAGATTTAACAAACGATTTTAAAGCAAAGCGTACTCAGTTTATCGATGCAGAGAAAGAAACAATGAATAAATTAGACGTTATAAATAATTTATTCAAAAAGGTTAATGCAATCGGGTTACAAAATAAAGGCTCTTTGGGGGTGCAACAAATGGTTGCGCAATCTAATTATATCTATAACCAATTATCAGAATATGTTAATAATAAAGATGGTGTAAAGGTCAGCAAAATATTGGAAGAATATGCTGGCTTTTTTTATGGGCAGTATCCTTATGCTCTAAAAAATACATTATCGGAATTAACTACTTCAATAGAAGAGCTCATCCCAATATATAAGAAGGCACGTTTTGCTGAACTAAAAAGATATGAAGTTGGAAAACAATTGATGTGGGAAGTCAGAAAATCTTCTGATTTAGGTTTAGATTATTTAATGGAGATGGGAGATAAGAGTGCAACCATTGTTTCGCAGGAAAAGCAATTGATTATCATTAGTATTTTTATCTTAATTATTTTAGGTGTAATTCTTACCTATTACCTGGCAATTTCTATTAGCCGTCCATTGGAAAGTGCTACAGTGTTAGCCGAAAAAGTAGCTCAGGGAGATTTAAGAACAAAATTTGCCATTGACAGAAAAGATGAGATAGGGCGACTTTCTGCAGCTTTAGATACTATGGTAGCGAATATTAAAACTGTAGTTGATGAGATTAAAATGGGTGCTGAGAAAATTGTTACAGCCAGTGATAAGTTAAATAAGGAATCCATGGAATTGAGTGAGGGTGCCAGTGAACAAGCATCTTCGGCTGAGGAAGTATCTTCGTCAATGGAGGAGATGTACGCAAATATTCAACAAAATACAGACAACTCTAAGGAGACAGAAAAAATTGCCAAAAAAGCTGCAGAAGGTATTAAGATAAGTAATCAGAGTTCAGAGTTGGCTCAAAAGTCGTTGGAAGATATTACAGAAAAGATTTCAATTATTGGAGATATTGCTTTTCAAACCAATATTTTAGCTTTAAATGCTGCTGTTGAAGCAGCCAGGGCCGGCTCAGAAGGAAGAGGCTTTGCAGTTGTTGCAGCTGAGGTACGTAAGTTAGCAGAACGCAGTCAGCAAGCAGCTACCGAAATTAATTCGGTTTCACAACAGACGATAGCAAGCTCTGGAGAAGCATCGAAAAACTTAGTGGAGATTACTCCGGAAATTGAAAAGACAGCTAGTTTGGTTCAGGAGATTACTTCAGCTTCTTTGGAGCAGGTGGCAGGTGTAGAGCAAATTAATAATGCTCTTCAGCAATTAAACCAAATTACACAAAGAAATGCAGTAAACTCAGAGCAGATTAATTCTGCATCCAAAGAATTGGAAGAGCTTTCGTTGATGTTAAATAATTCAATATCAGTTTTTAAACTGGATGATCATATGGTGAAGGAAACAGTTAAAAAAACAGTTTCTTCAAAACCTACAGCTAAGCCAATGCAAACTAAGGTGGTAACACCTAAGGTATCTACAAAAAGTCAAAATAAAATAATAGACTTAGGGTTGGATAACGAAAAAGATGATGGTTACGAAACTTTTTAAAGCGTCAGTTTAAAATCAAAATACTACATAACAAAAAAATGGATGAGCTAATTAACTCATCCATTTTTTATTTCCTCGCTATTTAAAAGGTAATAACAATCAAATTATTTCTTGTTCTTATTAATTTTAGGATAAGCAACTCTGGCGTGATATATATTTTTAAGTTTTGCCTTAAATACCTCCTTAATTTCAGTTATTTCCTTAAATGTTATTGGCGCATTATAGAATTGACCTTCTTTAATTTGGGTGTTAATAATATTCTCAACTAACTTATCTATTGTTTTATCAGAATATTCGCTTAAACTTCTGGATGCTGCTTCAATTGAATCAGCCATCATAAGTATAGCAGTTTCTTTTGTAAACGGTGTTGGACCCGGATAGGTGAAGTTTTGCTCATTAGGTTGTTTATCCGGATGCTCATTGATATATGAATTGTAAAAATATTTAGCTTTCGTAGTACCCTGATGTGTTGCAATAAAATCTATAATTTTCTCAGGTAAGTTATATTTTCTGGCAATTTTAATTCCTCCTTCAATATGACTGATAACAAGTTTTGCACTGTCCTCAAAATCCATTTCGTGATGAGGGTTTACTCCTGAAGTTTGATTTTCTGTAAAATATAAAGGAGTTGCTGTTTTTCCAATGTCATGATACATGGCTCCGGCCCTTACTAATAATGGATTTGCGCCAATTTTATAGGCTGCTTCCTGTGCAATATTTCCAACCTGAATAGAATGTTGGAAGGTTCCTGGAGCATTTTCAGCTAATATTCTTAAAAGCGGATGGTTTGTATCAGAAAGTTCCACTAATGTTACATCCGAAATGAAACCAAATAATTTTTCGAAAATGTAAATTAATGGGTATACAATAAATAATAAAAATGCATTAATTGTAAAATATAAGAAATATTCATAATTAATATCAGCGATTCCACCTTCCTGCAATAAAGTCAATCCGGTATAAAATAGCGAATAGGTAAGTAGTATGAATATAGCCGATCTTACAATTTGAGCTCTTCTTACCATTTTATATAAGCTAAATATAGCCGTAATTCCAGCGGGTATTTGTAAAAAGATAAACTCAAAACTGTTATGACTAAAGAATGAAGCCAATATAATAGCAGTAACATAAATAAAGAAACCTAACCTGGAATCAATAAAAGTTCTAACTATCAACGGTAAAATGGTTACAGGAATTACCCAGATTGGAATATCAGGTATCTGATAAGAAATGTAAGTCAGTACTATAACAGTAGTTAATATTACTAATAAGAATGTTATGTACTTCAGGTTCTGATAAACATCTCTTCTGTAAAAATATAAGAACAGGTATAATCCTGTTAAAAATAAAAATGTAATTAATAAATGGCCGGCAAAGATGATATTATATTGAGATAATGTTCCAACTCTTGATTCATATTCCTTTTTGTACGAAAGTAGTTTTTTTACTGCTTGATTGTCAATGATATCACCTTTTGAAATTACTTTTTGTCCGGCTAAAACAATGCCTTTGGTAAGAGCCATGTTTTTAAGTAAATTATCTTTTTCTAATTCAGATCGGTTATCATCTATCTGTATATTAGGAACTAAAAAGTGTTCAATCTGTAAAGTAGATATAAAATCTTCTATTCCTTTAAAATCATTGGAAACTAATGTTAAATTCTTAGCCAGTTCGCGTGTAATATATTGATAAGCTGAACGTAAAGAGTAAAACTCTGAAGCCAGATAAGGTTCAGCCAGATTGTTTTTAATCAGCATGAGCTCAAAGTCTTTTTCTTTTTCACGGTAGTTCTCCGGAATTGAAATTACTCCTTTGTCAAAAATATGTTTAAACAAACTATCAGTAGTTGTTTTTACATATTCAGAAACTAGGGTACTGTTGTTTTTTCTTTTTAAGAACCTGTATTTTGATTTTAAGTCCTCTTCTTGTTTTTTGTATTCAAGCACAAAACCATCATTGACTTTACTGTGAACAGTACTGTCCATCACAAAATAAGGTCGGAAATTTTTTAAAATACTATCTCTTTCTGCATCAAGTTCTTCAGTGGTTTTATAAATACGAAAGTTAAATGGCGCAATAAGAACTTCATATCGCCAAGGTTCTCCTTTTTTAAACTCATACTGAAATTTACCTTCGCGAGGCATAAGGTTTGCTATTATAACAACAGCTGTCAGAAATAATAAAATTCGATAGGTTGCCTGAGAATATTTTTTAAAATCTTGTAAGAATTTCTTCATCGCAAAAAAGTTAAATGAAGCAGGTAATATTAGCGTTGCAAATATTGATACTGCTAAAAGTATAACAAATATGAGCAAAAAAAAGATAATATAAAATGAGCTTTATAAAAACCAATTTGTATTAGGAGAGGGGATTGGCATCATTTCTTAATTCTTTTAACATAAATTATAGTCTATCTCAAAATGAGCGCAATACATTTCGATAAAAATCATAATACAGAATCAATCTTTATGCATATTTATATATCTTCGCAGCATTAATTTATAATGTATATGATCGGTTCTATTAGTGTTTATAGTTTTATACCTGTAAGGAGAGAACCTTCTGAAAAATCTGAATTAGTAACTCAGATTTTATTTGGAGAGACTTTTGTTGTTACTGAAAAAACAGAAAAGTGGGCCAAAATAAAGATGGATTTTGACGGATACGAAGGATGGATAGATGCTAAACTTGTGTTTTCTGTTGCCCCTACTGAGTATGAACTTTGGAAAAGTGCTAATGCCTGGATGGTTCCTACACCAAAAATTAAAATTGTTCAGGATGGTTCTAGCGCACCAATGGTAATTCCGGCTGGAAGTAGGATTGTGTTTAATGGTCATGAAATGAATAGTTTTTCAATAGGGAAAAACGAATACTTTATTTCTGGTCCTGTGCCAAACAACAAAGAGGTGAGCATTAGAGAAGTAGCAACATCACTATTGCATACACCATATCTTTGGGGAGGTAGATCTTATTTTGGAATTGATTGTTCCGGATTCTCACAGATTGTATTTAAAATAAACGGTTATTGGTTGCCCAGAGATGCTTATCAGCAAATTGAGTTAGGCAATAATGTGAGTTTTGTTGAAGAAGCTAAAATTGGAGATTTAGCTTTCTTTGATGATGAAGAAGGAAATATTGTTCATGTAGGAGTTTGTCTGGGTAAAGGACAAATTATACATTCTTATGGCGAAGTTCGTATTGATCACCTTGATCATCAGGGTATTTTCAATAAAGAGATTAATAAATATAGCCATAAGCTTAGGGTAATTAAAAGAATTATACCTGAATAAATAATGAGTTATAATTATGAATATCCGCGTCCTGCAGTTACAGTAGATGTAATTTTAGTAACTGAGGACTCTATTCCTGAAATCTTATTAATACAACGAAAAAATAATCCTTATCAAAACCTTTGGGCATTACCCGGAGGTTTTTTGGATATGGATGAAGACTTGGAGACTGCAGCAAAAAGAGAACTTCAAGAGGAGACAAGTGTTGATGGGGTTGAAATTAAGCAGTTTAAATCATATGGAGCTCCAGATAGAGATCCTCGCGGAAGAACCGTTTCTGTTGTTTATTATGCTTTTGTTAAAGAAAAGCCAAAGGCTGTTGCTATGGATGATGCAAAAGATGCATCCTGGTTTAAAATAAGTAATCTGCCCGAATTAGCTTTTGATCATCAACTGATTTTGGAAGAATTTAAGAAAGAGATATTAAAATAACCTGAATTTAAATGTTTGTATAAATTCAGGTTTGTATCGTTTTTTATTACCTACTGGAGGTTATGATGTTATCTTCAAGCCAGTCAATTGCTTCCGGACCCTTATTAAATATCAAGTCAATTACACTCAGGTTAGGCTGAAATTCAAATCTATCCTGAAAAACTTGTCTGTATTTTTTTGGTTGAAATGAAGGGTCAAACTCCATAAATTCTTTCTTGGGATGTATGATGTTTCTGTAATCAATACAATATTCATCTGCATCTTTCACATATTCATCTGTGAATAACAGGTTTGAGTTCAAATCAAGAGCATTTAATATTGTTTGCATTAAGCCAATATTAAAGTCAAAGAGATATTTATATTTCTTCTCATAAAAAGGCTTAAAGTCATCCATATAGTACTCAAAAAAAGGAGAGGAGTTATATGCTGAAATGATTGAACGCCAATGTAATGGTTGCCATCTGGTGTCATAGGAAATTTCAATATCCCTTGTTTGTATTTTAGGATATTTTGCCTTGGCAATTGGTACAGTCAGAGGTATTACTCCGTTTGCTGCTAGAATATCGCACCGGTTACGAAAAGACTTCTTGGTATAATTACAGTGTTTCTCAATTATGGGTTGTTCACTGTTAACCCAATGAGAGAAAAACTGAACCGATGGCAGGTAATTTAAAGTAAATAACGTTTTGTTATTATTCATTGAACTTGGTTTCATTAGAATTTTCTTCCTCTTGATTGTCAGATATTTCTTCCTCAGTTTTGTCATTAAAAGCAATGTCACCTACTGGATTCTTATCTTTTTTCTTTTTCTTAATGCTTACTGCATAATAAATGGCTCCAACAATTAAACCAAATAAAAAGGTTAAGATCATTAGAATTGCCAAAGATAATTCTCCTTGCCATACGATAAACCTAATAGGTACAACTTCTGCATTTTGAACAGAGAATATTACTACCAATAAGGATAATATTATTAAAAACCAAAATGATTTTTTCATACTATTGAATTTAATTTAAAGCTTTAAAAAATCTGTCGTCCTTATAGTTAAGTAGGGATTTAGAGTTTGTATTTTTTGAGTATAAAATGTATTCAACCTTACCAATGATATGGTTATCCGGAACAAAGCCCCAAAATCTGCTATCGAAAGAGTGCGGTCTGTTATCACCCATTACCCAATAATAATTCATCTTAAATTTGTAATATCCTGATTCTTTTCCATTTATTAAAATTTTATTATCCCGGATTTCTAATTTGTTTTCTTCAAATACAGAAATAATACGTTTGTAGAACTTTATATTATTCAAATTTAATTCAATTCTATCACCTTTTTTAGGAACATATATTGGTCCCATGTTATGCATATTCCATAACAAATGTGTTGAAAACGGAAATACAAGTGCATCAGGATAATTTTTTGGTAAGCAATCAATTGACAAATCAATGCCTTTTTTTGCCAATACTTTAATGTCATCTTCGTATATTTCCCATATAATACCTTCGTTGGTAATCAGCTCGTTATATGGTTTGATGTTGTTTTTAATAAGTTCAGGCTTTAATTCTTCTGATATTTTATAGCGATCTACAGATAATTTCGGATAAACAGCTTTTTTATCATTACAGAATACAATTCCATTTTGGATAGATATTGAATCTCCAGGTAGACCGTATATTCTTTTTACAAAGCGAGGTCGTTTATCAACAGGATAAAATCTCAAATTTGATAAGCGATCCTTTTTTCCCATAAATTCACTTTCTCCATATAAGCGTTGTAAATAATAATAGCTGTCTGTAGGTCTGTTTTTCAACAATGAATCACCTTCAGGAAAGTGAAACATGATGATATCATTGTGCTTTAATTGGTCATAACCCATTTTTCGGTGAAACCATTTCACTGAATTAATGTTTTTAGCAACGCCTGGTTTCAGTTTGTTTACTAGTAATATATCTCCCGGATCCAGTGTTCCATTCATGGACGATGTATGGAAAGTATATATTCCAATAAAATTATTTTGGATGAAAAAAAGAAACCATACAGCAAACAATATGGCAAAGAACCATTCAATAATTATGAATTTCTTTGCAGTTTTGTCTTTAGTAAATGAAATGATTCTTTTCAGATAAGGCTTTTCTTTTATGGAATCTAAAATAAGAAGTACTCCAAAGATAGGAAGCAGGCTTTCTGTCCATAAGCCCATGATAAATAATAAAAAGGCAATACAAAGTTTTATTATTTTTTTTCTATTCATTCGTGCTTGTAAATTATATCTATCCAGACAAGTTTAAATGTAAAAAAAATGGAGTTAGTAATAATTTGCTAACTCCATTTCTTGTGTTTTATTTATTGCTATTGTTCGTTAGCTACCCATTTGAAAAATCTTTCAAATCTAATTTTACCTTCAAACAATGATTTGTCTTTATTTAATGAAAGCCAAACCAGTAATGGTCTTCCAACCACATGGTCCTCTGGTACAAAACCCCAGTATCTGCTGTCTTGGGACTGGTGTCTGTTGTCTCCTAACATGAAGTAGTAATCCATGTTAAAGGTGTATTCATTTTGTTTTTTACCATTGATATAAATTTCACCATTTTTTACATCCAGCGTATTGCCTTCGTATGCAGTGATAATTCTATCATAAAGTACCAGATTTTTAAGCGTAAGTTGAACCGTAGTGCCTTTTTGGGGTATCCATAAAGGACCAAAATTATCTCTGCTCCAATTGTAATCTGAACTATGTGGCCATGTTAAAATGTAATTTGAATCAGGAACCTGTTCATCCATTGATATCTGACGAATAAATGGATACTCTTTTAGTTCGTCGGCTTTGTCCTTAGTTAAAGGTAAAGTATAATTTGGAGCTTCGCCTAAGTATCTGGTATCTTCATTTGAGATTTCCAGCTTGTCAAGAAAACGTTTGTTGAACTTTGTTCCATCAGTTATAATGTTGTAGAAGTGTTGTAATCCTTTTGGATTATGAACTTTAACGCCATTAATATAAATCTGATTACTTTTTATTTCAAATGTATCTCCGGCAACAGCAACGCATCTTTTAACGTAGTTGTCTCTTCTATCAACAGGACGATAAATTAAATCACCCCAGTTTTCATTGTTTTGTTTGATATTATCTTTTCCTAACTGTCTTAACTTGGAATTAATTTCCCACTGACTTTTATCCTTAAATCCTTGTAGTAATGAAGGATTTGCATTTGCTTTATTAATGCCTTCTCTTCTACATGTGATATAAAAATCAGGGTTTAAATTCGGGAAATTAGAAGTAACCGTATCACCAGTAGGGAAGTTAAAAACAACAATATCACCTTTTTCAACTTCCTTAAAACCTTTTAGTCTTTTGTATTTCCACTGTGGCCATTCCGAATACGATTTTGTATTTAGAATAGGAACTGTATTTTGAAGTAAAGGAAATGACAAAGGAGTATTCGGGATACGAGGACCGTATGTAACTTTACTTACAAATAAATGGTCACCTACTAATAATGATTTTTCTAATGATGAAGTAGGTATCTTATAGTTTTGAAATAAGAACAAGTTAATAAAATATACTGCAACTAAGGCAAATAATAAAGCATCAACCCATTCAACCCAGGCTTTGGGCTTTTCTCCGTTTTTAGTTTTTTTCCAAAAATTCCAGGGTACTTTTTTAGTGATGTAAATATCAAATATTACAGGTAATCCCAGGAATAACCAATAATTACCAACCCATAAAACCCATAAAAAGTATACAAGGGCAGCAATTGAAAACCTAATCCATTTGGCTAGAGAAACTTTAGGCATTATTATATTTTTTAATGTTAAAATTTAAGCAGATCACTCATTCCTAAAAAGCCTTTGTTTTTAGCCGCAAATTCAGCAGCTAAAACAGCACCTAATGCAAAACCCTTACGTGATTTGGCACTATGGTGAATTACGATTTCATCAACAGATGATTCGTATTTTACAGTGTGGATTCCAGGAACTTCATCTCTTCTGATCGCTTCAATATGAATTTCATTTTCAGAGGCTTCTTTGCCTTCAACCCAGGCATTTTTTCGATCGATATTTTCAATCAGGCCTTCAGCTAAAGTAATCGCGGTTCCACTTGGTGCATCTAATTTATGAATATGATGTGTTTCGTCCATGCTAACTTCGTAATCAGGAAGCGTATTCATTAGCTGAGCCAACTTTTTGTTGATTTCAAAAAATACATTTACACCGACACTAAAGTTTGAAGCATAAAAAAATGTTTGTCCTTTATTTTCACACTGATCTTTGATTTCTTCAATTTTATCAAGCCATCCTGTTGTTCCGGAAACAACTGGTTTATTGTATTTGAAACAAGATTGATAATTATTGTAAGCAGCTTCAGGAACTGTAAATTCAATGGCAACATCAGCTGCAGCAAAACCTTCACCATCAAAAGTGTCGTCTGACTGCATATCTATTTTAGAAGTAATTGTATGTCCTCGTTCAATGGCAATCTTTTCAATTTCTTTTCCCATTTTGCCATACCCAATCAATGCAATATTCATATTGTATAGTGTTTTGTATAAGAGATAAATATAATATTATGGAAGCTCTTAATACTTAGGCGTAAAGATAAAAGAGTTTAACTTTTACGAATCGTTAAAAGTTTACTTTAACTAAATATTAACCTAAGCGTATTATCTGTCTTCCGATAGTTTTGTTTAATGAAGAGCAAATATAATAATAGAAAGTTAGAATTATACTATTGAGATTTAGAGTATTTAAACAAAAAGAGTACAGTGAATAAATACTGTACTCTTTAAAATATTTTATTGTATAATCTTACAAATTGTAATTTAAGCTTCCTGAGTGATATTGTTTTTACTAAACAACTCAGTAATTACGCTTTTTACATCTTCTAGTGTAGGTGTAATATCAAATACGTGAGTTGGTTTAAGATATAAAATGTCTTTTTCACTTTTTATTCTTTCTTCACCACCTCCTGTAATATTTAGCATAATACAATCATCAGCATTTACAATGCCCTCTTTTACTGCATTAATTAAAGTTGCAGTAGCAACAGATGCTGCAGAATGAATGTCATTACCTTCTGTTTCTTTAAAGATGCGTGCGGCTTCAGCAGCTTCTTCATTAGATGCGCATAAAACATCTCCACCAGCTTCTTTCATGGCATCATATAATCCACCAATAATTGGATATGGAGGTTTTCTGTTTGAAAGCACTTTGGCATCTATTTCTTCAACCTGCTTTCTGGCTTCATCATCATCAAGATGTAACATATCTCTTGAATCTGCTTTCCATGCATTATGGATTGGAATAAAAGGATGGTTTTGAGAAACCATTAACTTCATGTAGTTATTTCCAAAACGACCATCTTCAATTAAACGTTTGTTAGCTTCCCAGGCAGCAATAGCTCCTGTTCCACTACCTACAGCCTGAAAGTAATAATCAGGTATACGTCCAATTGTTGTAACAGCAGATAAAGTTGTAGTTGCCATACCATCTCTTCGAGCAACATTTTTGGCACCACCTTCAGCAATAAAACCATCTATTTCACAGGCTAAATTTGAAAGATAGATGGCATCAAAATAATCACTACCGGATTTTGTTACAACCAATTTAACATTGTCCTTTATAGGCTCATCAAACCAAAGAGCATTGATGTTATCTTCAGGAACACAAAGTAATAAAGGAATATTATTGTCGGAGCATACTCTGGCAAAAGCTCTTGCTGTATTACCAGCTGAAGCAACAACCAATACAGAACCGTTTTCTGTGCTTAACCTTCCACCAACGGTAAAGGCTTCTGTTTCTTTAAAAGAACAAGTACGGAAATTTGCGCCTTTTTCTGGCCAATATCCACTAAAAGTAATGTATAAATTATTTAATCCAAGCTTTTTAGCAAGGCCTTCACTCTTATATGTTACGGGTGCTGAAGATCCTTCCAGCATTTTATGTACAGGTAACCAATCTGCAAAACGAAATATTCCATATGACTCATCTTTTACGTCAATCTGTTTTTTTTCGTAAACAGCTCTGATTAGTGTAGGTTGTTTTTCGCCTGGAGCGTCTAAAGTCCATCCTTCATCATTGAATTGTTTACCTGTATTTACAGATTCCAAAATGTATGGAGTAGGTTTAAAATCTTTACTCATGGTGCATAATTTCTTTGAATCGCAAAAATATGTGTTTTGATTGTTATGAAGAAGCGGAATAAATAAAACTTGTATTATTTAGACCGTATCTTAGAAAGATTGGGTAATAAGTTTCTATTTCAGCGTGTTATGTAATTAATATATGAAATGAAAATGGCAGGAAAGAATTGCTCTCCTGCCATTTTTTATTCATTATCGGCTTTTAATTAGTTAGCCATTGCTTTTTGAACAACTGCTTTAAAAGCTTCTGGATGATTAACAGCTAAGTCAGCTAAAACTTTTCTGTTAATTTCAATATTTTTCTGAGTCATCATTCCCATTAATTTAGAGTAAGATACTCCTTCAATACGGGCTGCAGCGTTGATTCTTTGAATCCAAAGTGCTCTAAATTGACCTTTCTTTCTTTTTCTATCGCGGTAAGCGTAACCTAAACCTTTTTCGTAGGTGTTTTTTGCTACCGTCCAAACGTTCTTTCTTCTTCCAAAGTAACCTTTAGTTTGCTTTAGAACTTTTTTTCTTCTTGCTCTTGAAGCAACAGCATTTACTGATCTTGGCATTTTTGCTTGTTTTTAGAATGATTAGCGCCCTGCATTCAGGATCTTTCGGCTAACTTCATTCGATTAATAATTTAATTAATAAGGTTACGTCCTTATTATTTCATGTTTAATAACAACTTAACGTTGCTTTCGTCAGACTTATGAACAAGTCCTGCGTAAGTAAGATTTCTTTTTTGCTTAGTAGTCTTTTTTGTTAAAATGTGACTTTTAAAAGCATGCTTTCTTTTAATCTTACCGCTTCCAGTGATTGTAAAACGTTTTTTCGCACTGGAATTCGTCTTCATCTTTGGCATTGTACTTACTATTAATTGGTTTATATAATTGAAATTACTTCTTCGCTTTTTTAGGAGAAAGGAAAATAATCATCCTCTTTCCTTCAAGCTTAGGTAATTGCTCAACCTTTCCATACTCTTCCAAATCCTGAGCAAATCTTAAAAGCAAAATTTCACCTTGCTCTTTAAATAAGATCGATCTTCCCTTGAAGAATACATATGCTTTAACTTTTGCTCCTTCAGCAAGAAACTTTTGAGCGTGCTTTAACTTAAAGTTGTAGTCATGATCATCGGTGTTTGGACCGAAACGAATCTCTTTAACCACTACTTTAACAGCTTTTGATTTAAGCTCTTTTTGTTTTCTTTTCTGTTGGTATAAAAACTTTTGATAATCAGTAATACGACATACGGGTGGATCCGCTTTAGGAGAAATCTCCACTAAATCCAGCTCCAATGCGTCAGCCATTTTAATAGCCTCCGATGTAGAGTATACTCCCGGATTATCTATATTATCGCCAACAAGTCTTATTTTAGGAACTCTGATCGCATTATTAATGCGAAAGTTTTGTGTATCCTTTTGCTGCGAACCCTGTGGTTTTCTTCTATTCTGTGCTATCGCTAAATCCTCCTATAATTAATTAATATTAAACTGTTTACTTATTATCTATTGCAGAAAGTTGTTCTTCAACTTCCTTATTTATAAAGCTTATAAATTGTTCTATTTCCATTGAGCCCTGGTCTCCATCGCCTTGCTTACGCACAGATACTGAATTTGTTTCAGCTTCTTTTTCTCCTACGATAAGTAAGAAAGGAATCCTTTTAAGCTCATTATCACGTATTTTACGACCAATCTTCTCGTTTCGGTCATCTAAAACGGTGCGAATATCGGAATTATTCAGGACATTTGAAACTTTTTTAGCGTAATCATTAAATTTTTCGCTAATTGGTAGAACTACCACTTGCTCAGGAGTTAACCATAACGGGAATTTTCCTGCGGTATGTTCTATTAATACGGCCACAAAACGTTCCATACTTCCGAATGGAGCTCTGTGAATCATTACGGGACGATGTTTTTCACCATCAGAGCCCATATACTCTAATTCAAAGCGCTCAGGTAAGTTATAGTCAACCTGAATGGTACCCAACTGCCATTTACGACCAATAGCATCACGAACCATAAAGTCTAATTTAGGACCGTAGAAGGCGGCTTCTCCATATTCAACTATGGTTTCCATGCCTCTTTCCTGACAAGCTTCAATAATGGCGCTTTCTGCTTTTTCCCAGTTTTCTTCGCTACCAATATATTTTTCTCTGTTTTCTTTATCTCTTAAAGAAACCTGAGTAATAAAATCATTAAAGTCTAAAGCTTTAAAAATGTAAAGAATAATATCAATTACTTTTTTAAACTCATCTTTTAACTGATCCGGAGTACAGAAAATATGTGCATCATCCTGAGTAAATCCTCTAACCCTGGTTAGTCCGTGTAACTCACCACTTTGCTCATAACGATAAACAGTACCAAATTCAGCCATACGAATAGGTAAATCCTTGTATGAAACAGGTTTTACTTTGAATATCTCACAGTGGTGAGGACAGTTCATTGGTTTAAGTAAAAATTCTTCACCTTCAGCTGGTGTGTTGATGGGCTGGAATGAATCTTTACCATATTTTGCGTAGTGACCGGAAGTAACATAAAGTTCTTTGTTTCCAATGTGTGGAGTGATCACTTGCTGATAACCATATTGTAATTGTACTTTCTTTAAAAAGTTCTCTAAACGTTCGCGAAGTTTAGCTCCTTTAGGTAACCATAAAGGTAAACCTTGTCCTACTCTTTGAGAAAAAGCAAAAAGTTCAAGTTCTTTACCAATTTTTCTATGATCACGTTTTTGAGCTTCCTCTAATCTAACAAGGTATTCGTCAAGCATTTTTTGTTTAGGGAATGTAATTGCATATACCCTTGTTAATTGCTTGCGGGTTTCGTCACCTCTCCAGTAGGCACCAGCAATACTTAACACTTTAACTGCCTTAATAGGTTCTGTTGAAGGTAAGTGTGGTCCTCTACATAAATCAGTAAATTCACCTTGCTTATAAAAAGTGATGGTGCCATCCTCAAGTTCATTAATTAACTCAAGTTTGTATTCATCGCCTTTATCGTTGAAATATGAAAGCGCTTCAGCTTTGGTAACATCAGTGCGTACGTAAGCATTTTTCTGACGAGCCAATTCTTTCATTTTAGCTTCAATCTTTGGAATGTCAGCATCTCTAAGCACAACATCTTCGCCTGGATCAACATCGTAGTAAAATCCATTTTCAATAGAAGGGCCTATTCCAAACTTCATTCCGGGGTATAAAGCTTCTAAAGCTTCTGCCATTAAGTGAGCCGAAGAGTGCCAAAATGCATGTTTTCCTTCTTCATCTTCCCACTTATAAAGTTTAATGGAAGCATCTTCCGTTATTGGACGTGTAAGATCCCATGTTTGCTCATTCACTGAGATTGATAAAACTTCTTTTGCCAAACGAGGACTAATACTCTGGGCAATTTCCAAACCGGTAACTCCTGATTCGTACTCTCTTACACTATTATCTGGTAAGGTTATTTTAACCATTTTAATATTAAATTTTAGACTTTGTAGAACTTAGATTATACGAACACCTAACTCCTTACAAAATCTTGTTGTTTACAAAATCGTAATAAAAAACACGCAAAGATAAATATATTTTATTACAAGCATTAGTATACCCCAAAAGATAATTGGTAAAGATTGTTTTTAGTTGCTAAAATTTTCACTTCAACCTTTAATTAATGCTATTGAATTCAATAAAATATAAAAATATAGATATCTAAATAATATATTTGTAAAACAAATCTATATTCGAAACGTTTCTTTAAGCAAAATGTATCCAATATAAATGCTTATGTCTTTAAGTATTATGGTGATATTTAAATATGCGTTTCTAACTAACTTCTGGATACCGGTTTAATTTTAATACAATTATGAAAAGAAAATTAGCATTGATCATTGCTTTATTATGTGCTGTATTTATTGTTCATGGGCAGGATAAAGATCTTTCGATAGATCAGGCCAAAATTAAAGCTGCAAATGAAAATAAACGTATTCTGTTGGTATTTCAAGGCTCAGATTGGTGTGCGCCTTGTATCAAACTTGAAAAAGAAATATTGGATACCGAAGAATTTCTGAAAATTGCGGAAGAGCAGTTTGTAATATTAAAGGCCGATTTTCCCCGGAGCAAAAAGAATAGGTTGTCTGATGAAAATCAAAAGCATAATGCTGCCTTAGCAGAAAAATATAATCAGAACGGATACTTTCCATATGTGGTTATTTTAAATGCAGAAGGAAATGTATTGGGGGCTATGGGATATAAAAAAATGACTCCGCAAGACTATTTTGATCAGTTAAATGCATTTAAATAGATTGTTTTGAAAAAAATGTTTTTAACCATAGTAGCTGTTCTGATAGGGATTCAGGGGTTTGCAGATAATATATATAAGCAAACAACTAAGCTGATGGGTTGCCGGTTTGAAATTACGGTGGTTGCCCAAACGCAGGATCAGGGAAATCAGTTTATTCAACTGGCTATAGGTGAAATTTCGAGAATAGAAGACATGATTTCCTCATGGGATGAAAATTCTGAAACGGCTCTTATTAACCGTAATGCCGGGATAAAACCAGTAGTTGTTAGTGGGGAGTTGATTCAGCTAATAGAGCGGTCTCTTAAAATCTCTAATCTGACAGATGGTGCATTTGATATTACTTATGCATCCATGGATAAAATATGGAAATTCGATGGCAGTATGACTGAAATGCCTTCGAAAGAACAAATACAGCATTCTATAAGAAATGTTGATTTTCATAATATTATCATTAATAAAGAAAATCAAACTGTGTTTTTAAAAAATAAAGGAATGCGAATTGGATTTGGAGCTATAGGGAAGGGGTATGCTGCCGACAGAGCAAAGGCATTGCTTCAAAAACAAGGTGTAACAGCCGGAATTATTAATGCATCAGGCGATTTGAACACCTGGGGAACTCAACCTGACGGTAAAGACTGGATGGTAGCCATTGTGAATCCCTTAAATAAATCAAAAGTTTTTTCGTGGATGCCTGTTAAAAATAGTGCTGTAGTTACTTCTGGTAATTACGAAAACTTTGTAAAGTTTAATGGAGAAACTTATTCTCATATTATCAATCCAAAAACAGGATATCCAAGTAAAGGAATTTTAAGCGTTACAATTTTTACAATGAATGCTGAGATTGCTGATGCCTTGGCAACATCAGTGTTTGTTATGGGAGTGGACGCAGGTTTAAATATGATTAACCAATTGAACGGAGTTGAATGTATTATAGTGGATGACAACAGTAAAGTTATCAAGTCAGATAAAATTCAGCTTAGTCAGGAATCAAGTTTGATTAAAGAATAAGAATATGAAGAAGATAGTATTGGTTGCACTATTAGTCATGGGTGCTATGAGCTCCTGCGTGGTGCTGAAAGAATATGAAAAAGTGAATATTAATGACCCGGATATGGCATTAAGTGATAAGAAGTTTAAAAAGTTTGAAACGAATTATCAGGTCTATCGTGAAGGAGCATCCGGAGCTAATGGCGGAAAGTCTGGTGGTGGTTGCGGATGTAATTGATGTGGTGTATAATTAATATTATAAAAAATGAAGAACTTAATTGTATTGATATTATTATTGATCTCAGCTTCTGTTTATTCTCAATCTGATTCTACTTTTACATTTAAAAAGCGTGTACTTGAAAATACCGAAGTAGATATTTTATCAAGCTATTATAATCAGGAGGGCGATAATGCTTCTGTAATTGGAGGTATTGGAGATGAGAAAATTACAGATTTTACACCCAATATTATTGTCAGCATACCTCTAAATGATGATGATGTATTAACTGTTGATGTCGGATTTTCTACTTACACATCAGCTTCATCGAGTAATGTGAATCCGTTTGATAAATCGGGAGCTTCGCAAAATGCAAACAATGATATGACAGGTAGTCCCTGGGTGGCTTCGTCTGGTGCTTCACAAAAAGATACCTGGACCAATATATCAGGAAACTATTCTCACAGTTCTGATGACAGAAATAAATTATGGGATACGCATGCTTCTTTTTCAAAGGAGTTTGATTATACCTCAATTGGTTTTGGAGGTGGATATACAAAGTTGTTTCATGAAAAAAATACGGAGATAAATGTAAAAGGTAGTTTGTATTTGGATACCTGGAAACCGGTTTATCCTTCAGAACTAATCTCTTATGATGACGTAAATGGCGATCTGTATCGAGGATTCTTTGCTAATGCAGATATATTAAATCAACAGGGCATAGTTACTAATAAAAACAGTATCACTTGGGATCCGGTTAATTATTCAAAAGTTTCAGATAAGGGGCGGAATACTTATTCGTTATCGGTTTCTTTTTCTCAGATAATAAGTAGAAATGCACAGTTTTCACTGTTTTTTGACCTGGTACAGCAGAATGGCTGGCTGTCTAATCCTATGCAGCGGGTTTATTTTGCCGATAGAAGCAATTACTATATAGGTAACGCAGAAAGTATACCTGATTATGATACCAGAAAAAACAGGGATGTTTTTATGCTAGCTGATGATATTGAGCGTTTGCCAGGTACTAGGTTTAAGATTCCGGTGGGAGCCAGATTTCATTATTTTATCAACGAATATTTAACTGTACGAACTTATTACAGGTATTACTACGATGATTGGGGAATTACATCAAATACTGTAAACGTTGAAATTCCGGTAAAAATATCGCAAAAGTTTACATTGTATCCGAGTTATCGTTATTATAATCAGTCTGCAGCAGACTATTTTGCACCTTTTGATACACATCTCTCAACAAGTAAATATTATACATCTGATTATGATCTGTCGAAATTTAGTGCCGATCAGTTTGGTTTTGGCATATCTTATACAGATATATTTACAAAGGCAAAAATTGGGAAGTTTGGATTGAAGAGTATTGATTTAAAGTATAATAACTATAAACGAAATACAGGGTTAAAGGCTAATTTTGTGGCTTTTGGAGTGAAGTTCGTTAGAGAGTAAAACTATAATGGCATAACATTTATAGTTTAAAAAACTACTTTCTTGAATTAGCACTAAAATTTGAATCCTAGTGTCTAATTATTAGCTTTGTTCGCGATAAAAGTTTCTTTAATTAGTAATAAGTATTATTTACATATGTATCAATCAACAAAAAAATCAATAAAGAATATATTATTTTTTACTGCTTTTATTATTCCATTGTTTGTAACAGCTCAAAAAAAGACGGTTACACTAGAGGACTTAAATAAATATGCAACATTCTACTCAAAATCCATTAGTGGTTTAAAATCTACTTCAGATGGAAATTATTACACAACACTTGAAGGCGGAAAGAAAATTGTAAGATATTCTTATTCCAGTGGCAAGCAGGATAAAGTAGTAATGAATCTTGAGGACATCAAGGATTGTCCGATTGATTATATCCAGGGGTATGAGTTCAATAGTACAAATACCAGGATTCTTGTATATACTAATAGAGAAAATATTTACAGAAGAACCTATAAAGCAAACTATTATATATACGATATAAAAAGAAAAGAGATTAAACCTTTGTCGGAAGAAGGAAAGCAACAAGCAGCAATCTTTTCACCAGACGGAAATATGGTGGCTTTTGTAAAAGATAATGATGTTTATATTCATAAAATATTGTTTGGAACAGAAGCCAGAGTAACAAATGACGGAGAATTTAATAAAATCATTAATGGTGTTCCGGATTGGGTTTATGAAGAGGAGTTTGAATTTAACAGAGCAATGGAATGGTCGCCCAATAGTATGGAACTGGCTTACCTGCGATTTGATGAGTCAAATGTAAAGCAATATAAGTTTCCTCTTTATAAAGGAAGTCACCCAACTCAAGAAGAGTATGCTTTATACCCGGGAGAATATAAATTTAAATATCCTAAAGCGGGTGAAGATAACTCTAAGGTAGAAGTGAAAGTTTTTCATGTAAAAAACAGGACTACCAAAACCATGGCCATTGAAGGAGAAGATTATTATATTCCCCGAATCAGATGGACTTACGAAGATGGTAAGCTTGGAATTTTAAAACTGAACAGGTTGCAAAATCAATTCGACTTATTGATTGCAAACACAGCTTCAACTCTTACAAAGAGCGTTTTTACACATAGAAATGATTATTATATCGCTGAAGATGTATTGGATAATCTAACATTCCTTCCGGGAGGAGATTACTTTGTTTATGTAGGTGAAATGGATGGTTATAACCATATTCACTTGTATACAATGGCTGGTATGAAAGTTAGACAACTAACCAAAGGCGATTGGGATGTAACGGAATTTTATGGTTATGATGCCAATAAAAAGTTAATCTATTATCAGGCAGCTAAAGTTGCGCCTATGCAACGCGAAATTTATGCAGTTAGTCTGGATGCTAAAAAGAATTATACACTAAGTACAGAACAAGGAACCAATAGTGCTCAATTTAGTGCAACTTACAAGTATTATGTAAATAACTATTCGAGTACAACTACGCCTCCTAAATATACATTGCATGACCAGTCAGGAAAGCAGTTAAGAACTTTAGAAGATAACTCTGCTTTAGAAACCAAATTAAAGGCTTATGAAATTTCTCCTAAGGAGTTTTTTACATTTAAAACCAGCGAAGGTGTTGAGTTGAATGGATGGATGGTTAAACCATTGAATTTTGATGCATCAAAGCAATACCCTGTTTTAATGACTCAGTATAGCGGTCCTAACTCTCAGGAAGTTTTGGATAGATGGTCTATCGGTTGGGAGCAATATCTGGCTTCTCAGGGATATCTTGTTGCTTGTGTAGATCCAAGAGGAACAGGAGCACGAGGTGAAGAATTCAGAAAGTGCACTTACATGAAATTAGGTAAGTATGAGTCAGATGATCAGATTGAGGCGGCAAAATATTTAGGTACTTTATCATATACTGATGCTTCAAGAATCGCGATATGGGGATGGAGTTATGGAGGTTTCATGAGTTGTAGTTGTTTGGGTAAAGGTAATGGCGTATTTAAAGTGGGTATTGCTGTAGCTCCGGTTACTAACTGGCGTTATTACGATAGTGTTTACACCGAAAGATATATGCGTAAACCTCAGGAAAATCCTAAAGGTTATGATGAAAACTCTCCAATAAATATGGCTCAGGATTTATCCGGCAGATTATTTATCATTCATGGTTCTGCCGACGATAATGTGCATTATCAAAATACGGTTGAGTATGTAGAGCAGTTAATTCAGGCAGGAAAACAATTTGATATGTTTGTTTATCCAAATAGAAATCACAGTATATACGGAGGAAACACAAGAATGCATCTTTATCAGATGATGAGTGATTATTTAAAAAGAAATCTATAATATATATTTAGGCTTCAGTTTTTTTCAATATCAGAAAACCTTATCATTTTACGGTTATTAATGTAAAATGATAAGGTTTTTGTTTTAATTCCTATCTTTACTATTATCAATGTTTCGTTATGGTTATGCAAACCTAAATGTGTTTTGTATCTCGTGAGTAAAAACATTGAAAATCAATTCTCATCAGTTGAGCAATTAATATAAAAAACATTCATTTTGCATCTTTTTAAATATCTAGCGGTTTTTTATTTGTTCTTTTGTTTTGTCAATTCGCAGGCACAGGAAACCTCAATACAGAGCAAAGAATATGGTTTTTTTTATGAGCAATATTATGCCATGAAAAATGATACTTCCATAAGGCATGGCAGATACTACAGGAAATATAAAGGTTATGTTATTGAGCGGGGAACTTATAAAGATGGGCATAAAAGTGGGAGATGGGCTTATTTTTCATTAAATGGTATATTTGAGTTTGAATATGATTACAATACTCAAAAGGTTACCAAAATAGCAAACCGGCAAACTCCTGATGAATACTTTGAAACACCGGTTTTTTTTGAAGGAAGTCCTATCATCCCGTATGTATATATAGTAAATCATATTGATTATCCACAGGTAGCTAAAAACCAGGATGTAAAAGGACGGGTTACATTGGCAGTTAGTGTGGATAGTACTGGCCGCCCGGTACAATTGCGAATTATAAAAAAACTTCATCCCTTGCTGGATCGTGAGGTTTTAAAAGTTGCAAAAACATTCCCTCAGTCGTGGAACTGGATTCCTGCAACCTACAACGGACAAAATGTAAGTAACGAATATCATATCGATATTGAGTTTGAGTTGGTAGAATAATACTTGTTCTATATCGCATTCGCATAACTTTTTTATCTTTGCACTTTCATTTGTAATATAAAGCAGAATAACAGCAGTTATGGATATAGAATTGCAACTAAAAGGTAAAGTAATTGCCGCAGTTAAGGAATTATACGGACAAGAAATAAATGAAAACCAGGCTCAGGTTCAAATCACTCGAAAAGATTTAACAGGTGATTTTACAATCGTGGTTTTCCCATTACTTAAGATTTCAAAAAAATCCCCTGAAGATACAGGTAACGATATCGGTGAGTTTATTAAAAACTCCGATGAGAATGTAGCCAACTATAATGTTGTTAAAGGATTTTTAAATATTGAATTAGCTGCTGATTACTGGCTGAATTTAGTAAATGATATTGCAAAGGAAGAAACTTATGGCTATCAGCCTGTAGAAGAAACTTCTCCTTTAATGATGATTGAGTATTCTTCACCTAATACCAATAAACCATTACACCTTGGGCATATCCGTAATAACCTTTTAGGATATTCTTTATCCAGAATTGCAGGAGCAAACGGATACAGAGTAGTGAAAACAAATATTGTAAACGATAGAGGTATACATATTTGTAAATCGATGTTGGCTTGGAAAAAGTGGGGTGAAGGTGCAACTCCTGAGTCAACAGGAATTAAAGGTGATAAATTGGTAGGTGACTACTATGTAAAATTTGATCAGGAATATAAAGCTGAGATTAAAGCTATTATTGCAGAAAAACAGAATGAGTATGCAGCAATTAGTGATGCAGCTGATTTTTCTGCGTTATATTCAGACTTAAAAGCAAAAAAGAAAACCAAGGAAGGTTTAAATGATGCAGAAAATGAGCAGTTCAAAGCTTGTGAAGAGTTAAGTAAATATGCTGAAAATAATGCTCCTTTAATTTTAGAAGCACGCGAAATGCTTAGAAAATGGGAAGCAAAAGATGCTGAAGTATACAAAGACTGGGAAACCATGAATGGATGGGTTTATGCCGGTTTTGATGTGACTTATAAAAAGTTAGGTGTTGACTTTGATAAGATCTACTATGAATCAGATACTTTTACTGTTGGTAGAGATATGGTTTTAGAAGGTCTGGATAAAGGTCTTTTTTACCGAAGAGATGACAATAGTGTATGGTGTAATTTAGCTGATGATGGCCTTGATGAAAAATTATTGCTTCGTAAGGATGGTACATCGGTTTATATGACTCAGGATATTGGTACAGCAAAACTTCGTTATGACGATTTTAATATCGATAAAATGGTTTATGTTGTAGGTAATGAGCAGGATTATCACTTTCAGGTATTGGCATTATTGCTTGATAAATTAGGATTCAAGTGGGGTAAAGACCTGGTTCATTTCTCGTATGGAATGGTTGAGCTGCCTGAGGGTAAAATGAAATCAAGAGAGGGAACTGTTGTTGATGCCGACGATCTGGTGGATGAGATGGTGAACACAGCTCGTGAAATGTCGAAAGAGTTAGGTAAACTTGAAGGGTATTCTGAAGAGGAAGCTGAGTCTGTATTCAGAATGATTGCATTGGGAGCACTTAAGTATTTCATCTTAAAAGTGGATCCTCGCAAAAACATGACATTTAATCCTTCTGAATCTATTGACTTTAATGGTAATACAGGTCCGTTTATTCAATATACTCATGCCAGAATTCAATCTATTTTCAGAAAAGCAGCAGAAAAAGGTATTGAGGTAGCAGATCAGGCTCCTACAAATGTAGAAATTGGAGAAAAGGAAAATAACCTGATCAGAATGATCTCTAACTTCCCGAATATTGTGAAGGAAGCTGGTAAGGTATTTTCGCCTGCAATTATTGCGAATTTTGTCTATGACCTGGCAAAAGAGTACAACCAGTTTTATCATGATTATCCAATCCTTTTCGAAGAGGATGAAAATAAGCGTATGATGCGTCTGGTATTATGTAAAACTGTTGGTAAAACAATTAAAAATGCAATGTGGTTATTAGGAGTTGATGTTCCTGAAAAAATGTAATTGCATATAAATATATACAGAAAGGCCTGCAGTAGATTTGATATTGCAGGCCTTTTTATTTTATATAAATTCTTTATAAAGGTCTATTTCTTAGCTTTCAGATATTTCTCATTTAATAGAATGCTGGCCAAAATTTTGGGTGCAACTTCGTATCCAAAGCGTTTAATCTTATCAACAATTTGAGTATGCGAGGTGCTTTTATCTTTGAGTAAAGCTAATAGTTCATCAAGTTGAGATTGCGATAATTCTTGTTTAATGGCTTCGTCAATCAATTCAATCCCGCCTAAACTTGTTTTGCTTTTATCCTGAATCACATTTTCGGCTAAACCAAAGGTTTCAATTTCAAGGATAATGGTTTCAAGAACGTCGGCACATGTTTTCTTAACAGAATCAACATCGCCGGTGGTATCGCGTAACGACCAGCTGTTGTTTTGAAAATCAATGTCCTCAATCAGTTTCTTTTTTAGGTTGTCAGGTCCGAGTATTGAGTTTATTACAGCAATGGTTCCTTGTTTCCAGCTGTTTAAATCAAAAGATCTTTCGTCGAGTTTTCGTAGTCTGGAGTGAAGTAATTGTAATTCCTTTTCCATGGTGAAGTAGGTTTTAATAGATATTAAATATACGTTTTTTGATACATTTTACCACAGGAATTTTTAGTCTACTTTTGGTATGCAAAAAAAACACACGTGTTTTTTTAAAAATCACGTTACATTTTTTGAAAAACACGTTACATTTTACCTAAAAACACGTGTGTTTTTTTTAAAAAGACAGGAGTGTTTTTTAATGGCCAGGTAAAGTGTTGAGATGTTGGTTGTTATAATAAAAAAAGCCCGGAGATATTTTAATCATAAACTCCAGGCTTTAATATGTGATTAGACTTTATAAATTATTCAAATTCAGCAAAAGTCTTTTTAATAATATCTAATGCTTCTCTAAGTTGTTCTTCATTAATTACCAAAGGCGGTGCAAAACGAATAATATGTCCGTGTGTTGGTTTTGCAATTAATCCATTTTCTTTCATGGCTAAACAAACATCCCAGGCTGTTTTACCATTTTTAGGTTTAATTACCACTGCATTAAGTAATCCTTTACCACGAACCAACTCAATCATATCTGATTGAATGCTTTGTAATTCACTACGGAAAATCTCTCCAAGTTTAGTAGCATTCTCAGCAAGGTTTTCATCTTTAATTACATCAAGAGCTGCAATCGCTACTTTACAACCAAGTGGGTTCCCACCGTAAGTAGATCCATGCTCACCTGGTTTAATACACAGCATAATGTCATCATCAGCCAATACTGCAGAAACCGGGAATACACCTCCTGAAACAGCTTTTCCAAGTATTAATACATCAGGGCGAACACCTTCGTGATCACAAGCTAACATTTTACCTGTACGTGCAATTCCTGTTTGTACCTCGTCAGCAATAAACAGTACATTTTTCGCTTTACAAAGCTCGTGAGCTTTCTTTAAATAACCATCCTCTGGTACATAAACACCAGCTTCACCCTGAATAGGCTCAACTAAAAATCCTGCAACATTAGGATCTTCCAAAGCTTTTTCCAAAGCTTCAAGATCGTTATAAGGAACTACCTCAAATCCTGGTGTGTAAGGACCAAAGCCTTTGTATGAATCAGGATCTGTTGACATGGAGATAATAGTTATAGTTCTACCATGGAAGTTGCCTTCACAAACAATGATTTTAGCCTGATTTTCTTCAATACCTTTTTTCTCATATGCCCACTTTCTACAAAGTTTTAAAGCTGTTTCATCAGCCTCAGCACCTGTGTTCATTGGTAATACTTTATCGTAACCAAAGTAGTTTGTAATATATTCTTCAAACTCTCCAAGTACACTGCTGTAAAAAGCCCTTGATGTTAATGTAAGTTTTGATGCTTGATCAGTAAGAGCTTTGATGATTTTAGGGTGACAGTGTCCTTGATTAACTGCGGAATAAGCAGATAGAAAATCAAAATACTTTTTACCGTCAACATCCCAAACATAAATGCCTTCTCCTTTATCTAATACCACAGGTAGTGGATGGTAATTATGCGCACCATATTTATCTTCTCTTTCTATGTATTCGTTTTGAGTCATTTGAAAGTTGTTTTAAACTGTTATTATTTTGGTTGCTAAGATAGTAAATGCATCCTCCTAAAGGAGTGATAAATATCACCACAAAACGATTGTTACAGGTGTATTTATAGAGATGTAAAATTTCACTTTTAGAGTGCAAAATTCCGTGAAAGAAGACAAATAGTTACACTAGGAGGACTATTCGTTATAATTGAAGTTGGCAGTTTAATTATGCTTTTGTTTTTTGTAATTTTCCTCTTTAAATGATTTGTTTTGCATGCTTATGTAGATAAAACTGCATAAGTAATGCGCAGCTTTTAAAGAGAAAAATTAATAACAAATATGAATTTAAAGATGAAAAAACTAAAGTTTCTACTTCCATTGGTTATGTTGATTGCTATTCTGTCGGCATGTGGTAAAAAAGAGGTTAAGTACAGTGGAAATCCATTGTTTAAATCTCCTTTAACTGCCGATCCTAGCGTGTTGGTTTATAATGATACTTTGTATCTTTTTACCGGTAGTGATGAGCAAGAGTTGGGTAAAGATGGCTTTTTAATGAAAAAATGGTATGTGTTTTCAACACCTGATATGGTTAACTGGACCAACCATGGTGTAAAGCTTCAGGTTGAAGATTTTGAATGGGCTGCAGCAAATGCTTTTGCAGGACATTGTGTTGAAAATAACGGGAAATTTTGGTGGTATGTACCAATGGTGCATAAAGATTCTACAGCTCGTGTAAATGAAGGTTTTGCTATTGGTGTAGCAGTGGCTGATCATCCTCTAGGGCCATACAAAGATGCATCAGGTAAGCCTATTATTGCTGATACTACTAAAAATTCAATTGTTTTAAATATCGACCCTGTGGTTTATGTTGATGATGACAAACAGGTTTATATGTTATGGGGATCGTGGAACGAAGCTCGTATTGTAAAATTAAAAGATAATATGACAGAAGTTGACGGACCAGTTGAAACAGTGGAGGCTAAAAACTTTTTTGAGGCTCCATGGATTCATAAGCGTAACGATACGTATTATTTATCTTATGCAGCTCACTACCCTTCAACAACAGAATACTCAACAAGTAAAAGTATTATGGGGCCATGGGAATATCAGGGTGTAATTAACGATACTTTGCCAAATTCGCCAACAAACCACCAGGCTATTATTACTTTTAAAGGAAATGATTACTTTATTTATCACAATGCAGGTTTAGAAGATGGAGGACCTTTTAGAAGAAGTGTTTGTGTTGATAAACTGGAGTATGATGAAAATGGAAAAATCAAAAAGGTTGTAAGAACAACAACCGGAGTTCCTGAAGTAGAATAACATTCAATAGGAATATATAATATTAGAAAGGTTGCTTTTTCAGGCAACCTTTTTCTTTTTATAGGTACGATGGTTAATAACAAGGTAATCAGTAGGTAAAATTTATATTTACCTTGTGTAATATGTTCAATAAAAGATGGAACAGTTTTAAATGTAAAAAAAATCGTAACCTACACCATTAACTGACGTAGTACACTATGGAAAACTTGTGATAGCCCCCCCTAAAACAAGTTAATGTAATTCTTTTATGTTCATTGTGTAATGATCATAATGTAATCCATTAATTATAAAGGAGTGTTATATGAAAGAAAATCTGATTTTCTCTTTCAATGCAGATAATTGCGTTGAATGTCACAGGTGTATCTCAGTTTGTCCTGTTAAGTTCTGCAATGATGCAAGTAATGAATACGTAACTGTTAATCCGGATTTGTGTATAGGCTGTGGTAATTGTATTAAAGCCTGTATGCACGATGCAAGGGTTTATAAAGATGATTATGAGTTATTTATTTCAGATGTTAAACGGGGAGAACCGATCATAGCCATTGTAGCTCCGGCAATTGCAGCAAATTATCCAAATCAATATCTTCAGTTTAATGGTTTTTTAAAAAGCCTTGGTGTTGAGGCTATTTTTGATGTTAGCTTTGGTGCAGAGTTAACTGCTAAGTCATATATCAATCATATTAAAGAGAATAACCCTAAATGCGTTATTGCTCAACCCTGTCCGGTTATTGTGGATTATATTCAAATCTATCGTCCCGAGTTAATAACATATTTAGCGCCGGCTGATAGTCCTATGCTGCATATTGCAAAAATGATCAGGAATTTTTATCCTCAATATCGTAATCATAAGATTTTAGCTGTTTCGCCATGTTTGGCAAAGAAAAGAGAATTTGAAGAAACAGGTATTGGTGATTATAATGTAACGCTGGCTTCCTTTGAGAAATATCTAAAAAGTAAAAAGATTGATCTTGATAGATATAAGAAACGGGATTATGATAATCCGCCAGCGGAAAGAGCTGTGTCTTTTTCAACACCGGGAGGGTTGTTACAAACTGTTCAGCGAGAGATTCCGGATATTGGCTCCGTAACTCGTAAAATAGAGGGCTCCGAAGTTGTTTATGAATATTTAGATAAGTTAAATACACAGATAGAGGCTGGAAGAGCTCCTTTGTTGGTGGACTGTCTGAATTGTGAAAAAGGCTGTAATGCAGGTCCTGGTTCAAATAATCATGGAAAATCACGGGATGAAATCGAGTATTACGTTTCTGAAAGGAATAAGGAAATGAAGCAGCAATATTCTTCGGAAAAAAGATTTGGAAGAACTATTGGTCATAAAAAACTAAAAAACAACATTGCAAAATACTGGAGCCGGGATTTATACCAAAGAGGGTATAAGGACTTGTCGGGTTATAATGATTTAAAAATACCAAACGACCAGCAGTTTCAGGAATTGTACAGATCAATGAGTAAGTTTAAAGAAAAGGATCTTTATGATTGTTCATCATGCGGTTACAATACTTGCGAACGTATGGCCATTGCAATTTTTAACGGATTAAACAAGCCGGATAGCTGTCATCATCATACCTTGTATATGATGAGGGAAATGAAAAATAAAATTGTTGGTGCCATTGAAACCATTGAATCTCAAATAATATTATTGAATAATGTTATTAAAGAAAATGCCAGAATGGTGAATGCTGTTAATTCAGATTTTGAAAAGATTACGCATACCATTGTAAATGATTTTAATCTGATACAGGAGTTCACTAAAATTGTTGATACCATAAAGTCAGTTTCAAAGCAAACTAATATAGTGGCTTTAAATGCAGCTGTAGAAGCAGCCCGGGTTGGAGCGTATGGTAAGGGTTTCAGTGTGGTTGCCGGAGCAGTGCGAAAACTGGCTGAACATTCAGGTCTGGAAGCGCAAAAGATTTTACCTCATTTAGAGGCACTGCGGGTTTCTATTGATAATATCAATAAAGGCATGAATCATATTTCAAATGAAATAGAGAAAACAAATCATCTTTCAAATGAAGCTGCAGAAGCTATTGAAAAGGTAACGCATGCCACAACTCAATTAAGTAAAGACGCAAAGATTGAAATATAGAAATTTAGGTGATGCCCTTCATGATAAGAAAAATATCTATGAAGGGCGTTTTTTTTCTAAAATCTGGTGATTAGTTTTAAGTTCAATCGCCTTGAAGTAAGATAATTGGGGACTGCATATTGCGTGTTGTTTACATCAGTTACCCAAAAATAAGATATGGTATTATCTATATCAAACAGGTTGAAGACTTCTAATCCGATCCAGATATTTTTAAAAGTACCAGACTTTTTATCCGGATGTAATTGAGAGCCTGTAATTTCTTTTGAAAAGCCAATGTCTACTCTTCTGTAGGCAGGCATTCTGTTGGTGGCTTTATATCTTTCGGAGTTTGGAGGACCAAAGGGTAATCCGCTTCCATAAATTAAATTCAGGTTGACTTTAAAAGATGGATTGTTTCTTAAATAATCCTGAAACATCAGACTAAAATTAAACCTTTGATCAGAAGGACGTGGGATATAACCAGGAAATACATTTTGTCCATTGCTGTTTGTATAGTGATCCCCTTTAATATCTTCTTCGGTTTGCATTATAGATAGACTGGCCCAGGATTCAATTCCTTTCACAAATTCTCCGTTTACTTTCATGTCCAATCCGGCAGCATAACCTTCGGCATTGTTTTTAGCTGAATACCTTATTCTCACGTTATCAATTTGATAAGGATTCAGGTGTTTCATCTTTTTATAATAGAGTTCGGTTGAGAATTTAAAAGGACGTTCCCATGCATTAAAATAGTAATCGAAACCAGTAACAAAATGGATGGATTGCTGGGCTTTTATGTTGGTATTGATACCTTCTCCCTGCGATCGGTATTCTTTATAAAACGGACTTTGATAATATAATCCGGAAGCAAATTTAAAACTAAAGTCATGCTCCCATTCAGGAGTGTACAGCAGACTCATTCTTGGACTCAATAAAAACTCATCATTGAAATCCCAATAATTGGCTCGTACTCCTATGGCCAAATCTAAAGAACCATTATTTAATTCGAAGTTTCTGTTTTCCTGAATAAATCCAGTAAATCTGTTCGACTCAATTTTATTTTCATCGTTATATGCATACGATAGGGTTAAAGCTTCATCGTTTAAGGGAATGTTGTAATCCGCAGAATCTCTTAATTCCCATTCATTAATAATGTCGGAGAATCTTTCGTATTGATATTTAGCCTCCCATTCAATGTTGTTGGCTCCCAGGCGGTGATTACCCCTAAACGCAATATTAGTTATAGCCCCAAATAAATAGTTTCGGGCATGCTCAAGGTAACTGCCTACACCAATATCTTCAGCTTCGTTATAAACTATATCACCACTTTCATTGGTTTCGCCCAGATCTTGAAGCCAGTATTGTCCCAAAATATCAAAAGTCTCATCTTCTGAAGTTCTGTACCCGGAGGCCACAACTTTAAAATTGTTATTGTTATCTGGCGAAAAGTCCAGAGAAACAGCCCCAAATCCGGTCATAAATAAATCTTCTTCCTGACCTTCAAAGTAAATTCTAAGTTTTCTAACTTCACTTATGGTTCCAAATGTTGTTTCCCTGTCAACAGGCTCAAAATTATAACTGTTCCTCGAAATGTTTCCTAAAAAACCTAATCTCCATTTTTCGTTGATGCGATAAGTTAAGTAGGTTTGGATGTCTAAAAAGTTGGGCTGGTAATCTCCGGAAACATCCATGGAACCAACCAGGTATTTATTGGTTTTGTATCTTACTCCAGTAATATGAGTGAACTTGCCGCTTTTGTTTGCACCTTCTATATGAGCATTAGCTCCTAAAAGACTTCCGGAAGCACTACCTGCAAATTCTGTTGGATGTTTGTATTTAATGTCTAATACAGATGACATTTTATCTCCGTATCGGGCATCAAAGCCCCCGGCAGAAAAGCGAATATCTGAAACTAATTCAGGATTGACAAAACTAAGACCTTCCTGCTGACCTGCACGTACTAAAAAAGGGCGATACACCTCTATGTCATTTACATAAACCAGGTTTTCATCAAAATTACCTCCACGAACACGATATTGAGAGCTTAACTCGTTATTTGAAGTCACTCCCATTTGTGTTTTAACCAGGGCTTCTATGCTTCCTCCTGTTGCGTCAGGAAGGTTGGCCGCTATCTTTGAGTCAATAGCAGTAAAGTTTTGGTTGGTTCTTTCTTTGGCTTTAACATTAACCTCCTCAATGGTTTCTTGTTTTTCTGTTAAAACAATCTGCAGGTTTTTAGCATTCTCAAAATTACTTAAAACAACTTCTTTATGGTTGTAGCCAATGCTACTGAATATTAATGTAATGGGAGGAGTCTGGTTTACTGAAATACTAAAGTTTCCATTTGCATCAGTTACGGTTCCTCCAGGCAATCCTTTAATTGAAACATTAACCAATTCAAGTCTTTTTTGCTCAGATGAAGAAACAGTCCCTTTAATCTCGGTTTTATTTTGTCCGAAAAGAGAAGTAGAAAGAAGTACTACCGCAAATAATATATATAGCTGTTTATGCATTTAATTCAATGTATTATAGGCTAACAAAAGTAACGAACCCTTTGGATTAATGAAAACCAATTGTGGATTCATTAAAAAAACGATAGTTTTATGTTTTTATTACAGGTATAAAGATTAATCCTAATTTACATTAAATCGTATTTAAGCTGCTTCTGGAAATGATTTAATGAGAGTTTGAGTTTATATGGCGTGCATTAAGTTTGTCAATTATCTTTATACTTATGTTT
Organism: Plebeiibacterium sediminum; assembly: GCF_026013605.1. Taxonomy (GTDB): domain Bacteria; phylum Bacteroidota; class Bacteroidia; order Bacteroidales; family Marinilabiliaceae; genus Saccharicrinis; species Saccharicrinis sediminus. Next base: position 143,894 of record NZ_JAPDPJ010000005.1, read on the forward strand.
TTATACTGGTTTTGAAATGAAAAAAATACTTGTAATGCATCAGATTCCAACTTGTGGTTTTGATGAGTTAGCAGATGATTTTGAAATTATTTTCCCTAAGGGAGATAAGTTTACAGAAGAAGAGTTGGAGAAACATATAGCCGAAATTGATGCTATTGTGTCAATTTTTGGACATAAGTTGACGCACGATATTATTGATAAGGCAACTCATCTTAAGTTGATTGCAAATTTTGGAGTAGGCTATGATAATATTGATATTCCTTATGTTACGTCAAAAGGTATAGTTGTTACCAATACGCCTGATCCTGTAACTGAGCCAACAGCAGAATTAGCCATGGGTTTGATGGTTGCTTTGAGCAGAAAGATTGGTTTTTTGAATAACCAACTTCGAAAGCCTGAAGGTGTTATAACCGGAGTGATGAAAAATTTAAGTACCACACTCACCGGAAAAACATTGGGAATTATAGGTATGGGTGCCATAGGTCAGGCCCTAGCACGAAGAGCTGTAGCCTTTGGAATGCGCATTATCTATTATAACCGTAATAAACTTTCTCAACAAATTGAAGAACAATATCAGGCTGCCAGGTTTGAATTTTCTGAATTATTGCAGCAGGCTGATGTGGTTTCGTTAAATTGTCCCTTAACACCAGAAACACATCACTTGATAGGTGAAAAGGAGTTTAAGTTAATGAAGGATTCAGCATATATAATTAATACAGCACGAGGTCCGGTTATCAATGAAAAGGAATTGATTGAAGCATTGGAAAATAAAGAAATAGCAGGTGCGGGATTAGATGTTTATGAAAATGAGCCTTATATACCCACAGAACTATTGGCTATGAATAATGTGGTTTTAACGCCTCATACAGGAACTGCAACTCTTGAAACAAGGGAAGAAATGAGTAGGCTTGTTAGCGAAATTATTCGTAACTTTTTTAATGGAACTTTAAATAACTATATCGTCAATAGATAGATTGTTGTTTATAAATTAGGATAAAACGTTATTATAATTATCGTTTTAGGTAGAACTTAAGAAACAAATTTAAAACACATCGTCGTAAATAAATTTAATCAGATGAAGAAGATACTTGTATTTAGTAACAGAAATTCTGCACGATCTCAGATGTTACAAGGTTGGTTATCGTATTATTTAAAAGATAAAGCAGAGGTGGAAAGTGCAGGTAAGCATATTGAGCCTATTCATATGTTGGCTCAAAAAGCCATGATGGAGTCTGTGATTGATATTAATAAATATAAGTCGAAGAATATCTCAGAGTTTAAAAACGAGATTTTTGACTATATGATTATTGTGGATCATACGCAGGCCGACGATATTGTTTTAGCTCATGAACCAGGTGTAGTTATCGTTCACCCATTTGATAATCCGGGCTTAGCCGAAGGAACTGATATGGATAAACTGAAAGCATACCGCGAAATTTGCAATGAAATAGAGGATTACGCCATGGAATTTGCAATGAAGTATTTTAATTTACTTCAATAGTGTGTAAATGAGGCTATTTTTTTATTTTAGTCTTTATTTTCAAAAATATAATACATATTATAGAAATGGTTGAGCAGAAGATTATTCGTTTACCAGAATTCAGAAGAGGATTTCATTTGATTACTAATGTGATAGAGTCGCATCTTGATTTGCCTGACAAAGGAATACTTAATTTATTCGTGCAACATACTTCAGCCGGATTAACCATTAATGAAAATGCCGATCCTTCAGTGCGACATGATTTTGAAACAATTTTAAATAAGATAGTGCCTGAGGGTTGCGAGGAATATACACATACCTTGGAAGGGTGTGATGATATGCCAGCTCATGTTAAGTCAAGTTTAATGAGCCCGTCCATTACAATTCCAATTACCAATGGCAGATTAAATATGGGTACCTGGCAAGGTATTTATTTTTGTGAGTTCCGCAATTTTGGAGGACATCGCAATATTGTAGCAACTATTTATTCGTAATTTTTATACCCACTTAAAAACAGCTGTATTCAGTCTTTACGTTTTAAGGCTGAATATTTTTAATAATTAATTAATAACAAATTTATGAAAGCCAAATTTTTAGCCCTGTGTGCATTTATTGCATGCTTGTCATTAAATGCGCAGAAGCCTGAGAAAGTTAAGTTTGATGGATATTATAAGAATATTCCGGAGTATAATTTAAATATAGATGGATATACTTTACAAACAGAGTTTGACAAATATATTCAAGATCTGTTTGCTGAAAAGAATCTGGATTTATGTATTAAAGGATTTGAAAAGGGAGGAGAAGATTTAAAATTATACTTCTCTGTAAAAGAACCTGAAATTGAAGTTCGAATTGATAAAGGTACACAGAATATAGATGGTAAAACTTATACGAATTATACTGCAGTTGTATCAGCTTCTTCTGAATCAAAACTATTGATGATCAATAAGGACGGGTTTCCGGTAAAAGAAATAATTTTAGAGCCAAACCTTAAGTCAATAGAAAAGAAAGGATTTCCTGTAACAAGTAAAGCGGCAGCCGAGGAAGAAGCAAAAAAAATCCAGAAAGAAAATGCCTCCAAAATCAAAAAGGCGTATGCCCTTGGTTTATTTAAAGTTTACCAAAGTAAACTGGATGATTTATACGGAGAATTTAATCAGTCGTTTAGATATCGTGTATTTGAAATTAAAGCCAAAAAGTTTGACTATACTGAATTTAACAATGCCACTCAGGAGTTTGTACAAGCAGATAGCGTTTACAATATAAATTCAGAAGATAATCAAACTAAAATCCATGATGCAATTAATATCTGGAAAAAATATGCTGATGAATATACTCCTGGTAAAAAGAATAAAATATGTGATTTAAATATTGATGAGATCAATTTTAACATAGCCATGGGGTATCTTGCTTTAGGTGATGTAAATAATCTTGAGGCATATTGGAATAAATGTTTGCAAATTAGTGGAAATAAAACAGTAGAATTTTATTCAAAAGATGATGTTGAGAATATGATTCAAAACCTGGCTCTAAGTGTTGAAAATAAAGATAAACCAATGCAGCCTCTTGATAACTATATTGCTAAAGAGAATTATAATACCCAGTTATTTTTGAATAGTATTTTTAGTGCATATTTACAATCGAAGTGGCGGGACTCTTATTTGACGATACATTATTTTCCAGCACAGCCTCAATTGTTAAAAACAGCAACTATTACCAAAAACTATTATGAAAAATCCCATGAATATTTAAATATGAACTATACAAGATTCGGGAACATCAGTTCTCTGACTTATCGTACAGAGAAAGGTTATTACCCGGATAAAACCTATCGTTATACATTTGAGTATTGTAATGATGGTATATCAAAAGTATTAATGAATGGAAATAGGGTTGTTTTTTCAGTAGGATATTATTTGGGAAATATTAGTAGCGTGGTTTGGAATATTAGTGATAGTAAGTCTATTACTTTTTCATTTGAAAACGAAGCTCCAGGTCATATTAATGTGCAAACAACTTATGCCGAAGGAAGTAAACGAGTTGAAGGTGACAATAAAGATTATATAGAATATGATGAGAATTATAATGTTGTGGCTTTTCATTTAATGGATAGTGATTGCGATAATCAGGGGTATGATAAATATGGCAACGTAAATTCGTGGACTTTCACAAACCCTAATAATGATCAAACAGCTACGGTTTCATTTGATCTTAATTTGGATGCTAAAGGAAATGCTGTAAAAATTAATAGTGATCAGGATTACTCTGTAGATGCTTCTTACGAATATCAATTCTAAAAAATAATTAAATACAAACCTCCATTTTCATTTTAGAGAATGAAGTGCGAATGGAGGTTAGTGTTGTTTTTCTGTAATAAGAAAACTAAAACAGAATTTACTTCCCTTATTAATTTCTGAATTCAGTTGAATGGAGCCACCCATCATTTCAACAAATTCTTTTACTATGGATAAACCTAATCCAATACCTCCTCTGGTTGAATTTTCAATATCAACCTGCTGAAATCTTTCAAAGATCTTCAGCTGATCTTTTTCCGATATTCCAATACCACTATCTTCAACAAAAAATTCTACATATTGCTCTCTTCTGTTGTATCCAAAATTAACATATCCCTTGTCTGTATATTTTAAGGCGTTTTTAATTAAGTTGTAGCAGATCTGTTCTAGTTTAATTTTGTCTGTATACAGTACTATAATTGTTGGATCTAGTTTTAACTCCAGCGTTAAATTTTTATCATGGGCCTCTTTTTCAAAGAACAAATACATCTCTTTAAAAAAGTCTGTTAGTTTTATTTCTGAACAATGCAATTCAACTGTTCCTGATTCTATTCTGGATATGTTAACCAAATCATCAATTAAGTGAACCATCCTTTGGCTGCTGTTGTCAATTAAATCAAGATATAGTTTTTGTTCGTCAGTTTCTAAATCTCCTTCCTGAAGTATAGTGGTAAAACCAACAATTCCATTCATAGGAGTTCTGATTTCATGACTCAGATTTGCTAAAAATGCAGTTTTTAATTTATTGCTTTCTTCTGCTTTAATTTTTGAAAGTCTAAGTTGTTCGTTTGTCTTTAAAAGTTTATTTCTGATTTTTCTGAGCTTCTTGTTTTTACGTTTTATTTCAGACTCCACTTTTTTGCTTTTGCGGTATAAATAGCTCAAAGCCATTACCACAACCAACAAGGAAACAATGATAATAATAAGCGTTGATACTTGTTTTTTATAGGTTTGCCAAAACGATGTGGGTTTATTAAGAACAACGCTGTCTTTGGGAATACTTGACAATGGGATGTTAAACTCTTTCAGTTTGTTGTAATCAAATTTGTATAAAATAGGACTTCCTGAAACTTTAATGCTGTCTGTGGGTTCTCCGTTTAATATTCTTACTGCAATTTTTGCAGCTTCTGCACCCTGATAAAAAGGGGTAGTTATTTTTCCTCCAACCACACCTTGTCCAACAACATCCCAAATGCAATACAGCGGACAAGAAGTGTTCGACGAAATAAAATCAATACTTTCTTCACTGGAAATAAATTGGCCGTTTGGCAAGCGCATGTATATGGCCCAGATTATAGCTGTGTTTTCTTTAAGGTTATGTAAGTAGGTTCTGAGTTGTTCTGGTTTTTCATTGATGAGGTAGTCAATACTTAATGTACCATTATGAGCAGCTTCAGCTCTTTTCATTCGGGCAGTTAATGCTTTACCAGATTCTGTGACATCAGAAATAAATGCAATATGATTAACCGAGGGATGCAGTTTTTGAATTAATTTCAGATTTGCAGGGATATCAAAACTTTCATATACGCCGCTGTATAATTTATGGTTTTCAGTTCTGTTAGAATGATAATCTACCACTCCACAAAATGAAACCGGCACATTAAGAAATAGCTGATCGCGATATAAGAGCATAAAATTAAGCGCATTATCATCACAGGCTAAAATTACATCAATGTTAACATTTTTATATTTGTGAAAGTAAATATCTCTAAGTTGGGTGTAATACAATGAATCCGAGCAGCGTTTGGTATCCATGTATTCTACATACAATTCATAAGTATGCTTGTCTTTCAATTCTGAAAATACTCCCGACATAATATCATCAGCCCAATGATAATTTTGATGATATGCATTTAAAATGAGTACGTTTTTTTTAGTTTGGTGATACGAAAAATCGGTATAATGAACTTCCTGTTGCTTAGCGAGCGCATAACATCGATTCGCAGAGAGTCCACTGAAAACAAAAATTGATATTAATAAATATAATTTCAAGTCTTATACCTTTTATAATATGATTGCTTGGGCAATTAAAAATTTACTGTTAGACTATGTCTTAGGTTTAAATATTTATCTGGTTACAAGATAGATATATTCTAAGTAAAAGTGCTATTTACAATAAATTTGTAATATATGTAAATAATTCTGTAGTATTTGGTAAAATAATATCAGCGCCTTCGTTAGCTAATATTTCATCGTCTAAAACTCCTGTATTAACAGCTATTGTAGTAATACCAGCAGCCTTAGCGGATCTAACTCCTAGTGGTGCGTTTTCAACAACCATACATTCTTCGGCAGTAAAACCAGATCCTGCAACTGCTTTAAGATATGGTTCGGGGTGAGGCTTACCGTTTGTAACATTTTTTGCGCTGATGATTTGCTGAGGATTAATGCCAAAATCATTATTCAGCTTATCCAATAATGTGGGTTGTTTCGATCCGGTTACTACCCAAATTTCAAGTCCTCTCTCTTTTAAAAACTGGATGAGGTCATACATCATTGGCATCTTTTCGGCTTTTGGAGCCAGACCCATTAATCGTACTTTTTCATTATAAACACGCTCTTTATCTTCCGGAGTAGCTTCTTTGTTTAAGTATTCTTTAAATGCGTAACCAATGGTGTCATGTCCGGTTCTTCCTTCGTGCATATACGCCTCGTAGGCAGGAAAATCAATGCCTTCAGGTTTAAAACATCCTTGCCATGTCGATTCATGATTCTTCATTGAATCATATAAAACGCCATCCATATCAAAAATTACACACTTTAAATTACTTGGAATAATAGAACTACTCATCTTTGTTTGAGAATTTTTACGAAAACAAAACAGGGGTGGAACTGCTTTTAGATTAATAAACAGGCACAAAGGAAATGAAAAATCAATAAGAATTCTAATTTTTAATGTTAGGTTTTCATAAAAAGAACTAGTACGATTTCTTTGAAAGTATTGATTAGACTATTAAAAGTATAGACTTGCAAAAGTTTATTATTTTTGAGGCTCAAAATACTTCACTTATGATTCCTATTAAGATATCTTCTGAAATTCAGTCAAAATTACCTACGCTTACTTTGGGTTGCATTGAGGCAAAAGTTAAAGTAGCTCCAGGTTCTGAAGCATTGAATACCTGGATTGAAAAACAGTTGGACCAAATAAAAGTGGCACTAACACCTGAAACAATCAGGCAAATGCATACTGTAAAAGCAACAAAAGATGCTTATCGAGTGTTGGGTAAAGATCCTAACAGATATCGCCCGGCAGCGGAATCATTAATGCGACGAATTGCCAATGGAAAGGGATTGTACCAGATTTCGAATGTGGTTGATGTTTTAAACTACATTTCGATAAAAACTGGGTATTCAATTTGTGGTTACGATTCTAGTTTAATTAATGGTGAGGTGGTTCTGGGAATAGGAGAAGAAGGAGAACCTTATGAAGGAATAGGACGTGGAACAGTTAATATTGAGTTGTTACCTGTTTTTAGAGATGAGTCAGGTGCCTTTGGAACACCTACAAGTGACTCGGTCAGGACAATGATTTCTGAGAAGACTCAAAATATCTTATTCATATTTATTGGTTTTGCAGGTAAAGATGAACTGGACTCCGTATTGTTGGAAACCCAAAAGCTGCTGATTGAATATGCAGGAGCTGAGGAAGTTGAAACTTATTTTATTTAAAAATTGATTATGATAGAGGTTTGTGCGTTGGCATCGGGGAGTAATGGAAATTGCTATTATATTGGAAATGATAAAGAGGCTGTATTGATTGATGCAGGAATCAGCAGGCGCCAGATAGTGGATCGGATGAAAGAAAAGAGTCTGGATCCATCTAAAATAAAAGCCGTTTTTATATCTCATGAACATTCAGATCATTACCGGGGAGCAAAGGTTTTGAGCAAAAAACTCAACATTCCGATTTATATGACTAAAGAAACGCATGAGAAAAGCTATTTTACCATGCGTCCTACTAATGTTATTACTTTTAATCCCGGAGAGACGGTTGAAATAGGCGGCATTAGTATTCATTCGTTTTCAAAACAGCATGATGCCATTGAACCAGTTAGTTTTAGGGTAGAGTATAACGGTAAAAATATTGGAGTAATGACTGATATTGGAGCCGCCTGCGATAATGTTAAGTTACATTTGAGTAAATGTGATTTCTTATTTCTGGAGTCCAATTATGATGTGAACATGCTTGAAACCGGGAAGTATCCATATTACCTAAAACAGCGCGTAGCAGGAGATCAAGGTCACCTTTCCAATGAGCAGGCAAAGGAGCTGGTTGAAGCACATGCAGGAGAGCATCTGAAAACGATATATCTATCGCATATATCAGAGGATAATAATAGGGGTGAAATTGCTTTAGATACTTTTAAACATTTGATGGATCGATATTCAATTAAATTAACGTCGAGATATGCTGCTTGTGGAGTGGAGAAGTTTTGATGTATTTTTTTCGTAAATTGATATCCTTATGTAAGCATTCTTAAATCAGGAATGAATCGATTTATCCATTAAATATTAATCAGATGAGGATTTTAAAAGATGAAGCAGTAGCTGTTTGTGTTGATATTCAGGAACGATTGTTTCCTCATATTCATGATCATGAACAACTTAAAAAAAATAGTGAAATATTAGTTCAGGGACTTAAACTTCTTAATGTACCCATTATTGTCACTGAGCAATATAAGAAAGGTTTAGGTGATACTATTGAAGGCATTAAAGAAATGGTGGTTACGTATCCCACATTTGAAAAAACAGCATTTAGTTGTTGCGATGATGCCCCATTTTCGCACAAATTAGAAGAAGGAAGCTTTAAAAAGTTCGTGATTTTATTTGGTATAGAGGCTCATGTTTGTTTAATGCAAACGGCTATTGATTTAAAGGCCAAAGGACATCAACCTGTAATTATTGAGGATTGTGTTGGATCCAGAAATCCTGAAAACAAAAGAATAGCTATTAATAGAATGATTCATGAGGGTGTTATCGTAACCAGCTATGAGTCTGTTTTGTTTGAATTGTGTCGCTATGCAGGTTCTGATACGTTTAAAGCTGTATCAAAATTGGTAAAGTAGAGATATCATCATTTCAAAGAGATATGGGAAGGTCTGTTTTATACTTTCTGATGTCTCTTTTTATATAAAAAAATCAATAATGCGAAAAGTATATGGTCTGGGAGAGACTGTTTTAGATATTATATTCAAAGATATTCAACCCGTTTCAGCGAAACCCGGAGGTTCTGTTTTAAACGCTATGGTTTCACTTGCTCGTTTGGGGCATTCGGTAAGTTTTATTAGCGAGCTGGGAAATGATAAAGTGGGAGAACTGGTTGTTAAGTTTTTAAAAGATAATAATATTGATAGTACTTATCTTCAAAGATATGAAGATGCTCAAAGTGCTTTGGCTTTAGCGTTTTTAAATGAAAAGAATGATGCAGAGTACGATTTTTATAAAAATTACCCGGAAGAGAGATTAAATATAGACTTGCCGGATTTTCAAAAGGATGATATTTTTCTTTTCGGTTCCTTTTATGCTATTGATTCAAGGCTAAGATCAAATATACTCCGGATCGTGCAACATGCTATTAGCAAGGGATGTATTGTGATGTATGATCCAAACTTCAGAAAAAGTCATGCTAAAGATTTGGATCAGTTATTAAAATATGTGCTTAATAATATTACATCTGCAGATATTGTAAGAGGTAGTGATGAGGACTTTGCAAATATATTTGGAGCAAAAACTTCTGAAGATGCCTATAGGTTAGTTAGTGATCGTTGTATGAATATGGTGTATACAGCCAATGCCAATGGTGTTTATTTACATACAAATCAATTGGAAGAAAAATATGAAGTGAACCAAATTGAGTCAGTTAGCACTATTGGTGCAGGCGATAATTTTAATGCGGGAATTATTCATTCCATTTTAAAGCAGGGAATATTAAAACAAGATTTGAAGAATTTAACTAAAACTCAGTGGAATAATATTATTGAAAGCGGAATTCAATTGTCAGCAGAGGTATGCATGAGTTTAGATAATTATATTTCAAGGTAACTTATGTGGAGTAAATGTTAGTTTAATAAATTATTTCAAGTGCCTGATCGAAAAATAATTTAGGAAAATCCCAGTAGTCGTGCATTTTTCCAGTTTTCTTAAGCTTCCTGAAAATTCGTTCCCCATTACTGAAATTTTTAGAGGGATATTCCCAGAAGCATTTAAGGTGATTAAGAATCTGGCCTTCTGCATAGCCAAACTCTAAGAGGTTTTGATAAAATGCATCATGAAGATTTTGTAATTTTTTTAGAAAAAATCCAGAAGATTGTTCTTCTTCAGAAAGTAAAAGTGGATTTGTTAATAATCCTCTTCCAAGCATCCAGCCTTTTGCATCATTAAATGAACTCTGTTTTTCTTTTAAATCCTCAATTGTGTTGATGTCACCATTTCCAATTATATCTCCTTGCCAAATGTTCAATACTTTTTCAAAAAGGCTCCAGTCTGGCTCACCCTTGTATTTCTGAATACCTATGCGTGGATGTAAAATCAATTCATGAATAGGAAAATCATTTAAAACCTGAATAACAGAAAAAATATCCATAGGATCCTGCCATCCAAGTCTGCTTTTAATAGAAAGCTTTATGGGAATTTGTTTGTTGTAGAATTCATCCAGCATTTGTTTAATTTCATCAGCATAGGGTAGTAAACCGGATCCTAAATGTCTGTTGGCAACCATAGGAAAAGGGCAGCCTATGTTTAGGTTCATCTCCTTAAAGCCACGATTAAGCATTTCTTGTGCAAAAGTAGCCAGATCTTTGCTGTTATTGGTTAACACTTGCGGAATTAAGCAAATGGAATAGTCGGCTTTAAGCTGACTCTCAAATTCAAAAATACCCTGCTTGTTAATCCTGTAAAAAGGCGTAAAATATTTATCAATCCCTCCAATCTGAGAATGAAAAGCCAGGTAATAAGGTAAAGTGGTATAACTTTGTAATGGAGCGAAGTATATCAATGTTGAAACCTAATGAAAATAAAAGCAGATCCGTAAAACTGCTTTTAATAATTGAATCTATTTCCCAAAGCTACGGATTTTAATAGCACAAATTTAAGAATAATTAGCTATCTGTCTTTTATTTAGCGCGTAATATTTTGCTATTTTTGCAAAAAAATAAATTGAAACGAGCCATTAGAATCGAGAGATGGACGAAGTCAAAAACATTTCTCACAGGAGGATGTTTATTTCTGGCAAGTACCATATGGCAAAAGGAAGTGAAAATAAACCTATGAATAAATACTTAGATCCCCTGGGAGCAGCATGTCTGGATTTTATGTTGGGAGACAAATCAGCTCAAATCACCGTTCAGTCAAATATAGTTGAAGATGATGTTTTACCGGTAGAATATCTTTTTCGTTCATTTAAAGATATGCCTGACCTTGAACGAAAGGCCTTAACAATAAGTACAGGAAAAATTCTGGATGTAGGTGCCGGTGCCGGCAGCCATGCTTTATACCTGCAGCAAAGTAATAAAGAAGTTTATGCCAATGAAATTAGTCCTGCAGCTTGTGATGTAATGCGCAAGAGAGGAGTGAAAAATATTCTGGAGCAGGATTTCTATCTACTCCCTGAAGATGACAAATACGATACTATTTTAATGCTGATGAATGGCATTGGGATAGCAGGAGATACCAGTAATCTCGAAAAGTTTTTTGATAAAGTGAAGCGATTACTAAACCCTGGAGGTAGTTTAATCGTAGACTCCAGTGATATACGATATCTTTTTGAAGATGATGATGGTAGTATTCTGATTAATCTTAATGATGATTATTACGGTGAAATCAGCTATAGAATGATTTATAAAGATATAAAAGGCGCATCCTTTAAATGGTTGTTTATTGATGATGAATTGCTAAAGTTTTATGCAGAGAAGAGTGGATTGAAGATGGAGAAAGTCGCAGAGGGATTGCATTATGACTATTTGGCTAAACTAACTGTAAAGTAAAACGCCTTCTATCAAATATCTTAAGCTATTCATAAATTGTCTGCATAATGTAGGCTTTAAATTTTAACTAAAACGTTACTTTTGTTGTTGTTAGTCAAATGTTTATGTTGAGTTTTTGATCGGGTTGATTTGATAATAGTAAGTTTTGATATGATATAAAATATATAGATATGAAAAAAATATATACGTTATTTTTGTTTCTAAGTCTTTACATTGTTGGGTTTGGGCAGAGTTATACTTCAGGGTATCCAACTGTAACAAATATAGGATATACTTATTGTACTTTGGAAACAAGTATAAATGCAGATAACTATGTTACATCATTTGTTGTATTGCCGTCATCTGTTTCAGCACCAACAATGCAAAATGTTCTTGATTGGTCATATTCAGGAGTAGATGGAAATGGTAATCCTCTTGTTTCTGGTACATATGGAGATATACAGCCAACGGGTAGGTTTGGTCCGGTATCAACAGCAAATGAAATTTATACTTTTGATGTTTCTAATTTATCTGGAGATACTGACTATACTGTGTATTTGGTGTCAACAACTGATTGGTTGGTTACTTCAGCTATTGAAGCAGCAAATCCCACTCAAATACAACTTAGAACCTCTGCTGATTATGTTCAGGGATATCCTTTTGTTAATAATATTACATCAACCACTTGTGATATTTATACTAATATTGATGCTCCGCTTTATGAAACTTCGTTTGTTATATTATCAGCAACAGATCCTGTTCCATCCATTCAAAATGTTTTAGACTGGTCATATGATGGTAATGGAGGGTCTTTGCCGTCAGGAACCTATGGAGATATTCAACCTCTTAATAGGGGAAATATTAATTCGATAGATAATACAGAATATTATATATCAGCATCGAATCTAAGCCCAAATACTAGTTATGTTGTATATATAGTTTCTTCAACAGATTGGTCTTCAGGTACGGCTATAGAAACATCTGTACCGACTCAAATCCCGTTTTCAACAATTGCAGTCGCAACAACACCGGTTATAAATACATATACTCCAGTTCAAAATGCTACAGGTGTAAGTATTAATCCATCTCTACAAATAACTTTTGATCAGGATGTTCAGTTTATTGCTCCAACATTAGAATATAAAATATTTTTACGTCAGGGAGGAAATGTAATTGATGAATTTATCGTTTCGCCAGGATATGTAGATGGTAATCTAACTTTTGATGGAGATCAGTTGACTTCAGATCGCCTGACCATAACTCCTTACACGACTCTTGATCCAAATACAGAGTATAATGTAATTATTCCGAGTGGTTTAATAGAGTCTTTAACGGGGATGCCCTTTAATGGTATTACGTCTTCAACGGGTTGGCGTTTTTGGACTGCAGTAGAACCCATATGGGCCATAGGATATCCACAGGTAAGAAATCTAACTTCCACTTCAGTTGATATGGTTGGTCAAACAGATAAAACAGGGACGTATTATTATGTGGTAACAGCAAATGCTAATGCTCCTACAGCAGCTCAAATTAAAGCTGGTTTAGATGAAACCGGAATTGCCACTGTGTATACCAGTGGATCTGGGGCAATGACAAATAATACAGAATTTGTTCAGGCAATAGATATCTCAGATAGTGACTTGTACCTTGCTGGTAATACGTATTATGTTCATGTTATTGTAACAGAAAATGTAGATTTATTGGATTCGTCAGTTGAAACAACAAGTTTTACAACACTAATAAGTTCTTCTCCAATAACCACATTGACTCCCGTTGATGGAACAACAGGTGTTAGTATTGAATCAGATATCCAAGTATTATATGATCAACCTGTTCGTAATACAGATGCTTCTGAAATTACAAATTTAAATGTTACATCATTAATTACACTCGAAACCGGTGGTGTTGGAATACCTTATACAGCAACGATAAGTACTGATAAAACATTAATAACTATCGTTCCAGATTCAAACCTACCATCTAATACTGTTATTGATGTTTCTATAGCTGCAGTTGAAGGTATGGATGGTTCTGAGCAAACAGAATCTCAGAATAGTTCTTTTACAACAGATGTGTTTTTTACATGGACAGGCGCTGTATCAAATGTATATACTGATATAAATAACTGGTTGGATAATAATTATGCTAGTGGTAAGAGTGTGATCATACCTGCAACAGGTACATCACCTGTCATAGTTAGCCAGTTTAATGAGGCCAATAATGTTATTGTTGAAGCTGGAGCTACTTTAACTATTGCAAGTGGGGGTGAGTTAACTGTTAGTAATTTGTTTGAATTGCAATCGTCTTTAGATCCTGTTGTAGGGAATGCAAATTTAATGCTAGATGGGAGCTTAAATACAGATGGGGCAACCGTACATGTGCAACAAAAAATTGGTGGACCTGTAAATGGAGTAAGAGAGTCTGTGTATGTATCAAGTCCGGTTAGTGGTGCAACCATGGCAAATTCAGATATCTCATATGCTTTATATAGAAGAAATGCCCAAGCCGTGCAGTGGGAATCAATGGGAGCATCAGAAGTAATGCAACCGGGAATTGGCTATTTAGCTTATGGTTTTACTGGAGAAACAATCAATTTTTCAGGAAATATCAATAATTCAGAAGTTGGACCGATAGCAACGTATTTTACTACATCCCCATTAAATTATGGTTGGAATTTAGTAGGCAATCCATTCCCTTGTAGTATTGATTGGGAATATCTATCTCAAAACGGATACATATCTAATTTAGACGATGAATTTTATATTTATAACGATGATGTAGAGATTTATGGTGTTTATAATACAGCGGGTAGCGAGCCTAGATATGTAAATCTAAATAATACAAACCCAGGTCATATTCCTTCGTGTCATTCATTTTGGGTGCAGGTTTCTATCGGGCAAACAGATGGAATGATCACGTTTCCTAGAGAATCAAGAGTAGATACACATACTTCTTATTTAAAAAATTCTAAAGTAATTGAATCTCAGCAATTGAGATTTGTTGGTGAAAATTCAAATGGACTTAAAGATGAATTGTTGATTACATTTGATTCAGAAGCTGCAGATGATGATGACTTATTAGATTCTGAAAAGCGTTTTTCAGGCAATAATGCATTATTACAGTTATATACTGAGCATTCCAATAAAGATTATGTGATTGATTCATATAACAATTATGAAGGTGGTAAAATTATTGGATTGTCATATCAAACAGGTGGAGCAGGTACTTATAAAATTAAATTGTCAGAACAGGTTAATTTTCACAAGAATGCAGTGGTGAAGCTTGAGGATGTAATCACTGGCGATCTTACCGAATTAAATGTTGGTGATGAGTACGAGTTTAATACAGAAGCAGGATCTTATAATAATCGTTTTGTTTTACATATTATCCCTAATATAACAACAGATATAAACACTCAGCAAACTGGAGCAATCAATATTTATAGTGCAAATGAAGTTGTTTATATTGATGTTCCTGTATTAACTAAGCCATATTATGAATTTTTTGATGTTTCAGGAAAGTTATTACAATCAGGAAATCTGTCTTCTGATTCATTAAATAAAATAGTTTCAAAATCATCCGGTTTAATAATTGTAAAGGTGATAGGAAAAGAACGTACGTATACACAAAAAGTAATTGTAAAAAAATAGTATATTTGTTCTGCGTATGGAGAAGAAAATATATTTAAAACCGGAATTAGAAGTTACTCCTATAGATAATAATATATCTTTAGTGATGATGACAGACTATGAAAATCCTCCTACAGAACCACTAGGGAATGTAGAGGTGGAAAAAACTACTATTGCACCAACTCAACAAAATCCGTATGATGAAAATGTTTTTCAATAATATACAAAGCCATCAATTTTTGATGGCTTTTTTATTTTAAATAAGTCATGTCACACTTGTCTTAAATATAAGATCTATTGTATATTTGCAGCCTGAAATAAAAATAGTTACTGTGGGTAGATCAAGAAATAGAAAACCTCTTTTTGAAGGTGTTGAAATAATAGATGTGGCAGCTGAGGGTAAAGCCCTGGCAAAGATTGATGAAAAAGTTCTTTTTGTGCAAAATGCTGTTCCTGGCGATATTGTGGATGTGCAGGTAAACAAAAAAAGAAAGAATTTTTATGAGGGTTATGTTACCCAATATCATAAGTACTCAGATATTAGAGTAGAGCCTTTTTGTGAGCATTTTGGAACCTGTGGAGGCTGTAAATGGCAAGCTTTACCTTATTCGCAACAATTGGTCTATAAACAGCGCGAAGTAGAGAATAATCTTAAGCGTATTGGTAAGGTGGATTTACCAGAAGTACAGACCATATTAGCTTCAAAAAAAGACCAGTTTTACAGAAATAAACTTGAGTTTACCTTTTCAAACAAGAGATGGTTGGCTAACAGTGAAATGGAAATTGCAGAAGATTCCAAGGATAGATATGGATTGGGATTTCATGTGCCAAGAATGTTTGATAAGGTAATTGATGTAAAAAAATGCTACCTGCAGGATGAGCCATCAAATAGTATCAGGTTAGCAATTAAAGCGTATGCGCTTGAAAATGGCTTGACCTTCTTTGATATCCGAAATCATGAAGGATTTTTACGTACTTTAATCATTCGTACAACATCAACAGGTGAAGTGATGGTAATCGTTTCTTTTTACCATGAAGATGTTGAGAAACGAGAAGGATTATTGAATCACTTAAACAAAAAGTTTCCGGAAATAACTTCATTACTATATGTGATAAACTCAAAGGCAAATGATACCATTGGTGATCAGGATATTATTTGTTTTAAAGGAAAAGAGTTTATTGAAGAAGAGATGGAAGGATTGAAATTCCGTATCGGACCAAAATCTTTTTATCAAACCAATTCGGAACAAGCCTATGAACTTTATAAAGTAACAAGAGCGTTTGCAGACTTATCAGGAGATGAGGTTGTATACGACCTTTATACAGGTACTGGTACCATTGCTAATTTTGTGGCTTCAAAGGCTAAAAAAGTAGTGGGTATTGAATATGTGCCAGAGGCCATTGAGGATGCTAAAATAAATTCAGAAAATAATAGTATTACTAATACTGTATTTTATGCGGGAGACATGAAGGATATCCTAAATGAGGAATTTATAAAAACAAATGGTCAGCCGGATGTAATGATTGTAGATCCACCTCGAGCAGGTATGCATGAAGATGTGGTAAAAACCATTTTAAAAACAAATGTTCCAAAAATAGTTTATGTAAGTTGTAATTCTGCAACACAGGCTCGCGATCTTAATCTGTTAGATGAAAAATATAAGGTTGAAAAAATTCAGCCGGTAGATATGTTTCCACATACACACCACGTTGAAAATGTAGTGCTATTATCTATTAAATAGTAATCAACTTAAGATTTAGCGCACAGATAAAAATTAACACGTGTCACTCATAACATGGCTATCGGGTTCAATATTCATTTAGATACGCGTAGCCATAATTTTTTGTCCCGGATATGTTTTTGTAGGGTTTTAAAATTAAAATCTTGCAAAAATATATTCTGGATTTGTTTTGGGTAAAATAGTTGTAAACGTAAATATTTCGGACTGTTCCAGGGTTACTATAAACCTCAGTTCGATTCTTAAATCGCAGTATATCAATGAAATAATCGAAAATAAAATCATGTAATATTTTGAAATAAAAATGGATTTTGCT
>NZ_JAPDPJ010000060.1 GCF_026013605.1 Plebeiibacterium sediminum
TCTCAATAAAGCTTTTGAGAATTGGTTTTAAGAAAAAAGATAATTTAATTTGAATAATCTAAATCAATCAGACAGAGTTATACTTACATATCCATAATTTAGTCGGACACTAGTGAATATTTTATTGTAAATATGGTTTTAAATACTTACCTGTATATGATTGTTCTACGTTCAGCAAATCTTCTGGTTTTCCTTCAAAAATAACATAACCGCCTTTATCTCCTCCTTCAGGGCCTAAATCAATCACCCAGTCTGCTGATTTAATCACGTCCATATTATGCTCAATGATGACTAAGGAATGTCCTTTTTCAATCAATGCATCAAATGCTTTTAATAGCTTTTTAATGTCATTAAAATGCAATCCGGTTGTTGGTTCATCAAAGATAAACAAGGTTGGTTCTGCTTTCTCCTTGGCTAAAAAGGAAGCCAATTTAACACGCTGACTCTCCCCTCCTGATAAAGTACTCGACGACTGCCCCATTTTTACATAACCCAGACCTACATCGGCCAATGGTTTTAATTTATTGACAATACGTTTAGCTCCAGATTTATCATCTTCTCCAAAGAATTCAATGGCTTGTTCAATGGTCATTTCAAGTATATCATGAATATTCTTTTCGCGATATTTTACATCAAGAATCTCTTCTTTAAACCTTTTGCCATTACAACTCTCGCAAGTGAGTACAATATCAGCCATAAACTGCATTTCTATTTTTATTGTACCTTCACCCTGGCACTCTTCACATCTACCACCATCAATATTAAATGAAAAGTGTGAAGCCTTATAACCATTTATTTTAGAGGCTTGCTGTTCTGACATCAATTTCCTGATCTCATCATAAGCCTTAAGGTATGTTGCCGGATTTGAACGGGATGATTTACCAATCGGATTTTGATCTACAAACTCAACTTCTGTAATTTGCTCCACATCACCTTTTAATAAATCAAAAGCTCCTGTTTTATCAGCATATCCACCCAAACGCTTTTTTATTGCAGGGTAAAAAATGGATTTTATAAGTGTAGATTTACCCGATCCGCTAACTCCGGTAATTACATTCATTACATTTAAAGGCACCTTTACACTGATGGCCTTTAAATTATTTTCTCTGGCTCCTAAAACTTCAATATAATTGTTCCAGTTTCTGCGCGATCCGGGAACGTCTATTTTTTCATTGCCAAACAAATACTGATAAGTTAAACTATCCTTTGCTTTAGCTTTTTTCTCCAACTTGCCTTTAAAAACAATTTCTCCTCCTAATCTACCTGCTCCGGGACCTATATCTACAATTTCATCTGCAGCCCGCATAATATCTTCGTCATGCTCTACCACAACCACCGTATTACCCAACGCCTGCAATTGTTTTAAGACTTTAATCAGCAAATCCGTATCTCTGGAATGCAATCCAATACTTGGTTCATCCAAAATATATAATGATCCCACCAATGTACTTCCCAATGATGTGGCCAGGTTAATACGCTGACTTTCTCCTCCTGATAATGTTGATGATAAACGATTTAAGGTAAGATATCCCAAACCAACTTCATACAGAAAACGTAATCTGGTTGTAATCTCTCGTAGTATTCGCTTTGCAACCTGTTCATCGTGCTCATCCAATTTTAAATCATCGAAAAATGGCATCAATTCCGTAATAGGCATTAACACCAAATCCGAAATACTTTTGCCTCCCACTTTAACCCAGGAAGCCTCTTTTTTTAATCGGGTTCCTCTACAATCCGGGCAAACTGTTTTACCCCTGTAACGGGATAGCATTACCCTGTATTGAATTTTATATTGCTGCTCTTCTACATGCTTAAAAAAGGTATCGATACCATAAAAATACTCGTTACCTTTCCACAACAGGTCTCTTTCTTCATCTGTTAGTTCATAATAAGGTCTGTGAACAGGAAAATTAAACTGATGAGCCGATGAAATCAATTGTTTCTTATACTCACCCATTTTTTCACCTTTCCAGCAGGCCACAGCATCTTCAAATACAGATAGCGTTTTGTTTGGTATAACCAGGTCTTCATCAATACCTATAACACTACCAAAGCCTTCACATTTTGAACATGCTCCCACAGGGTTGTTAAAGGTGAAAGTGTGTTCTGTTGGCTCTTCAAACTGAATTCCATCTAATTCAAACTTATTTGAAAAACGATGAGTTTCCGCCGCATCCTTAGCATATATTTTAACCAGACACTCCCCTTTTCCTTCAAAAAATGCCGTTTCAATAGAGTCAGCCAGTCGCGATAAATTGTCTTCTTCTTTTGAAGCTGTTGCCCTGTCAATAACCAGACTATATAATGAACAATCCAGTTCGGTATTGTCATCTTTGATCAGATCTTCAATCTTTAAAAACTGATCTTCGTGCTCAACCCTTACAAATCCCTGCTTCAACAACACTTCTAAATGAGCTTTACAGCTTCTGTCCTCTGGCACAATAATATCTGACAGAATTACCAATTTGGTATTATCATCATATTGAGTAATATGATTCACCACATCAGAAACATAATGACGTTTTACTTCATTACCAGATACCGGAGAAAGTGTTTTTCCTACTCTTGCAAATAGTAATTTCAGATAATCATAAATCTCTGTTGAAGTTCCAACCGTTGATCTTGGGTTTCGGGTATTAACCTTTTGCTCAATGGCAATTGCAGGCGGAATACCTTTAATAAAATCAACATCTGGTTTATCAATTCTACCAAGGAACTGTCGCGCATAAGAACTCAGACTCTCTACATATCTACGTTGTCCTTCAGCATAAAGCGTATCAAATGCTAATGATGATTTTCCGGAACCTGAAACTCCTGTAATTACGATAAATTTATTTCTGGGCAACTCAAGATCAACACCTTTCAAATTATGAACTCTTGCCCCTTTTATTTGTATATTTTTTAATGCAGAATTTTCAGCCATATAGCAAATCAATTAAGGTGACAAATATATTAAATAGCTAAAAAAAAGCCTTGTTTATATATCATGAATTATATAAACAAGGCTTACTTATTATTGTTTCTTAACACATCTGTCTTAAAATAGAAAAAGATCTCTACTCTTTAGTAGGTTCTATATTGGCCTCAGCCAATGAACCAAAAAACAAGGTTAAATTGATGGTTAAAAATCGTTTTTGTTTGAACGTAGTGAGTTTAAACGATTTCAATCAAATAACCGTAGTTTTTTGAGAGAAGTGGGTGCAGCCTTGATCTTTTTTCCTTCCTTTCTTGGATCAAGCTAAAAAAGGAAGTCGGGTCTGGGTGAAACGCCAGTTAAGACAAAAATTTTGGACAATTATTGTTTCTTGAAATCTAATCTCCACCAGACTAATATTTCCATTTGTTAGCTAATTTTACCAATGATAACATTACAGGTACTTCAACCAAAACGCCCACCACTGTTACAAGTGCTGCAGGACTCTGTAAGCCAAACAAGGCTATAGCCACAGCAACAGCTAATTCAAAGAAGTTACTAGCTCCAATCATAGCTGCCGGAGAGCAAACGGCATGAGGCAGTTTTAATTTTCTTCCTCCAAACCAGGCTATGAAAAAGATAAAATAAGTTTGAATGATTAAAGGGATAGCAACCAGTAATATAATAAAAGGATTATTGGTGATGGTAAATCCCTGAAAAGCAAAAAGCAGTATCAAAGTCAGCAATAATGCAACTATTGAAACAGGTTTAAACTTTGGTAAGAATACTGTTTTAAACCATTCTTCGCCTTTATTTTTAATTAATAATTTGTTAGTAATATAGCCAGCTAACAAAGGAATTACCACAAATACAACCACACTTGTTACCAGGGTTTCGTATGGTACCTGAACATTTGTTATTCCTAATAACAATCCTACAATAGGAATGAATGCCACTAATATGATCAGGTCATTTACAGATACTTGCACCAAAGTATAATTGGGATCTCCATCTGTAAGATAACTCCACACAAATACCATTGCAGTACAAGGTGCTGCACCTAATAAAATAGCACCGGCAATATATTCACCGGCAAGCTCCGGCGTAATAAATGCAGCATATATTTTGGTAAAAAATATCCAGGCAAAAAAGGCCATGGTAAAAGGCTTAATCAACCAGTTAATGATCAATGTAAGAACCAATCCCTTAGGTTTCTTGCCTACATTTTTAATGCTTGAAAAATCAATTTGAAGCATCATCGGGTAAATCATAAACCAAACAAGAATTGCTACCGGAATATTTACATTAAACAATTCCAGGTTACTAACAGCCTGAACTGCACCACCTAAATAATTACCAATTACAATACCTGCGGCAATACAAATGATAACCCATAAAGAAAGATACTTTTCAAAAAAGCCTATTCTCTTTACTTCCTGCTCCATGTTTTATTACAACTGAGGTTTAACTTCTTCTGTATAGAATTTATAGAAGCCTTCTTTAATTTCGTCGCGAACACGAATAAATTCACTCCAAATAAATTCGTCAGTACCTGTTGCATGAGAAGGATCATCAAATCCAATGTGTAATCTATTCTTAACATTTCCTGTAAATGCTGGACAAGATTCATTGGCACCACCACAAACTGTAATTACAAAATCCCACTCCTCATTTAAATATTTTTGAACAGAATCTGAAGTATGACCACTAATATCAATACCAGCTTCGGCCATTGCTTTTACAGCATTCTGGTTCAATTTACCTGAAGCTTCTGTTCCTGCTGAACATACAGTAATATTTTCGTCAAATGATTGTAAAAAACCATGAGCCATCTGACTTCTGCAACTATTACCCGTACACAATACTAAAATTTTCATATGTCTAATTTTGCTTTTATTTGCCATATGCAATTCGCCAATTTTGTCATTCTAATGTGTGAGAAAAACTTTGACTTCGTCGATCTCACCATTCTCTTGGCTCATTCCATATGTATTAAATTTATTAATTACTCACATTTAACTGATTTACAATTGGTATCCAGAGTTTTATAAAACACCTGAAATATTGTATTTAACTCTTCAATTTTGCATGGATTCAAACAATATTTGGTTTTAACACCATCAATAGTTCCTTTAATTAACCCAACCTCCTTCAATTCCTTAATATGCTGATTTACTGTTGTTCTACTTAAAGGCAACTCTTCGGAAATATCTCCGGTGATACATGTCTCCTGACTGGCTAAATATTGTAATATTTTTAGGCGTGCAGGATGAGACAAAGCTTTGAACAGTTCAGCACTAATAATCAATTCTTCACTAAATAAATCTGACTTTGCTTTTACCATATATTTTATCTTTAAACAAAAGTCCTAAATCCACTTCTGTTTATTCTGACGCAAATATACGTCACTACAAATCAAAAGCGACGTATACATACGTTAATTTAATATTAAATTTCATTAATGACCGACTAATTTTAAAAAGGGTTCATTATTGATATGAAGACGAGAAGATTTTATAATTAAGCGATATGTATGGGTAATTAAACCGCCTTCATGTAAAAGCGTTAATAAAATCATTAAACGTAGCGTTAAAAAAAGAAAAGCTGTTTGAGCCTTAGCGAGTTCTTTTCTTTTAGCGAAGTGCGATGATTTTTAGCTTTTTCATGTCAGCGGCGGCTTTTTTTGTTTCCGTTTTTGCAGCTGTAGGCAATTATTGCGATAAATAAGAGCAGAGTTAAGTTTACTTGAACTATGCCGCATGGAGCAATAATCTTATAGAAAAAAATGAAAAGCCCGTCGGCTTGAGACATAAGTAATGGAAATCTGATGAATAATATTTTAGTCGGACACTAATGATTAAATTTAATAGAAATCTAATTGAGGTAAGATGTTATTATCTAGAAAAGAGAACTAAAGTATATTATGAACTAAGTTAGTCTTCAATCTTAATATTGTATTTACACAATAAGCCCATCACATTATGCTTCGAAAACACGGTTTTATTGATGTTGTTAGATTCCGGATCAATGGCAAAATTATATGCTGTAGACATTTTTGCATGTTCCAGATTACTTCTTTCAAACACAGCTCCAGAAAGATCACATTCCTGAAATACAGCCCCGGATAAATCAGTTTCTACAAAATCAGTTTGAATAAGTCTGCATTTTGTAAATACCGTTTTTTTAATCTTTAATTGATAAAAGGAACTATAATCCAATATACAATCGGTAAAAGAAAATGCAAGAGAAAAATTGTTACAATCGCTAAACTGAACGCCTAATAATTTGCAATTAACGAACTTAACATCTCTAAATGCGGTATCACTTAAAGCCGCATTTGACAGGTTACAATTAACAAATTCACAATCGGTAAAGATGAATAAACTCAGATTGTATTCTGAAAAATCGCAGTTCTTAAAAATACAATCCTCATATTCACCTTTAACCAATTCGGTTTTATCAATAAAATTCTCAGAAACAATATATTCAGACATATTCTATTTTAGTTATCGTAGACAATAGCTTTAAAGCTGCTAAAATACATTTTCGTTTGCCTATATCCTACTTAATAAAGCGTTCTCGTTTCTGTAGATTTATGAGTCCCCATAAAATAGCTACAATTGAGGCTGATAGAAAGATCAATTTATTTTGAAAAATAATGTTACTGTAGATCATTTCACTAACACCATCCGGTAAATCAAAAGGATTTAAAAAGATATTCCATTTTGAGGTGCCTAAGGATAAATGCAAAAACCAAAATACCAAACCTACAATAACCATTAGCACTGCAGAACCATTGCCATTTTTTACCAGAGTACTGAATAAAAAACCAAGCGTTCCAAAGAATATAATCACAAAAATAAGGTGAAAACTTAACCTAAAAACGGGTAATTCAACCAGAATATAACTGTTTAAAAAGGAAAAGATTACCATCATTACATACACCATAATAAAGATAATAAGCAATCGCATTAACCAAACCTTATATCGATAATTAGGTATGCCAAACAGTATTTCCAATATCCGGGCATCTTCATCATTTTGAATACCAAAAGTGGTAGGGAAAAAGACCAGTAATATACCCGGAAATATCAGTTGATAATAAGCACTACTTAATTCAATGGTGCTATCTGAAAATATGGCAATGGTGGTAATCAGTAAATAAAAAAGCACGGATGCGCCTAAAAAATAGATAAACTTATTACCAAATATTATTTTCAGATTATATTTTACCAGACGAATTGTATTATTCATTTTTGTCTATTTAATCATTAATTTCAATCAAGGGGTAAAAACACTTATGTAATCACCCTTTCCACTTAGGGATGTCATCCATAAAACCCTGACCTACTTTCTTATCTTGATATAAGAAAGTAGGCAAAGAAGATCAAGACTGCGCCTGCCTCGTTATAAAAACTACGATTATTTTACCTAAATCGCTAAAAACTCGCTCCTTCCTACGTCAGTCACTCAAACAATACGCAATTTTACGTTAAAATAATCTTGTTTTTATACTCACCAGACAAGGTCATTGCTGAAACTTGACGGTATTACTATATAATATCTTTTTTCAACTCTTAATTCACAATTTAAAAAGATCATTATCTAATTATTGCGCAATAACCATAAATAAGAGTCCTCAAGACTTGATGACACGGATTGTGCTTCAGGAACCGGTTGTTCCTGTGATAATACTCTTACGGTAATCATATCACCACGACCAATATGGTGTACAACCTGATATTCCTTATTAATCCTTTTAAAATCACTAGCCGGCACATCAAAAACCCAAACCTTACCTTGCGTTACTTTCGATAACTCCTTTGGCTCTCCCCAATATTTTAACTCACCCTTTCGCATTACTGCCACCTGATTACAGGAACTTGAAATATCTTCAATAATATGCGTTGAAAAAATAACAATTCTATCGCGGCTTAATTCAACCAATAAATTCCTGAATCTAATTCTTTCTCTGGGATCCAGACCTGCTGTCGGTTCATCTACCACTAAAATTCGGGGTAGATGCAACATGATTTGTGCAATACCAATACGTTGCTTCATACCTCCGGAAAAAGAACCGATTTCTTTATCCTTTTTCTCCCACATATGCACAGCCTTAAGCACATACTCAACACGTTGATATCGTTCTTCTGTATTTTTTAAACCTTTAAGCAAAGCCATATAATCCAGAAACTCAAATGATGTCATATTATCGTAAGAACCAAACTCCTGTGGCAAATAACCTATTAATCCCTGAAGTTCTTCCCTGTATTTATTGGTATCATACCCATTAACAAAGATCTTCCCGTAGCTTTGATCCAGTATTCCGCAGATGATACGCATGATTGTTGTTTTTCCGGCTCCGTTGGGCCCTAATAATCCAATCATACCACTGTGCATGGTTAACGAAAGTCCTTTTACAGCTTTAAAAGGCTGTTTACGGCTACCAATAACCGGAATAGAACGTACCATTAAATACCAGCTTCTGCGTATTCCTGCAAAGCGACCTTTCAATCTTTCCACATTGATATTTTCAGAAAGCAGTCTGTTTCCTGTGTTATAGATAAATAAACCTAAATACCATATACCTCCTAACACGATTGAGGTAGCCAAACTATCAAACTTATAGGCAAATAACCCCATAACTAACACGGGATAAAACCATAACACTATTTTTTCAAGAATACCTCTCTTTGCAAAAAGTCTGGTAAAAAAAGTATTCAATCCAGGCCAGCTCCGCAAATAAGCAATATATGACAGCAAAGAAAAATAACCAACAAACAGATACACAAATGCCCACAAACCTGATTCCAGATAAAACCAATTCATCCAAATCAGAAAACCAAACAATGGGATTTGCCATATCAGTCCTTCAAAATAACTTTTAGAGGTCTTTAGTCCTCGTTCTCTCAGGCCATATTCCTTAGCCATCTTCCATTCCCTGATAAAACGATTATCTCTATCGTAAACTTTAACTACATTTTGCAGTTTAATGGTAATCTTCTCATCCTCACTGATCAATGAGGCACTGGCTCTTCTTAAACTATATAATACAAAGTACATGATAGCCGGAATTCCTACTATAAATCCAAAATATTCCACCAATTTCCAAACCAGAGAATGATCAAATACGACTTGTATCAATACTATTCCCAAAGCCCAAAGTGTATATATAATGATTTTGTAGATCCAGTTTAAACTCCTGATCCATTTTAATGCATTCTCTAATCCAAAGCTAAACGTTGGAATAAAAACCAGCGTTAATAATGTACTCACCAATAAACCTCCCACTACTGTAATAGCAAATGGAGCACCCAGACTGCCAACATATTCCGATTTTCCCAAAGCCAAAGGAAGCATGGCAATAATAGTTGTTGATGCCGTAATTAATATCGGACGTACACGTGAAATTCCTGCTTGTAGCAAGGCCCTTGAATGCCGCATTCCCTGTTTCCGGAGTATATTGGAGTAATCAATTAGTATAATTCCATTATTGACAACAATTCCCAGCAGTATTAAAAATCCAATTAACGAATTCATATTAAACAAGGAATTACCTGTAAATATTAATCCCAGAAACGAGCCAATGGCAGCCAGAGGAATGGAAAACAACATGACAAATGGTGTTACAAAAGACTCAAAAACAGAAGCCAGAATCATTAAAATCAACAGAAACGCAGTTCCTATTAAGAATTTAAACTCTTCAAACTGGTCTTCTTCATGAATTACCTCAATGGCTGTACCTGCAGGCAGATTAACCGCTGCAACCAAATCATCAACATCACTTCGGGCCTGTTCTAAAAGGTCTTTTGAATCATTTACATCTTCGCTAAAAGCATAGGTAATGGTGATTTCCTTTTGCTGATTTACCCTTAAAATCTCACTTCGTCCTGACGCATAAATAATATCAGAAAAATCATTTAAAGCAACCAGATTCCCGGTATTGGATTGAACATTCAATTCCTTTAAATCGTCATAAGTCTTAGCGGTATTCTCTTCTTCGTCCTTCTCTGGAGTATTGGTTTTTATAACAATATCGTATTCGTCATTGTCAATTTTCAATACACCTCCTGAACTCACTTCATTTTGAAATACACTTAATTCGGAAAGTACATTTTGTGGTGTAACACCATACATACTCATCAACCCTGGATTAAATTCCAAATGCACTTCCGGACGAGCAGAACTGGCACTTACTCTTACATAATTTAAATCCTCAATATTGTCTTCAAGAATATATTTGATGTCTTCAGCAAGCAACAACATCTTATCGAAGTTCTCACCTTTAATCACCACAGATTCGTTCTGCTGACCAATACCAAACATTCCCATTAAGTTCATACCAGGATTGGCACCAAAACCGGCGCCACCTCCTCCACCTCCGGATTGTCCTGTACTCCCTTGTTCCAAAACAATTTCAGAGTCTTCAAATCCGTAAAGTTTGCTTTGAATCTCAGCTTTAATTTCTCCTAAAGAACGATTTGAGTCTTTCTTGTAATCTTCTTTTAACTGAACGGTCAGACTTGCTTTTTCTTCATAAACCTGACTCACCAACTTATCTTTCTCAGCAATATTTTCCAGTCTTTTTTCAAATTCCTGAACTATAAAATCTGTTCCTTCCAAGGTAGATCCGGATGGACGCTCAATATTAATTACAAACTCCGGTGTTTCAACTTCTTTATTGACCGAATAACTCACCACCAGACTGATTAAAATAGTAAGAAAGAAACCAAATACGGCTGTATTTATAGTTCTTGCAGGTAGACGCAATGCATTTTTCAATAGTACAAGATAGGCTTGTATTAAACGATTATGCAAAGGTAATCGCTGTAAGCGTAACTGCACATTCTTTTTCCTGTACGAAAGTACTGCATGGGTCATCATTGGTATTAATAGCAAGGCTACAACCAGCGACACAATTAATGTTCCGACAATCGAAACACTAATGTTTTTAGCCACCAATTTAAACATAGCATTTGATGAAAAAACAAATGGTAAGAATACGGTTATTGTGGTCAGTGTTGCTGCAAGAATGGCCCGCCAAACTTCTTTTGTCCCCATTATAACGGCCTTATCCTTATCGTCCTCCATGGTGGCAACCCGATAAATATTCTCCATAACGACAATACTGTTATCAATGAGCATACCCACAGCCAATGCTATCCCAATAAGAGTCAGCGTATTAATTGATATATCAAAAGCATAAAACAGATTAAATGCAGAGAATACCGAAATCGGAATAGATAACATCACCAAAGAAACCAATGGTATGTTCTTTAAAAAGATCCACAGAATAAAAACAGCCAAAATACTTCCAATCAAGGCTAAATCAATAATCTGATCTATATTTTCCTCCATGGTATCAGCACTGTTTGAAGTAATGGCAACCTCTACTCCCTCCGGAGCTAACTGCTGATTCAATGTCTCTATCTGTTCCTTTATTTTTGCAGACAGATTAATCTGATTAACTGATGCTTCGCGCGTTACAGTAAGTGTTACTGATTCTTTTGAATTCACTCTACTGTAACTGGTTACATCCTTATAGCCAAAATTAATCTGAGCAATATCCTTTAATAAAAGTGGTCCTTCATTTGAAATAACAACATTCTCAATATCACGTATGGTATTATACTCCCCATCAACATTTACAAACAAATACTGCCCTTGATCTACCACTCTTCCTGCAAAGGTTTTAGACCCTGTATTGCTCAAAATTTTTGATCGGATTTGAGATACTGTTAAACCTAAAGCTTCTATGCGGTCTTCATTTAATTCAATCTCTACACTCTTCTCTCTACCTCCATAAACTTCAACACCTGCAACACCGTCAATATTTTCCAGTTTATCTACAATTTTTTCATCTGTAATAGCCCTCACCCTGTCAACGCCACCTGTGCCTAAAACCTGAATGCTCATGAACTGATTGGTAAACTCATTCAAATCCATTTTAAGCACTGTAGCCACATAATTATCCGGCAATAAACTTTGCGAGGCCTGAACCTTCTCAGCCAACTTTAAATAAGCATACTTAAAATCAACATCTTTAGTCAGATAAATAATAATTGTTCCTCTTCCCGGACCAACTCTTGACTCCACCTTCTCAATTCCTTCCAATGTACCCACAACGCCTTCCATTGGAATGATGGCCTCCTGTTCCACATATTTAGGGTCGGACTCGGTTTGACCCGCTATTTGAACAAAAAGCATAGGTAACTCCGTATCCGGATATAATTCGACAGATAGGTTCTTATATGACACCACACCCAATAGGGTAAGTGCCACAAACAACATACTGATTAAAACTTTTCGTTTGATTATAAAATCCATAATTTTGTGATAAGAAATTTATTGTCAAGAATTAGTTATTGATCTTCCCTGACTTTCTTTCTGTTCAAAACCTCTTCAAATATGTAATACAGACAAGGTATAACCACCAGCGTTAAAAGCGTTGAGGTAATTAACCCTCCGATAACCGCAATGGCCATGGACGATCTGATTGCAGCACTTTCACCAAAACCTATAGTCAGAGGAAGTAATCCCAGAATAGTAGTTAAACTCGTCATTAAAATAGGTCGTACCCTTGAATTCGTAGCTTTAATAATAGCTTCTCTTAACTTGACACCCTCTCGTTTCAACTGGTTTATGGCATCCACCAGAATAATGGAGTCATTTACAGCAATACCGGCTAACATTACTAATCCAATATAAGCCATAATATTTAGTGATTTACCAAGTATTAAAAAGGCTGCAATAGCACCAACTCCAGCTAAAGGAATGGTTAAAAGAATGGTAAATGGATGTAATAAAGATTCAAATTGTGAAGCCATTACCATATAAACCAGCACAATAGAAAGAATTAAAGCAAAACTTAAGCTACCAAAAGATTCTTTACGTTTTAATTCATCCCCCTTAATCTGATATTTATATCCCTGAGGAAAAGAGATTTGCGACAATTTGTTCTCAATATCTTTTGTAAGTTTATCAATCGCAATATCACCCTGAATATGAGCTGTAATTCTACCTACTCTGTTTTGGTTGTCACGAATTACTTCCTTAGGTGAATTGCCAATAGAAATTTTAGCCAATTCCCCCAAACGATACTCTGATTCACCATTCTGAATGATAAAGTTTTTTAGGTCTTTCAATGGATAATCAGGCATTTTAAGGGTAATATCCGTTAACTCACCATCGCTTTCAATACTGCCTGCATCTTTTCCCATTAAAAACTCTTTTAGCTGATTAATAATGGAAGACGCATCTATATTAAAAAGTCCGGCCCTGTATCTGTCTATTTCAATATTAACTTCCGGAACTCCGGTTTCAAAAGAACTCTTTATATTATACAGTTGAGCATCATCCTTTAAAATAGCATACACCTGATCGGTTAATTGATCCAATTCATCCAGATCTTCACCACTTACTTCAATCATTACAGGCGCTGATTCACTACCCAATATTTCCTGTAGCGCTGTTTCATCCTGAATATACTCCAATTCCAGATTTGCAATCCCATCAAACATTTGATTAAGAACAGGAATAAACTCATTGGTTGACAAGGTGGTTTCTTCGTTTAAAATCAATTTGATATACCCAGTATTTTCACCATCGAAAACACTTTTTTCAGAACTCCCTGAAGACGATTCCGGACCAGCGTGTGCATAGATATTTTCAATATGTTCACCTAACGATGCCTGAATCATTTCTTCCATGTTTTGAAGCGTTGATGATGTACGCTCCAGACTTGTTCCGGAAGGTAAGCTTACTTCAATTGAAAACTCTTTGGTTTGGGCAGCAGGCATAAATTCACTTCCTATTAATGAAATAGAATAGTAGGATGCCACCACCAATATTACAGATAATCCAATCACCAAAAACCTCTTATCCAGAGCTTTGATTAAAAATCGATTGTATTTAGGGTATGATCTTTCTTTAGGTATTACTGCTTCTGCTTTTTTACCCAGAATAAATACACTTAAAACAGGAATAATTAAAATGGCCACAAACAAAGATGACAATAAAGAAAAAGCTACAGTCCATGCCTGATCTTTAAATAACTCGCCTGAAGCTCCGTGCAGATATACAATAGGCAAGAATACAACTATTGTAGTTAAAGTGGATGCCACCAAAGCACCACCCACTTTTGCAGTTCCTTCAACGGAAGCCTTCCTAATTCCAACACCTTGTTCCAGCAAACTAAATATGTTCTCTACAACAATAATGGCATTATCCACCAACATACCGGCACCAAGGGCCAGCCCGCCTAAAGTCATGATATTCAATGTAAGTCCATTGAAATACATCAGATTAAAAGTGGCAATAATTGAAATAGGAATAGAAACACTTACAATAAAAGTAGTGCCCACTCTGCGCAAGAAAACAAACAATATAATAACTGCGAAAATAATACCTATAATAGCACTATCTTCTACTTCATTTATGGCATCATCAATAAATTTGCCCTGATTTTTAATTACGGTAAACTCATATCCGGGCAACGCTTTATGAATCTTTTCAAAGCCTTCATTTAGGGTTTCAATGGCAGCTACTGTATTAAATTTGGTCTCTTTATAAATAGATAAACCAATACACCTTTTACCGTTTAATCTTACAATATTTGTAGGATCTTCATTTTTATAAGTAATTGAGGCCACATCCTTTAATAAAAGAGGCACTTCCACACTTTTTCCTTCCTCGTCTGTTTGAATTGTGGTTCCAACAACCAACTTACCAAGATCATCAGTCGACTTGTAAATACTTACACCTTTAATCGTATATTTTTGTCCCAGTTCTTCAATTGAACCTCCAGAAACATTTTGATTGTAACTCTCAATCTTATTGATGATTGAACTGGATGAAATATTATGCGATTCGAGAACATAAGGATTGGTTTCTATAATGATCTCTTTGGTTTCGTCTCCTGATAAGCGAACATCAGCAATACCATCTAATCTAATCAGTTCATTTCGAATATAATTCTCAGCTATTTTTCTTAAATCATCCATATCATTAATGGATGGATTGGAAACAGCAGCAAGCATAATAGGTGCAGCATTGGGGTCATTTCTGAAGATATTTAACGCTTCAACATCTTCATTCTGACTATAACTGGTCAGTGCCTTTTGAATATCCAGAAACGCTTCATCCATGTCCTGATCCCAGTTATACTCCACATCTATTTGTGCAGTACCCACCTTACTTACAGAACTAACATTCACCACACCACTTTGTCGGATGATGGTATTTTCTATATTTTCTACAAATTGTTTTTCCATTTCCTCAGGAGGTCTTTCTCCCGATTCTATTTCCACCACAATTTTAGGATTGTTTAGGTCTGGAAATAAATCTGTTCCTAAACGAGAAAAGGATATAATTCCCAATAAAACAATCCCTAGTATAATCATTGCAACAGTAACCGGATAGCTGACTGAAAACTGTGCGAGTTTTTTCATAGGTTTAATATTTATTTCTTTTATTGAAGTGCCTCATACAACATGGGCACCTGAAAGAACATCTATGTTATTCTATTCTGATTATTCTGAGGTAAATATTATTTATTCAGAATTTTAATTTTTGATCTGTGCTTCAATGTTTCAAACCCTTTAATAATCAATCGTTCTTCTTCATTGAGACCTTCAACAACTTCTATCCTGCCCTCATTTTCCATTCCAGTTGTGATCATTCTTTCCTGAGCCTCTTCTCCTCGCGCAATAAACACCGCTTTACCATTATCTCTTACCAATATGGCATCTTTTGGAATAACAATAACACTATCCTTACGATCCACAATAACATCTGCCTTAACAAACATACCCGGACGTAATTTCATATCTGCATTTTTAATATATACACGTCCTTTAAAGGTTCTGGATTCTTCATCAATAGCCGGAGAAATTTCTCTTAAATATCCTTTCAGCGTATCTTCAGGTAATGAATAGTTTGTTATTAAAGCTTCCTGGTTTAAGGATACTTTACCAATTTGGCTTTCTGGTAACATCAGGTCCATAATCATTTCCTGATAGCTCATAACCTGAAGAACATCTTCGCCCTGATTAATTTTAACTCCTTGAGAATAATAGGGTAAATCAGTAATTACACCATCAAATGAAGCTTTTACAGATAATTTAGCAAGATTTAACTCTGCATTTTGATAAGTTTTTTCTGCGGTAACCAAAGTTTTATGCGCATTTACCTTTTCGCGCATGGTTGCACCACCTTTTTCATATAAGGCAACTTGTTTTTCATATTCCATTTTTGAAATATCCAAATCAATTTTTGCTCCTTCAATATTTACATCATTTTCGTACTCCAGATTTTTAATGGATATAATTAACTCGCCTTGCTTCACTACATCACCCATTTTATATTTCTTTCCTGTTCTGGGATTAATTTGCAGATAGTAATCCCCTTGTGCTTCAGATTGAATGGTAACAGCATACTCTGACTGAATGGTTCCTGTAGCAGTAAAAACCTCTTGTATGTTGTCTTTCTCTATTTCCTGAACAGATACAGGTACTTCAACATCAACATTAAATCGCTGATTTTGATTGTTACAAGAAAAAAGCAAAATGCTTATGCTGGCTAATATTAGATTTTTATATTTCATGGGTATTATTTTTTATTTGGGCTTAATTGTGGAGTTACAGATTCATCTTTCTCAAAGTCATACATTGATTGAATCTTCATATTCAATAACTCTAATTTATAATCGATAATTGCATTAGTTAAGTCATTTTTACTCTGAGTCAGCTGATTTTGAACCAGATTCAAATCCATACTGGTTAAATCACCATTCTGATATTTCTCTAAGTTGATTTCATAAGTTAGTTCAGCATTTTCAACTGTTTTTCTTGAAATCTCAATTTGTATCAAAAGGTTATTTAAACTTCTGTATACCTGGCGAATATTCAGTCTGATATCAATAATTTCATCATCGTAATTATTCTGACTCATTTCCAGACTTGCTTTGGCAGCCTTTAACTTTGCTTTCTTTTCGCCCCAGTCCCATAATGGTACGGTTAATCCAAAAGATATTCCCTGGCTGTTGGTTTGGTCTTGAAATACATTAGATAAGTCTTCATTTTGTCCAAATAAACCAAGTGAAACACTTAATTCTCCCTTAAATTCATTCTCTGCATTGGTTCTGATTAAAGCAAACTGACCTTCTTCAATATCAATTTCCCTTTGACGTATTTCCATTCTGCTTTTTAGGCCATTATCGATAGCTGTTTTTAAATCAATATCCACCGGAAAAACAGAAATATCAGCCAATACCATAATTTCATCATCCAACGAAATTCCAAGCATCTGCTTAAAATTGTCCTTATTATTTTCAAATGTCACCTCTGCATTTTGCATGGATGATTTACTGGATAATAAATCCAATTCTGACTGATACAATTCCTCCCTGGCCACAAGTCCACCTTCTACTTTATTTTTAATGATTTCGTGACTTTTAATACGATTTTCGTATTCTTCCCTGGCTACATGATATTGCATTTGAGATTGATAAACCCTGTAAAAGGCCTGTGTTACTGTGTTTTCAACACTTAGTAATTGCAATGCATAATTCAGTGAAGCATTTTCATAAGCCAGCTCCAATGATTTTAACTCCTGTTTGGTTCTGTTATAAGTAAATAATGGTTGATCCAATCGTAAACTCAAGCTATTGGTAAAACCATCAAAACCAGATGTACCCATGCTACTGGTACTGGTATTTTCTACATAACTAAAGGTATTATTTAACGAGATTTGACCGTCAGTTAACAAAATAGGCTGTGCAATACTAAGATTACCTAAACTGGTATAATCTTCAACTGTATACCACTGCGATAGCTGGCTGTTAAATTCTCTTGTTTTGGAATATTCCAATGGCGTAAAATTCAAACTGAAATTTGATTTTAAAGCAGCCCTTGAAGCTTTTAAATTTTGCTCACTCTGTTCTAGTGATAATCTTACTTCTTTCATTCTGGGACTGGATGTAAATGCAGTTTCCAGTGCTTGTTGCAATGATAAAACCTGCTGACTATTTACATATGTACTCAGGGGCACAAAAGAAAGTAATAGTAATAATCTTAAATTTTTAATAAACATTACGTTAAAGGATATTTGGAATTTATTTTTTATTTGATTTTATAATTTCACCCATTTAATAGCATCAGCTATAACTACTCTTCTTTCACTTTTGTCAGATAATTCAACGACAGCCTCACCATCTGAAAAATAAAACTCGCCCAATAGCGCCCACTCTTCAGAATCATTATCAATAGGCACTTCAATGTCTTCTACGCCATCATCATGGTAAACCGTATAGACCTGACTGCTATTATCTGTATTATTTCTTCCTCTCCGGCCAAATGACCCCATTCTTCTGGAAGGAATCATAGCATACACATTATATCGTCCGCTTTCTGGTAGTTGAGCAACAAACTTAGCTTTGGCATTTCCATCACCAGACTCCTTATATACAAATGACTTCGTATACTTACCAAAGTATGAACTATTTAAAACAGGCGTCCATCTATCTGCCGGGTTCCATGGGTACATGACTTTATACTCAAACTCACTCTCATCCACATTTTCTTCATTCCATTCAAGAATAAACTCCCTTAAAGTCTTTCTACCTTTCGTATTTATAACACTAAACCCTTCATCTTCATTATCTACCACAATCTCATTATCCCGATATGGTTTTACGGTATGATTCAATGGTTCAACACCCGAGAATGTTTCTAATCCTGCAGGAGCCTGAGTAAAGTCTGCCAACTGAATTCTAATATCCGAGGGAACATTCTCTGATAAATAGGTATGTAACGACATCATTCGAGGAGCATTATTTAAGATAATTCCAATCTTTACATTAGCTCCTTGCGGAATTAAATACAGATCTTCAAAAGAAGCTGACATTTGTCCACCCATTGGTGGTCCAGGAGGTACTCCACCAGGCCCTCTGCCTCTGTTGCCTCTTCCTCCGCCAAATACAGAAGCTTTGATTAATCCATCAGACTTACCATTATTGGCTACTTCAACACTTATAAAATAGCTCTTTCGATCTTCATTGGTAAATTCATAAACATCTGTATTTCCAAAAATGAAAGCTGGCAATGCCAGGTCTTTACCTTCAATATCATCATTTTCCTTTTCTACAACTTTACTGATGTCCTGTTCTGGTATTACCTCACCTCTGTTTTTACTTAACAAGCTATCAATAAAAACTCCAAAATGATCAACACCGACCTTTTGCTGAGCCTGGGCAAATTTTCTATTTCCAATGCTTAACATTAAATCACCAATACTCACCATCAGGTTTTCTTCATCAGCTAATTCGTTTAACTTCTTTTTGTTCTTTTTTAAGAATAAAATGGACTTGTCATTTCCCGACATATCTCCAAATCTATTAAACGAACTATTGATTCTGGAAACCATATAAGACTCCAAACACATGTTTAAAAATGGCAAATCATCTTCATCAACTGCATAGGAGTAATTATAGAACAAAGGAAACAGCGAATAGGGGCTCCAACTATTCATAGATCGCCCTACGTCGTTCCTGAACCCAAAGAATCCGCCACCATTAACTGGCTGACTAAAAGTGCTTCCAACAAGATTTACAAACAAATTTGTTTCCAGTTCTTTTGGAAGCAGCTCTTTGTTGTCTCTTTTAGCTCTATCCTTCTCTCTTTTGGCTGAATTTGCCAGGTTAAACTGATAAATTCCAGTGCCGGCTTCAGGTACTAAAACCATTTCCGGCTGTGTATTTTCATTGGTCAATGACCAACCTCTGAAATAGCTTTTAAAATGAACAGGAACCTCTACAAAAGTTAATCGTTTGTATGGATAACTTAGGCCTAAATTTCGTTCATAATCCTTCTTTAAATTATCAATTAAAGAAGGTAAAGTATCTGTTAGATTTTCAAAGTACTTTTCAAAAAAAGCATTTTCTTCCTTTATACAGATACCAAATTTTATGGAATCAACATCAATACTTTTTGTAGCAAAATTGCCTCCTATAATACTTAATTTAGCATATTTAGAATCTCCTTTAAATACTTTCCAGCCGTTATCTTCAGTGGATTCTCCCTGAGTCAGATAATCAAAGTTTGCTTTAGTTTTTACTTTTATGGTACTTGTAAAAAAGCTGTTCACTCTAAAGGCATTCCGCTCTGCCACAACCGGATACCAAAAACTCTCTTTTGTAAGTAATAAATAGTCATCTGAAACAAATAAATAATTCTTGGCTGCTATTAAAGGATCAAATCGATTCAGAGATGCTCTCTTTTCCTGATCAATATCAAAATATGCTAAATCGTCTTTGGGTGTTCCTTCAAAATTATACTGAATTGTAATGGTATCATTTTTAATGTCTTTAGCACTAAGTATTATTACATTTAACCGCCTCAATATATCTGTTTTATTCCCGTTGATAGTGAGGTTGGTAATATTCAATCCATTATTGAAGTAAAATTTCAACTCTTTTGGCCAATTATAAAACCCACTGCTTTTACAAACCGTTAATTTCTGTAAGCCCTGCAGATTCGTTCCATTGTGAGTTAGCTCTATATTATAATCAATAACTTCATATCCGGCTTTTATGGGTAACTCCTTAACTAATTCCTTTAAAGCGGTAATATTCTTTTCTACCTTGTTTTGGGATATTATCCGATAACCAAATCCTCCTAATGCAATAATTAAAAATAGAAATGCGGGTATCAAAACTACTTTTTTACCCACTCTTGTTTGAGATAAACGAGGTAGTTTATACACTGTAAAAAATATAAAGCTAAGCCCTAATATAAAATAGCCTCCTCTTAATAATATCAACTGACTAAGATTACCTAAACCAACATATGATGAATAGGCCATTGGTGTATACATTCCCAGAAAATCCCAGACGCCAAAATTATTTTCCTGCAGATAAAATAACTCAAAAGCAATATAACCCAGAACCAGAATAAATGTAATAGCCTGATTTTTGATGAATTGCATGATTAAAAATGAAAATCCCAATATAAATATCAACGTGGGTAAAGAGATGATTAACGGGTAAATTGCATATGTAATCAGACTAAAACCCGCATCGGGACTTATATAATTTATGATAAAACTAAAGAAGAGCACCAATAAATTTAATCCTCCAAACACATATAATATTCCCAGCGTTTTTCCGATTACATATTGAAAATTAGACATGTTTCTAACATAGATTACCTCTGTTGTATCTAATTTTTTATCCCTACTCAGAAAATCCGAGGAAAGAAAAACAGCAATAATAGACTGAACAATATTAAGGATAAACAAATTCATGTATGGCAATCCGCCGGAAAGCATTCTGTTAGGCCAACCAGATTGACCTACTTCAGTAGCAGCTACAATATTAAAAAACAGAATAACAAGTAATATGATAGCTGAGAAAATTCTAAAAAACCAACTTCTTAGTAAGGTTTTTACTTCAAATTTAGCAACAGTAAAAATAGGATTGTTCTGGCTCATTGCTGATTAAACTTTTGAGATTCATACTCCATAAAATAAACATAAGCATGCTCCAGGTTTGGCTGGATTATTTCTCCACTAAAACCATTCTCAGATGGTGAAATCAATTCTACCTCATATCCGTTAGCCCCCGGAATTGTTGTAATTACCGGATACCTTTGCTTAATATCTTCTAAATCATCAAAACTAACCTGGGTTTTCCAGACTTTACCATCTGATAATTTAAGAAAATCATTAGGACTACCTGTAAATTGTATTTGCCCCTCATTTAAAAGAGCCATTTGATTACATGTACTTGAAATATCTCCAACAATATGCGTGGACAATATTATAATAACGTCTTTCTGACTTAAGTCGGCTAATATATTTCTAAAACGAATCCGTTCTTCCGGATCCAACCCTGTTGTAGGCTCATCAACTATAACAATTTTCGGATCTCCAACAATGGCCTGGGCAATTCCAAGTCGTCGCTTCATACCCCCGGAAAGTTTGCCTGCATAACGATTACGCACCTCAAACAATCCAACATCCTCAAGTAATCTTTCTACTTCATTTCTTCTTTGTCTCCGACTACTTATACCTGCAAGAGAGGCTGCATAATCCAGAAACTCATACGTTTTAAGTTTAGCAAAAAACCTGAAATCCTGCGGTAAATAGCCCATCATTGCTCTGACTTGCTGGCGATTGTTGGCTAGCTCCATTCCATTTACTTTAATCGATCCGTTTGTTGGTTCCAATAAAGTAACTAATATCTTCATTAGAGTTGATTTACCGGCACCATTAGGCCCAAGCAAACCAAACATCCCTGAGTTTATAGTTAGGGAGACATTGTTTAATGCCTGATGTTTGTTTTTATAAACCTTATTAAGGTTTTGAATAGCAATGTCCAATTTTATTAAAGATTTATATATTAAATAATTGATTCTCTAATTATTTATTCAAGAAGGTAGATAGAAAAGAAAAGACAAAATTATAGTTGCCTATAATCCGTCTAAAAATAATATTAAATTATAAAACAACCTATTAATTCAACATAATAAACGATGAAAACCCATCTTTATTATAAGACAGGTATATTCACGCGCATATATTTTAATATTATTCTATAATTTGTTTTTCAGCATCATCATCAAAATGCTTTCTTTCTCCTTCTTGCATACAGCTCTTGAAATGCTTTCCTCTATTCCCTTTATGCAAGCTCTGATTCATCATTTCTCTTCCCGCATCCATTCCTTGTTGTCGGCCTTTCAATCCTTTACCTTGAGGTTTAGCATCAAATAAAACCTTTTGTTCTTCAGTTAAGATATTCCTAACCTTTTGTTTATGATCAAAGTGTTTTTTTGCAATCTGAGTTTTCAAACCACCTATCTCTTCTATTAATTTATATACTTGTTTTTCATTAATATCATTGCCAACTGACGCTGCCTGAAGCTGGGCATTTTTTATTTTTACTTCATTTTTTAGTGGGGTAAGTTCTTTTAAAAACTCAACCCTAAATGTCTTCATCTGATCTTTCTGATCTTCAGTTAAGTTCAACCCTTGATGATGTCTATCTCCCTCTATTTCAGCCATTCTATTTCTTTCTGGCATTTGACACCATGCTGTTGCTGATAATGACACCATTATTACGGTGAACAATACCATCTTTTTCAAATAATTTGCTTTTCTCATTTCTACCTTCTTTAAATATTCTACCTATTGTTGTTGTACATTCTAATAACAATTAGATGTAACTTTCTCATTTTAAAAACCTGCAGCTTTTAATTATATTAATTTTTAAGTACTTACATTTTGTTGTTGTTGTATTCTCAGCCAAGAGCAATAACAGATCCTATCGATCTCTTCTTCTGTGCGACCATCTATTAAAGCGGTTCATCATTCTTTTTTGCACGGTATCAAACTTTGCCTTTTGTTCTTCGTCACAAACTTCTCTAAGGCTTTTAAAGTGCATAAAAGTTTCTTTTTCCAGAAGGGTCTTTCTTGTTCCCATTTCTTCAAATAAAGAATCATTAATATCTTGTTCTTCATTTGACAAATGCCTTCTGATATCATCTAATTCTTTGTTGATCTTAAATACTTTATCAAAATACTCCTTTCTTAAAGTCTCAAATTGCTTTTTTTGATCTTCCGACAAATCCAGCTCCTCATATAAACGATTTGCGCCATCGTTTTTTCGCTTATCATTTTCTATTTCTTCCTTATCATGCATTGGTGGCATAGGAGGTTTTTCCCACCATAAACGCCATGAAAAAACATTTAAAACGATTAAAAGAACTATTATAATATGATAATATTTTTTATCCATCTGCTAAATTTTATTTTCAACATTTAAAAGAAACACCTCTTTTATTCTACGCTATGTGATATTAAATCTTCATTTAATATAAAATCATTTGATGCATACACATAATCCGTAGCAACCAATTCTATATCGGTACTTTCAGTAGTATCCTGAGATTCTCTGTTACCGAAAAAATAGAAATTCACTACATTAACCAACAACAGTAAAATAAATGCTGGCTTTAGAATATATGCTGAAAAACTAAACACATTTTTATCTTCCAACTGTTCTATTTTACCCATAACACGGGTAGTAAAAAAAGGACTAGCTTCAATCTTTTCTGTATGAGCTCCACTTTGAAGAATACGATTGATTTCATTATTTATAATATCTTTTTTCATATTATCTCCTTCCTTTTTTCTTATTCTCATTATTATAGACGTCAACCATTTATTTTCCCTTCGCAAAAAGTTATAAAAATTCTTTTATTCTTTTTTCTAAAATCTGCTTCAACTTCTTTTTTGCCCTGATAACCAAAGATTCAACACTTTTTACAGTAGTTTCCAGAATATCTGCTGTTGTTTTTTGATCAAGCCCTTCTATTTGGGTTAACACATAAGCTTCTTTCTGTTTCGACGATAATTTTTCCAGAGCATCATAAAGCAGCTCTTTTCTTTGTTGTTGAATTATTCTCTCATCTGCTTGTTCACTTCCTGGCACTCCCCATTCTTGAATATTTTGATGATCTTCTAAGTAGCTTATTTTTCCATGCCCGCGCTTAACCCTCTTTTTACTTCTAATAAAATCAATTGATTTATTTGAGGCAATTCTGTATATCCAAGTAGATAATGAAGACTGTTTTTTAAACTTCTTTATAGTTTTATACAGCTCAATAAATGTTTCCTGAGCAATATCTTCTGCGTCATCTGTGTTATTAACATACGAATAGCAAAGATTAACCACCTTATTTTTAAAGGTATTTACAACATTTTCAAATGCAGCATAATTTCCCTCTAACAAGCTATCAATATCTATTTTTTCTTCTAACTGAATCACGTAAAAAATATTGTTATTGTAAAGATAGACGATAATCAAACAGGAATCCTTCGCATTATAAGTAAAAATTCACCTAAAATTTCAAACAAGCAATAATTATAGTCTTATTTTAATATATTTATAATGGATAACTAATATCAATTCCTATGCGATTAAACCTTATTTTATTTCTTTTTTTATTTGCAACCCCTGCCATTTTCGGTAAAGAAATCAAAGAAATATTACTTTTAAACTCTTATCATCCGGGATTTGAATGGACTGAAGATTTAACCAGGGGTGTGATTGATGGTATGGGAGATTTAAGTTCGTGCAGGGTTTTTGTGGAATATATGGACTTTAAAAGATTTCCACAAAAAGATTTTTATAACGAACTCACCAAACTCTATAAAAAGAAATACAACAACTTAAAATTAGATGGTATTATATGTGCTGATAATTTTGCGTTTGAGTATTTTCTTCAAATGGGTGACAGTATATGGAACGATAGCATTCCTGTTTCAGTTTGTGGAGTAAACAATATTGATAGTTTTAACTTTAACAAAAACAGAATTAAGGTTATACGTGAAGATCTTGATATTAAAAACACCTTAAAACAAGCCTTTATATTAAACCCCCAAACTGACACTTTAATCGTCATTTCAGATAAAACCCTTTCCGGAGAGATCTTTTTATCTCAATTTAAAACAGGCTTAAACGAATTTAAACCCTCCTTCCCTTATATCATCCTGGATGGATCGGATTATGATTCAATAAAAGAAAAACTACCTCTTATTCAAAAGGACAATAAAATTATTATCCTGCTGAGTTTGTATTCGAATAAATACGACGTTCCAATTGAAATGAAATACCTGGGTATGGAGCTTCTTCAGGATGTAAATATTCCTATTTACAGCTTTTGGGAATTTCTGCTTGGTGATTTTATTGTGGGTGGCCATTTAATAAGCTCCTATCATCAGGGTTATGATGCTGCCCAATTATTAGCTCAAAGAATTAACAATCCCGAAGCCATCGTAAACCAATACTCTTCAAGCAAGTATAATTATAAATATGATTTTAATTTAATAGAAAAATACAATCTTAATTACGATAAGTTACCTAAGAACACCATCTTCTTAAATAAAGAGATTCCGTTTTATGTGAAGCATAAAAAGAAATTAATATTTTTTACTTCCATACTTATTATTCTGGTTATTTTAAATTTTTTATTGATTACCAATGCTATACGGAGGCGAAGTATTCAAAGACAATTAACCGAGAGTGAAAAAAGGCTGGAATTAGCGCTGGAAAGTGCCAATGAGGGCTTTTGGGATATTTCATTGGTAAACAGAGAAGTGGTTTATAACAACAGATTCGCCCATCTGTTAGGGTATGACTCTGCTGACAACATAGATATTAACATTAACAATTGGGAACAATTTATTTACACAAAAGACCTTAAAAAGGTAAAAGACAATTGGGATAAATATAAATCCGGGAAAACAAATCTATTTAAATCTGAAGCCCGATTATACCTTAAAAATAAAACCATTCAATGGTTCTCCATTCATGGCAAAATTACCGATACAGATACAAATGGCAATCCTCTCCGCATTACAGGGGTGTTAATGAATATTTCAGAGCAAAAGAGAATTGAGGTAAAGTTAAAAAGAGCAAAGGAAAAGGCTGAAGAGAGCGATAAACTCAAATCCCGTTTTTTAGCTAATATGAGCCATGAAATACGTACACCGATGAATGCCATTTTAGGGTTCTCAGACATTCTCCTTTCTCAGGATCTTGAACACATAGAACAAAGTGATTATCTGGACCAGATAAAAACTTCAGGTGAAAATTTACTCAATATTATCAATGACATTGTTGATATTTCAAAAATAGAATCTGATCAGTTAAAGATTAGAAATGAGAAATTTGATCTGAATCAGGTACTTAAACATATCAAATACTCTGTTGATACTTTAATAAAATCGAGAAATAAAGATATCAGATTCGAAATTAGATGCCCTTATCCAATACTTTGGCTTAATTCTGATCCCTTTAGAATTGAACAGGTATTATTAAACCTTTTATCTAATGCCGTAAAATTCACTTCTGAAGGAACTGTTTCGCTAAAGATTAACAAACATGATGAAAAAATATTAATCATAAAAGTAATTGATACTGGTGAAGGCATATCTCCGGAAGATTTAAATATTATTTTTGAGCGA
Source organism: Plebeiibacterium sediminum (assembly GCF_026013605.1). Taxonomy (GTDB): domain Bacteria; phylum Bacteroidota; class Bacteroidia; order Bacteroidales; family Marinilabiliaceae; genus Saccharicrinis; species Saccharicrinis sediminus. Next base: position 26,939 of record NZ_JAPDPJ010000060.1, read on the forward strand.
TTCAGACAAGCAGAAAGAACAACAAAAGTAAATGCAGGAACCGGGCTTGGCCTGGCCATAACAAAGAGTTTAATTGAATTAATGGGCGGTTCTATATCCGTAGAATCAAAATTAAATGAAGGTTCTGTTTTTACTATTGCTTTGCCTGTAGTGTATACTAACAACATTTAGTATATTTGTCGCCTTGTAAATAAGATTATAGTTATGCAGTTATTTTTTGACGATAAATTTTCAGCAGAAAATCCCATATTAAATACAGAAGAATCAAAACATTGCGTTCGGGTTTTAAGACATACCAATGGAGATGAGATTTCAATATTAAATGGTAGTGGTACTATTTTTACGGCAAAAATAACAGATGCTAATCCTAAGGCATGCAAGCTAGATATCATTGATGCTAAAATTGATAAAGAGCGTTCTTTTAGCATTCATATGGTGGTAGCTCCTACAAAAAATATTGATCGTTTTGAATGGTTTTTAGAGAAGGCAACTGAAATAGGTGTTGAACAAATTACCCCTATAATATGCGATCATTCAGAAAGAAAAGTAATTAAACCGGAACGTTTGGAGAAAGTTTTAATTTCTGCAACCAAGCAATCTTTAAAATCATATAAACCGGTTTTAAACCCCTTAGTCAAATTCAAAGATTTTATTAAAGATCAAGAAAATAGCAGCGACAATAAATTTATTGCGCATTGCTACGACAGCAGTAAAACACTATTGAAAGAATGCTATAAGCAAAATACAGATGCCATCATTTTAATTGGCCCTGAAGGTGATTTCTCTGAAGAGGAAGTAAAATTAGCTACGGCAAATAACTTTCAGGCCATATCATTAGGTAAAGCCCGACTTAGAACTGAAACTGCTGCACTAATGGCTTGTGCAACAGTTAATTTTATCAATTTAACAGACTAAAGATAATCTGACAGTTTTTGTTGACCAAGGAAATCTCTGAATCTACAAGCAAGTACTTCGGCTACATCCCCCATAATACACTGATTAAAAGGACAATCTTTTTTCTCACCAGGACAACCTTGTACTTCAACCGGGCCTTCTATCACTTCATAAAGCTCTAATAATGTGATTTCACTTGGCTCCTTTTTAAGAACAAATCCTCCACTAGGTCCCCTGTTTGATGAAACAAAATTTTCTTTAGCCAAACGTTGAAACACCTTTGCTACATGATGTCTTGAACTATTAATTTGTTCAGATATTTGATTTACATTAAGTTTATGATCAGTTTTTGCAATAAGAACCATTCCATGCAATGCAATTGATGCAGCTTCTGAAAGTGTAATAATCTTTGACATTAGTAGGGATTGATAAAAATTAACATATATGTAATACTTCAGCAAAATACAGCAAAAAATCGCAGACTCTGAAGTAAAATCTCATTTTTTATTTAAAATTATATTTAAATAACAAAAAAACCGCAGTTACAAACTGCGGCTTTCTATATCTCATTATTTCAAAAGTAATTATTTACTTTCTTCAATTAATGTTTTAGTTGGCAAGTCACATACTTCAGTTGGACCAAAGTACTGAATTGGACCTGGGTATACATACTTAGTATTTAATCCCCAATCATCTCTTTTTGCAGCGTAAGCTTTAAATGGAGCACCATCTAATCTTACAAGTGCTTTTTGAATAACTGGTTTCATTTCTCCGTGACGACGCTCCATATTCATCATCATGGTTACAGGTACACCACCAGCGATCCACTCAGCAGCAGGAGCTGTTAAGTTACGTACAGATGACATATAACCTGATTTACCTTCAGCGATAAGAACAGATGCTGTATATCCTAATGAATAACAGTAATCTGCATCAAAGTTAGAAGGAGCAGCACAACGACCTTCGTATCCAAAGAAGTGAACCTGAGTAGAGAATTTACCTGCATAAGTACCTTCTTTTTTCATCTTTTTCAATTTAGCTTTAACCATATCAGCTAAAAGCTTTTCAGTTTCAATTAATGATACTTGTACGTTACCGTGTGGGTCACGATCTAACATTAACTGATTTGCAATACTGTTTGGTAAGCTTTTGAATACTTCTGCCATTTCTGCAGATAATTTTTCAACTAAGTATTCTCTCTTCTCTTTATTTGTTTCAAAAGCATTAACCTCAGCTTCGTTATGAGCTAATAAATCGTTTAATTCAGCAATTAATTTTTTCATTGCAGGAATAAACTCGATTAATCCTTCAGGAATAAGAACTGTACCAAAGTTTTCACCATTTGCAGCACGAGCAACAACTTTATCTGCGATGTAAGTTACAACTTCATCAAGAGTCATATTGTTAGCTTCCACTTCTTCAGAAATGATCGCAACGTTTGGCTGAGTTTGTAATGCACACTCTAATGCAATATGAGAAGCTGAACGTCCCATTAATTTAATAAAGTGCCAGTATTTTTTAGCAGAGTTAGCATCACGTTGGATGTTACCAATTAATTCGCTATATACTTTACATGCAGTATCAAAACCAAATGAAGTTTCAATCATTTCGTTTTTAAGGTCACCATCAATTGTTTTAGGACAACCAATTACCTGAACACCTGCATTTTTAGCTAAATAGTACTCAGCTAATACACAAGCATTTGTATTTGAATCATCACCACCAATAATAACCAATGCATTAATTCCTAAAGCTTTACAGTTAGCTAAACCTTTATCGAATTGCTCAGTTTCTTCTAATTTTGTTCTACCTGAACCAATAATATCAAAACCTCCGGTGTTTCTGTAGTGGTTGATAATATCATCAGTTAATTCTTTATAATCATTGTCAACTAAACCACCAGGACCTCCTAAGAAACCATACACTTTATTTGCAGGGTTTAACTTTTTTAATCCATCATAAATTCCTGAAATTACGTTATGACCTCCTGGTGCCTGACCTCCAGAAAGAATCAAACCAACGCTAATTGGTTCAGTTGTTGCTGTAGATTCACCTTCTTCAAAGGTTAATACAGGCATTCCATAAGTATTAGGAAAAAGTTTTTCGATATCAGCCTGATCTGCAACTGACTCAGTGTTTTTTCCTTCAACAATTTTTACAGAACCATTAAGTGCTGCTGGTAATTTTGGAGAGTAGCTCTCTCTTGCGATTTGAAGTGGACTTTTAATCATCTTATCCAAATATTAATATAGTTTTTAGAAAAATTTTCCTGAATAATTCAAATTTTCAGCACTTTACATCAATACTAAACCGTTTTATACCGAATATAAAAGGCGAAAATTTAAAGAGCTGCAAAATTGTCTATATTTTTTCAAATTCGAAAAAAAATACCTTATTTATTTACGATTTAACAGTAATTTAAACTCATTATCTTTTAAAAATCACCTTTTTTCAAGTAAACACTTGATTCTGAACAGTTAGTTTGCAATTTTCTCTAAAAAACTACGCTCCTTTTAAAGTTATTCACTATATTTAAATAACTCATCTACTGTTCATTTTGATGATATATTCAATTCTTAAGCGTTAAAATTTTAGCTAACCCCAAAAATCAAGCAAATGAATCATTCAAAGTTAACCATTGGTATTTTAACCGGAGGTGGTGATGTTCCGGGTTTAAATCCTGCTATCAGAGCTATAACACTACGAGCAATCAGAGAAGGCTACAATGTAATAGGTATTAAAAATGGCTGGAAAGGTGTTATTAGTATTGACAGATCCAAAAAATTAGAAGACCAAACCTTTTGTATTCCTCTAACCGAACTTACTGTTAACCGAATAGGAAGAACCGGAGGAACGTTTTTACATTCGAGCCGAACAAAAGCTACCAAAGTAGCTCAAAAAGATATACCCGATCACCTTAAGGACAAATACAAAGATGAGTATACTGATTTGACTGACGAGGCTGTTGCTAACTTAAAATACATTGGAATCGATTACCTTGTGCCTATTGGTGGAGATGATACACTGAGTTATGCAGTTCGTTTACATAAAGAAGGGATCAAAGTAATAGGTATCCCAAAAACAATGGATGGGGATGTTCCCGGAACTGAATATTGTATAGGATTTAGTACCTGTATTACCCGCACTATAGAACTAACTCATGAACTAAGAACCTGTGCCGGATCGCACGAACGATTTTTAGTTCTTGAAGTATTTGGTCGGAACGCGGGCTTTTCTGCACTGCTACCAACAATAGGTGGAGCTGCCGACAGATGTGTTATACCGGAATATTCCATCAACACAGAACGCCTAACTGAATTAATGGTAGAAGACAGACGCAACAACCCAAGTAATTACTCTGTAGTTTTGGTCTCTGAAGGTGCTACTTTTGATGGACAGGAAATTATTTATTCAGATGCAGAAACAGATGCCTTTGGACATAAGAAACTGGGTGGTATTGGAGAACAAATAGGTAAAGAATTAAGAAGACACTCTGCAAAATACAATAATGGCAGAGAAATTAATATTATAAACCAAAAACTGGGTTATTTGGTTAGATCAGGACAACCAGATGCACTGGATTCCATTATTCCTACTACATACGGCAATATGGCTATGGATTTAATTATTAAAGGAGAATCCGGACATATGGTTTGTATCAAAAATGGAAAATTCGACTATGTATCCATTGAAGCAGTTAAAAAAGATCAACATGGTGAAAGCATCAAGAAAGTAAACATTGCAAAATTTTACGATACAGACAGATACAGACCAATATTTCAAAATCTGATTGGAGATCCAATGATGTTCCTTACTACAGATTTTACTTAAAATAAAAAGCCTGAGGTCCTGATCTCAGGCTTTTTATTTTTATGTCTTGCTTTTGCATTTCTTAATTATATCTTTGTCGCAAACTAAATATTTATGCCAAAGTTTTCGATTATTATTCCTGTATTTAATCGCCCTCAAGAAATTGATGAATTACTTCATAGTTTAACTGAAGTTAAATATTCAAATTTTGAAGTAATTATTGTTGAAGACGGATCATACCTGTCTTCTGAAGATATTTGCAATGGATATTCTTCTAAATTAAATCTTAAATACGTTACTCAGGATAATAGTGGACCTGGACCAGCCCGTAACTACGGAGCCAGTTTAGCTACAGGTGAAATATTAATTTTCTTTGATTCTGATTGCTTAATTCCTAAAGACTATTTTGAGCATGTTAATCATTATTTTAGCACTGCTGATTGCTATGGAGGGCCAGATAAAGCACACGAATCGTTTAATACAATTCAAAAGGCTATCAATTATTCAATGACTTCAACTTTAACTACAGGAGGTATAAGAGGAGGCAAAAAAAAATTGGATAGGTTCTACCCCCGAAGTTTTAATCTGGGAATTAAGAAAGAAGTTTTTGATCAATTACATGGTTTCGAAAGCTTAAGATTCGGAGAAGATCTTGACTTTAGTATGCGAATTCAGGAAAACGGATATAAAACCATGTTAATTGAAGATGCATGGGTTTATCATAAACGAAGAAATAACTTCAAATCGTTTTTTAAACAGGTATACAATTCTGGAATTGCCCGTATTAATTTAAATTTCCGTCATCCGGGAACCATCAAAATTGTTCATTGGATGCCTGCTATTTTTACGCTTGGCTTCTTTGTTTGGGTATTATTAAGTTTTATTTTTCCAACCATAGGTTGGTTACTACTTATTCCATCATTATTATTTTTAATTGATGCTACAATAAAAACCAAAGAAGTTATTCCTGGTTTTATTGCCATCATAACATCACATACACAACTATTTGGGTATGGAAGTGGGTTTCTTACCGCTTTTATTAAAAGACATCTTCTTAAAAAAGGAGAATTCTCCGCATTTAAGAAGAATTTTTACAAATAATACATACGCTATATTACCCCTATTAAATCAACTACATTCTGTTTTTAAACTTTTTGAAAAGTTTAAAATATTTTGAATGGTTTGAGGTAATGGTGATAAATTTATATTTATAAAAAATGTATCAGGTAAATTCTCTATTACCTTAATAAGCGATAAACTATATTCTTCAATATTCTCTTCAAAACTGGTATAATTCAAATCCATAGGCTTTATAACATTAAAAATTTAATATTATAACGCCAATCATCTAATTATATTGTAAAGATTATACAGATAAAGAAAGATTTCTTTCTTCTACCATTGTTCTCATATTAATTAAAGCATATCTCATACGTCCTAAGGCAGTATTAATACTAACTCCAGTCTCTTCTGCTATCTCTTTAAAGCTCAAGCCCATATAATGACGCATTTTTACCACTTCCTTTTGATTATCTGGTAAAAACTCAACCAACTCTCCTACTTCTTTTAATATTTGAGTAAATACAATTTTATCTTCAATGGTAGTATCAGAAAACTTTGCAGAATTTAATAAATCGTAATCATTGGCATCATTAGATACGGTTTGTAAATTCTTTTGTTTTCGGAAGTAATCAATGATCAAATTATGAGATATTCTCATTACCCACGAAGCAAATTTACCATTCTCAATATATTTTCCTTTTTTGAGATTAGTAATAACTTTAATAAAGGTATCCTGAAATATATCTTCGGCAAGTTCTTGATTCTTAACCATCATTAAAATATACGAGTATATTCTATTCTTATGCCTATCAATTAAAATCTGCAAGCATTCTTCTTTCCCGCCAATGAAATATTTAATTAATTCATTTTCAGAAAGTAAAATTAACTTATCCATGTTTTAAACTTTTAAATTAAAGTGTAAACATTTCTTCTATAGGCAAATCTTTTTTATGGTTATTAATTAAATCATTTATAGTGATTGCAAAAAAGTAAAAAAAAACTAAAAATGCAATCAATTATATAAAAATTACATGAACACTATATTTTTAGTTGTTGCTGTATTGAAATACCTATTTAGTTAATAAATCTAGTCTTCATATATGATCCAAAGCTCAAGAAATTAAACGAAACTATGACTTAACTAAAAAATATTGACGAATATATTAACATGCTTTAAAAATATAATTGATTCCAAATACTTTATTAATTAGTTGCTGGAATATTATATGATTTATCTTATCACACTGACTAAAACATTATTCTGTTCAAGTTGAGCAATTATTTCTTCCATTTCTCGTCTTTTTATTGACTGAAATGTTTTCTTAAAGTCCTCTGAACTTACTGTAATAGAAGGTCCTCCTCTTATAATTAAACTAATCTTTACATTTTCTATACTTGAAAACTGAAAGCTATATTTTGTTCGTCCAAATAGTTTGAACCTATTTTTAAATCCTATTCCATTATCAAGAATGTACATATCCCATGTCAAAGAGCAACGATATATATATAAAAGAAACAAGTATGGCATAAATAATAATGTAACCAAAATTCTCCTTCCTTCTACAATATAAATTACATAACAAATAACGATCAACATTAGAAGTAATGGTAATAAAAAACCAAATAGTGATTGACTTGAAAACTTCTTTATGATTCGCATTTTTAGTTAAAATATCTCTGAGTAATTTGTTTCTACAATTAAAACTCCCAATTGATAATTCTTAAATATACTATGTATAATAGTTACAATGGTTTATATTTGGGGTCATAGGATGATTTAAAAAACTGAATCTCCAAAATCCCAACAGATGGAAGCCATTGTTTTGGTTATAAATTTATACTTCCTACTAGTCGAAGCAACAGCATCAGAGAACTTATTTAAAGCACCAAACTCCCAAATTTATTCTGAGTGCCTATGCTCTTTATTTTTTATTGGCATATAGTTCTTTCTTCTCGATTTCAGATAGTATAAACAATTCAATACTTTTAATTTCAAATTCTAATTTCTCGATATTAATTATGCAATCCAATATTGAAACATGCTCAAAATTAGCACTTTCCCAACTAATCATAACCTTATTCTCATCTATCAAATTTCTTAAATCTAACTGCTTATTTATAATTTTTTTAAGGTCTTCATCTTCTAATGTTTGATTTAAATAGGAAACATATTCATTAATGTCTTTTTTAAGCCTATAGGCTACCATATTATCCTCATTTAAGAAATATTCTGTCGATAGACTATAGTCTAATAGCTTTGTAAGTTTAACTGAATTTTCATTTAGTCCACTTAGTTCCGTTAAATCTTCTCTTATTTTTTCCAAAGAATTTAATATTATATCCGTTCTCAAAATCAAATCTTGATTATTGTTAGATTTTGGAATAGAACTAATTCTTGTATCAAGAATAGATATGTTTCTAGTTAAAAACATATCAAACTTAATTAGTGATTTCACGGTCAGCTGATTTCTTTCATTATCGCATGATTCCAGAAGCAAAAGAACAAAAAATCCATAAAGTATTCCTTTCATTACTATTTTATTCATTTATTTAGTTTTGGGGAATGAATGCTAACTATTTAACAATCCACCATACGATGCAACATATTCTTGCTCTGTATTTAGTTTATTAAACCGTTAAAAATAATTATTATTTCAGTATTTATTATTTAGTGAAGCTATTTATCTTTAATATCCTTAGCCTATCAGGGTATTACTCACTTATATCCATTAATTTTCCATGTATAAACTCATAATTCAGCAATATTTTCATCTTTTGACTATTTATGATCTTATATTCATTTTTTGAATTTTCATTAAAAACAACTGCTGATATGCCCACTTTTTGAATTTCTTGAAGATAAAATTCCCGTCGTTTAGGATGCTCATCGGCACAGGCATTGAGAATCTCATTCCAAACATTTTTTATTATGATTTGCTCAATTATTTGTATGCAATCATCTCTATGTATAAAATTTATATACCCTTCCGGATTATCAACCTGTTTATGAGTACGAATAAAATTTCCCGGCTTTCTGTTATAACCAAATAAACCACCAAACCGGAGTATCGTAGATTTAAACGAAGAATTAGTAATGAATAATCTTTCTATTTGAGCAAGAGGAGTATCTAAAGTGTTGGTTTCTTCAGTAACAATTCCATTGGTAAAAGGATATACAGAAGTTGAACTTATAAACAATACTTTCTTAACCTCAGAAGCTTCAATATGCGTGATGAGATTCCGGATATCATCAATATTCTTGGAAGTAATAGCAATTATTAAAACTTCAGAAGTTAAAAAATCCCGTAAATCAGTATTAATATTGCCTATGTCTATAAGAAAAGGTTTAATACCATTTTCTGTCAAGTCGTTAATTTTTGATGCTGAAGTTGTTGATCCATATACTTCATATCCTTTGTTAATAAGATCAATAGCCAAGGGTAATCCAAGCCAACCACACCCTAACATGCTAATTTTTTGAGCCATTATAAGTCTGTTTTTATATTTATAACCAAGGTAGCAATAGTCATTATGTGGTTTAAAATTTAGTGTTTTTCTTCAGATATAAGCTCATCTTTAGGAGGTATTTTTTAGTTATAACTATAGCAGTGCTTAACTTCACTACTGATACGAACTCATTTAATTTTCATATTGAGTATGCAATTCCCCACTTTTGTTTGATGTAAAACAAATGTTGAATATGTTTAGTGCCATTTTTACTAAAAAGCTGCATAAGTTAAAGCAGAAGGGTAAAATACACAAGTTTGTACCTCACAATTTAATTCCGAAACTCTGGGTGGTGTATGCCAAGCAAGCCTTTGGTTCAACACATTCTGTAGTGGAATATTTGGGTAGATACTCACATCGGGTGGCAATTTCTAATGCACGTATTTTAAAAGTAACTGATACTCATGTTACTTTTAAATGGTG
>NZ_JAPDPJ010000061.1 GCF_026013605.1 Plebeiibacterium sediminum
GAATCTTTACTTGGCCTTCAAAGCTTTTGATATTGATTTCAAAAAAGAAATGAACATATAAACAAACTCTGACACAGAATTTTGAACATACCCATGCTGATAGGTATTGCAAACATCGACAATAGGTATATAGAAGATGTAAATAGGTGTTTTGCTTTCGATTTGAGGTATTTGAGAGATGCTGATAGGTATTGCAGCATTGTAAATAGGTATAGATGTTAAAACGGGTGTTATGCTAAGTGATATTATTCATTGTATTTTATGGTAAATTTTAGGAGTTTTATATAAGAGGTAGCTAAAAATCTTGATCTTATGGTAAATCAGCAGCTGTTAAATCCACAAAGTATTGTCGTAATTGGAGGTTCAAATGATTTGAGTAAACCCGGTGGCAAAATATTACATCATATCCTAAAAAGTTTTAAAGGAAAAATCTACGTTACTAATCCTAAAACGGCTCATGTTCAGGGTATAGAAACCTTTAGTGCTGTTGAGGATTTACCGGACAACATAGATTTGGCAGTAATTGCAGTGGCTGCAAAATACTGTCCTTGTGCGGTTAAAACGCTGGCGTTAAATAAGGGAACCAAAGCATTTATTATTATTTCGGCAGGATTTAGTGAAGAGAGCGAGCAAGGGGCTCTTTATGAACGTGAGATTGTTGAAGTTATCAATCAGGTTGATGGCTGCTTAATTGGTCCGAATTGTATTGGAATGATGAACCAGAATCATCATAGTGTATTTACAACGCCTATACCAGTTTTTAGTAATAAAGGCGTTGATTTTATCTCGGGTTCCGGAGCTACCGCTGTTTTTATCATGGAAATTGGTCGACCATTAGGCTTACGTTTTAATAGCGTATATTCTGTTGGAAACAGTGCTCAAATTGGGGTAGAAGATGTATTGGAATACCTTGATTTAAGCTATAATCCCAAAACGAGTTCAAAAATTAAGCTGCTTTATATAGAAAGTGTTAATGACGGAAAAAAACTTTTGAAGCATGCTCGGTCATTGATTAATAAGGGATGTAAAATTGCCGGGATAAAAGCAGGATTTTCAGAAGATGGTAGTCGTGCAGCTTCAAGCCATACCGGAGCTATGGCAAATTCAGATATGGCGGTGGATGCTTTGTTTAAAAAGGCCGGAATTGTAAGATGTTACGGGAGAATGGAATTGGCTGTGGTAGGCGCTATTTATATGACTAAAGAATTCGAAGGAAGAAACATTGCTATTATTACCCATGCCGGTGGTCCAGCAGTGATGCTTACCGATACGCTTTCAAAAGCTGGTTTTAAAGTGCCAAAACTCGATGGGGAAGCTACCGAAAAACTGAAAGAAAAGTTGTACGATGGTTCAAGTGTGGCGAATCCCATTGATTTTTTAGCTACCGGAAATGCTGAACAGTTGGCTGCGATTATTGATGCCTGCGAAAATGATTTTGACCAGATAGATGCTATAGTGGTGATTTTTGGAAGTTCGGGGCTCTTCCCGGTAAAAGAGGTTTATGAGGTTTTGCATCAGAAATCCTTATCATGCCAGAAACCTATATTTGCTATTCTTCCTTCAATTATTAATGTTAAAGATGATATTGAAACCTTTATTTCTAAAGGACATGTGAATTTTCCTGATGAGGTAATATTTGGCGAAGCACTGGCTAAGGTATATTTCAGCAATGATAATAATACAGAGGAGATTCGGGATGGTAGCGTTGTGGATTTGGAAGACCTCATTGAAAAATTTGAAGATGGTTACTTACCTCCTGAAAAAGTTTCCGCATTAATATCAAAGGTTGATATCCCGTTTGTAGCTGAGCTGGTGTTGCGTAGTACTCAAGAGTTGGATATGCGGATTAACCATGTAGAGTTTCCGGTGGTGCTTAAAGTCATCGGACCTGTGCATAAATCAGATGTGGGAGGGGTATTTTTAAATGTTAAGGATGCTGAAGAATTGTATGATAAATACGATAAGCTGATGCAGATAGAAGGCGCAGAGGGTGTTTTGATTCAGCAAATGGTATCTGGCATAGAGTTGTTTTTAGGTGCAAAATACGATGAAGGATTTGGGCATACGATCTTGTGTGGATTGGGAGGTGTATTTGTTGAGGTTTTAAAAGATGTAAGTTATAGTATGGCTCCGGTTTCAAAAGATGAAGCACTAAATATGATAAAAAGTTTGAAAGGGATTAAAATCCTTCATGGATTAAGAGGGCAGGAAGGAGTTAATATTGATTTATTTGCTGAAATAATAGTGCAGTTTTCGAATTTAGTTTACCAGCATCCCGAAATAAAAGAGATTGATTTGAATCCACTTATGGGTAATCTAAAACGTATTGTAGCTGTAGATGCAAGAATCAGGATTGAGAAAGGGGAGTAGAATTTAGTCTTCAGTTCTCAGTCTTCAGTCAGCAGTCTTCAGTTGGCAGTTCATTGGATATAGTATATGAGCGTTTACCTTAGAATGAGTTCCAGGAACTTTTGACTTTTGACATTCAATTTTTAACTAATAACTTTTACTTTTGCACCATGCAAGATAGACTACTAGAAAAGCTAACTGTCCCTCATCTAGATGAGAGAAAACGATTATCAGATATTGCACCGGAGTTATTTAAGGCACTTCCCTCAAAAAAGAGCATTAAAAAAGCCATTAAGAGCGGACATGTTTACATAGATGAAAAACGAGGTCAAACTGCTGATTTTATTAAAGGAGGAGAAGTTCTTGAGTTATTTGAAAATAAAAAAGCAGTAGTTAAACCAACAATTGAATATCCTATTGAAGTTGTATTTGAGGATGATTATTTGGCCGTAGTACATAAGCCAGCCGGAATACTGGTAAGTGGAAATAAAAAGATAACACTGGAAAATTCTTTACCTTCGAACCTGAAAAGAAGTACCCAACCAGATGCATTAGATCGTCCGGAACCAATTCATCGGCTAGATTATCCTACCAGTGGAGCTTTACTTATTGGTAAAACTCAGGAGGCTGTAATTGCATTAAACAAAGTGTTTGAAAGTAGAAGTATTAATAAACAATACCTTGCAATTACTATTGGAGAAATGCCAGTAAATGGAATAATTGAAGGTGAAGTGGATGGTAAAAGAGCCAAATCAGCCTATAAAGTTTTGAAGTCAGAAATTTCAGAGCGTTTTACCTATTTAAACCTGGTTGAACTTACCCTTTTTACAGGAAGACGCCATCAATTACGTAAACACCTGTCTTCTATTGGAAACCCTATTTTAGGCGATGCAGAATACGGAAAGGAAGGATTGATATTAAAAGGTAAAGGATTGTATTTACATTCATATTTATTGGAGTTTACTCATCCATTTACCAACGAAAAAATGAAAGTAGTTGCTCCTGTTCCTAAAAAGTTTAAGAAGATATTTGATTGGGATTAAGGAATTATCTATTTACTTTTCCTAAATTTTTTTCTGTACTCCTTATCCATTTTTTCAGTGGAGTATTGTATGATTAATCTGCTACATTGGTCTTTCCATTCCATAAGAAAATCCTCAATTTGTGCAGGATATTTTTTCCATAAACCACGTAATAAGGTACCAATTCCTTTTTGAACATATTCTGAATCATCAAGCATTAACGCTTCAATTAATACAAAAGTATCTGCAGGCTTTAAATTCTTGGTTAATTTATCGAGTTCAACCAGAGAAACAGGAATAGTCCGGTGCTTCCATTCTGATTAATGATAGCAGGATCCGTTTTTTTAACGCAAAATTCTCTGATCTCATATATTTTGGAATTAATCATGGCTTAAGTGATGTTGTGTTGTAATTTTAATAGAAAAGATCGTAATGTTTATCACTGGATGGATTCAAGAAAATTTATTTCTGGAGTTTCTTCAATTTCAACTTCATGACTTCGATAAAAAACTACAATATCTACCGGGTAAATTTTTGATGTTTGATATTTATATTTAACATCATCAATTATTAACTCTTTTCCAGGTTTAACCTTGTAATTCTTAAAATCAGGCTTGAAAATATTTTTGCCAGTAATAGAATCTACCAATATTTCTCTGGCACAATAATCACAATCAATTAATTCCAATTCAAGGAATTTTGAATTTCCTTTTTCGTGATTTTTAAAATATCCTTTATAATAAAATGAGCAATCAGAAACTAGTCTAGAAGTGTCATTATTATAAATTCTTATGGGTTCTTTATATAGATAGGCTGAATCGCCCTTTATTAAGAGATGGTTTTTGTATACCAATCCTTCATGTTTATGTATTTTCTCAATTGTTTTTAATCCAATATAATAGCCATCTTTAATTAGAGCAGTTATATTAAAAGAAACAAATAATCCAAGGATTGCAATAAAATAGGCGTACTTCACAGTATAATTGTTAGCCGTTGAACTATTACGAAGGTTTGATTCAGAAACTTTGTATTATCAAAATAACCAAAAAATGACTCGAAATATTTATCTGCTTGTGAAACTCCAAATTTTTTAACTCCATAATGATGGATACGTATTAAATTTTTTTTGGCAGTATTACTAAGTTTATATTTCGCCATAAAGTAAAGACCTTGATTGTTTTAAAATTTCTTCTTTAGAGTCATTTGTAAAATCACTTTGTTCTGATTCTTCAAGTTTGGCTCTAATCCAATCAATTTGAGATTGCTGCTTTCTGGCTTGTCTGATTAAATCATTAACAAGTTCACTTTTGCTTGAATATTCCTCACTATCGACTTGAGCTTTGAGCACCTTGTCGTTAGGTTTCGAAAATGATATACTTTGTCTTGGCATAATCTTGAGTTTTTGATGTAAAGTTACACCAATATCGAATCATCCACATGTTTTTGTTTTAACCAATCAATAAATAAGTTTTTCTTAAATATAAATTATTTTACTCATATTATTTCGTAGGTATCACTTGTTGAATAGTTCCATCTTCGTTGTAGTATAATTTATCAAAACAGATTGATCTGCGGAATGGGTGAGGGCTTCCCTTGTGTCCCCAGCCAAATTTTTCTTCAACTTCAGGGTGGTTTTTATAATATAAATCAGAATTATGATAGAACATGTACCATTGCCCTTTGTATTCCACAATAGAATGATGGTTGGTTCCACTATTCATTTTGGGAAGGATCACACCTTTATATTCAAAAGGGCCTAATGGATTATTACTCATGCAATATTTTATTTCGCCACTTTCTGCGGCATATGAGAGGTAGTACTTACCATTATATTTATGCATCCAGATGGCTTCAAAAAAATCATCGGTTCCTTTAATGATATGAACTTTTCCGTCGTACGAAATCATATCTTCATTGAGCTTTATGGCATTTACAACTAATTGTCCCATATAAAGGTATGCCTGACCATCATCATCAATAAATACAGCAGGGTCAATAAAGTCGCGATTGCAAATAACACCAGCAGAGTTGGTGTGAATTAAAGCAGAATCGAGGGGATCTTTAAAATAGCCATAAGGATTGTTACTCACAGCAACTCCAATCATGCTATGTTCAACAGGATAGTAAAAATAGTATTTTCCATTTCTGTAGATACAATCCGGTGCCCAGGCTTGTTTATCAGCCCAGCTTACATCATCTAAAGAAAAGGCAACCCCATGATCTTTCCAGTTTTTCATGTCAGTGGTGGAAAAGACATGCCAGTCATACATTGTAAATTTAGTAGCAGTATCCTGATCGTGGGATGGGTATACAAATAGCGTGTCGTTAAATACCCTAGCAGATGGGTCGGCTGTATACATATGGGTTATAAATGGGTTTTGAGCTATTACCCAATTGCTTAATAGTGCCAATAGAGTGATTAAACAGAAATGCTTCATGATTTACGTTTGATAGGATGCGATGTGTAATTTTAAGGTAATTGTTGATTTTAAGTCGGTTAAAGTTAATCAACTATTACAATTTTCAAAACTCTTGGGAATATTGTTTTTCTTGATTTTTAATCACTGTTCGGCATAATCGAAAGCCTTGATCCGGACCTTTACCGCTGGCTTCAAATTTCCCTCTGTCCGAGGTCATACAGGTATGTTCTCCTCCAAGCCAGCCACCACCTTTTTGTACTTTGTAATACCCAACTTCTATATAATAATCCTCATACCAATCATTACACCATTCTCTAACATTTCCAGACATATCGTACAATCCAAATCCATTGGGTTGTTTTTGCCCTACAGGGTGTGTGCTGCATGAGTTCTTTTTTACTTTTTCCCATGACCAGTCCCCTGTTAGTTTTGACTTGCCAGAATTTCGCCAATACCAGGCCACCTGATCAATATCGCCACTGCCACTATACATTAAATTTTTTAGAATATCGCCCGCATCTATAGCATATTGCCATTCTGATTCAGAAGGAAGCCGGTAACCATCAGCTTCTGTATTGAAAGTAACAGTCCATTTAAGGCTGTCGTAGTCGTTTTTATTGTTTACATCACTCTTTAAGCTATCAATATTATAATAAGGATTTAAGCCTTCAGAAACACTTTTTTTATTACAAAATAATGCACATTCGTACCATGATACCATTTCAACGGGCAGATCTTGTCCTTTGAACATCGATGGATTGTAGTGCATTAATTCCATCCATTCTTTTTGTGTTACTTCGTATTTTCCCATATAATAGCTAAATACAAAATCACTTTTATCGTATAGTTCTGATCTGATTAACACAAAGTCGTTTCCCTCAATAAAAACCATTTTTTCCTGATCACGATTATTGCATCCAATTAACATTATGAATAGGAAGAAAATGCATAAACTCAATTTTTCTTGTTCCACTATTGTTTCGATTATTGTTAGTAACAGAAAAAAGCTGTCTGAAAAAATCAGACAGCAGTTTTCACAAGATGTACTCTAGTTTAGAAGGAAAGGTATGTAATTTATTTATGGAGTGTTTCCAAATCCGATTGAACCTGAACAATGAAGCCATTCACTGTATGATCCACCGCAGCTGCCATTTTGCCATACACCTGTGTTGTAGCTTTGGTCTTCAGCCTGACGCCAATCACCGTCAACAGATACGTAATCAATTTGTACATCTCTTCCACTGGCATCATTTTCATATGCAACTCTGATGTCGCCTCTGCTAGTGTATAATGTTACCCTGTAGTCACTCATAGATGTGCTTAAGGTCCATGTACCACAGTTATTACCGCCAACATAAAGACTAATTCTTTCAGAACCACTAACTCCACGAGCTCTTATTCTTATTGGTAATGCGGAACCTCCGCTTGAACCACCACCTGTATCTCCAGTACTGCTTCCTGCATTCCAGATGGTTAAATTAGCATTTCCGGTACTGGTTCCGTAAGATTCTGTTAACATAATTGCTGAAGGTGACATATCGCTACCTAATCCATAGCCTGATCTGGCCCATGCATTGGCATGATTGGCAAATGTAATTTTGTGACTTGCACCAACTGAACTTTCACTACGACGTGTACTATAAACTTGTCTGAATGTTTGTGTACCATCAATGGATGGTTTTTGGTAACGCATATTAGTGTAGATATCGTATGTAGCACCATCACTGTATACTGTACCGATGTGAGTACCACCATCAGGTCTGTGTCCTCCCCACATTTCATTTACATAATATTCAATTAAAGGGTTTCTAGTCCATCCATAATAAGCAATTGAACCACCTCCGCCATTCTGGCTATAAGTACCAACATTATAACCTATTACACGGGTTTTTGAACCAGTTGTCCAACCTTTACCACAAGTGAAGTTACCTGTATAGTTCCACGAAACGCTGTAATTACCCCCGGAACCATTATTGTAGTCAACCCATCCGCTTTTGTCATCGGTCCATAAAGACCAAAAATAACCATCATCAGTTCCAGACTGGTAGGATTTAAGTTTAGCAGAACCTTCTGGTTTTACTTCTTCAAGATTTTCGTTTTCACATGCAGACATGATTAGTAGAAATACAGCTGCAAAACAAAGTAGTTTTTTCATAAAAGATTTGTTATAGAATTTAAGTTATTAATAAATATTACCCTTTAGGGAGACTATTATTATATAGGGACTTTTGTTATATGCATATGATGTATAATATTTTAATTGATGAGATTAGTGATGGGGCATACTTGTCTGATAATTAATGTATTTTAATCAGCCAATACGAATTTATACATGACATAGCATTTCCCTATCATACAAATGTTGCAGAATATTAAACAAATGATGCAAATGCTATTTGTCACAGTTTAGTCCTGAAAATTTTAAAACTAAACTTGAGTTGTGAAGATGTTCTTATAAGGGATATTGTTATTATTTTTCAGGTAATAACTCGGAAGGTAATTTATTAAACTGAGCTTTAAAACATTTGGTGAAGTAACCTGGAGAATCAAATCCAACTTTCATGGCAACTTCAGAAATGTTGTATTTTCCATCTTTCAGATATTTAATGGATCTTTTTAATCGAATGAATCGAATGAATTCAATGGCAGTTTGCCCTGTTAATGATTTAATTTTGCGGTAAAGATTACTTCGATTCATAGCCATATGTGAAGCAAGTTTTTCAACAGATATGTCCTTGTCTTCAATATTGCCATTAACAAAGTCAATAATTTTTTGAAGAAACTCTTTGTCTATAAGATTTACTTCGGTTTGTTGTAAGGTTGAAAAAACCTCCTGGCTGTACTTTTGATATAATAATTTTCTATTTTCAAGTGTTTTTCTCACTGTTGTTAATAATATTTCTACGTTAAAAGGTTTGGTAAGATATACATCGGCTCCTGTTTCAATACCTTCAAGTTTATTTTTAACATCAATGTTCGAGGTTAAGAAAATGATAGGTATGTGGTTTGTTGAAACGTTACTTCTTATTTTTTTACAGAACTCAATTCCATTTAAAACAGGCATTCTTACATCTGTTATAATTAAATCCGGGGATTGTTTTAATGCTTTATGATAGGCATCTTCACCATTTTCGGCTGTGATAATATTATATGTTTCACTCAGTAAGCTTACTAAATACTCTAAAAACTCTTTGTTATCATCAGCTAATAAAATAAATGGAGATTTTTTACTCACATCTTCATTTGAAATTTCAAAATCTGTAACAGGTATATTCTCAGCATAGGACTGAGGTTTGGTGTTTGAATAAACCATCTGTTCACCATGAGGTTTGTTTATAGGTATTTGTACACAAAAACAAGTGCTCTTCCACTTTTCACTACGTACCTTTATGGTACCATGATGTAGTTCTACCAAATTTTTCACCAAAGCCAGCCCAATTCCGAAACCTGCATAATAAGAAGTATCATCACCCTGACATTGGAAATATCTTGCAAAAACTTTGTTGATATTTTCAGGATCAATACCCATTCCATTATCCATTACTTCAATAATAAAACTGTCAGATGTTTCTATATTTTGCGGATGACTTACCAATAGTTTTATATTGCCTTTGTCTGGAGTAAATTTGAATGCATTCGATAATAAATTAGAGAGGATTTTTTCCATCATGTTTTTATCTACCCAAACTTCAATGGAATCAGAGGATGAGATAAATTCATAATTGATTTTTCTATTCTCAGCCTGATTCAGGAACAAGCTATATACATGTCTTGAAAAAACAATTAAATCAACTTTTTCAATTATCGGTTTTAATTGCAATGATTCAGATTTTGTAAACATGAGCAACTCATTAATGAGTTCATACATTCGTTTTACATTCTTGAATACCATGTTGAGTTGTTTCTGAATACTTGCAGGAGTCTTTTTTTGAGATATTATAGATTCGAGTGGAGATATTATCAGGCTAAGCGGTGTACGTATTTCGTGTGAAATATTGGCGAAAAAGTCTGTTTTTAACTGGTGAATTTCAACTTCTTTTTCTCGTTTTAATGTTTCTATTTTTAATTTCTCAGCCTGTTTAGCCTGTAGGGTTTCTAACTGAATAAAACTGTATAATAAAATCCCGGCAATAATTGTGTAGAGCAGATAGGCCCAGATTGTTTTCCATATTGGCGGTGCAATTATAATTTTTAATTTGGTTGGATTATTATTCCATTTACCATCGTTATTTGAGCCTTTTACCAGAAATGAATAAGTTCCCGGGTTTAAGTTTGTATAGGTAGCGCTATGTTTATTGCCCACATATATCCAATCACTATCTAAACCTTCTAGTTTGTACTTGTATTGATTTCTGGAAGGTAATGTATAATTCAATGCAGCATATTCAATAGTAAAGGAGTTTTGTTTCCAATTAAAATGAATTTCATTGGTAAGTGAGATATTCTTTTTTAGTGGTGATTCTTTGCCTATTTTCAATGGGATATTAAAAAGCTTGATTCCTGTAAGATATACCGGAGGGATATAAGGATTGGTATCGATACTGTCTGGTATAAAATAATTGAAGCCATTATTTCCACCATAAAACAATTGCTGAGTGCTGGTTTTTATGCAGGATTGCATATTCAACATATTTGAGTTTAAACCATCCTTTTGATTATAGCATTCAACTTTTTCGGTAATCAGATTAAATTTTGCAACACCCTTATTCGTGCTAACCCATAAATTTTTATTGTTATCTTCCAGAATTCCATTAATCAGGTTACTAGGGAGTCCATTCTCCTTTGTATAAGCGTAAAATCTATTTTCGCGGTAATCAAACTTATTTAAACCATCTTCGGTTCCAGCCCATAAATATCCGTTACTGTCTTCAAAGAGAGTTCTTATTCTATAATTATTAATGCTATATTTATTGTTCTTGTCATATTTATAGGATAACATCTGAAATTCTCCATCATCCTTTCGAATCATCTTGTACAGGCCATATAGTGTACCTATCCAAAGATTTTTTCTACTGTCCTCAAAAATACAGTATATAAAAGGCGACTGAACCATTTCTATAAATTTAGAAGGGGCAGATGTATTTTCAAAAAGATCCAATTCAGGATTGTACTTATAAAGGCCATCGCCAACTGTTCCTGCCCAAATATCACCATAACAGTCCTCAAGCATACAAATAGTATTTGCTTGTCTGCTTACCTTACTTTTTATGGTGTAGCGCTGAATAATATCACCGTTTTGATTTAGTTTTAGTAGTCCTCCATTCCAGATACTAGCCCATAAATAATTATGGGAATCATACATGATATCAATAACAGCTTTGTTTTTTAGTTTTTGGTTATTAAAACGGTTTTCAAATTGTTTATTGATGAGATTAAAATAACTGATTCCACCTCCATCTGTAGCAATCCAAAGTCCTTTGTTTTTATCCTCTGAAAATGCTTTTACATTATTGTTTGCAAGTGTATTTTTTGAGGTGGGAATATGTTGAACCAGGTTGAATTTATAGAAATATTTATCGTGTAAATAAAGACCTTTATTAAAGGTCCCAATCCAAAGAACATTTCGGTCATCAATATAAATAGACCAAATAGAGTTACATCCTAACTTGTTGGGTATGTTTTGTTCCGCATAATAATGGATAAACTTATTGTTGTGACGGTCAAAATAATTAAGGCCTCCATTCTCAGTTCCAATCCATAAATTATCGTAAGGGTCTTTGCAAAGCGTTAAAATATGATTATGACTTAAACTGTCAGGATGGTTGTTCTTTTTGAATGACATAAATTTAAATTCTTTGTCATTAATGTTAACCTTATTTAATCCTCCACCGTAAGTTCCGATCCAAAGATTTTGGCTTTTATCAATAAGTAAGGATGTGATGTGGTTCCATGATAAACTTTTACTATTGTTTTCCTGATGTGTATAATGCTTAATAGTTTGAGATCTGGGATTAAACTGATCTAATCCGTTTCGGGTACCTATCCAGTAATTGCCCGATTCATCTTGTGTAATGCAAGTTACTGCATTAGAAATTAATGATTCCGGGTCATCTTTATGATGTCTTAGAGCATATGTTTCTGAATTTTTAGGATTGTATGAAGTTAGTCCATTTCCCATAGTACATATCCATATTTTTCCTTCACTATCCACAAACAAGTCATTAATATAGAATACAGAGTACTCATTAAGCATAGGATATCTCTGAAATTGATCTTTTTCGCGATGATATAAATTGAGTCCATCAGAAGTTCCTATCCATATATTACGGTTGTTATCTTCGCAAATGGCATTGATCGTATTGCTTGAGATAGAGGTAGTATCCACTGAACTTTTTTCGTAATTTATTACATCAGTACCATTGTATTTGTGTAAACCGTCGGCTGTACCAATCCATAGGAAACCATATGAATCTTTATAAGTGCAAGTAACTTGCTGGTATCCCAATTCAGGAGTTAATTGTTGAAAGTCAATATCACTGTATTGTGTATAAGCACTAATACTTATCAGCCCAAAACAAGCGATTATTACGATTCTTTCAATTGCTGATCTGAAATAGGTATTATCCCACGTCATATTGCATGCAGGAACAGAAAGAGTTATTAGTCTAAAAACTATAGTAAATACCATGTTTCTCATTCAAACTTATTTTAATACAGTGAACTATATAATTGAAAGCATTTTTTTTAATTGCTTTACTTTAACTCTGCTATAATCCAAAAATCAACTCAGTAGATTTAATTTTTATGAGTTGTTTGTTAAATTTTAAAAGATCTTGCTATTGATTTATTCTTTAGAGCGGAAAAAATTTTCAGAATAATTGAATACTTTTTAATCAATTAAGCTTTCTCCAGCAATACCGATTCCCGCTCCTAATATTAATGAGAAAATAATTATGGGAATTAAAGCTTTATTGTCTTTGGGGTAAACTATAATCATAATAGGAACAGATGTCAGTAATGCTATTATTAATCCTTTTATACAAGGATTTATATTCCACTGTACAAAAGGAATAATTACTCCAAGGGTAAAATAATGTATAAAAGCAGAAAAAGTATCTCTTCTATTAAGTCTTTGAATAATCATTGGTATGCAGTATAATATTCCCGCCATTATCCCAATAATTAAAGTTATTGAAATAGTATTCATCTTATTTAAAATTTAAGTCAGCAGGATAGAAGAAGGGTGTAATAGTATACAGTACGTAAGTATTACGTTTAATATTAACGGAGTGTATTGTAAAATATTGTATAAAAATGATATAAAATTAAAAAGAAATAGAGTGTATTGGTTTTATTCAACAGTTGACTTAAGTAAAATAACAGTATGTTGGTTCTTGTTAGAAATATTTTGTTCGTATAATTGTTGTTTCTTAAGTAATAACAACACAATATGTTTAGTATAAAAGAAAAGCTGCCATTACTAATTTGTATTCAGGGCATTTTGTTTTTAACGCTGGTTTTTACAACATCATGTTCAAGAAAAGCCTTACCTGATGTATCTTATCAAAAAAGTAGTATAACTTCAAAAACATTGACTCCTCATACAGGCAATAAAAGATTAAATCAATTTATAGCCAGCGGAACCGGTAAGCGTTTAAATACGGGTAAAGTTAGTGCAGATGATATTATAAAATCAGCACGTAAATATATGGGAACTCCCCATTGTATGGGCGGTTCTTCTAAAAAATGTATGGATTGCTCCGGATTAGTGATGCAAGCTTTTGCCCTAAATGGAATTACTTTACCTCATAATTCTGAAGAGCAAGCCAGGTATGGAAAGATTATTCAAGATAAAAATGAGTTGAGAAAAGGTGATTTAATATTCTTTATCAATACTTACAAAACAAGTAAATATATCACTCATGCCGGTATTTGTATTGGTAATAATCAGTTTATACATACCTCTTCAAGTAAAGGTGTTACTATTACCTCATTGGATAATAGCTGGTGGAAAGATAAATTTATATTTGGAACCAGAGTGTTTTAATTATACATCTGTAGATATTGGTTTATTCAAAACAATCGTATTCCTAATTTTAGGATAAATCTGTTGTATTCAATATTTCTTTCTACGTTATTCCTCCACCAATCCGTTCTGGTGTAAGAGTATTTTTGATATCGATATCCCATAGCTATATAAAAAGCCATGGCACTTTTGGATGGGAATATATAGCCAGCTTCTGCATTAAAAAAGTGTTTTCCCTTGGTGTCTAATACTTCTATCCATTCTTCTTTTTCATCTTCAAGTGGGATTACAGCTCCATAGCTTCCTCCAATGTATAGCGATTGTTGGTTAAAAGCAGGGATGAAAATCTTTAGGTTGGGTCCAACAGATGCCATCTTTATATCCATCCATTCAATACCTGTAGATAGTCCAAATGCAAAGGTTTTGTTCAGTAAAAAGTTATGTTCCATTTGAATGGAATTGATCACGGCATTGTGGTCTTTTTGCGAACCGATCATTTGTGTGTATGCTGTGTAGTTTTGGTATTTTATATTGAATTTGTTTTCGGCTTGCTCTTGTCCGTATGTTACAGCAGAAATTACTATTAATGATAGCAAAAGTAGGTTTTTCATGAGTTATGTTTTTTTATTATGATGGAAAGCTATTCAAACAGTTGCGTGAACAAGTTAAATAAGTACAAACAAATATCAGTTATTTATAATACTCATAATTCTTTTACAAAAAACGCAACCATAGCAACTGTCCAACATCAATACAATGTGTTTGCAACCACATACTATTAACCTAATAACTAAAAAGCGTCATGAAGAAAAGAATACAGTATTTATTTTTACTAACTATAGGTTTGGTATCATTCTCTTGTACCAACCAAATAGAAGATACTTATACCGTAAATTCACCTGAATATATGAGTTACTCCGATTTAAGATCGGCGTTCAGTGTGCTTCCACCAGAAGATATTAAAAAGGCAGGTAAAATATATTTTAAAGATGATTTTATCTTTATCAACGAATATCAGAAAGGTATTCATGTTATAGATAATTCAGATCCTTCCAACCCTCAAAATGTTTCTTTTATTGAAATACCCGGTAATGTGGATTTAGCTATTAAAGGAAATATGCTTTACGCTGATAGTTATATTGATCTTTTGACCATTGATATCAGTAACCTGAATGATATTAAAGAAGTGGATCGGGATGAGGATGTATTTCCTTATATTATTCCTGATTTTGAGGGAGGTATTTTAGGAAGTGTAGATACAGAAAAAGGTGTAATTATTGGCTATAAGGTATCAACAGTAACAGAGCCGGTAAATGATAATGGAATTTATTATGAACGATTTGTGGAATGGGATGGAATATTTTTGGCAGGAGATGCAAGTGCAAATAGTGTGAGTGGTTCAGGAAATGGAGTAGGAGGTTCCATGGCTCGTTTTACCTTGTATGATCACTATTTATATGCCATTAATAACAGTGCATTAAATTTATTTGATGTATCAGATCCTTCAAATCCATCTTTTACAAAAAATATCTATATCAGTTGGCAAATAGAAACGCTATTTCCTTATAATCAGATGTTATTTATTGGGGCTCAAAGCGGCATGTATATTTATAGTTTACAGGATCCTTCAAGTCCTGAGTTTATTTCTCAGTTTCGTCATGCAACAGCTTGCGACCCTGTTGTTGTTGAAGGTGATTATGCCTATGTAACATTACGTGGAGGAAATTTATGTGGAGCGATAGATAGTGAACTGGAGGTGATTGATATTTCAAATATTGAAGCGCCGGAATTGTTAAAATCATATCCTATGGAAAATCCTTATGGTTTAGGAATTGATGATGAGGTGCTTTTTGTATGTGATGGTGATGACGGACTTAAAATTTATAATGCTGCAGATCCTTATACAATATCAGATCATCAATTAGCACATTATAAAGACATTGATGCTTTTGATGTCATTCCTATTGGCAATGTATTATTAATGATTGGTGAAGATGGGTTATATCAATATGATTATTCTGATTTGGAAAATATTAAATTATTGAGCCACATAGTGGTTTATGAGTAATTGGGTTTAATATTTATTCTAATTGAAAAAGCTGAGAAACATAAAAAACTAAATATGTAATTAGAGATTTAGTGGGTTAGTTGTATGCATATCTGTTATAACTTGGGTGAGTTAGTTTTAAAGGAATGGTAAACCAAAACGTGGAACCAACATTAAGTTCTGATTCAACCCAAATTTTACCTTGATGCAATTCTATAATATCTTTGCAAATGGCTAACCCTAAACCAGTACCTCCTTTGCATTGTTTAACCGTGTTTTCTGTTTGTACAAAGCGGTTAAATATATTTTTAAGCATGGATGATTCTATACCGGAACCAGAGTCTTTTACATAAAACTCAAGGTGATTATTTTTTGCAATACAACCATACTCTATGCAACCTTCATTGGTAAACTTAATCGCATTATTGAGCAGGTTATTCATTACCCGGCGAAGTTTTTCTTCGTCGGAGGTGAATACAAAGTCTCTGGGTAAGTCATTTCCAGATTGGCATAGTTTTACTTTTGAATCAAGTAATGGCGTATAATTATTTGAAAAACCATTTAAAAAATCCCGCAGTTTAATTTCAGTCAGATTTAAGAACATATTACCCGACTCCAACAGCGAAGCGTCCATTACATCGTTTATGGTCAATAGCAATTGTTGAGAACTGTTCAATATGGTTTTTAGATACAAATTCAAAATTTCATTATCTGTTTTTTCTGTTTGAGCTAGTTCTGAAAAACCAATTATTGAGTTCATTGGAGTTCTTAACTCATGCGATATGTTTTGAATAAATACGGTTTTAAGTTTGTCGTTTTCCTTTGCTTTAGCTTCAGCTTTTCTAATCTTTTGAATGTGATTTTTAATCATGAAAAATAAAAGAATACCTGTAGTAAATACATAAAACCAACCTTTAAAATGTTGTATTCGTGTAATGGTATCCGGATTATCTGTCAGGTTAGAAACAAACAAGTCTGAATATAAAATCCATAAACCTCCTGCTAAAATATACAGTATGGCAAGTATGTATTCAAACTTGATTTTCTTGAGCATCTTTGGTGTGAGTTTATAACGTTTTCATTACTAATGTATAAAAACTATTATTTGTAATCAACAACATTTATTTAATAAGGACGAAATATTTTATCCATGTTTACAAATTTCGGTTAGTTTCAGTTCATCCAGAATATTAATATCTTTTCCGTTAAGCTCCAGTATATGGTCTTTTTCTAAGGTTTTTAGAAGCTTTACAGCACTCTCCGTTGAAATTCCTGCAAAATCAGCTAAGTCTTTTCTGGTTAAAATCTGGAAAATATCAGGATACTTTGGCTTAATATTATTAATGTAAAGTAATGCTTCAGCCATGCGGCCATTCATTTGTTTATAAAGCACTTTACGAATGATATCGTATAAATTTACATTTTGTTCAGAATATCGTTTGATTAAACTTAAACCAAAAATACCATTTGAACTGATAATTTGTGCAATAGCAGTTTTTTCAACTAAAAAAACGTGGCAATCAGTAATTGCAACAGAGGAATAGCTAAATGTATTGGCCGAAAAAACAGATGACAAGCCAATAAACTCGCCGGGTTGAATAATACGTAAATTATAATTCTTTGTCAGGTCGCTTTCTACATACTGAATGGCCAGGCCATCTACAACAAACATCACATAAGAGGCAAAAGTACCTTGCTTGGTCAGGTTATCGCCTTTACGAAACTGTACTTGTGTGCGGCTGGATTTTACCAATTGAACTTCATCCGGACTTAAAGCCTGAAAGCATGGAGCATTAAGTTCGCAAATAAAGTTTATATCGTTTTGTTGTAAGGTTTTCATTTTTTTTTTATTCTGTCAACCCTTAAAAATGTTGACTATTAGAGCTAAATATCTGTAGAATACAATACAAAAATATAATCAATTTCAAGAAAATGACCGTCGTCAATAAAAAAGTTGATGTATATCAATTTAAACACAGAACACGTTCTTGTGTTTTTATAGTAAATTATTTGGTGCTATGAGATAGATTTGTCAAAACAAAAAAACAAAGCCTGTTAGGGCAATTTTAAATAAGCAAAAAATAAAAAAAATATATATAATGGAAAAAATCGTAATTATTGGAGGGGTGGCAGCAGGAGCAACAGCTGCAGCAAAGGCGAGAAGATTATCGCCAGATGCAAAAATTGTAATGCTAGAGGCTGGTCCTGATATTTCATTCGCAAATTGTGGATTGCCATATTATATTGCCGGAGATATTAAGAGCCGTTCAAAATTAATTTTACAAAGCCCTGAAAGCTTTAAAGAACAATATGATGTTGATGTATATACACATACTATTGTTTCATCTATTGATAAGGAAAATAATCAAATTAAAGCCATTGATAGCAGATCAGGCGAAACCAGAAGTTTTGAATACGATAAATTGATTTTAGCTCAGGGAGGCAGACCTTTAAAACCAGAGTTTCCCGGATCAGATCGTGACCATGTATTTACATTATGGACACTTGAGGATATGGATAAGATTTCTGCACACCTGGAAGATGAAAATCCTAAAAATGCAGTTGTTGTTGGTGGCGGATTTATTGGTTTGGAAATGGTTGAGGCCTTGGTTAAAAGAGGTTTAAATGTTTCTGTTGTTGAAAAAATGGATCATGTAATGTCTATCATGGATGGAGAAATTGCAGGTTTTGTTGAGCAGGAGCTTCTTGCTTATGGAGTAGGTGTTCATACAAATACAGCAGTAACACAAATTAAATCTGATTCTGTTATTTTAGATAATGGTGAGGAGTTGGATGCCGATATGGTTTTAATGTCAATAGGCGTGCGACCAACTTTACAGTTGGCTATAGATGCCGGATTGGCCATTGGTGAAGCTGGTGGTTTATTGGTGAATGATCAGTTACAAACTTCTGATCCTAATATTTATGCTGCAGGTGATATGGTTGAAATTGAGCACCGTGTTAATGGTAAAAAAGTACGTATTCCATTGGCAGGTCCTGCTAACCGACAAGGGCGTATCGCTGCAGAAAATGCATTAGGAGGAAATCACAGCTACATGGGAGCAATTGGTACTTCAGTAGTGCGTGTTTTTGAAGCAGTTGCAGGTATTACAGGTTTATCTTTAAAACAAGCGCGAGCGTTAGGAATTGATGCAGATGCCGTTGTTGTTCATAAGGAGCATCATACATCATATTATCCGGGAGCTGAAACTGTAACAGTACAATTGGTATATGATAAAAATACTGGTGTTATTTTAGGCGGACAAACTGCTGGTTACAAGGGCGCAGATAAACGTTTGGATGTGATTGCAACAGCAACAGCATCTAAATTGAAGGTGAGTGATATTGCAGACGTTGATTTTGCATATTCTCCTCCAATCGGAACTGCAAATGATGCGATGAATATGGCTGCCTACGTGGCTGAAAACAGAATGTCGGGATATAGTCCATCGGTTACCGTATCAGAGTTGGATGAATTACTAAAAGGACAAGATGCCATAGCTATTGATGTCAGAGATATTTTTGCCTATCAAAAGAGTCATATTCAGGGTGCCATACATATTCCTTTAGAAGTATTGCCAGAGCAAATGGAGCAGCTTCCTAATGATCGTTTGATATTGGTTTATGATGAGTTTGGTAAAAAAAGTCATCAGGCATTAAGAACGCTTGTTGGGGCCGGATTTAAAAATGTAGTGAATATCTCAGGAGGTCATACATCGTTACAACGATATGCTTTAACCATTGGATTTGAAGAGTTTGATATTAATTTATTAGATATTGAGGCTAAAAGTATTGGGGCACAGGAAGAAGAGCAAAAAGAGGAAGCTCCTAAAAAAGAAGACAAGAAAAGTGATAATGGATTATTGATTGTTGATGTTAGAACAGAAGGAGAATTCAGAAGTGGGGCATTCCCAAATGCTGTAAATATTCCTTTGGATGATATCATGCAAAATAAAGTGGATCTGGGATCCAATCCAAATCGAGAGATTGTTGTTTATTGTGCATCAGGTGCTCGTTCGGCTTATGCCAAGCAAGTATTAATGCAAAGAGGTTATACTAATGTTATGAATGGTGGTGGTATTGCTGCTATGATGTCGAGATTAGACAAAATGAGGAATTAGGGTTTGCTAGGCTAAGTTTAATATTGAGGTTGAACTTAGTAAATTAAATTTCGATAGAGTTTATGTGTGAAATCGCGCGGTTGAAGTTTCAATTAGCGCGATTTTTTTTATGAAATTAAAATGGTTTGTAAAACTTATACGGAATAGAAAAAGTAAAGGTGCTTCCTTTATTTAATTCTGACTCAAGCCATATATTACCTCCAAGTAATTCAATAAGCCCTTTTACTATTGACAAACCTAAACCGGTACCTTTTTGTTTTTGAGTGTAATTATCTTCAGCTTGAATAAAGCGATCAAAAATTTGTGCTTGTAGCTCTTTTGATATGCCAATTCCAGTATCTGAAACGTACATTGTAAAGTGAGTATCGCTTAATCCTTTGCATCCAACTTCAATTTTACCACTATGCGTAAACTTAAAAGCATTACTTAAAAGGTTTGTAAGTATTTGTTTTAATTTACCGCTGTCAAACTGAATGGGTTGGGTTATTTTATCACACGGAAAATTCATGGTAAACTCAATGTGTGATTTATTAAGTTGCTTTTGATATTGAGAGAAAAAGACTTCGATATTATTCAACATGGTTTTAATATCAACAATTTCCCAGTTAATGGATACCTGACCAGATTCAATTTTAGCAATATCAAGAATATCATTAATAATCTGAAGTAAATCAGAACTACTATTATTGATAATTTCAGTAAATTCAATAAGTCTTTCCTTATCGTCAAAATATGTAGGTAATAATTCCGAGAAGCCAATAATTGCATTTAAAGGCGTACGGATTTCGTGACTGATATTTTGAAGAAACTGATTTTTTAATCGTTCACTTTCAAAAGCTTTTTCTTTTGCAATAATTAATTCCTCGTTGAGTTTTGTGATGCGTTCGTTTTCAACTTTTTGTAAATGTCCCTCTTTTATATCATCCATTAGCATATTCATACCCATAGAAAGTGCATCAATCTTGTCATTATTATCTGTTATTTCAAATTGATGATCAATATCCCCATGAGCAATTTTCATTACTCCTTCAATGATATCATCAATTCGCTCGCTCTTCGACTTCTCGTTATCAGTCATTGTATTACTAATTAAATCACTTCTATTCATTAAACCAATCTCTTGCCTCATCTTCAGTGCTAAAAAAACGATAATGTTCAATTTTACTAATCTTACCCATTACAAAAGAAGCTATCATTCTTGATACGGGATGCATACCAAAAATGGCAACTTTGGTTGTTGTTTCTAACAATGAATAGGTTCTCCAACAATCTCTGGCCTGGGGTGAGTTTTTACCACAATGATTAAGGTCAATTAAAAATTGAACCTTTTTATTTGATTTACTTAAAGTTTCCTTAATTAATTCTCCATGAGCAGCCGAAACTTCGGCAGTTTGCTCACCAATGGCAATCACATGATAAACAATATATGCACCATCGGTAATTTTTACTCTACTCTCACCAATAGCATATTCACCCTCTCCAATTCTTTCTATACAAATCTTATTACTTGTCATGCGTGTAAATTCGAATTGCAAATGTAAAAGAAATTTTTAGATGATTGTAATTTGTAATTTGAGACTTTGTTGTTTTTTGATGAATGGCAATATTTATACAATTATAATTTAAATATATAATAGCGAATGAATTAGATGATTATATTTGCGTTCAATAACTAATATTTAACAAAACATTAAAATGTTACAAGTAAACGAGTATTTCGAAGGAAAAGTAAAATCTATTGCTGTGGATAACAGTAATGGAAAAGCAACTGCTGGAGTTATTGCTCCCGGTGAATTTGAATTTGGTACATCAACCATTGAGTACATGACAGTAACCTATGGAGAGATGGATGTTTTATTACCAGAATCAACAGAGTGGAAATTATATAAACAAGGAGAAACTTTTAAGGTTGAAAAAGATGCTTCTTTTAAAGTTAAGGTAGCTGAACCTGTAAGTTATGTTTGCCGTTACGAGTAACTAGAGTTTATACCCTATTCTATATTGAGGTTAATGAATATATAACGGATTAATGCAGGTTGCAATTTAGGATGTGAAAATATACTCATTTAAATGATAAACCAGGATCTCAGAACAATATGGTAATAAAAAAATAGTTAGATTTTAGGATCTAATTAAGCTATTAAGG
Source organism: Plebeiibacterium sediminum (assembly GCF_026013605.1). GTDB lineage: Bacteria > Bacteroidota > Bacteroidia > Bacteroidales > Marinilabiliaceae > Saccharicrinis > Saccharicrinis sediminus. The sequence goes on from NZ_JAPDPJ010000061.1 coordinate 22,072, forward strand.
CTGGTTTTTATAAACCGGCCTTTTTTTGTATGTATTACTGCAATTGCACAATCGAATCCTTCGTAGTCCATTTTTTAAACTACTTATTCATTTTGGCTTAAAGTAAACACTATTTAACATCATCGACGTTGTTTGTTATGGGGCAGCGAATTACTTTTGCCGGCTGAAATTTAAACACTTATACAATGATGAAAAACGGAAACCCGGCAGTTGTAGGATTAGCTGGTTTTGGCTTAACTACTTTATTATTGCAATTCCATAATTTAGGATGGATTGGAATAGGACCAGTTTTGGCAATGGGAATTATTTTTGGAGGACTGGCTCAGATGATAGCCGGATTTCAAGAACAAAAAATGGGAAATAACTTTGGATACAGTGCTTTTGTAGCTTATGGATCTTTTTGGATTGGCTTGGGCATTATCTGGATATTAAACCATTTTGATATATATAAATCATCACATTCGGATGTTGGCTTTTATTTGGTGGGATGGACATTGTATACTATCATCATGTTTATTGCATCATGGAGAGTGCATATGGCCATGGCAGTTACTTTTGGAACTTTATTGCTTGGTTTTATATTGTTAGACCTTGCACATTTCGGAATGCCGCAGCTTACAGTATTTGCTGCAATTGATCTGATTATTTGTGCATTGGCTGCCTGGTATATGATGGGAGCTATTATTATAAATGATTTAGCTGGTAAAGTTGTTTTTCCATTAGGGAAAAAAATTATTGAATAGTATCATACTATTTTTTCGTAAAAAAGATAAGCAATAGTCGTAGTGGGCTATTGCTTTTTTTGTTTGATTTTTACCATAAGCCTTCATCTGGTATTGTTATTTGAATTCTGTACATCATCCTGGAATGTAATAACGGTTACTTATGGTGATAAGGATATTTTATATCGTAAAACCAAAAAGTTATACATTTTATCCAAAATGGTATAAAACAATTAAGTGGTTTTGTTGGTTACTTTGTTGTACGGTTAAATAAACTGATATAATGCTTAGAAAGTTTCTACATATTGTTTTTGCGTTATTCCTTGTTTTAGTAACAATGGGAGTAACCATTTCTATGCATTATTGTGGAGATAAATTGGTTTCTACAGCAGTAAATTCAAAGGCCGATTCTTGTTGTTCCGGAGATGATGATTGTGGATGTTGTCATGATGAAAGCATTCATATTGAGGTAAAAGATAATTATGTGGCTCCTGTTTGCATAGAAGCAAATGCACCCATAAGTATTGATGTACTTTTCCCAGTTCTTTTTCAATTGTTTGATGAGGAAATTATTTCTGTAACAAAAACTACTTATGTTACCTATTATTTATCGCCACCACCACCTCTTTCAACCAGGTTGGCTATAAATCAATCATTTCTTTGTTAGCGTTTGGTTCTAACTAATTATTGTATAATAATTAGTCGTGTTGTTATGTCTTTTCATTATTAAGACATGGGGCTACTGCATTGTAGCAACTTGAACATAAGAACTTCAAACGAACAAATCATGTTGAATAAAATTATAAAATTCTTTTTAGAGAATAAGCTGGTTACCTTTTTGGTGTTGCTTGTTTTTATTAGCTGGGGAATAATCAATTCTCCATTTGGCTGGGATACAGGTATTTTACCAAGTGATCCGGTGCCTGTTGATGCGATACCAGATATCGGTGAGAATCAGCAAATAGTATATACCGAGTGGCCGGGTCGTTCTCCTCAGGATATTGAAGACCAAATATCTTACCCATTAACCACTGCATTGCTGGGAATACCTGGTGTTAAAACAATTCGTAGTAATTCCATCTTTGGGCTATCCAGTATATATATCATTTTCGATGAGGATGTGGAATTTTACTGGAGTAGAACCCGTATCCTGGAAAAACTAAATTCATTACAGGCAGGTACTTTGCCATCGGATGTATCACCGGCACTTGGACCTGATGCAACAGCACTTGGTCAAATCTATTGGTACACGCTGGAAGGAAGAGATGCAGATGGTAATCCTGCCGGGGGGTGGGATCCGCATGAACTCAGAACCATTCAGGATTTCTATGTTCGTTATTCATTAACATCTGCTCAGGGAGTGGCAGAGGTGGCTTCTATAGGAGGATTTGTGAAAGAATATCAGGTGGATATTGACCCCAATGCCATGAAGGCGCATCAAGTGACCATTGCACAGATTATGTCGGCAGTAAAAAATAGTAATCTGGATATCGGGGCGCGTACCATTGAGTTTAACAGGGCAGAATATCTGGTTCGTGCTCTGGGCTATATAAAAAATCTGGAAGATCTGGAAAAGAGTGTTGTTGCTGTGCGTAACAATGTGCCTATCCGCTTGAAAGATGTGGCTAAAATAAACTTTGGACCTGCAACAAGGCGGGGAGGATTGGATAAAGGTGGTGCTGAAGCCGTAGGTGGTGTTGTGGTGGCTCGTTATGGTGCCAACCCACTTAAAACCATCGAAAATATGAAGGCTAAGATTGCAGAGATAGAACCAGGCCTGCCTTCAAAAACATTGGCCGATGGTACCGTATCTAAAGTTACAATTGTACCATTTTATGATCGTACAGGTTTAATTAAAGAAACCTTGGGTACTTTGGAGGAGGCCATCTCCCTTGAATTACTCATTAGTATTTTGGTGGTGATTGTGTTGGTATTTAACCTGCGTGCCTCATTTCTTATTTCCAGTCTTTTGCCTATAGGTGTACTGATCACTTTTATCACCATGAAACAGTTTGGGGTTGATGCTAATATTGTAGCCCTTTCTGGTATTGCCATTGCCATTGGAGTAATGGTTGACGTGGGGGTGGTTTTTGTCGAAAATATTATACGACATATTGAACTGCCAGAAAACAAAGGGGCTAAAGGAAAAGCGTTGCTTACTGTGGTTTATACAGCAACTACAGAGGTTGCAGGAGCCGTAATTACCGCACTATCAACTACTATTATTAGTTTCTTACCTGTTTTTGCAATGGAAGCTGCCGAAGGAAAACTGTTTAAGCCACTGGCTTTCACAAAAACCTTTACCATGATTTCGGCATTATTGATTGGTTTGATCATAATACCGACCTTGGCACATTTAGTTTTTTCCATCAGGATTGATAAAAAGCGCTACCAACGATTGGGTAATATTATTCTTACTGTAGCAGGAGTTGTTCTTTCAATCGCTTCTGGTAATTATATAGCGCTGGCTATTTCTGCATTTGGAATCAATGGTTTACTCGCATATAGATGGAAAGAGAACCAGAAGAATTTTATCAATCTGATAAATATTGCCATTACGGTTGTAGTTGTTGTTTTCTTTTTAACAAAGGCGTGGATGCCACTTGGGGCACAAAACAGCATGTTTGCCAACTTCCTTTTTGTGATAGCCATCGTAACAGCTGTATTAGGATGTATGTCGATGGTAGTGGTATTTTATAAGCGCATATTAGGCTGGTGTTTGGATCATAAATGGACTTTTTTAACTGTACCTATATTTATTGTATTGTTTGGAATAACCAGCTGGCAGGGCTTTAATAAGCTGTTTGGGTTTTTACCTCAATTTATAAAAAACACCGATTCATATGCTTATCTGGATAAAAAACTTCCGGGTATAGGTAAAGAGTTTATGCCATCTCTGGATGAAGGTTCATTTTTATTAATGCCAACAACAATGCCTCACTCTGGTATCGAAGAAAACCTTGAAGTGATTCGCATGCTGGACAAGCAGGTGAACTCCATACCAGAAGTTGAAACAGTAGTAGGAAAGTGGGGCCGTGTAAATTCGGCATTAGATCCTGCACCTACATCGATGTATGAGAATGTAATCAATTATAAACCAGAATACATTCTGAATGAAAAAGGGCATCGCATGCGCTTTAAAACAAACAAAGAAGGTGCCTTTATTCTGAAAGATGGTTCTACTTACAATCCGAAGGAAGAAGCATTTCGTTTGATTGATAAGGAGAACTTAACGATAGATAATAATGGGGAATACTTCAGACAATGGCGCGAAGAAATTAAAACACCGGATGATATCTGGCAGGCCATCATTGATAAAAGTAATATACCGGGTTTAACATCTGCACCAAAGTTGCAGCCTATTTCAACAAGATTGGTGATGTTACAAACAGGTATGCGTGCTCCAATGGGTATTAAGGTGTATGGTCCCGATCTTGAAAGTATTGAGACAGTAGGCTTTGAGCTTGAAAAACAATTAAAGAATGTTGAAGGTGTGCAGGGAATGTCTGTTTTTGCCGACCGTGTGGTTGGTAAACCTTACCTTGAAATGGAAATCAACAGGGATGCTATTGCGCGTTATGGTTTAAGTGTAAAGAATCTGCAGTCTGTTATTGGTAGTGCAATAGGAGGTATGCCACTTACAACAACTGTTGAAGGTAGAGAGCGTTTTCCTGTGAGACTGCGTTATGCTCGTGAATTCAGGGATAATCCGGATGATCTGAAACGCATTTTAATTCCAACGCCTTCAGGAGCCCAAATTCCTTTAGGAGAATTAGTGACTTTACATTATGAGAGAGGTCCTCAGATGATTAAAAGTGAAGATACCTTTTTGGTGGGATATGTAATTTTTGATAAAAAGGAAGGTTTTGCAGAAGTGGATGTGGTTGAAAATGCACAGAAGTACTTAAAGCAACAAATGAATACTGGAGCGTTTTCTCTTCCTGCAGGGGTGAGCTATAAGTTTACCGGTAATTATGAAAATCAGATACGTGCTACCAATCGCTTGCTTATTGTAATTCCGATATCCTTAATCATCATCTTCCTCATACTGTACTTCCAGTTTAAGTCGGTTGTTTCTACCAGTTTGATTTTCTCGGGTATTATTGTGGCCTTATCAGGTGGATTCATTATGCTTTGGTTGTATGGTCAGCCGTGGTTTATGGATGGTTCAGTTGCAGGAATGAGTTTACGAAATCTGTTTCAGGTTAATACCATCAACCTGAGTGTGGCAGTTTGGGTTGGTTTTATTGCCCTGTTTGGTGTTGCTACTGACGATGGCGTTTTAATCAGTACCTATATCAAACAGCTTCAGGAAAAAAGAGATCCGAAAACTGTTAAAGAAGTTAGAGCTTTAGTTTTGGAAGCTGGTTCAAAAAGAGTACGCCCGGCCATAATGACTACTGCTACAACTATTATTGCACTATTGCCAGTATTAACCTCTACGGGTAAAGGTTCCGATATAATGGTTCCAATGGCCATCCCTTTATTTGGTGGTATGACTATCGAAGTCTTAACCATGTTTGTGGTTCCGGTGCTTTATAGCATGTGGCAGGAACGTAAGGTGTCAAGGAAAGAAGAATAAAGGATAAAGGATAAAGGTGATTAAGATTATAATCTGTCAGTGTGCAAAGTGCCTGACTACCTTGTATAAGAATCATCTAATTAATGAATGAAGTAAAGGTGAAATAATGAAACGATTACTATATATAATATTGATTTTCCTGTCATGGAATTGGGTACATGCTCAGGATCCACTCGAAAGTTACCTGAAAACTGCGGCTGAAAACAATCCCGGATTAAAGGCTAAGTTTAACGATTATCTGGCAGCATTAGAAAAGGTTCCGCAAGTTGGTTCATTGCCCGACCCGCAATTGGCTTTTGCTTATTTTATCCAACCTGTTGAAACCCGAAATGGTCCTCAGGATTTCAGAATTTCAGCCACACAAATGTTTCCGTGGTTTGGAACATTAAAGGCTAAGGAAAATGCAAGTATAGAGGAAGCTAAAGCCTTGTATGAGGTGTTTGAAGAAAACAAATCGAAACTCTTTAATGAGGTGAAATCTAATTGGTACAACCTGTATTTCAATAATAAGGCTACTATGATTACCCTTGAGAATATTGAGATACTGAATACTTTTAAAAAGTTGGCCATTGTGAAGGTCGAAGCCGATCAGGTATCCGCTGTGGATCAATATAGAATTGAGATGGAGATTAATGATTTGGAAAATCAGCTGGCACTTTTAAGGGATAAGCAACAAGTGCTTACAGTGTCTTTTAATAACCTGCTGAATACAGAGGAAGATGAAGTGATTACTTTTCCCAATGAGTTGTGGTCAACAGATATTATGTATACAAAGGAAGCTGTATTGGATTCTATTCAATTAAAGAATCACCAGCTATTAAGTATTGATATGCAAAAGAGTGCATTGGCTTTTAAGAAGCAAGTAGCCCAAAAACAGGGCGCTCCAACTTTTAGCCTTGGTATTGATTATATTTCAATTGGTAAAGGTGACAATAATTTGTCGGGCAAAGATGCCATTGCATTTCCTAAGGTGGGCTTATCGATTCCTTTGTATCGAAACAAATACAAAAGCATGGTTCAGGAAGTTATATATCAGGAGACAGCCCGTGATTATGAGCGCATTGATAAGGTAAATGTTCTTGAAACCGTATTTGAGAATGCCTGGAAAGATTACCTGGATGCCGGTCGTAGAATTGAATTATTTGATAAGCAATTAATCATCGCTAAAAAATCCCTAAAAATATTAGAAACAGAATATGCCTATGCCAATAAGAATTTTGAAGAAATTTTACGAATGGAAAGGCGCATGTTAAAATATAATCTGGAGTTGGAAAAAGCACGCACAGATAAGTTGGCAGCAGTTGCTTTTATCCATTATTTAATGGGTAAATAACAATAGTATTCATTAAGTGATAACGATATAATTACAGAGAAATGAAAACAATATTTCAAAATATAAAAAACAATTACAAATTAGTACTTGGGGTATTGATCGTTGGATTGGTTATCGGATGGATGATATCACCATCAGGTAATACAAATAATGTAGTAGATGAACATGCAGGTCATAATCATGAAGAGGAAGCTACAGTCTGGACCTGTTCCATGCACCCTCAAATAAAACAGGATAATCCTGGCTTATGTCCAATATGTGCTATGGATTTAATTCCTAGATCATCTATGAAAGGGGGAGAGCATGCAGACCCGAATGAAATTGTAATGAGTGAATCTGCTGCAAAACTGGCAGATATACAAACAACAAAAGTTGTTCTTGATGAGCCGGTCAAATCTATATATATGCAAGGAAAGTTAAATATAGATGAAAGACGAATTGCTGAACTAACCGCTCGTTTTGGAGGACGAATAGAAGAACTTTTTGTCAACTTTACAGGGCAGGAAGTTCGTAAAGGACAGAAATTAGCCACTATTTACTCACCTAATTTAGTTAGTGCACAACGCGAGTTAATTGAGGCTTCTGAGTTTAAAGAAAATAATCCTTCCTTATACAAGGCTGCAAGAGCTAAACTAAAGGCATGGGACTTAACCGAAAGTCAGATAGATAATATTGAACAATCCGGTGATCCGAAAGTCAATTTTGAGGTGCTGTCACCAATAATCGGAACGGTGATTATGCGTCATGTGGCACTGGGTGACTATGTTAAAGAAGGAACTGCCTTATTTAAAGTGGCTGATTTAACCAAGTTATGGGCTCTGTTTGACGCTTATGAAACAGATTTACCGTGGATAAAAGTAGGGGATAAGATAAGTTTTACATTACAGGCATTACCAGGTGAGGAATTTAAAACAAAGGTGACTTATGTTGATCCTTTTATTGATTCCAAAACAAGAGTAGCTAAGGTACGTGCAGAGATTAACAATAAGGATCTGCGCTTAAAACCTGAAATGTTCACCAATGGAGTGCTGCAATCTAAAATTGCAGAAGGGCAGACGGCCATTATAATTCCTAAGTCAGCAGTTTTATGGACTGGTAAAAGAGCAGTGGTGTATACTAAAGTTCAGGAGCGTGAATCTCCTACGTTCCTGTATCGTGAAATCGTATTAGGTCCGGAAGCAGGAGCTTTTTATGTTGTGAAAGAGGGTTTGGAGCCAGGTGAGGAAATAGCCACCAATGGCGTATTCAAGATTGATGCTGCAGCTCAATTGATGGGATTGCCAAGTATGATGAATCAAGTGGCAGATAATGAATCCTCAAGGCATCATCATGGAGAAATGAATATGAATGACCAGGCAGAAGGTAATATGGAGCATGCAATGTTTAATGTTTCCGGCAACTGTGGCATGTGTAAAGAAACCATTGAAACAGCAGCTATGTCGCTTGACGGGGTACTTAAAGCAGACTGGGATCAGGAAACACATATGATTCACATAAATTATAACGCAGACAAGGTAAAACTGGCGGATATACATAAGGCAATTGCAAAATCAGGTTATGATACAGAATTAGAAAAAGCACCTGATGATGTTTACCAAAGTCTTCCGGAATGCTGTCATTATACCAGAACAGCAGCAACTGTAGAAGCCGAGAAAGTACAAGATTCCATGTTTAAAGTATATGGTAATTGCGGAATGTGCAAAGATCGTATTGAAGAAGCAGCCCTAAGTGTATCAGGAGTAAAATCGGCAGAGTGGAATGAAGATAGTAAAATGATACATGTTAGCTATTTGTCAGATCAATCATCACTTGACAAAATACATAAAGCAATTGCAAAAGTTGGTCATGATACAGATAAAGAAAAGGCTCCGGATGAGGTATATAATAATTTACCCGCTTGTTGTTTGTACAGAGAATAATAAAAGAGACAAGAATTGAAAATCGTGAATACAATTAAATTAAAATAGTATATACGATATGAACAAATGAAGTTGAGTTAGGGTGAAAGCCAGTTTAAAGAAATGTATAGGAGAGCTATAGTTATAAGTAATAATTAAAAAAATAGAATTATGAAATCAATTTATTTAACAATGTTATTTGCTCTATTGAGCATGTCAGTGGTTTTTGGACAAGTAAAAACTGAAAAAATCAAAGTAGGTGGAAAATGTGGAATGTGCGAAACTCGCATAGAGAAAGCTGCAAAGTCAGAGGAAGGAGTTACATCTGCAGATTGGGATAAGAAAACCCAAATTATGGAAGTAGTTTTTGATACTTCAAAAACAAACTCAGATAAAGTTCAAATGGCTGTTGCCAAAGTAGGACACGATACTGAGAAATTTAAAGCAAAAGATGAAACTTATAATTCATTACCAGGTTGTTGTAAATATGATCGTACTATAACAACAAAAAAAGAAGGTGAGGCACATAAGCATTAATCTTTAACAGCTAAAAAAAACGAAAGGAATAGTCTCTTGTGGCTATTCCTTTTTTTTGTATAAAAATACACAATATAGATGCAAAATGTATTTTTAACAATTCTAACAAAATAGTCACATCCCTTTTTTTATTATTTGTGAATCGAAATACTGCTTACTAAAACTTATTTAGAATGTTGGAGTTTATTTTTAAGGTTTGAGAGGTAAATAATTGGTTTTGTATAAATTGGCATTGTGGCTGTCCGAAATTTAGGGGGTGAATTATGTAAAGCGGGTCTTTTTATTGTGAACAACGGATAAATAGACCCTTTTTTTTAATAAGTAGAAAAAGTAAAAACACTTTGATGTTTGTTAAATAATGTTTAAATTCATAATAGATTTTTAAAAAACCTAATGTTTAAACATTAAAAAATCCCCGTATGACTTATATTTTACTTATTAAAAATTGTTTCACTTAGGAGTGTTATGGCATTATCAAATATGAATTTTAATTCATGATTTGACTTAGTATTTATTAAACCAGCAATATGTAATAGATTTTCTAATACATAATATGGTGTTAAATGGACAAATTAGAATCAAACATCCAGTAATTTAAACAACTAACTTTATGTCATTATTTTTTACCCCCCAAACTGAAAACAATACTAACCTGATCAGTGTATCCGGAACCAGAACAAGAAGAAACCATGAAAATGGAACTTATTCGCATGAAAGAATTGATGAAGGTCTGCAACTCATAAAAAAAGTGTATTCGGCTTCCCGAAATTTTAGCAATGTATTGGCTAAAGACCGACCAGCATACAAAAAGTTTATGCAGGAAAAAGGCTTAATAGAAGAACTGTATAATAAAATCCAGAAAGAGCTGGAAAGGATATGTACAGATAATCTTTCTTACACATCAAAGTTTTTGATAGGAGAGGATATTCCTAAAGATTTTATTAAATGGTCGATGCATATTAAAGAAACATTAATGGCATTGTTTTTACATGAAGAAATATATTATAGGCTTGATGTAATTGGCGTAACAGAAGAAATTCTGGAAGATTTACTGGTTCGCCTTAAAGAACTTGAAGCCTTAAAATATGAAGCTATTCAGGAAGAACAACTGATTAAGACTTTATCTGATGAAGAGCATATTCAATTTGAAGAACTAAAGCTTCGTTATTCTGATCTGCGTCATTACCTCGATTTATTTGAAGAAGGATATCGTATAAATATAAAGGAAGAATTAGATGAGGCTATTTAAGTCTCTGGATTTTTAGATTTATGAACAAAAAAGAGCTTATCAAAATATTGATTGGCTCTTTTTTTATGTGTAGCGTAAATGGCTGAAAAAATGCTTTCAGTCTTAGATTATTAATACTTTACTAAACGGTAGATTCTGGTATCTAATAGTATAATCAGTTTGGGTTATTCGTATATTGTTTTTTATAATATAACCACCAAGGCCCCAAGACTCAAAGATCTTACGTTCAGCGAAGCGTCTCGCTTCGTTGTTTTATTCAGGCCTCTGGCCTTTATCAATTTCTATCGTAACTTATGATAATAATAATACTCTAATCCAGGGCATAAACTTTAAAGTAAATTCTACTTTCATAATAAAAATAAGGTTGCTATTTGACCTTTGAAATATATCTGCATGATTTTTGCTAAGGCCAGAGGCCTTTTCTTATACGACATAGCGAGACGCTATGCCGAACATATAGTTTGTACAAGGATTTATAATCATTTGACTGGAGTATGTGTTTTTAATCCGGTATCAATGGTCCGCTATTATCTAAAAGCCTATATGTTAATACTGCCCGGAATACAATTCCTTATCTATTGTCTCAAAAAATAAACAGTTTAAAATTGGAATTTATGAGATTGATTTACAGCTTGATTATTGCACGGAAATTATTTCCGCGCTAGCTTGAGTGTAAATACAAAACTGAGTTGTCCTTTCAGGACGCACTTTTAAATGATCTATAAAATACCCCAGGAGTTTCCTGGGGCTGAATTGATTTGGGCCTCCAGCCCGTAGTATCATCAAAAAGAAATACTGTTGATAGTAAAACGTTACATCTTTTCTATTGATTTACAGTTTGTATCGTGTATTGAAATCAATTCCACCTATCAGGGAGCTGTTATATGGCAAATTGCAAAGTGTATAGGGATAGAATAAAGGGAAAAGATTAGAGCAAAGAGTAATGAATGATGTATGTATATTAACTCAGGAGAGTTACTGTTTGATTGGTATGTGTTAATTATCCGTGTAATTCTATCGTGCTGAAAGCACAGTTCAATTTAGCCCAAGGCAACGCCTTGGGTATTCATATAAAGTTAATTGTCGTCCTGTAAGGACAGCTCAAAATAAATTTGAAACATTCTAAAGTCAGGTGTCCTTTAGCATAGTCTGTGAGGGCTATGTTTTGAATGATTATAAATGGAGTTAAGCGTTTAAAACCACCTCCCCCTCATACTTCGGGGACTCCTCCTTTATAAGGATGAGAATTTATTGGCAGCACTTATTTAATTGTAATTCACTTAAAAACAATTCTCGTATTATTATATTCTTTTTCCCTTCACACAATCCAAATATCACCCGCATTCGCCTGCGTCTCCCCATCTCCGTCCCGGGGCAATTGAACTGGCCTGCGCTCTTGTTCCATATTTCATAAATTAGAAATATAACATTTAAAACATATCAGGCTTCTGTAAATTATACTGCGGGCTGTAGGCCCAGTTCATTTCATCCTCAGGAATCGCTTGGGGTAATATATGAATCATATAAATCAACGTCCTGTAAGGACAGCTCAGTTTTTAGTAGTCCTTATAGGACGGTATTTTATAATAAAACCACCAAGGCCCCAGGACTCAGAGATCTTAAATCGCAAGATTGCATCCTGTATCATAATGAATAATAAAATAACAAAATAGTTCGTAAAACCCTCTGTGTCTTTGAGCCTTGGTGGTAAAAACATACAGTTTATGTTTTACTGTTAATCTCTCCTCAAGTCACTTCACGGGCTGAAAGTCCGGTATCCTTTAGTAAAGTCTGTAAGGGCTATGTCTGTGGTATCATACCAAATTAAAAAGGCCGTTCCTGTTTCAGAAACGACCTTAATTCAAGCATTGATTTTGTTTATCATCTATTATCCTTCTTCCGGAATAATAACAGTTCCTGCATGTACACTATTGCTGACACGGTTTGTATCATCCATAGCGGCAAAAGCGATATAGCAATGTACTACCGTTCCAGGAGGAGCATCTGGCAGATACATACTGGCTGTACCCTCAGAACGGACATTATTGCAAATGGAATATTCAGGATAATAGCCTTCAGCAATAGCTACAAGAATTACCCCATTGTCTTTAAACATTTCATCGCTTGATGCATTGTATCTCCATGTAAAAACAACTTCTTCACCATTAGCTTCAACGCTTGGCCTGTTTGTGCCTTTTAATGATCCTACGGCTAATACCAAATTATTCAGGTTAACTTTATAATCAGGATATTCACCTTCAATGGTGTATTTCATTAACTCAGACATAGCAGCATTCTGTGGCGACTTTAAGCTGTCCTGATTTTTATATCCCAATTGTATCACCGGATACAGTGGTTGTAAAAACCTGGTAGCAAGTCTGAATTTTGCTCTGTGTGCCAATTGTTTTTTACTGGCTTTATGATTACTAAAATCGGGTAGTGATTTCATAACAGAGATACCTTTGCATTGGCTACCTACTGTGCTACCTACTTTTCCTGTGAACCTTCCGTTGATTCCTTTTATATATGTTCCCATGACTTTTAGTTTTTGTAAGCCCTGTTATCACTGATCAGGTAATATCAGAGCCCGGGTTAAACATGTATCGGCCGACTTTAGAGCCAAGAGCAAAGGGCTTAGTGCAAAGTGTTTAGTGCAAATAGCGCTTTGATCTCAGCTTGTAGTACTAAAGTATATTGAAATATTCATTGAAAAA
>NZ_JAPDPJ010000062.1 GCF_026013605.1 Plebeiibacterium sediminum
ACTTAAAGGGGTCAACATCCGCCGGAATGTCATGCGGAAAACATCACATGAACCGGCTTCGGGAAAGGGGGTCAACATGATCAAGAATATCCATTAGGTATATGAAAGTCACAAATAAATTTCATAGTCACTTTTTATACTCAAAAGGGATCATGAATATTAGATGTTCTTTTTATCTGTTTTTGTGGTTATCATTATACTAATAACCATAATTAACCATTCATGTTTTTAAGATATTTCTCGATATGAATAGCCGTTAAGCTAATGTATATTGTTAAATAATCTTATATCAGCACAAATTAAATATAATGCTTAAAAATAAAATCTATAATCATAAACTTTTCTTTTTTTTGTGCAAAAAAGATGGAATGTAGCGTAGGATGAGCAGCATGCTGTATTACACCTTCCATATCATCATCAATGCCTAATGGTAAAGCAATTGATATTGCAATTATAAAAAATGATGATTGTGATTGGTCAACAGGATTATTTAAAAAATTTCTAGAAATTGTTGATAAAAAAGAATCAATGGATTTTATTAAATGGGGTGGTGATTGGAGGAGTTTTAAAGACTATTCACATTTTGAAGTTGAATAAAATATAGTATATTTACTTAACTGTTTTACTACCATTGTCAATATATTATTATATAAAAAAACAATGAGAAAGTTAGGTAAAAAGCGGTAATCAATTAAGTTTGGTTATCGCTTTTTTTTTTATTTTTGGCAAAAAAAATGGAGTGTAGAGTAGGTTGTGCAGCTTGTTGTATTATACCATCCATATCATCACCAATGCCAAAAATGAAGGAAGGAAAAAAAGCAGGTGTAAGATGTTTACATTTGACTGATGATAATAAATGTGAATTGTTTGGCAAACCAGAAAGACCAGATGTTTGTGGTGGTTTTAAAGCTGAAAAATTATTTTGTGGTGACAATAAAGAGCAGGCATTCAAAATATTAGCAGGGTTGGAAGGGGTGAGTAATTGGCAAGATTTATTGAGGTAATTGATATGTATTATAATGCTTACGGCAATTTATCTTTCAGTAAATAACCAAGAGAGAGGTGTGCACATTTAACTGAGGAAAATAAATGTGAATTGTTTGGCAAAAAGGAACGCCCTGCAGTATGTGGAGGTTTTACGCCCGAAATAGAATTCTGTGGTAATACCAGAGAAGAGGCATTAAGAATTTTAGGAGATCTGGAAAAATAAACTGACAATCCAGAACGGATAACAACCGTTATAGTAAAGATATTTTCTTAGTAATAATAAGATGAAAGCGTTAGGAAACTTCTTGTATCAAATTTACAAATGGGTCATTTTTATACCTGTTTTTGCTTTAGCAAGTATTATTTTTTCATTGGGAGCAGCTTTATTAGCTGTTATTATTTCGCCAAAGGCTGGTAGTTTAAGTGGTGTAATGTGGGCTAAGACTGTTGCCTTTTTTACACCTATGCGAGTAAAAGTGTACGGAAGAGAAAATATTAAAAAAGGTCAATCGTATGTTATCGTGGCAAACCATCAAAGTGCTTACGATATTTTTGCCTTATATGGGTTTTTAGGTATTGATTTTAGGTGGATCATGAAAAAGGAATTGCGCCATGCTTTTGGTATAGGACCTGCAAGTGCAGCTGTTGGTCATATATTTATTGATCGGTCTTCACCTAAAGCAGCTTACGAAAGCATTAAAGAAGCCAAAGCTAAGTTGGTGAATGGAACATCAGTTGTCATTTTCCCGGAAGGAACAAGAAGTGGTAGTAATAGTGTAAGAAGGTTTAAAGGGGGTGCTTTTAAAATTGCAGGAGAGTTAGATTTACCAATTTTACCGGTTACCATAAAAGATACCCATAAAGTTTATGGCGGTGGTACTTTTAATGTGCGTCCTGGAAAAGTGAGTATCACAATTAATCCTTGTATTAATACAGCTGAATATAAAGGTGATATGAAATTATTGATGGAAACTACCCGGGAGGCTTTAATTCAGCCAATTAAAGAATTTAATTCGTAAGAATTATAAAGCTTAAAACTAAAAATCAGCAGGTACTTTTACTTTAATTCTTTTGTTTAGTATGGGATGAGTAAATTCCAGATATTCAGCATGTAAGTGTAATCTATTGCTCTTTTTTCCGTATAAATCATCTCCAACAATAGGTGTATTTAAGCCTTTAGGATGGGCTGCATGAACTCTTAATTGATGTGTGCGGCCGGTAATTGGAAAAAAATGAACCTTTGTTTTTCCATTTGTTCTGTCAATAACCTGAAATTTTGTTTTTGCAGGTTTACCGTAATCATAACATACCAACTGTCTGGGTCTGTCATCAAGGTCAACTCTTAATGGTAATTCAATAAAGCCACTTTCCTCTTTTATAATACCATCCAGTAGGGCAATGTATCTTTTTTGAACAGATCGCTCTAAAAACTGCTTTTGAAGTGCTTTATGTACGTCTTTATCTTTAGCAATCATAATTAAACCAGAAGTGGACATATCAAGTCTGTGAACCAGTAAAGGACCCGTTGCTTCCGGATATTTGTTTTTAATTCTTAGGTATACAGAATCTTCCGTTTCTTTTCCTGGGACAGAAAGAAATTCAGCAGGTTTATTAATTACCAGGATATATTCATCCTCAAAAACCGTTTCTAATTCTTTTTGATTGATTGTTGGCGATTTAATTGGATTTTCATCCACATCCAAACCCTGAAGCATATGCCCTAAAATAGGTTCGCATTTACTTTTACAAGAAGGATAAAAATACCCATGTTTTCTGATCTCTGATTTAGGACTTTGTCCCCACCAAAATTCAGCCAATGCGATTGGTTTTAAATTATTTTGGTAGGCATATTGTAATAATTTTGGAGCCGCACAATCACCAGCTCCAGCTGGAGGTATTTGCTGTGTTGTAGGAGCAAAAATATTGCATAAACTTTGTGTTTGACCATGGTAATTTAAGAACTGGTACTGATCAAAAAGTTTTTGTTGTAATGCTGCAGAACGTGTTTTTCGTTCTTCTTTAAGATGATGGATTTTTGTTTTAAAGAAATCAAGCTCAGATTTTAGTTTTTCCAGCTTTTCTTCCCATTCTTTCTTCAGCATCTTAAAATCATATTGATGTTTAAGACTTTCCTGTTTTAGTTCTTCTTTTAAATTTTCAAATTCCTCACTGGATAGGGATTGTTCTAACTCATTTCGTTTAATCTTTCGGTTTTTCTTCTCAACTTTCATAAATGATCTGTAATCTTCAAGCTCTTTTTGTGAAGATTTTATCCCGGAAGAATAATTATTATTTACTTGGCGGAATTCTTCTGATTCTTCAAGTTCTTTTATTTGTTGATTGATAAGGCTAATATTATCCTCTTCCGGTTTAAAAAAACCATTTTCATCCAGCAAATCATATATTGGAGGAACAAATCCAGGTAATGTATTGGTTCCGGCAAGTTTTCCGCTGAAAGCGCTCAAATAGCCAATTTCATTTTGATCATTTTGTACCACTAAAACACCAAACATCTTTCCAATATTTGTGCCTTCTACAAAATGATCAATACCAAAATCGTGGATCCAGTCCTTCTGAGTTAAAAGGTGTTGTTGCAGTTCTTTACTCGCAATTAAAGACAATTCATGAGGTTCGTAATAAAACGGATAAGTAAATTTATCAGGTAACGATATAGCTTCAATTGATGTTTTGAATCTGGTAAAGTACTTATCTGATGTATGATGCTTTGCTTCCATGAAATGCTGTTGCGTTCTTTAATTTTAAAAGAGTCTGCAAAAATACAAATCTTTTATAAAAAGCATCTTTGTACCCGAAATTATAGTTCCTGATATACTGTAATAACCTCCAGACCTTTGTTTACCAATGAATTTTTTACTTTACTGTATTTTCGTGTAAAGCCTAATAAGTAGCCACCACCACCAGAGCCACATAGCTTAAGTATATAATCATTTTTCTCTAATCCATTTTCCCAATGTTTAATGAATTCATCCGGAATCATCTCTTTCAGATATTGAAGCTGAAATTTCGATAACTTCTTTAAATCTTTATAAAATGAAGGAAGGTCTCCGTTTAATATGGATTTTACACAATGATTTGTCGTTGGAATTAATTCTGTTTTAATTCTATCCATATATTTTGGATTGACACATTTTTTTAAAAATAAATCCACTAAAGGCGCTGTTTTTCCTGTTTTTTTAGTGTTTATAATAAAAATGGCATCATCTTGTTCAACATTTTTTCGGGATATTCCAATAGATGTAATTTCCTGTTGGTTTTTTATGAATAAAGGATGATTGATATAGCAAATTAAAGGATCTATTCCAGAGCTCTTTCCATGAAAATAAGATTCAAGTTTTGAGAATAAGTGTTTTAATTGTTGTGTTTTTTCTTTAGATAAACCTGCTTTAGCCTTGATTTTATTAAGGCCATATGAATGGTATACCGATGCAACTAATGCACCACTACTTCCAAGCCCATATCCTTCAGGTATGGTTGATTCAAAATATAATCCCTTATTTAAATCTTCTTTAAACTTGGTTGTGTCTATATAACTGCTGTAATTACTATGCAGATATTCATAATATTGTAAAAGTTGCTGATTTGATTGTTTGGCATATTCTAAATCAGTATAACCGTCAGAATTAATGAAGGTTAACCTTCCGTTAAAATGAGAATAGGGTATTGTTAGACCATTGGAATCGAACAAAATGGAATATTCACCAAATAATAAAATTTTTGAATAAAATATTGGGCTAAATTTATTCAAGGGCATAATTTATATGTAAAAAGTAAATGTTTATTTATTCTAATTAGGCAATACTGTCTTTAATCAATAGATTATTTATACAGTACTTCTTTAAATCTCTTTCAATAAACTCTAAAACCTCATTTTTGTTCGACTCCGGATATAATACATGAATATTTGGACCTGCATCGATGGTAAAACATACAGGAATTTTTGAGGATGCTCTGAATTCCCGTATCTTCGAAATAATTGTTAACGAATTGGGTAGAAGTAAAGTATATCCGGGAGACGAGCTCATCATTAAACCATGAAGACTTAATGCTTCCAGTTCAGCAATTTCTATAAATAAATCCCAGTCTCCATTTTTAAGTGCCTCAATGAGTTGAATTGTATTTTTATTTGCCTGCTGTATTCTGGCTTCCTTATATGGATGGTTTTCCATTAATTGATGGCCTTTAGTACTGCTGATTGC
Organism: Plebeiibacterium sediminum; assembly: GCF_026013605.1. GTDB lineage: Bacteria > Bacteroidota > Bacteroidia > Bacteroidales > Marinilabiliaceae > Saccharicrinis > Saccharicrinis sediminus. The sequence goes on from NZ_JAPDPJ010000062.1 coordinate 5,205, forward strand.
TTTTTGTTGATTACTCACAATAAGTACTGTATCCTGAATACTCATAAACGATTCATGAACAAGAGGATTGATTTCTAGTGCATATTGATCATTGCTTCCTTCAAAGCTTGAATCTCCCCAAATATTCCAACCCTCCTGAGTTGATCTACAGGCACTTCCAGAACCTAGTCTGGCAAATTCTGATACAACTGTTTGGGGTAGTGTTACTCCGGTAATTTGTAAATGAATTTCGGCCAAAGCTTTTGCTAATGCAGAATAGCTGCTGGCAGAAGATGCAATGCCTGAGGAATGGGGGAAGGTATTTGAACTTTCGATATTTAAATGAAAGTGCTTTAACCAGGGAATAAAATGATCAATTCTTTTAAAAAACTGAAGCAATTTTTCTTCAAACTTTGAATTAGATTTATTTTCAAATAAAAAGTTAAATGAATAATCATTTAACTCCTTATTTAATGTGTATTTTATTTTTGTTGTTGTTATGCAGTTCTTTAAGCTAAAACTAATTGATGGGTTTAATGGCAATTGAACAGCTCTTTTCCCCCAATATTTTACAATAGCAATGTTTGCAGGACTGCTTTTGGTTACAACTCCATTTTCTTGTTTATATTCCACTTATTTCTAATCTATGTCAAGAGCCAGATCAGAATATTTATATATAACATCAAGCCCCCGACGGTTAAAGTAATTTTCAACATATTGATCAGGATGCTTTGTGGCAACTAACATCATGTCGCCGCCCCAGGCTCCTAATGATTTTATAGAACCTTCAAAGTCATAAAATTGTTTACTGTTTAATGTTGGGATGTGTAATATTTTTGAAATTATTTTTTCATGCTCATTCATTATTTCAATAAAATCGTCAATATTATTACAAAGTGCCATGTTTGTTGTAATAGATGAAATTTGACTCAGTTGCTGATTTGTAAAGTTCTTGCGACTAATTTTATCAATAGCTTTTAATGAGCTAACCTTCTTGCCTGAATAAACAAAATAAAGATTTGAATGAAAGGGTGGTTTAAATTTTAACTCAACGTATTGCGGATTTTTTACATTCTTATTGTAAATAACAGGAAGATCAGACTTTGATGCAGCAATATCGTATCCAGAACCTTTAAAGCTCAGTGAATTTAACTCAAATGGGTCAATGTTAAAATAACGGGCTACGTTTACTATAAGAGTGGAACTGCTGCCTAAGCCTAATTCAGGATTAAAATTGATATTGGTAATAAATTTCTTATTTAAAATATCCTCTAGCTTTCCATTACTAATGTTTAAGGCCATTCTGATTACTTTGTGAATAACAACTGCAAATCCGGCATTTGTTCTGTCTCCAATATGAAGTTTGCCATCCAGTTTGTCAGCAAAAGCAACTTTATGCCACAATCCGTCAAGTTTATATGCTTCCCATTCCAGTGAACCATACTCTTTTTCATAAACATTTAACGTTTGACCAACTTTTAACGGAATAGCCAATACATTAGCTCCATACATGGCGCCGTATTCGCCTGTAAGCATAATCTTTCCATGAGATTCAGTAGAGAAAATTGGGGTATTTTCCTGTTCAATCATTTTTCATAAGTGTTTTTGTTGTTCCCTTAAGAAAAGCTATTTGACTTTTCTACAATTGTTGAGATAGGTCTGAACTGCACTAAAACTCACAGTCTGATTGCTAAAATAAGCATTTGCACTGACTTTTTCCTCTTCTGAAGCATCTAAAGTTAATAGTATATTGGATAAATGCATTTTCATATGTCCTTTTTGTATTCCGGTTGTAACTAAAGAGGCAACGGCAGAAAAATTATTTGCCAGTCCGGCAGCTGCAATAATTCCCATAAGTTCCTGAGCATTGGGATTTTTAAGAATCTCCATGGATAATGCTGCCATTGGATGGGATTTGGTTAGTCCACCAATGGTTCCAATAGCTAAGGGAACAGTTAAGCTATAAGTAAACATATTGTTTTCAATACTTATATCAGATAACGACCTGTATTTTCCGTCTTTACAGGCATATGCATGTATTCCTGCTTCAACAGCTCTAAAATCATTACCTGTGGCAATTACTACCGCATCAATACCATTCATGATACCTTTATTGTGCGTAACAGCTCTTGGTGTATTGTTTTTAGCTATTTCAACTGCGCTTTTAAATCTAGTGGCAAATTCAAAAGGATTCATGTCTTTCGACCAATATTTTAATTCGTCTATTGAGCACGAAACTTCACATTTTACAATGCAATCAGGAGTGTAATTGGACAGAATTGCCATAATGATTTGTATTTCTTTTTCCTGATTTTTAAAATATTGAGTTAAGGAGTCGCCCATTTGTTCCAAACAGGAATTGATAAAGTTGGCTCCCATAGAGTCAACTGTTTCAAAACTTACCAATAAGCAAAAGGTATTTTCACAATCATCAACTTCTTGTAATTCAAAAGCTTTAATTCCTCCTCCACGTTTTTCCATATTATAGGTAAGAGAGGATGTGGATTGGCGTAAATAATTTTCTATAACTTCCAATTGATCATTTAGGTAATGAAAAGATTCGTCTGTATTAAAAAATAGCTGCCCTACTTTTGTTGTGGATATTACGGTTGCTTTAAAGCCGTTGTGTTTTGACCAGAAATTGGCAGCTTTAGATGCTGCAGCAACAACAGAACTTTCCTCAATTGCCATCGGAACAATGTATTCCTTACCATTAATAACAAAGTTTGGCGCAATGTTATATGGCAAGTAAAAATTGCTGATTGTGTTTTCTGAGAACTGGTTGTAGGTTTCCTGTAAATCAGGGTGGTGATGAGAAGTAATTGTTTCTTGCACTTTAGGTGATAATCCCAAGTTTTTAATTAATAGTTCAATTTTTTCTCTTGTATCTAGTTTTGAAAATCCTGAAATCATAATTTATCTATATATATGTTGTTTGGAAACAGACATAGCGATAAAATGTTCTAATGGACTAGTCAATGTATTTATTGCAACTAACTGAGTAATAATAGCCCTCGTTATTTAGTTAACTTTTATTAACAACGTATAAATATAAGATAATCATTGTAGTTACACATGACAAATGTTAGGATACATCTTTTAGTCAAACAAAAACAGTTGTTTGTCGTAAATAATAAGGTGTTTGTCAATGATTTTGTGTTGACGAACATTTTTTATTAGACAATAAACAATAATTAACCAGGTAGTTTTTGGGTGAGTGTTATAATTCTGCTCAAACCAGAATATCATAATTAAACCATTTTGTATGAAAGTAACGAGCATTCGAGCCAATATTCTTTTGGCATTTGGAGGAGTTTGTATTGCTGTAATTGCGGTTTTAAGTATTGCCATTTTCACAATGGTAAGTAATACAATAACAGATGATATCAGGGATAGACAGCTGCATACATTTATTGAATCTTCTCAAAGTGATTTAAGAAACGAGTTTGAAAATGCTATTGAAACTTCGTTAAGTCTGGCTCAGGACCCAACACTAATTAAATGGTTTGAGAATGAAGATGATGAAGTTTTAAAACAGTTATTGCTTAGCAGGTTAGATATGACAGTCAGTGGGCTTGGATATTTTACTGTGTTTGCTGTTAATGCTGCAACAAATAACTATTGGGCTGAGGGCTTTAAAAAGCTGGATACAGTTTCTGAATCAGATCCGGACGATAGTTGGTTTTTTGATTCCATGAATTCAGGGAAAAAGATTCTGACCAATTTTGATTATAATAAAAATCTGGACCAAACCGGGTTGTTTATTAATGTTTTAATTGGAGATCCATCTAATCCATCAGGTGTTGCGGGTGTGGGACTTAATCCCACTAAATTGGTAAAGCAATTAAATAAAAAGAAGTATAGCGAAAATAGCTATATGTGTATTATTGATGAACTGGGGACCATAAAAATTGCTCAACGCGAAGATGATATTACCAAAGCTTTAAAAGATATTATCACAGAGGATGCCAGCGATTCAGTGCTGTCGAAAGAATCAGGTTTATTGAGCAACTACGAAATCCAGGGCAAAAAATGTGAGGTTGTGCATATGACAGTAGGTGATACCGGGCATAAAATTGTAATGATTGTTCCAACTAATGAGCTGGTTAGCCTATTGAATCCTATTCGAACGCTGACAATCGTTATCGGGTTTATTATTTTGATATTAACATTGGTGTGGGCCTTTTTTATTTCGAATAGGATGTCAAAACCAATAATTTCGCTTAATAAAATAGCTGCTGATTTATCTGTAGGAAAACTAAATGTTGAAATTCAGGATGAATTATTATCAAAAGGTGATGAAATAGGTCAGTTTGCCAATACATTTAAGCAAATGAAGGATCGTATATCCGGTGTGATCTCTCAGGCCTTGCAAACAAGCAAATTAATAGAAACAGGAAGTTCTGAGTTAAATGCGTCAGCAAATGATCTTTCAAGCCGTTCCATGCAACAAGCAAGTTCATCAGAAGAGGTTTCTGCTTCTATGGAAGAAATGGGAGCAAATATTAGGCAGAATGCACAAAACTCAAGACAGTCGGAGCAGATTATGCAACAGGCCTTTGACGATACTTATGAAGGAAGTAAGATTATTGCTTCAGCTGTAGAGGCCATCAAAATTATATCTGAAAAAGTAACTATTATTGAAGATATTGCTTTTCAAACGAATATTTTAGCATTAAATGCTGCAGTAGAGGCTGCCAGAGCAGGAGAGGATGGTAAAGGTTTTGCTGTGGTGGCAGCCGAAGTGCGTAAATTGGCTGAACGGAGTAAAATATCTGCCAATGAAATTAGTGAACAAGCCTTATCCACAGTAAATGTTGCAGAAAAGGCCGGAGGTATTTTTTCTAAGTTAGTTCCGGATATTCAAAAAGCATTTGAACTGGTAAAGGAAATCTCTGCATCGTCAGAAGAACAAAACGTAGGAGCAGAGCAAGTTAATAAAGCTATTTTAGAACTTGATGCTGTATCACAAGGAAATGCTTCAGCTGCGGATCATATTTTAAATCTTACCAAATCTTTTTCAGGAGAGGTTGAGAAGTTAACTGAAGTAATTTCATTTTTTGAAACAAAATAGAATAATAGGAAAACTATTTATATAATTAGGGGCTCAACTATAGATATAAAGTTGAGCCCCGCTTTTTTATTTAGATAATGATAATTAACTATTTAACTCGTAAAAAAGCTTCTGCAAGTTTCCATTTTTCAATCATTTCAGATATAAATAAGTCCAAATCATCCTCACTTTTTAAAGCATATTCCAAAAACAAGGATCCCATACCTATTACAGATGGTATTTTACATATTTTGTGTAAATAAAAAGCATCCAAAACTGAATAGATTCCGCCTGATATAATCACTTGTTTGCAATTAATATCAGTTTCTTCATAAATCTGATTCACCATTAATGTCATTTCATGAGCATCATGTCCAACATTAATAAAATCATCAAAAGCATGTATTGAATTCTTGTTGCGCATTTTCTCCAGTTTGGTAAAATTAGTACCACCCCAGGCTCCAAACTCAAATGCAGCAATATTTAATTTTAAAACAGCCTTAAGGCTTTCATATCCCATTCCTTGTCCAACTTCTTTTACAATTATTGGCGACTCAACCATCTCCAATAACTCAGTCAAGGTTTCAATGGGAGGCCTTTTTAATAAGTCTCCTTCGGGCTGAAAAGCCTCTTGTAGAGGATTTATATGTACAATGATCCCATCTGCATCAAGATCTTTTCTGATTTGTTGAATTTGATCAATGGAATTTTCATCCAGCATTTTTTCAATTTGAGCAATGCCAAAATTAGCATACAAAGGTTGTTTGTCGCCAATGTAAGGTCTTACACAAAAATCATTGAAGTAGTTTTTATTTTCGAGTAATGATCTGCATGACCCTAAACCCATACCCAAACCATATTTTCCTGCGGCAGTGGCTAATCTTTTATTAATGATACCAGCCATCTCTGTGCCGCCTGTCATGGAAGAAATCCAAAAAGGATAATTCATTTCTTTCCCTAAAAAAGGAAAGGGGGTAAAAGAAAAATCAGTATGTGAAGATAACATCGGTTCATAACTAAACCTGTTATCTTTTTCTGAATCTTTCACAGAAGCTTTAAACGCTAATTGTAAATGGTCTTTTTTACGATCTTCCATGTAGCAAAAAAAGAAAAGTTTGTTGAGAAATACAATGGTTACTTCATCTTAAATAGCTGAAATAACCGTGTATATTTTAATTTTAGAATTAATACCGTGAAAAGTGATTGAAATATAGTAATGCCGATAAGTTAAAGGAAATTACAATAACAAATCGGCACTACCTTAATAAAGAGAAAATTTTTAGATACCTAAATTTCTTGAAATGACCATTTTTAGAATTTCGGTAGTTCCTTCACCAATTCTTAAAATCCTGTGGTCTCTGTAAAATCGTTCAATATCACTTGATTTAAATAAGCCTGCACCTCCAAATATTTGAATAGCCTCATCAGAAACTTCACCGGCAATTTCACTACAATATAGTTTGGCCATGGCGGCTTCTTTGCTGTATTCTATATGGTTATCTTTTAACCAGCATGCTTTATATAGCATATTTCGGGCTAGCTCTATTTTTAAATCCATATCTGCTAACTTAAATTGTATGGCCTGAAACGATGAGATAGACTTACCAAACTGTTTTCGGTTTTTAGCATATTCAAGAGCCATTTCAAAAGCCCCCTGAGCTAAACCAAGTCCCATTGCGGCAATTGAAAGTCTGCCTGAATCCAGTGTTTTTAGCATTTGAGACAAGCCCTTGTCTTTTGCTCCCAATATATCCTGATCTGAAACCATGCATTTGTCCAGCTGAATTTCAGCTGTATCAGAAGCTCTCCACATCATTTTGCCTAAAGTACGTTTTGCTGAAAAGCCAGGTGTGTTTTTATCAACCAAAAAGGTTGTATAGGTGGGCTTGTCATTTTTAACACCTGTTTTTGCCAGTACTGTAATACCCGCCATTAATTCATTACTGCCATTGGTAATATATCTTTTATCTCCCGATATTTCCCAACCTTCATCAGTCTTTGATGCAACAGTATCAACGCCTCTGGCGTCAGAACCTGCATTTTCTTCTGTCAAACCAAAAGCCCATAATTTATTGCCATTCAGTAAATTCGGTAGTAATTGTTTTTTTTGTTCTTCTGTTCCAAAGTTATAGATAGGGGCTACACCAAGAGAGTTGTGTGCTGCCATAGTAACTGCCTGTGAACCATCAATACGTGATAACTCTTCAACAGCAATAATGTAAGATAAGGTATCCAGACCTTGTCCACCATATGCTTTAGGAATATCAATACCGTATAAACCAGCTTTTCCCATTTTTTGAGCCAACTCAACGGAAAAAGTCTCATTCTCATCAAGTTCTGCTACCAAGGGTTTAATTTCTGTTTCTGCAAATTGTCTAACTTTCTTTCTAAAAGATTCTTGTTCCTGATTATAAAATGGAGTCATTGTTATTCGATTAATTGTTTTTATTGTCTTGTTATTGAGCGTTGTTACTATTCTGTTTCTATTAGCACCTGATTTAAACTAACATGTTCTGCCGTTTTTACATGTACTTTTTTAACTAAGGAATCTTTCCATGCCATTAAAATATTCTCTGTTTTCATGGCTTCTAACACTACCAATGGAGTACCCTTTTTTATACTTTCTCCTTCTTTCACTAATACATCAACGATGTTTCCCGGAGTAGGAGCCAACAGAGTGGTTTTATTATTGGCTTGTTCCTTAATAGATCTTTTGTTTCTTTTTGGTTTATCTGAAATGGCAATTTTTCTGCCATCATGTTGTATGTAGAAAAGTCTGTCATCAGCTTTCAGATAATTTACCTTGTACAATACATTCTCTCTGCTAAAACTAAGATAATTGGGCTTGAACTCAATGATTCTTAACTCAGTAGGTAAATTGTTGTTGATTTGAATAATAAATTTATCAGAAAAAATCTGAAGCAGAGATACATTTATACTATTATTTTCAATTGTAAGATGATGATCCTGCTTATGTCGCCAATAACCTAACTTATTTTCTGATTGAATTTTATTCTTGATAATAATAAATGCAGATGCAAAAATCTTTAATTCAGTTTCAGAAATACTATTGTTTTCTTTAAAGTCGTTTTGGTTATTAGTTACAAATGAGGTAGAATATTCTCCCTCAACGAATTTATGATGATTCAAAATATACAGGATGATATCTTTATTCGTCTCTATTCCAAAGAGTGTATATTCCTTTAAAAATGACTTTAAAATACTAATGGCTTCATCTCTGTTCTGACCTTTTGCAATTACTTTTTTCAGCAGAGAATCAAAATGGGTATGAATTTCCTCGTAATCACGAACACCATTATCTACTCTGATTTGCGGTATTTTAGGTATGTGTAAACCCTTTATTGTACCATGCGAAGGCAAATAATTGTTTTCAGGATCCTCAGCGTATAGTCGAACTTCAATAGCATGGTCATTTACCGTAATTTCATCTTGTTTCAGGTTAAGATGTTGCCCCATAGAAATACGCAATTGCTGTTCAACTATATCAATCCCTGTAATTTCTTCAGTTATGGTATGTTCCACCTGAATACGGGTGTTCATTTCCAGAAAGTAATGTTGCTGATCAGGTGCCAGAATAAATTCTATAGTTCCGGCATTTGTATATGCAATACTTCTAGCAATTGTTAGTGCATCCTTTAAAATATTTGATCTTATTTCTTCAGATAAGTTAGGAGCAGGAGCTTCTTCTATAATTTTTTGATGTCGGCGTTGTATTGAACAGTCCCGTTCGTATAGATGAACCAGATTACCATGTTCATCGGCTAAAATCTGAACTTCAATATGTCGGGGATTCTCAATGTATTGCTCCACATAAATTGAATCATTACCAAAATATCTTTGAGCTTCATCAGATGCTTTTTTTATGGAATCCTGTAAATCTTCAATTTTATATACAACCCGCATTCCTTTTCCACCACCACCTGCAGCAGCTTTAATCATTAATGGAAACTTCAGGTTTTTGGCTTCTTCTATTATAGATTCAATATTTCCAGTCAGTTTTTTTAATAGCGGAATGTTATTCTTTGAAGCTATTTTATTGGCTTCTTCCTTATTACCCATTTGCTTTATAACTTGAGCTGACGGACCAATAAATTGAATCGCATTTATTTCGCACAGTTGCGCAAAATCGCCATTTTCCGATAGAAAACCATATCCGGGATGAATCGCATCAGCAAAATACTCTTTGGCAATTGAAATGATCAAATCCTGATTTAAGTAGGTCTCCTGTAATGTATTGCCAGGCATTAAAACGCCAACATCTGCCTTTTTAACATGAAGTGCATTTTTTTCAAGCTCAGTGTATATGGCAATGCACTCAATACCCATTTTGTGAGCTGATTTTATAATGCGCACAGCAATTTCACCTCTGTTGGCTATTAAAATTCTATTATATTGTTGGTACATTTTTTTCATTATTCCACTCAGGTTTTCTTTTTTGTAAAAAAGCAGTAACTCCTTCTTGACCCTCTTTAGATGTGCGTGCACTTGCTATCATTCTGGCACAATAAAGTAACGTTGTTTCGTCTTCATTGTTTTCCTCGAGTTTTTGAATTAAAGCTTTCGTTTGTATTAAGGCATCCGGAGCACCTTTGGAAATGTTTTTAGCTATTCTAATTGTTTCTTCTCTGATATTTCCGTTTTTTGAAATAAAATGAACCAGGCCTTCATTTTGAGCCTCTTGTGCCGAAAATGATTCAGGCATTAAAAGTCTTTTTCTGGTATTACTGTTACCCATTTTTTTTAGGATGTACGGAGAAATAGTAGCCGGAATCAGTCCCAATTGAACCTCTGGAAAACCAAATCGTGAATTTTCCTCGCAGATTACGATATCACTACATGCAATGATGCCTACAGCACCTCCAAAAGCTGAATTTTGGACTTCGCAAACAACTGGTGTAGGAAAATTGTATATGTGATGATACAGGGCGTTAAAAAGCTTCGCATCATGTATGTTTTGTGTTTTGTTTTGATGAATGCCTTGTTGCATCCATTCCAAATCAGCACCTGAACAAAAGAAGTTCTCACTACCATGAATTACTAAAACCTTAAAAGATCGGTTGCTCATGTTTTCTTTCAGAACCTTCAGAATCTCCTGGATCATTTCTTTGTTTAAGGCATTCCTTTTCTCAGGTCTGTTCAGCTCTAAATATGCAATTTGATTTTTGATACTAAAGTTGATCGTCTTCATGCTGGTTTAGTGTTTTATTTTTAACATAGATAGATATTGCTTTGAAATATTGTATTGAATCAATATTAAAGTACAATTAAGATGTTTTTCTTTACCAGAACATTTTACATTCTGAATACACCATAATCACCTTTTTCATTTGATTGGTTTTGAGCTATACTTAATCCAATTGATAAAACCATTCTGGTATCTGCCGGATCAATAATACCATCGTCCCAAAGTCTGCTTGTGGCATAATAGGGTGAAGCCTCCTTATTAAAATTATCCATAATACTTTGTCTCATCTTTTCTAAGGCCTCCTTAGGTGTTGTTTTACCAATTTTAGCTTCCTGATCTTTTTTTATTGTAGTAAGCACATCTGCAGCCTGTTGCGGTCCCATCACCGAAATACTAGCTGATGGCCAGGAAAACAAAAGTCTTGGATTAAAGGCACGGCCTCCCATGGCATAATTTCCGGCACCATAACTACCTCCAATAATAATGGTGAAAAATGGTACTTTGGTGTTGGCCAATGCATTTACCATTTTGGCGCCGTCTTTTGCAATTCCTTTTTGCTCGTAATCTTTGCCAACCATAAATCCGGTAATATTTTGGAGAAAGATCATAGGGATATTTCTTTTATCGCACAATTGAATAAAATGTGCGCCTTTTTGTGATGATTCGGAAAACAGAATACCATTGTTGGCTAAAATCCCCACTTTAAAACCATTGATTGATGCAAATCCTGTTACCAAAGTACTTCCATAATTGGATTTAAACTCATCAAATATCTCATCATCAATAATGTGGCGAATCAGTTTGCGTACATCTTTATTGTATTTTCCGGCTTCAGGAATCTCTTTATAGATTTCGTGTGAAGCACTTTTGTGCGATATTTGTTTGGCTTCGAGAGATTTCTTCTTAGCTGGAACATGTAAATATTTGAAAATATTGCGACAAATTTCAATGGCATGAAAATCATCATCAGCAAGATGGTCGGCCACACCTGATTGAGAAGTATGCATATCCCCACCACCTAATTCTTCGGCGCTAACTTCTTCTCCTGTAGCTGCTTTTACAAGTGGAGGTCCACCCAGGAAAATGGTTCCCTGATTTTTTACAATAATGGTCTCATCGCTCATGGCAGGAATATATGCACCGCCTGCAGTACATGAGCCCATTACAATACTAATTTGAGGAATACTTTGGGCAGATAATCGTGCCTGATTATAGAATATTCGTCCAAAATCACCTTTATCAGGAAATACATTAGCCTGTTCTGGTAAAAAAATACCTCCGGAATCTACTAAATAAATGCAGGCCAGGTTGTTTTCTAAAGCAATTTCCTGAGCTCTTAAATGTTTTTTTATTGTTTCCTTTACATAAGTACCGCCCTTAGTTGTTGCATCATTGGCAATAATCATGGTTTCCCTTCCATGTACATAGCCAATTCCGGTTATTATACCTGCAGATGGAAAATCATTATTGTATTGGTTGTAAGCCGCAAGTTGCGATAACTCTAAAAAGGGACTTTGTTCATCAAGCAATAATTCAATACGCTCATGAGCCAAAAGCTTTCCCTTACTTTTATGAAGCGCTTTCTTATCTGTATTTTGATCTGAAATTTCCTCCAGTTTTAATTTGTACCCGGCTACTTCAGCAGGAAGTCCATGACTTTTATAAAACTCGAGCTTTTCCTCTATGTTAATCATATAAGTATACTCTGATATCAATTACAAATTAGTAACCAACATTCAAGAATATTGTTTATTTAAACCATAGGAGAATGGCATATTTTTTAGTTTATGCTTAGTTTAATTCTATTAATGATAAGATTCAATTTGAGATTAATAAAACGCTTTTGTAATAATTTTTAGATATTTAGAAGCATTGGCAATGGAATCAGATGTATTTTTAGCTAAAGTGCTAATGTCTGAAACGTAATCAATCTTTTTGTCTGAAATATAATTAGAACTAAGTGCATTGATACCACAGAAAATAGCTACTTTTTGCTTTGTTAATGATTTGAATATTCCAGAGATTACTTTGCCTGAAAGCGTTTGGTTATCTAACTTTCCCTCTCCGGTAATGATCCAATCTGCATTGATAATATGTTTATTAAATTGGGCAATATCCTTTATCAAATCTATTCCAGATTTAAGTGTAGCGTTTAAAAACAGAATGCAGCCAGCGCCTAATCCACCTGCTGCTCCAGCTCCTGGTATTGATTGTAAATCCTTATTAAATTGAGTGATTGCTATATGATTGAAGTTTTGCAAACCCTGATCCAATTCCTTTACGGTTTTAAGATCAGCTCCTTTTTGTGGTGCGTAGATATAAGCAGCGCCATTAGGACCGAACAAGGGATTATTTACATCACAAGCTATATCGAACTTAACTTCTTTAAGCTTTGAATTTATGTTTGAAGAATCAATTGAGCTGATTTTTATCAAATCTTCGCCAGTGCCTTTTAAATCCATACCATTTGAGTCCAGAAACCGAAAACCTAAGGCTTTTGCCATTCCAATACCCGCATCATTTGTTGCGCTGCCACCAATCCCTAATATAATATGTTTAGCGCCTTGATTAATAGCATCCAGAATTAATTCACCTGTACCAAAAGTGGATGTCATTAAAGGATTGAAATCATTAATATTGAGTAGTTTTAAGCCTGACGCTTCTGCCATTTCAATAAATGCGACATTCTTTTCATTGGAGTAATAATATGAAGCCAGAACTTTATGATGCAACGGACCTGCAACTTCCACTTCTTTAATATCACCTTTTAAATAGTAATTCAATACTTCAACAGTGCCATCACCTCCGTCGGCAAGTGGTAATTTTTTGATATCAATGTGCTTACATTTTTTCTGTAGTACGTATTCAACAATATTGCAGAATTCTATTCCACTAAGAGAACCTTTAAATTTATCCGGAGCTATTACTATTTTGGTCATAATAATTGTAAATATTGCAATTTTAAATCATATCAGGCCTGTTTTTGTATCTTTGAATGGTAAATAATTAAAATCATACGAGTTGAAAGTTACTTTTTTAGGGACGGGAACATCGCAGGGAGTACCTGTAATTGCTTGCAATTGTAAGGTTTGTAAATCAAATGATAAAAGAGATATTCGTTTACGTTCATCGGTATTAATTGAGGTGGGAGGGATAACGCTTGTTATAGATTCCGGACCGGATTTCAGGCAGCAGATGTTAAGAGCTGATGTAAAGTCGTTGGATGGAATATTGTTTACGCATGAGCATAAAGATCATATTGCAGGGTTAGATGATGTAAGAGCTTTTAATTGGGTAAATAAACGGCATGTGGATGTTTATGCGGAAAGCAGAGTAATTAAAGCATTAAAAAATGAATTTGGATACGCTTTTGCTGAGAATCCTTATCCGGGTGTACCTAAAATTGGTTTAAATACAATTACCGAGGAACCATTTTTAGTTAAGGGAATTAAAGTAATTCCAATCAGAGGCAAACATATGCATCTTCCTGTTTTAGGTTATAGGATAGGCGATTTTACTTATTTGACTGATTTTAATTATATATTCAATAGTGAATTGGAAAAGGTAAAAGGATCAAAAGTATTGGTTATTAATGGTGTTCGTAAAGAACCACATGTATCTCACTATTGCCTGCCTGAGGCTATTGAAGTGATACAAAAAGCCAATCCTGACAAAGGTTATGTAACACACATTTCTCATCAATTGGGTTTGTATTCGGAAGAAGATACATTGTTACCAGAAAATATTCATCTGGCTTATGATGAATTGGAATTAAACATTTAGTAAATAACTCATGATAATGTCAATCATGGCTGGAAGTAATAGTATAAAAGTCTGAATTGAAAATCGACGCAGTCAAAGCCTGTAATATCACAACAAGGGTATCGCCCCTTGTATTAGTCGGAATGTAAATCTCAGACTGTAAGTCTGTAACTTATGGTTGATGTTTCATATCCTAATTGAATAGGGTAAATCCAACCTTTGATGCACATTTACAATAGGTTTTTGATACAATTGACATCGATTAAATGTTTGGTTACATTTATCTTCATTGTTTCGCATATCTATAAAACCTAATTATTATGAAAAGTATACTTTCCGCAGTCTTTTTATTGACTTTTATATTATTATCATCTCCAAATAAAGCTCAAAATGCAAATGTTACCAGATTAATGCATAGTCCGGCCATCTCCGAAAATAACATTGCTTTTATATATGCCGAAGATCTTTGGATTGCAGACCTGGATGGGCAAAATCCCCGAAGGTTAACGATAGATGAAGGAGTGGAATCCAATCCTGTTTTTTCGCCAGATGGAAAGTATATAGCCTTTAGTGCAGAATATGATGGCAATACAGATGTATTTATAATTCCTTCAACCGGAGGAATACCGCAAAGATTAACCTGGCATCCTTCTGCTGATATGGTCAGGGATTTTACACCCAATGGCGATTCTGTATTATTTAATTCGCAAAGAAATGTTTTTACCAGAAGGTATGCTAAGTTATATAAGGTGTCAATTAAAGGAGGTAATCCTACAGAGCTTCCGATTCCAACAGCTTTTAGCTCCAGTTATTCCCCGGATGGCAATTATATTGTTTATGCTCCAAATATGGAAGTTTTTCATCAGTGGAAGAATTACAGGGGAGGTACGCAATCAAAATTATGGATTTATAATGTAAATACCCATGATGTGGAAGTTATTCAAAAACCTGAAGGTGGATGTAATGATTATAGTCCAAAATGGGTTTTAAACGATATTTATTTTTTAAGTGATCGTAACGGAGAATTCAATATATATTCTTACAATACAACAAATAAAAAGATTACTCAACATACTTTTTTTGATGATTTTCCGGTAGAAAATATAGCCTGCAGCAAAAATAAAGTATTGTTTGAGCAGGCAGGTAGCTTTCATGTGTTCGACAGAATTGGAGAAGCCAGCAGAGATCTACCAATTTCAATAGCTACTGATTTATTGGAACTAAGACCAAGGTATGTATCCGGAAATAAGTATATCAGAAGTGCGGATGTGTCTCCTTCGGGTGTCAGGGCTGTTTTTGATTTCAGAGGAGATATTGTTACACTCCCTGCTGACAAAGGAGATATGGAGAATCTGACACAAACATCTGGCGTTCATGAACAATCTCCGGCATGGTCTCCTGATGGTAAAACAATAGCCTATTTTTCTGATGAAACAGGAGAGTATGCTTTGCATTTAAAAAATATGGATTCCAAATCCGTAAAGAAAATAAAATTAGAAGGCACCGGTTTTTATGGCAATATTCATTGGGCACCCAATAGCGAAAAATTATGCTATGTAGATAATGGGCGAAATTTTTATTTGTATGATATCAAATCTTCTTTAACGACTATTATAGCAACAAATCCAATTTATATGGGGGGACCTTATCTCGATTTATTTTGTTCCTGGTCTCCGGATTCTAAATGGCTCAGTTATTATAAATTTATCGAAACTAGTTTTCAGAAAGCATTTGTTTACTCTTTAGATGAAAATAAGTCATATGCTTTATCTGATGGACTTTCTTCAGTTTCTGAGGTAGTGTTTGATCCTAGTGGAAAATATCTTTACATGTTGGCTTCAACTGATGCCGGACCAGTATTAAATTGGTTTGATCAATCCAGCATTGATATGGAAATGACGAACTCTATTTACCTGGTTACATTACAAAAAGATACCAAATCACCTTTAGCTAAAGAAAATGACCAGGAGATTGAAGCCGAAAAGAAGGAGGAGGATGAAAAGGACAACAAAGAAGTGCATGTAAGTATTGATTGGGATAATTTTGATCAAAGGATTATTTCATTGCCTGTTAAGCCGGCCGGATATTACAATTTAACGAGTCCTGAGGAAGGTAAGATTATTTATTTAAAAGAAAAGAAAGACAAAGAAGGTGGTGCACCGGATCAGTTGATGATGTACACTTTAAAGGATAAGGAAGAAAAGGAGATTATGGAGGCTAATTATTATAAGCTTACATCAAATAATAAGAAGCTTTTATTTAAAAATAAAGATAATTGGGGTATTGCCGAAGTGGGCAAGAAGCCAGAAAAAGACAATCTTAAAACAGAGCAGATTGAAATAAAAATAGATCCAACACAGGAGTGGAGTAATATTTTTAATGAAGCCTGGAGAGTGAACAGAGATTATTTTTATGATCCGGGAATGCATGGATGTGATTGGGATGCAATGAAGCAAAAATATAGTGTTTTCTTAAATGATATTTCCTGCAGAAGTGATTTATACAGAGTGATGCAATGGATGTTTAGTGAGTTGGCAGTTGGGCATCATCGGTTTTCTAACAGAGGAGATAAATATCAAA
The DNA here is from genome assembly GCF_026013605.1 of Plebeiibacterium sediminum. GTDB lineage: Bacteria > Bacteroidota > Bacteroidia > Bacteroidales > Marinilabiliaceae > Saccharicrinis > Saccharicrinis sediminus. The sequence goes on from NZ_JAPDPJ010000062.1 coordinate 21,785, forward strand.
ACCCTCCTAAAATTAAGGGTGGTCTGTTGGGCGCTGATTATCAGGTTGTGAATAACAGATTTCAGATTGAAAAGATTTATGGTGGATTAAACTGGAATCCTGGCTTAAGATCTCCATTAACAGAACCTGGAATTGATATTAAGGAAGGAGATTTTATCATTGCCATCAATGGAAAAGAAGTATATGCCAATGAAAATTTTTATAGTTTCTTTGAAAATACTGCGGATAAAATAATCAAGCTTAAAGTGAGTAGTAGTGTTGATGGGAGTGAAGCCAGAGTTTTTGATGTGGTTCCTTTAAATAACGAAAATGACTTAAGGAATAGAGATTGGGTTGAATCAAATCTTAAAAAAGTAAATGAAGCAACAAATGGACAAGTGGCTTATGTTTATGTACCCAACACTACTGTTGCTGGTCATGAGTACTTTAAACGTTACTTTTTTCCTCAGGTAGATAAAAAGGCCATTATTATTGATGAGCGGTATAATGGAGGAGGGCAGTTGGCAGATTATTATATTGATATTTTAAAGCGTCCTTACCAATCAAGTTGGAATTACAGATATGGCAAAGATGTTAAAGCACCCAATGCTTCAATTCAGGGTCCTAAAGTAATGCTGATTAATGAAGGAGCTGGTTCGGGTGGTGATTATCTGCCCTGGATGTTTAGAAAATTTGGTATGGGTACCATTATAGGAACACGAACATGGGGCGGATTGGTCGGAATAACTGGTTATCCGCAGTTTATTGATGGTGGTGCGGTTACTGCTCCAAATCTGGCATTTTGGACAGAAGAAGAAGGTTTTGGAGTTGAAAATGCAGGTGTGGCTCCTGATATAGAGGTTGAACAATGGCCTAAGCAAATTATTGAAGGAAGGGACCCTCAGTTAGAAAAAGCCATTGAGGTTATTTTGAAACAATTAGAAGATAATCCTCCTAAAGAACCTGTGCGACCGGAATATCCAATTAGAGTGAGAAAATAAATAATAGTACCCCGTTTGATTTAACATTAAACGGGGTGTTATTTAATAATCCTTATTCAAAACGATCGGAATATGGTTTTTGAATATCAAACGACCTGAAACCACCCACATCTTCTCCTGATAGTCTAAAATCAAAAGTTGTTCCTCCCATAGGAATTCTGGGAAAGTAAGCCAATTGGAATTGTATGGTATTGAATACCAAATTATCATTTCTGATTCGGATGCCTACACCAATTGAATAATAGGGCTTTGTGCCAAATAATATTTTGTCTTCACTGATCCATCCAATGTCAGCAAAACTAAAAGGCACCACTTTAAAACCTAAGATTTCAGTAGGGGTAAATAAAACACTTTCTGAGTTTAATACAAACTTTTGCAATCCTCTTAAATCACGACTACGGTATGATGAAATACCAGGAGAATTTTGAGTTAAATAAAAGTATTGAGGGTGATCAAGGTGCATGGCTCTGGTGTAGTACAGAGAAACAAAATATCTGAACTGGCTATTACCTATTTTCTTTAAAGAAGAAATGTATCTGGAATTATATCTCATCAGAGTTCTTTCCGGGTGTGAATTATAAAAGAAGGAGTTAAAATCTGCACTCAGGTAGATATAACCATTATTGGGAACAATGGCAGACCCTAATGAAAGGTGTCCTCCCAGGTAATAACGATTCTTTTTTTCATTGTAGTTATATCCAAAAGTCATTGAAGACAGAAAACCATAAGGTACATCTTCAATTCTACCATAATTGTAGATAAGCGTGTTTTTATAATAGCTTCTCTTGTTAAAGGATATGCCTGTAAAAAAATAGTAATTGGGTAAATAATACGAATCATACTTAATAGAATCAGGCAGATTGAAGTAATTGTTTATAATTACCTGTCCAAGTATACCAACCGTTGATCGGTTAAAATAGTTGGGCGCATTAATGAGAAATGTTCTACCTAACCAATAATCCTGATTTAAATAATCGAAGTTGTTGTATTCATTATCATCAGCAATAGAATCTGCAGGCACTCTGTAATTTCTTTTGATATTAATACCTCCTGCATATTTAATTTCAGGGATAAAGAAGTCCTTATTTAATCCCATATTGATAAAATGATCATTCCTTGTATTGTTAATCTCAGTAGAAAAAGAAATAAACGAACCATAAATATTATCCCATTGAATATTTTCATCAAAGCCAAAACTGTTATTTTCAGTGGCACGTGTATCAATTGAATGGTTCATTTCAAGTCCGTATCCAAATACATTCCGGCTATATACGCCAAACGTACTATGTTTTGTGGATAGGGAAACGTTGGCTCCATAAGGATAAGAATCCTGGGTAATTACCAAAACATCAACCAAAGAGGTGTCTTTGTTAGCTGGTTCTACTACAATCAAAGCATTGGTTATAAAGTTTAATGATCGCAGCATCCTTTCACTCTCATTAACATCTTGTATGTTCAGTAGCTCACCATTTTTAAAAGTAAGGGAGTTTTTAATGATGCTTTGCTTGGTTTGAAACCTAAGTTTTGTTAATGTTTTTTCGAGCTTGTTGGTGGTAAAATCAATGGTATCCAGAATGTTTCTGGCAAAGGGGGATATCTGTTTAATATTTATCGATCGAATAATTTTATGGTTGTATTTCTGATATTCGTGTTCAATTGATAATAGTAATTCATTAGCAGAAATATTCGAGTCTTTAGATACAACAAGCCATTCGTATAATTTATTATAAATATAACTACTATCCTTATTTGCTTTTAATAATTGCTGAATAGAGCTGTTTGTTATTTTAATGGAGTCGTTGGACTGTTTTTGTGCAGAAACAACAAAAACATGAAAACAAAAAAACAAAGCTACCCAAAGTAGCTTTTTAAAAATATCCTTTTTAACCTGTTGTAATATGTATGTTATTATGTTTCCCAAAGCATACCAAATATACTTATTTAACCCGGATTATGTATAGAATTCGTTATGAACATTGAAAGTGTCGTTAAACCAGGCTTTACTGCAACCAGGCATAGCAAGGTTCTAATGTGTTATTTAGAAGCTACAAAGTATCTTGTTTTGATGCAATTGCAATATATAAAAGGTTTATGAATACCTATTGAGGGATTAATATAAAAAGTAAATGATAATTGGAATTATTAAACCAAGTGTGATTAACGTAAGACCACGCCACTTAAAACCGTTTTTGCCTTTTAATATAACAGATCCGCTTATGGCCAATACAATAAGGCTAATTGCAAATACATCTGAAAAATACTTCCAGATAATGCCCGGGTTGAAATGTAGAAAGTTAATTGAACTAAATAATGGTCTGCTTTTTAATTCTTCATAAAATATTGATCCCGAATTATTGTTGAAGGTAATGGTTGATCCTTTGGATAAGAATATTTTTAATACATCATTTTGTGGGTAATAATGCTTTTTATATTCCTCGTTTGTTTGCGTTAATGTGATGATTTGGTCTATTGTTTCCTGAGATTTAAAGATTTGTTCAGGGCTTAATTTATAATTGATGGATTTGGTGTTAATGATGTAGTTAGGATTCCAATCGTGCTTATGGTTTAATGCTATTCCGCTTAATGCGTAAATAATAATCATACCTGTAAAAAAGTAGCCCAGGTCTCTGTGAATGATACGGTTTAGTTTTCTAAATTTCATTGTAATAAAAAAGCCGACTATTAGTCGGCTTATAATGTGGTTTATATTTGCTTAAAACTTTCACAAGCCATTACATATCCTTTAGCTTTATCTTCAGAAGAGCAGGCTTCACCTTCAGCATGTTCTTCGCTGTCTTGAATAAATACACTTAAAACTCCTGACGCTATAACCGTTTCGCCTTCAAGTGTTGGTTCAAATTTACTGATATTCTCACCAGCTTCAATTCTAATAAAAGTAGACTCATCAGTTCCTTTTAAAAACATTTTTTTGCCTGTTTTTTTGCAAGTGTGCATTACAAAACCCTGAAGTTCAATTTTTTTATCAATGTACATCTCCGGGTTACTTAGTAATTGGTCAACTGTTACAATAGCACTATCACTAATAGCAACATCGGCACTTGCCGCTGCTTCAGAACAACATGCTGTAGTTTGTTTTGCTTCGGCACAACATGATTTATCTTCTTCTTTTTTAGAAGATCTGGAAACACATGCAATTAATAAAATTGCAAAAAGAACACTTAATATTAAGTTTTTCATAAGTATAAATTTATTTTCATAAGGCTTATGGAACGCTCCAATATACTTAATCATTCAAGTGTGTTTGAAAGTGAATGATCACATTTATAAGTGCGTTTCATTTTGATTACTTCAATTAATAATGGATTTTGTATGAACTAAATTTTAGGATTTTAATGATAACAAATATAGAAATTAGGTAGATGAATCAAAAATATAGAGACGATTTGTTTTACGACTAAATATCATGTTTAAACTTGGTTTTATGTTAATTTGACATAATTCATAATGAAGTAAATGTCATAATGACACAAAATACATCTTGGATGTAAATTTGATAGTATGTTGGAAACGAAAATAATTTCATTATGAATTTTAAGGAATATACTATTAAATCGCAGGAAGCAATACAGCAAGCTGTAAATATTGCTTCTGCAAAAGGGCATCAGGCAATTGAACCCGGACATATCTTGAAAGGGATTATTGAGGTTGAAGAAAATATTATTTCCTTTTTATTTAGTAAACTTAATGTAAATAATATCAACCATACTTTAGATGCCATTATAGAGTCTTATCCACGAGTTTCCGGAGGAGAACCATATTTATCAAGAACCTCTAATGATATACTTCAAAAAGCAAAGTCGTATCTAAAGGAGTTTAACGATCAATATGTATCTATTGAGCATTTATTATTGGCAATTTTGTCGGTAAAGGATGCTGTTTCAAATATGCTAAAAGATGCTGGCGTAACAGAAAAAGATCTGGTTGCAGCCATTAAAGAATTGCGTAAAGGAGCAACAGTTGATTCGCAAACTGCAGAAGATAATTTTAATGCACTAAACAGGTTTGCTATTAACCTTAACGAACAAGCCCGTAATGGTAAATTAGATCCTGTTATTGGTAGGGATGAAGAAATCAGACGTGTACTTCAGATTTTATCACGAAGAACCAAAAACAATCCTATTTTAATAGGAGAGCCAGGTGTTGGTAAAACAGCAATAGGTGAAGGTTTGGCCATAAGAATTGTAAATGGTGATGTACCAGAGAACCTGAAATCTAAAATGATTTATTCTTTGGATATGGGTGCATTGGTGGCCGGAGCAAAATATAAAGGTGAATTTGAAGAACGTTTAAAGGCTGTTGTTAAAGAAGTGATCGGCAGTAATGGGGATATCATCTTGTTTATTGATGAAATCCATACGCTTGTAGGTGCAGGCAAAGGAGAAGGTGCTATGGATGCAGCCAATATTCTAAAACCGGCTTTGGCAAGAGGTGAGTTACGTGCTGTTGGTGCAACTACTTTAAACGAATACCAAAAGTATTTTGAAAAAGATAAGGCACTGGAAAGACGTTTTCAAATTGTTCGTGTTGATGAACCTGATGTATTGAGTGCAATTTCTATTTTAAGAGGTTTAAAGGAAAGGTATGAAAATCACCATAAAGTAAGAATTAAAGATGATGCTATTATTGCGGCAGTAAACTTATCTAATAAATACATTGCGGATCGGTTTTTACCTGATAAAGCTATTGACTTGATTGATGAAGCTGCATCAAAACTTCGTTTGGAGATGAACTCTGTACCAGAGGAAATTGATGAATTGGATCGAAAAGTGAGTCAGCTTGAAATTGAAAGAGAGGCCATTAAAAGAGAAGGTGACAAGCTGAAACTTGAGGTATTGAATGCTGAATTGGCTCAACTTAAAGATGAGCGATCCACTTTAAGAGCTAAGTGGCAGGAAGAAAAGAATATTGTTGATCAGATTCAAAGCTATAAATCAAATATTGAGGAATATAAATTTCAGGCAGAGAAAGCTGAGCGTGAAGGTCAGTTTGATAAGGTGGCTGAATTAAGATATGGTAAAATCAAAGAGGCTGAAGAGAAGATTGTTGAGCTAAAAGGTGTTTTAAGCCAGAAACAATCAGAAAATCCAATGCTTAAAGAAGAAGTGGATTCTGAAGATGTGGCTGGTGTAATCAGCAGGTGGACAGGAATTCCGATAACCAAAATGATGAAAAGTGAAAAGGAAAAACTGCTTTCATTGGAAGAGGAATTGCATAAAAGGGTTGTTGGTCAAAACGATGCCATTGAAGCAGTTTCTGATGCCATAAGAAGGAGCAGAGCCGGTTTGCAGGATGAGAAAAGACCTGTGGGTTCATTTATATTTCTGGGTATGTCGGGAGTGGGAAAAACGGAGTTGGCAAAAACACTGGCGTCCTTCTTGTTTGATGATGAGAATAAGATGACCCGTATTGATATGTCTGAATTTCAGGAAAGACACTCAGTATCTCGTTTAATTGGAGCGCCTCCGGGATATGTTGGATACGATGAAGGTGGACAGTTGACAGAAGCTGTGCGTCGTAAGCCATATTCAGTGGTGTTACTGGATGAGATTGAAAAAGCGCATCCTGATGTATTTAATGTGTTGTTGCAGGTATTGGATGATGGACGATTAACGGATAATAAAGGCCGGGTTGTTGATTTTAAAAATACTATTATTATAATGACATCAAATGCCGGATCAGATATTATTCAACGTAATTTTGACGGAGTTAAAGAAGAAAACATTCCTGAAGTTACTGAAAAATCAAAGAATGAAGTATTTCAATTACTTCGTCAGTCAATACGTCCAGAATTCTTAAACAGGATTGATGATATTATCATGTTTACGCCATTAACTCATAAGGAGATTAAGGAGATTGTTGGGTTGCAGATTAACGCTATTAAAAAGGCATTACAATCTAAAATGGTGGAAATTGATATTACTGATGAGGCAGTGGAATATATTGCTAATGTTGGTTTCGATCCTTTATTTGGCGCCAGACCAATAAAAAGAGTGGTTCAAAAGAGTATTTTAAATGAATTATCGAAACGCATCTTATCAGATGAAATAACTAAAGATGAGAAGATCATTATAGATTCGGATGGTAAGGATTTAATATTCAGAAACTAAAAAACAAAAAGGTGATTTCAAAGTTGAAATCACCTTTTTTAGTATATAAAAATTCACCTTTTGTAGAAACAATTAAACACCACTTGCTCCGTAGTTTGGTAAAACACGTGCACTTGGATCGTCCACATTACAGTTCTCCCATTCTTTATTAGGCATCCAGAAATCTTTGATTACACCAGCTCTTCCTGGGAAGTGCTTTTCAAAGATATCTCGATACATTAAAGATTCTTTAGTAAATGGAGGACAATATGGATACTTATCTTTAGCAGCAGCTAAGTCTTCGTCTGTATACATTTCTTCAGCATAAGCTTTTAAGTAATCTACAGAACTGTGTCCAACTGCATCCGAGAATGCTGCTTTATCACGGTGAAGAATTTCCTGTGGTAAATAATCACCTTCAAATGCTGCACGTAATAAGTATTTTCCTTCGCCATAAGTATTCATCTTTTTAGCAGGATCAATACTCATAATGTAATCTACAAAATCAAGATCACCAAAAGGAACACGAGCCTCTAATCCACAAGAAGAAATACATCTGTCTGCTCTTAATACATCATACATGTATATTTCGCGAATACGCTTTTCTGCTTCTTTTTGGAATTCTTCAGGACTAGGAGCAAAGTCGGTATATTTGTATCCTAAGATCTCATCAGCAATCTCACCAGTCATTAATACCTTAACATCTGTGTTTTCGCTAATATACTTACAAATAAGATACATACCCATTGATGCTCTGATTGTAGTAATATCCCAGGTTTCAGTATTATAAATTAAAGTACTTAAAGTATCAAAAATTTGTTGTTTTGTAAAAAGTACTTCAGTATGTTCTGCACCTAAGTATTCTGCTACTTTTTTTGCATATTTGGTATCAATAGGATCATCTTCAATACCTACAGCAAACGTTTTGATAGGTTTATCCAACATTTTAGCAGCTACAGCACATACTAAACTTGAATCTAAACCTCCACTACATAAGAAACCAACAGGAACATCTGCCTGAAGTCTCTTTTCGATTGCAGCGGTTAATTTTTCGTTGATATTTTTAAAAATCTCATCTAAGCTATCGTATGAAACCTTTTCAACTTTAGAAATATCTTTATAGCAGTGAAAAGATTCACCATCATAATAATGTCCCGGAGGGAATGGCTTAATTTCTTCACAAACAGCGTGTAAAGTTTTCATTTCACTGGCAAACATAATTTGTCCGCTGGCAGAATAACCATAAAATAAAGGACGGATACCGATAGGATCTCTTGCTGCAAAATATTTTTTAGCAACTGAATCATAAATTACAAATACAAACTCAGCATCTAATGATTTAGCAGTTTCTTCAATTCCTTTGTCTAAAAATAATGGAATAATAACTTCGCAATCACTTGATGATTGAAACTCAAATGAGTGCTCGTATTTTCTTCTTAGTTGTTGAAAGTTATAAACTTCTCCGTTACAAACTAAATTAATATTTTTATATGTTAAAGGCTGATTTCCATTGCTGGAAACATCCATAATGCTTAATCTGTGAAAGCCCATCCAGCCATCTTCACCAAAATCTCTAATATTGGAGTTGTCTGGGCCACGGTATTCAATTTTCTTAAACTCACTGGCAAACAAAAGTTTGTCCATCATGTCGTTGCCTGTATAAACTGCGAATCCACACATAAATTTTCGTCTTTTGGATATATTTTGTTTTTGATTTTGTTATTATTTCGATGTAAAAGTAGCTATTTAAAATTTAAAACCAAGAAATAATTACGATTTCATATTTTTATTGCGCTTTTACTTAGGGATTGTAACTTACCTAAAATAGGGGGTATCAATAAAATAAATATATAATATTCTATAAAAGGAAAATTCATTTGGGGTATTGGCTAAAAAAAATAACATTTAATAAAATGATCAATAAAATTTGAGGGGTTATATATTTTTTCACAAAAAAAGTAAAATAATTGACAAAAACATCTTGTTATAGTCATTTTGTAAATGTAAAGAGGAATTTTTAATGAAATTATAAGTTTTTGGAGAAAATATAGTGTTGATTTGAAAATAGATTCAATTCTAAACAGAAATTCGTAATATCAATTGAATACAACTACTGTAGCAAGCTTGCTTTTGCTGGTGCGAGTTTTTAACTGGTCTCTTTTGTATAAATAGTGGTCCATTAACTACTTATCTATAAACGTTTAATCCTTTGTTCTGCAGTTAATCTCTTGCAGCCATGCTTTCGCTGCTGCGAGTTTGTAACTCGTACCTTTTTATAAATACTGATCCATTAACTAACTGCATCTATACTTTCACCTTTCACCTTTTACCTTGTTGATCTATGGTTCTAAAGTAGTATGAAATAAGAATGAAAAAAATAACGGTAATTTTACCGTTACATTTTATAGCTTATTAAGCGTTGATTGTATGTATGTTAAGGTGATTGTGTTAAAAGAATATTTTTACTTTTAGTTTTATAAATAGCTATTTTATGGCGAATTGTGCATCTTTTGGCAAAAACGGCTAAAAATTGTGCACAAAAGTGTTAAAAATGGCATTTTACTGTGCATGTTCGGACTGTGAACGGACTTGCAATATACCTGCTGCGGACTGTCTGCGGATAGTGAACGGGTTTCTGCGGGTGGTCTGCGGATGGCCTGCGGGTGAGCATCGGTCTATAGCATCCGCAGAAATGCCGCAAACCATCCGTAAACCATCCGTATCTGTCTGCTCTTTGATAGCTTAACAGTCCGTTTACTGTACGTTACTTGGAGCTGGTTTTGGACTTACACTATGCCATATAACCCATACTTTAAATGGTTTTTGCCTGTTCGATGCGCAATAATTCAGAACTATGTGATGTATTTTATTAGGGAATGGTTGTGATACTAACCTTCGGTATATATTTATAATAAAACTAAGTATTAAGCCTCAAATTATTCGAATAATCGCTATAGCATATGTTGATTTTTAATGGCTTGTGCTATACAACATTATTGGTTCTAAGGATAGAAAAGGTCATTAAATTCGTTTAAAATGCATTTCTTAGACATAAAAAGTCCGTTATATACTACCACATGTTGAAATAATAATTATTTTTAACGGTTTTATAAATAAAATACAAAAGCGAAATAAGCCGCAGTATATGACGGTTACAGAAATGTTGTGTTTAATTTTGATTCCCAACCGTAATTAAATAAAATGATAGAATATTCGGAAACAATAAAATATAGAAACTTATTAATACTTGATATTATCTTTTTTTCTCCGTTATTAATAATGCTAATTGTTGGTATAGGGACATATGGAACAAAGGATTTTGTTGGAATTTTTGGATTTTTGACAATTTCCATAATTGCTTTGATTCCTTGGTTGAAATTTAAGAAAGGATTTCAAAGAATTAAAATTGATGGAACATCCTTAATTCATGAAAAATATATTTTATGGAAGTGGAAATCATCGAAATATTCATTGAAAGACATTAACAATATTAGATGTTCAAAAAATGAAGATTCAAAAGTATCATACTCGTTTGTTATTTTTGAGGTTGGTGGTGTAAAGAAAATACCAGAATCTACCAAAAACTATATCAAGAATCCAACAGCTTTACACTTTGACTATAATGAAACTCATGTAAAAATAGGTGAATTATTGCAGAAGTTTGAAGGAGATAAAATTGTAAAAATTGTTATTAAGAATAAAAGGAAATTAGAAAGAAACTAAACACAACACAAAATATAATTAATAGGGCGGTTTGGTGTCATTTAGTAAGTTTGTAGGGTGTTTGAGCACCGCCGAAGCTTTTGCTTCGGTTATGTAACGAATAAAAGTTATACCCAAAGCAAAAGCTTCGGCTCAGTAGAGGTCGGAATGGTTTGCTTTTCAAATTTGCCCTACTAAATTATATTTCACACGTTGTGCAAAATACTGACATAAAAGAATGCATAATCACAATTTTATAACAGAATCGAATTACATTCCTTGACATATGAACAAAATCACAACATTTTTAGAGTTATCATTAGAGTTATTCCGAAAAAATTATAATCTATTTATTCCTTTAACACTATTGGCTTCTATCCTTTCGTTTGCATTTGAAATGTTTGGTAAACTTATTGAATATCCAGATAGCACAGTAATTCAATTATCCTTAACATTGGCATTCTTAGCATTAATTATTCCTTATGTATACTATTTATCAAGAATTAATATCTCATTGATCTTAATAGTGAATGATAGAGTTAAGGGTATAGATACATCAATTAAAAAAGTTTACAAAGAATCGAAGGAACTGTTTTGGGGGTATTTTCAAACAGGATTAAAATTTATGTTATTATTAATAGTACCAATCATACTTTTGATAGTAACAATTACTGTTGATTTATCCTTTATTATCAAGATTTCAGTAGGTGCTATATCTATAATTGCAATATCGTACTTGGCAATTTTATATGGATTCTCATTCTTAGTGAGCGTCTTACAGCCTAATGAGAAAAATTACTTTGATAAAAGTAAGATCTTGTTTAAATCAAATAAACTTTTTGTCTTTATCCTTATTGTTTTTGTTTCAACAATAACCATTGTAACAAATTACTTACCTACCTATATTCTAAAAGACTCTTCATTATTTGGGTTTATTGATAACGGAGTAATAATTGGAATCTTATTGGGGATTGTTGTAGGTCCGATTACATCAGCTATGACTATCTATGCATATTGGTATCTTAATGATGATCTTTACCCAATTAATCAATAATGTACTTTGCCCAACACGTTGCAATAGCTCATAAGGGGTTCGTAATCATAGGGAAGGCCTCTACAAAGGCTACCAGCGTCAAATCGCAGATTTGGCTTTGAAATGAAATTTAAACAAAATTTGCGTTTTGGCTTAGTGTAATTATGAAAGTTTGTGAGGCTAAATCCCCATTACTAAGCCATGCAACAACCGTTGTGGGTTATTAAAAGAAGTCGTAAATGAGAATTCTATCAATAATAAGTTTGGCTGTTATTTTATTTTGTAGTTCCTGTGGTAACTTATACAATGACCTAGATTTAGGAGCCAATTTTTATTATCAGACTGAACCTTCTTTTAATAACATAGTTATCCCAGACAATAATGAAACACCATATTCTATTGGATCATTAGTTATTCGAAATATTGAATCATTGGGATTTAATAAAGACTTTATTCTGGCAACATCAATAAGAAACGACATAATTTTTTATTGGATCATTGATAAGAATTTAGAATCAACTAAATTGGGACATGACCAGTATTCAAATCTGAAACTTTCTAATGTTATGCAGCCTGACTCAATTGAATTCTATAACTTTAAATCTAAACAAAACATAGACCTTAGACCAAAGCTTTATTATCAGAAACAAGCTGGTTGGAAAAAGTAAAAACAACCCACAACACTTAGCCTCTAATGTAGGGTTGCTTGCATACCCTACAGATTGGAGGGTTTGTTGAACTAAACAATATTCCAGCAACTAATCAGTAAAGTATTAATAATGTGATTTTTACTTATAGTGTTTTAAATGGCATTTTTAATGCTTTTTATATTGTTTTATCATTGTCATTTTTGTGATATTTCAGTTAATAATGAACCATTTTATTAATTTGTTGCACTAGAAAGTAATTTATCGCACTTGGTATTTAATTGTAATACTGTTTTTTAACTACTATTTTAACAAGAGGATATAGCATTCCCATATACGCTTAAATGCATATTTGTTAGTTTATTGGTAAATAGATACTTGCTGCAAATATCAGGAAGCAGGAGGAGCCCTTTTACCAGGATAAGAAAGTATTAAAGCCAGCTCACCACCACAATCTTTACAGCTAAGACAGGAACATTTTCCAAACTTCATTTCAAGTACCTGAGCTCTTGAAGATTTTAGTTTATGAAAAGTTACCTTTCAGTCTTTGTGCAATAGCTCCAAACATTTGAATTTTTTACGAGTGCTCAAAAAGCCAAGATGCCTTATTCTTCTGAAATGAGGTGGGACGATATGCTCTACAAACCTTTTTAAAAAATCAACGCCAGTAATAGTTTGCGTTTCTGATTTATAATTATCCTTTCTGTTGCACCATTTAAAAGTAACATGAGTATC
>NZ_JAPDPJ010000063.1 GCF_026013605.1 Plebeiibacterium sediminum
CTAAAATACTAATCTACTGCGTTAAATTCTTCGAGTTAGCTCGCTAACCCTGCAAAATTTGCCTTATATATCAGTATTTTATGACAATCTGAATTATAAAATTTTAATCGAACTGAGGTTAATAGTTCCTTTTAAGATACAAATTTAAAAAGCCTGAAGAATATGAATAAAACAAGGATTATATTCAGGTAGAAAACAAAATTAGTGTTGGTTTTGTTTTGTAATTGATTCACAATAGCACTGATAAATAATATGATTGAATGTATGACAGCAATACCAATGTAAATTAAATAAGCACCAAGACCAGTTCCTCCTTTGGCATTATTCATAGAAAAATCAAAGTATAAGTAAAGGATGATAAATAGAATAATCAGAATAGAATAAAATTTAATTTGGGTATTTTTCATTTATTATCTCATTGAATGTTTATCAACTTTAACCTTTCTCCCTGTTCCCTGTTCCTTTCTCCTTTACTGAATCACTCCCACATATCCATCTCCACTATCTTTTAATTCAAAAATATTCTTAGGGTAAAGTCCTTCCTCGTGCCTGTGCGAAACGTATACAATAGCAGTGGAGCTTTCTGCAGAAATTTTTTGAATCAATTGAACCATTACAGAAGCACTATAGTCGTTTAATCCTGTAGAAGGCTCGTCTAAAATCAATAAAGGAGGATGTTTAATCATGGCGCGGGCAATTAAAACCATGCGTTGGTTAACCTGTGACAAGCGATTAAAGCGTTCGTTGGCTTTGTCGGCTAAGCCTAATAGCTGAAGCCACTGGCCGGCTAATTTTTTCTGAAGGTCGGTAGGTTTTTGGTATAATCCAACGCTATCTACCAATCCTGATATCACCATTTGTTCCACCGATTGGCTGCTATGAAAACGCTCAGTCATTGAAGGCGTAAAATACCCGATCTTTTCTTTTATGTCCCAAACACTTTCTCCACTACCTTTTTTTGTGCCAAATAAATAAATCGGCTGACCAAAAGCTTTTGGGTTATCACCAAAAATCATACTGAGCATCGTGGTTTTTCCGGAACCATTTGGTCCTACTAAATGCCAGAAATCACCAGGACAGATTTTCCAGTGGATATCTTTAATAATACTTCTTTCTTCGTAGTTCACACTTACACCTTGAAACTCAACCAATACATTCAGAATGTTTTCAAAAGGTTTAAGAGGAGATGGGATACAGGTATTTAAAAATGCCTTTTCTTTATGAAGATGAAGTTGCTCAAACTCATCTTTAGTATATATTTTTGAGTGCGTTTCGTTTTCAATAAATAACACTTCTGAAATAAAAGGCATAATATCATGATGGCGCTTAAAAATCTGAACGATAGGAGTGTGTGTTGCAATAAGCATCAGCTCCTGCTTTAAGGCTTCAACCGATTGTATATCCAGACAATCAAAAGGATTATCAAGAACAATAAATTCAGGTTTCAGGCTCATCAAATATTTTAGCAAAGCCTTTTTTTGTTCTCCACTACTAAAAGTTCTGATACTTCGGTTTGGGTCACCAGATAATACAAATTGATCGTGCGTAACCTCTTCATCAATCAATTTATCAAGCGTAATATTTGAGAACAGTATTCCTTTTTTACCATCCAGCTCTTTAATTTCTCCGGCTCCCTTAATTAAACTTTGTATGTACTTCCCTTTCATCGAAAGAGAGTTTCCTTCTATGGCGTAGTGTTTCAAACTCATTGTAAACTTTAATATGAGGCAAAGATATACAAAGTAAAATAGCCCGAGTAGTACAAAACCTCTCAATTATTGTGTTTTTTATAGAGATGATTAAAGTAGATGCTACCTGATTCAATACCTCTATTACAATAAGAAAACTTTATTGAAACAGAATTGGATGTTACGTACCCAAAAATGTAAGTTCCCGTGGTAACTTGCAGTTTTGGGTGCGAAATATGGTATTTGAGGAACGTAACTTTCAATTTCGGTTTGGTAACAAGCGGTTTCCGGACTGTAACATGTATTTCCGGTCGGTAACAAGCAGTTTTGTCTCTGTAACATGCTTTTCCGGATGGTAACATTCAATTCTATCTCCGTAACATTGAATTCTACCTGCGAAACATCCATCTGCGCACCGTAACATGCAGTTTTCCTGCGTAACATGCATTACTACCATGGAAACATCTTCTTTTCTGGAAAAATGATAATATTTTATTTAGGGTAATAATAATTTAATTGCGAAGTGTAAAAAATAACATGTGCATTTGTGAATATATAGGGGTTAAGGTTTAAAAAAGCTTATAAAAGTGCAATAGTTTGGGTAAAATGGATGAGGTTGTTTGAAAAAATAATAATTTTGAATCTTCAATCTTAAAAAAAGAGTAATTATGAATTATCTGGAGTCGGCAGTTGTATTAAAAAAGTTAATCGCACATACCAATCATAAATTATTACAAATAAATAATAAAGCGATCGTTGAGCCTAACTTAATGATGATTCGTACTAATTTTGGCAAAGAGGTTGAAATTAAAATGGAGGCTTTTACCAATGACTTTGTAAAAAAACAGTTGGGGCAATATGAATCTGAGGCTTTTGTAATTACAGATTTTGTTACAACAAAGCAGGAAGGACAGGAGTTAACTTATTTTCTGTATAAAGGTTATCATCAGTTATTTCATATGGGATTGGTATTTTTTCAATTAGTAAATAAAGAAACTTTTGCTCCGATTGGTAAATTAGAGTTTAGTAACATTGAAGACAATATTTTTTATCAGGTAACGAGTCCTGATTTTGAAGAAAGTTCATGTAATGCCATTGAAACAAAAGAAACAACGGTTAAAAATCCTGCTATTGCATTTTTAATTGGCAATATGAATGAAGAACGTTTATTGTTTGATATCAACCGATTGATATACGAAACCGCCAACAACGTTCAAAAGCATAAAAACCGTCACTTTAAAATACATCTTCAAATAAGCAAGTTTGGAGGAAAACCATCAGAAGACTTTCTTAAGAAGATAGAAGATATAAAGGATGATGTAACAAATTACATTAAACCCGCATATCCAAATTCTACCTTTATTTTTGATTTGGAGAATTAAGAAGATTAAAACCTGACAGCGTCGTAGACCTGTCAGCGTTTAAAAGAATATATAAATTGAAAATTTGTTTGTCAGTTGTTTATACTTACTAAACTGGTTATGAAGTAAAGTGCTAATATTTTTACTCTACCACTTTATACTGGCTCTGATTATTTTATTAAATTCAATAGTCGAATTAATAAAATAAAATATGCTAAACCTGATACTTAACCCCGGAAAGTTCTATCATATATATATAATCGGGGTATAAATAGCTGTAATCTTTTTGAAGAAGAAAAAAATTATCATTATTTCCTTCATTTATATGATAAATATATAAGCCCTATTGCAAATACCTACGCATGGGTTCTTATGCCAAATCATTTTCATTTCCTTGTTTATATCAAGGATAATTTAGTTTATAAATATTCAATAGATCAGATTAATAGTCAAGATGTTAATGTTAATGTTAATGTTAATGTTAATGTTAATGACGCTGTCAGGTTGGAATTTAAAAAATGGGAAACGTTATCAAAATCAGACAGCGTTGCAGACCAGTTAGCGTTAAACAATAACAAAATACCCAATCCCACTTCACATTTTTCTCACCTCTTTAATTCCTATACTAAGTACTTCAATAGGTTTCATGGACGTCATGGAGCCCTCTTTGAAAGACCTTTTAAAAGAAAACAAATTGATTCAGATGAATATTTAAAACAAGCAGTAATATATATTCACAATAATCCAGTACATCATTCTTTTGTTTCTCATCCAATAGATTATCCTTGGAGTAGTTATTTAACCTGTGTTTCAGATAAAAAAATCTAAATTAAAACGTGAAAAAGTGATTGGGTTATTTGATGATCACGAGAATTTTATTCATAGTCATCAATTAGGAATGAGTTGTGATGATAAATTATTTCTATAAATATTATCATTAATCAATAAGCGATTTTAAACCAAGCTTCTCTATAAATGAATTATATCTTGCATCATTTAAACTTATTATCTTCCATTCTATTGAAGATTTACATCATTTTTTCCCAATTTTGCCCTTTCAAAATTGAAATGAAATGGCAGAGGGAAAAATCATGAACCTGGAAGAGTTACATTTTCTAGGTATTAAAGTAGTTTACAAAGATTTAATAGATAAGGGATACGAGGTTTTAAATGTAAGAAAAGAGTTAGATGTTAATCCGCAGATTCTTGCTAAAAAAGATGACCAGTTCCATATGGTGTTGGTAAAAACAGGCTACTATCCTGAAATGGGAATTATTCTTCCTGATATTATTGAACAAGTAAAAGAGCTTGGAAAAAAGCATCACTCAGAATGTTGGTATGCCAGCGTTGGTATTGCCAATGCAAATGGAACTACAGAAGAAGAAATGGCAAAACCTGTGGTTGATGGTGAGTATTATATCAATTATCAAGGGTTAATTCCTTTTCCTAAAGATGCATCTGCATATACAAATTCTAAAGAATAGTACTTTATGCAACAGTTGAAAGGATTTTTGGATCTTCTGAAGAAAAACAGAATTATCATTTATGTAATGTTGGGTTTAGCTTTAACCATGCAGGTGTGTAGTATTGCTAATCCTGGGCCGGAAAAAGTAGAAGAAGGTTATTCTGAGAATGCTGTTTCTCAATATTCTGAACAGCCTTTACAACAACCCGAAGTTGGCGAAAAACCACAGACTTTTAACTTTAATTCTTTGTGGTTAATGTTAGTTGTTACATTGGTGTTTTATGTGGCCAAAAGAAAAGGATGGTTAGATAAAATTATGCCACAGTTGGTAATTTTCAGAGTAGGTCATTATAAAGTGAAGTCGAATGGAAATCTGGCTCTTCGTGTTTTTATTATCAATCAAACAAAACGGGATATAACTTTTAATGCACCAAGCATTCAGTTTTACAAAGGGTCATCAAAAAGAGAGTTTGCCATTAAAAATATTGGAGGTCACAACTATTTTCCATTGACATTAATGCCGGGTACAGGACATAAATTTACGATTGATGCTCAAAAGTTTTATAACAATGTAGATGGTTTAAACGATTATAAAACAATCGCAATGCAAATATGTACCAATACAGGTAAATGTTATAAAAGCATAAAATGGCCGGCTTCTTTAGCTTTTAGAAAATTGTAAAAAAGATCACCATCAATGAAGTTTTTTTTTAAAGATCAATGGAAAAAATATACAAAGAGAAAGACTAAAGCCGGAATTGTGCTCGACTTTCTTTTTCTCATCTTATTTATTTTATTGATAATTCCATCAACAAGATTACCAATTAGTTCTTTTGTGATACGATATACCATGTCGTCACCAAAGGAAGAAACGGATAAGGTGACTTTGAGTGAGAATGATTATAACTGGCAATATTCAGATCTTAATCAAGAAACGTATTCATTTTCTGATTTAAAAGGGAAAGTTGTTTTTCTTAATTTTTGGGCTACTTGGTGTCCTCCTTGTGTTGCTGAGTTTGCTGCTATAGATCAACTTTATCTTAATTATAAAAATGATGTTGCCTTTGTTTTGTTGAGTAATGAAACAAAAGAAAAAATAGAGAATTTTGTAAACAACAAAAATTACGAGGTTCCTGTTTATAAAATGATAGAGCGCGCTCCTGATGTATTAAGTTCTAATCAATATCCACATACTGTTATTCTTTCAAAAACAGGTGAAATTGTAGTTAAAAAGGATGGTGCTGCAGATTGGAATAGTGATCAGTTTAAAACCTTGTTAGACAAATTAATTGCTGAGTAGTGAAGATTGGAAATTTAGAGTTAAGAGAAAATCCACTTTTGTTGGCTCCTATGGAGGATGTGACTGATCCTTCGTTCAGGTTGTTGTGTAAAAAATATGGTGCGGATCTGATGTATACTGAATTCGTGTCGGCTGATGCTTTAATTCGAAGTATAGAGAGTACCCAGCGAAAACTTAAAATATTTGATGAGGAACGTCCGGTTGGTATACAATTGTACGGAAAGGATATTGATGCGATGGTTGAGGCTGCAAAAATTGCAGAAGAAGCCAATCCTGAGTTAATTGATATCAACTTTGGCTGTCCTGTAAAAAAAATAGCCACAAAAGGTGCTGGTTCTGGCATGCTTAAGGATATTCCGAAAATGGTTGAAATGACCAGGAAAATTGTGGAGGCAGTTAAATTACCAGTTACTGTAAAAACTCGTTTGGGTTGGGATGAGAGTTCTAAAATTATTGTAGAGGTAGCAGAGAAACTTCAGGATACAGGAATAAAAGCATTAACCATTCACGGTAGAACCCGTGCTCAAATGTATAATGGAGATGCGGACTGGACCTTAATTGGTGAAGTAAAGAACAACCCTCGAATGCACATCCCAATTATAGGTAATGGTGACCTGACAAATCCTAAAAAGGCAAAGTTGTATTTAGACAGGTATGGTGTAGATGCTTTAATGATTGGCAGACCATCTATTGGTCGCCCATGGATTTTTAAAGAGGTACGCCATTATTTGGATACAGGAGAGCTGTTGGAACTACCTAAAATTCCTGAACATGTTGAAATGATCAGAGAGCATTTAAATAATAGTATTGATTGGTTGGGAGAAAGAAGAGGAATTCTGCATATGAGAAGACATCTTGCTATTACATTTAAAGGTTTAAGAGATTTTCGTGACTTGAAAATAAAGATGCTTCGTGCGAATACTGCAGATGAGGTTAATCAATGCCTGGATGAAATTAAGGAAACCTATGCAGATTGTGTTTCTATTGTTGAAACCATGGATTAATCAATGGAAGAAAATATTTTAGTTAAGGAATATCATTCGCCGGCAGGTGTTTTGTTGGTAGGTTCTTTTATGGAAGAACTTTGTTTGTGCGATTGGAGATATCGTAAAAAACGTGATTTGATAGACCGAAGACTAAAGAACGGATTGCAGGCCGGATTTCAATACGGGAATTCAGCAATAATCCAGGAAACTATACGTCAGCTTGAGGAATACTTTGCAAAACAACGAACTCAATTTGATCTGCCGTTAAAGTTAATTGGAACAGATTTTCAGAAACTAGTCTGGCAGGAGTTAATAAAAATTCCTTTTGGACAACGCTTAACGTATCTTGATTTATCCAAAAGGTTAGGTAATGAAAAAGCTGTTAGAGCTGTTGCCTCCGCAAATGGCGCGAATGCTATTTCAATTATTATTCCCTGCCACAGAATAGTTGGATTAAATGGCAAGATGGTTGGTTATGCCGGAGGATTGGATGCCAAGAAAAAACTTCTTGCTTTAGAATCCAGAGTTACCCAAGGTTCATTCTTCTGAAAAAACAAATTCGTGTTTCAGATTTAATAATTGCTCTTCTGCTTGCTTTTCAGATACATCAAGGTCTAAAGTAGCTAATGCATGTTGCAATGTAGAACAATACTTATATCTGAATTTATCTGATTGAAGACAGTTTTTATAAATGTGGGAATGCGCAGTAGATATCGGGGTATCTACAAGTAGAACATTAAGGTAATCTCTTTTATATACTTCTCGTCTTAATTTAGCCATCAAATCAAGACATTTAGGAACATTGTTTGTGTTTAAACCACGTATGTCTGATAGCATTTTATCAACAGTATTCCATTCCGGACATTGAACAAGCGTTTTTGAGTATTGCGTGTAACAATCAATGTCAAAATCCCCTGTTAATTTATGGACGATTAAGTTTTCTTCAGGTATAATTTGAAATTTAATTTTCATTTAAAAAAGTTAGTGTGTTAAAAACGAACTAACAAAATTAATAAAACTAACCTTTAAGATTTAGTAATTTTCGTTAAAATATTTACCAACAATAATTTTAACCGGATATAAAGCAGCAAAAAAGCCAATGGTAGTAACCGTAATTAACGAATAAAAAATATCCGGAATCTCAAGCGCAACGGGATATGCATCAACAACAAAATTGTTGCCTCCACTGAACTTGATTAAGCCAAAATGCTGTTGTAATAATACTAATACAATACCAATTAACAGTCCTGCAACCACACCTATTAATGAAATTAACCATCCTTCAACCAAAAATATGCGGGTTACCATTTTTTTATTGGCTCCAATACTTTTTAAAATCTTAATGCCTTCTTTTTTATCAAATATCAGCATCGACATGGTGCCAATTAAATTAAAAGTTGCAATGATCAGTATAAAGCAAAGAATCAGGTAGGCCATAATTCTCTCCACTCTCATCATTTTATAAAAACTGGCATGCTGCTGATGTCTGTTCTCAACTTTAAGCCCTGATCCTAAAATGCCTTGAATCTTTTCCTGAATATTCGCTGAATCGCTGCCTTCTTTTAAGCCAATAGCAAGTGAAGTTACTTCAGTGTCTTTATAAACAAAAAGTTTACGAACAAGGTCTATATCCACCAAAAGATATTTTGAGTCGTATTCCATTTGTTTAACAAGGAAGATACCTTTCGGATGTATGTAGTGTGTGTTAAAAGCTTCGTTGGGGCGGTTTAAATTAATTCTTTTGTTACGTTGTGGTACGTAAATTAGCAGAGGTGTCAGGAAAGCAACACGAACATTAAGCTGGTCGGCTAAAACATAACCAATGGCACCTCCAAATCCTTGTTTATCCCTCAGGTTAAATTTCCCTTCAACAATAATGGAATCAAGTTGTGTGACTTCTCGAAATGTTGAATCAACACCCATTACCATGGCGGTAACTTGTCTGTTATTATACTTTAACAGGGCGTTGTCTTCAATAACCGGACTAACCTTTATAACACCATCCAGTTCTTTGATTTCTTTTATTTTAAGAGAATCCGTCGAAAAGAATTTTCCCTCAACTGCGGTTACTTTAATGTCAGGGTCAAAGGATCCGTATAAACTTCCTATTAACCCGTGAAGACCATTAAAAACGGAAAGGATAACCAATAAAGCAATCGTTCCAACTGAAACTCCAATTATTGAAATAGTGGAAATTACATTAATAATACCTTTTGATTTTTTTCCAAATAAGAATTTTAATGCTATTTCAATAATAAGCTTCATAAAGGAGAATAATTATTTTATGGCTTTTACTAATAATCCTGTCCCTGTTTTGTGTTTTATTTTTACATCAATAAAATTAAGTATAAACGAAATAGGGAATGTAATGATATAATAAACAGGTAAAATAATAAAAAATAATTTGGAGAGGTTAAGCATCATTATAGGAAATTTCATAGATAATTTCCAAGATATTTTTCCTGGCCATCCATAAGTGTAATGCGCCACAACATTCTTGAAACCTGCCTTTTGTAGCTTTTGTTTTATTTCCTGAATATTATAACCATCTCTAACATGTTCATCAATAAATCCGGTTACACCATCTTCGTGTTCAACTTCGTGATGGTGAGCATCAGATCCACCCTGATCGCTTGGTGTAGATATAATCATCATTCCTCCGCTGATCATAGCATTATGGATATTTTTAAATACGCCTTCGTCATCCTCAATGTGTTCCATCACATCCACAGAAATAACCAGGTCGTATTTATCCACTTCTTCAAACTTTGTTAGATCAGCATATTCAAAATGAACCTTTTCGTTTCGTTTAATCTTAGTAAAAAATTGATTACAATCCTCAATCTGTTCCGTTTTTACATCTAAACCTGTAATATTCCAATCTTTATTTAGCGATGACAAGAAATAAACGTACTGGCCAAATCCGGAACCTGCATCTAAAACATTGATGTCGTTTCCCACTTTTTTTGACCATAGTTTAATTTCTTTACGAATATGCCATGCTCTGAGTAGTAATAAATCAAGTAATCTGTAAAACAATATTCTTAAAAAAGGAGTTCGGTTAAATACCTTTCCTAAGCTTTTTTTGATCGGATCGTATTGCATTCTTATTTTTTTAACAAGCGGTCAATGTTATCAATATAGTCAAGAGAATCATCAATATAAAATTGAAGCTCAGGTACAACTCTTAATTGTTTACCAACTCTTAAACCTAAATTTCTACGAATAAGAGAATTGTGATGATTAATTTCAGCGAAAATATCCTCTTTTTTACCAGATGGGAATATGCTGATGTAGATTTTAGCATTACCTAAATCAGGAGATATGCGAACCTTGCTTACAGATACCATAGCTCCTAATGTAAGATTTTTAGCTTCTTTGATAAAAATCTCACTCATTTCCTTCTGTAATAATCTGGATACCTTTTTTTGTCTGGTCGACTCCATATTTTTGTTTTTATTTTGACGTACTAAATTATACTTTTTAATTGAATTATTTACATTTCGATTTTTAGGGGTTCTAAGGAACCGGATCATGCCCGTGTCCGCCCCATGGATTACAACTTAAAATCCGTTTAATAGCCAGATAACTTCCTTTTATCGGACCATGTTTTTTTAGCGCTTCAATAGAGTATGCTGAACAGGTTGGGGTATATCTGCATGATGCACCAAGCATTGGTGAAATAGCATGCTGATATATTTTTATGGGTATGATTAATATAAAAACAATTCCAGCAATAATGACTTTATATAACCATTTAATCAGTTGCATGATCAGACTCTTCGCTTAATACTTTTTGTAATTTAATCAACGATTTCTTAATACCTTTTTGTATGGAAGAATAACTTTGTTGTTCTCCTGAAATATAAACACAGGCAAAGATGATTTGTTGATTGGTTTCTTTTAGAAATGTATTAAACTCATTGCGGTTTAATCTGTATGCTTCTCTGCACCTTCTTTTCAAAAGATTACGATGTACGGCTCTTTTAAACCTTTTTTTTGATACGCTAAATAGAACCTGAGAATTGGTTTCATCTGGTAATTCTGTAGCATGATAAACTACTCTAAAAGGATAGCAAATAAAAGAGTTTCCCTCAGTAAAGAGTTTCTCAATTAAAATATGGCTGCATAATCGATCTGATTTAGGAAACGAATAATCCGAATGTGCCATTGGTATAAAATAAGTGCTATTTAGCTGTGTGTTCCGAGATAAAAAAAGGGCATTTAAAAATGCCCTTTTAAATATATATGATTCTAATAATCTATTTATTAGCCTTGTTGTGCTTTTTAATAAATTGTTCCAGGGCCATAGTCATAGATGGAGCCTGAGGCATTGGAGCCTGTATGTCTAATCTATAACCAGCTTCTTTAACTGCTTTTGCAGTAGCAGGTCCAAAAGATGCAATTTTAGTATCTTTTTGATCCCAACCAGGAAAGTTTTGTAATAAACTGGCAATTCCTGATGGACTAAAAAATACAAGGATATCGTAATCAATATCTTTAAGGTCACTCAAATCACTGCTAACAGTTCTGTAAAGAATAGCCTTTGAATATTTGATTTTATTTTTGTCAAGTAAATCTGGGATTTCTTGCTTATGGATATCTGAAAGTGGCACAAGATAGGTTTCATCTTTGTGTTTTTTGATGATTTCAACCAAATCAGGAAACTTTCCTGTTGAATGAAAAATCTTGCGTTTTCTGTAAACAATATATTTCTGTAAGTAATAAGCAGTTGCTTCGGAGATACAGAAATACTTCATAGTGTCAGGCACAGTTACTCTCATTTCTTCAGCAACTCTAAAAAAGTTGTCGATAGCAGTTCTGCTGGTAAAAATAACGGCCGAATGGTCTAAAATATTTACTTTTTGGGCACGAAACTCCTTCGTAGGCACACTCTCAACTTGAATAAACGGTCGAAAATCAATTTTTACATTGTTTTTCTCTGCCAATTCAAAGTAAGGAGATTTTTCTGTTTGTGGTTTTGGCTGGGAAACCAGTATTCTCTTTATCTTCAAAACGATATCTCTTTTAGTTTCTTACATCGCAATATGCCTATCTAATTAAAATGTTGTAAATAATAATTAAAGGCAAAATTTCTAGGGCACAAAGATACAAAAACATGTAAAATAAAGAAGCTACATTTTTCAAAATTATTGCTAAACCTCTAAATAATTGTATAAAATACAAAGAAATGAAAATTACCCCTCCAATTTTGAATAAAACAGGAACAATTTCTGCTTCAATGTATGGAACTACTATGATAATTGGAAGTATTGCTATGGCAAAAATCTTATTATTAAGAAAATTGAAGAAAAGATACTCTTTAGTTTCAGGCTTTGTTTCGAAAACATATGCAACAAAACGATATAATGCTACTTTAGTCATTCCAAATGCTATAATAAGCAACATGAATGCTGGAATCAGAAATAAACTCTGGTTAAATATTGTTTTTAAATGATAGTAGTTAATGATTTGATAAAGAAATATTGATGCGTTAAAAAGAAACAGTCCGTTTAAGATAAAAGCAGGAGTTCGATAATGTAAGTTGACTGTTTTTTGCATTTTTCTCGCATTTTGCGAAAATATCAAAGCAGCGAACAGTTCTCTTAAATATTTATAATTGGTGAATCGTAAAAAACCTGTTACTGCTACAGCAAGCAATATCAACCCTGAAAGTATATCCTTATCTATATTTTTATGTTCTTTAAAAGGAAGAATAGAGGGAACTTCAATCAGAGTTTGAGTTGAGTCTTTCTTAGTGGCCAGATTATTTTGTGCAATTTCTGTTATTTGAATACTATCTTTAATTTCTTGATTTGTAACCTTAATAGTATCCGAGTTAGAAATATTTGTTTCTGCAATATTTTTAATTTCAGATACATGGCTTGTCAATAAAGTGTCTTGGGGTAAGGTGTTGTCAATTACCAAAGATGAGTTATCAACACTTAGTACGTCTTTAGTATTTATGTTTAACCAGGTTTTATTACTTAAAGGAATTGGATTTAAGTAATCATGAACAATAGTCTGCTTAAGAATATTTGATTCAGTTTTTCTGGTAATCAGATTGAAATTTACGGAGTCTTCAGGTGTTGGAACAAATGTTTTAGGTTTTGCTTCAACTTTAACTTTTTTCTGCGTTTGAGTAAATCTTTTAGGAGTTTCTGGAATAGCAAGTAGTTGAGGTTTATTAACTTTCAGGTTTTGTGCATCACTATTTAAAGTAGATGATTCACTACTTGTTTCACTTGTACTATCTTGATAAGCAATATATTCCCAATTTTCTTCCAGGTTCATTCTCAAAACTTTTCTGCAAAAATAGTAAAATAGTGTCGTTTCTTAATTTGAAATAATCATGAATCCTAAACTGCGGCAAATTTAAAGGCATCTACACTCCATGAACTTGAAGATTCAATGGCAGGAATTACTTCTTCTGGTGTATCAACAACAGTCCATAACTCTTTGTGCTCAGGTCTCATAAAATTCTCATCAATAGTTTTTTGTAGCATCTCTATTAATGGGTTGAAAAAACCTTTAGTGTTTAACAGAATCACTGGCTTCGTAAAAAGACCAAGCTTTTTATTCGAAAGTACTTCAAACAATTCTTCCAGAGTTCCGGTTCCTCCTGGTAATGCAATAACTGCATCCACATCTTTCACCAATAACTGTTTTCTTTCTGCCATGGTGTCCACATGAACCATATCTTTTACACCCTTGTGTTCCCACTCAACCTCAACCATAAACTTAGGGATGATTCCTATAATTCTGCCATTTGTTTGGAGCATGGAATTTGCAATAGCCCCCATTAGACCTACAGCTCCACCGCCGTAATTCATGGCAATATTATTTTCAGATAAAATTACGCCCAGTTTTTCTGCGTCCTCTATGTATGCACCATCAACCTTTGTGCTCGATGCACAAAATACACATGCCTTATCTATTTTTCTCATACAATTTCTTTATAAACTATCGCTTACACACCATGCTGCAGCCCCAAATAATACAAAATCTTTTAAAATAGTTTGACCCGCTTTTGAAAGCTCTGGAAAACCATATCCCACTTGCCAAACAACGTTCGATGTAAAAAGAAGTGACAAACTTAATATAAACATTAAACACGCTGCAACACCTCCCCAAAAAGAAAGTGACTTTGATATTGGTTTGAGTAGAATTAATAGTCCAATAAGTATCTGTAAATAAGCTACTATATGATTTAATGCATAGGGTGTTAAATATTTTAAAATAAATGAAATGTGTCCTCCGGATATAAGCTGATGAGTATAATCGGCTTCAGAATTTTTAAATTTTAAAAAGCCAAGCCAAATAATAATAAAGCCTAATCCATATCGAAGAATAAATGTTCCAATTGTCTTTAATAGTTTGCTTAAAAAATTTTTCATCTAAATTTGGGAGTGTTTGGGTTGTTAATTCTTATATATGATATCTCTGCCAAAAGGAGATAGTGCTACTCCTGCTAACTTAAAATGTTGTTTCCCAAATGGAATACCAATGATAGTTATGCTTAATACAATTCCCCAAAAAACATGAGTTAATGCGATCCATATACCACCAACCAATAACCATATAATATTCATCAAAAGAGACAGGCATCCGTCTGCTCTGGATGTAACCACAGCCTCTCTTCCAAAGGGCCAAAAAGCTAAGCTGGCTAGTTTTAATGATTGTAGACCAAATGGAATTCCAATAATGGTAATCATTAATACGATACTGCTTATCAAATATTCCATTGCAATCATAAATCCGCCAAAGACCAACCAAATAATGTTGCCAAATAAATTCATAATTTTTTGTTTCGAATATAACCAATATCTATGTAAGTTTAAGATAATAAACCTGTAATATTTAATTCTGGATATTCATAAGGGTATGAAACTTCGATATAATTACCAACGTAATTTTTTCCTCTTAATGGTTTAACCGGATGAGCCTTTAAGTTTAAATAATCGTTATTTTCCGTAATGTCTTTTAATATTTGTGCGATGGGTGTAGGTGATAACCAATTGTTAATTTGTGCACTATTTATTAAAAGTGGCATACGACTTTCTGATAATTTGGGATTGTTATGAATAGATTTCATAATACCCTGAGCTTTTGTGGTAATTATACTTACCGTATTAAGTACATATCCATGAGTGGTATTCCAGCTATCCCATAAGCCACCAATTAGCATGGGTTCATCAGTTTTGTTGTAAATGTAAAATGGATACTTTTGATTGTTTTGATGATGATGTTCGTAAAAACCGTCAATCATAACAATACATCTTCGTTTATTCGATGATGATTTAAAACTTGGTTTTGTATCAATACTTTCAATTCTTGCATTGATTGTCTTATTCTGAATTTGAGAAGCCTGTTCTTCATTTTTTGTCCAATAAGGAATTAATCCCCACTGAAATAACATTGGTTTAATTTCCGGTTTCTTTATGAAGCATAAAAGATTTGGATGCATAAAACCTGAGGCATGATAGTGTGGTGATAAGTTAGTGGTCAGGATATTTAAATCAGATTCTATTTTTTTGATCTCATCAACAGATTCTCCTAGCCTTTTTGCATAATTTAATTTTTTTTGAGTTAGATATTTTACGTCGTAACACATTTTTTACTTTAAGATATTGTTTTCGGTGAATAAAATCAATGGTTTGTATTTTTTTGGCCTTGTAAATAATGAATATTTCAGAAAAGTTTGAAGTGATTGTAAATGAGATATATCTCAATATTGTTAGGTTTAAGATTGATCAATGTAGATTATAACTATATGTAAAACACTGTGAATAGCAAGAGCTATGATAATTTTTATCTAACAAATATTAACAGAAAACACCTCTTTTCTTTATGGCATTTTTTATAATTTCGCAACATGATTTATATTGTTGTATTAATTATAGTAGCTCTTATTATAGCCTGGTTTGTATCAAATAAGGTTAAAGGTAAGGATGAAGTTGAAGAAGAGGGGAGAGAGGTTCCTGCTGATTGTTGCGGTGCACATGAAGTTTGTGAGGCTGATAGCTTGTTGAGTTCGAGTGATAATATAGAATATTATAATGATGAAGAACTGGATAGGTTTAGAGGAGTTACTCCCAAAGGCTATTCAGATGAAGCCATAGAGGAATTTAGAGACGTTTTGTATACGCTAAAAGAAAGGGAGGTAGCAGGTTGGATGAAGAGTATTCAGTTGCGACAAATTCAGTTGCCAGAAATCATTAGAGAAGAAGCTTTAATGATTGTTGAGGAAAGAAGAGTGTAAGATAGAATGATAATAATAGAAAAGGCGGAGTAAACAATTACTCCGCCTTTCTTTGTATGGTCTTTTAGCTATTCAATAATAGTAACCCAACCATGAGTGTCAGGTTCATCACCATATTGGATGCCTCTAAGTTTGTTGTATAATTTTGTGCAGGTAGGACCAGCAACATTAGGATCTCCAAATGTGTAAGAAATATTCTTATCAATATCATCAATCTCACCAATAGGACTAATCACAGCTGCCGTACCACAAGCTCCAACTTCATCAAATTCGCTTAGTTCCTCGAGTAAAATTCGACGTCTTTCAATTTCAAGCCCCATGTCTTCGGCTAATTGAATCAAACTCATATTTGTAATACTAGGAAGTATTGATTCAGAAAGTGGTGTAATATATTTGTTGCCTTTAATTGCAAAGAAGTTAGCAGGACCAGCTTCGTCAATATATTTATGTTCTTTACTATCTAAGTATAATACTGAAGAATAACCACCATCATGGGCAATTTTTCCAGCACGCATACTAGCAGCATAGTTTCCACCAACTTTTAAATGTCCTGTACCATGAGGAGCAGCTCTGTCAAAGTTTCTGCTGATCATTTGCTTTGTAGGTTTAAAGCCTTCTTTAAAATAAGGACCTACTGGAGTTACAAATACAATAAAAGTATATTCTTCAGATGGAGAAACACCAACTTTAGGACCTGACCCAATTAATAAAGGACGAATGTATAAAGCAGCTCCTGACTCATAAGGAGGAACATAATCAAGATTGAGCTCAACAGCGCGGACGACAGCTTTAGTGAAAAGTTCAGTAGGAACCGGTTGCATTAAGATTCCATTGGCAGAGTTTTGGAGTCTTTTTGCATTTTCATCCATTCTAAAGATTCTAATTTTGCCATCTTTACCTTTAAATGCTTTCAGACCTTCAAAAGCTTCCTGACCGTAATGAACACATGTTGCTGCCATATGGATTGTTAACGCTTCAGAAGTTGTTTCTTCTAATTCGCTCCATTGGCCATCTTTGTAGTAGCTTCGTACGTTATAATCTGTTTTGATATAACTGAACGACAGTTTTGCCCAATCAATTTTGCTCATGAAACAATGATTAATAAATAAACTAATATGATTTTACCAGTATAAATCTAAAATGTTTTTCACAATATAAATATGATGAATCACAACTTTAGATATATTCTTACAAATGTCCGAATCCTTTTTTATTAAAAAAAGTTTGAATAGTTAAATGATTAAAAAAAAGCCGCATCTTTTTTGATGCGGCTCGCTGCTAACTCGAAAAACAGCAAATCAATAAATAATTTCTTAGTTATTTATTGCTTTGCTAAACGCTTCCGTTCATGTTCTTCAAGATATATTTTACGGATTCGTATGGCTTGAGGAGTTACCTCTACATACTCATCACCCTGAATATATTCTAATGCTTCTTCCAATGAGAAGATAATTGGTGGAGCTAATTTAACTTTTTCATCCGAACTTTGAGTACGCATGTTAGTCAATTTTTTCGTTTTGGTAATATTAATAGTTAAATCACCTTCACGATTATTTTCTCCAACAACCTGTCCTTTATATATTTTTTCTTGTGGAGATACAAAGAATTTACCTCTGTCCTGAAGTTTATCTAATGCATAAGGAATCGCAGCTCCGTCTTCCATTGCAATTAATGAGCCGTTTAAACGCTTGTTGATTTCTCCTTTGTAAGGTTGGAATTCAACAAAACGGTGGGCCATAATAGCTTCTCCTGCGGTAGCTGTTAATAATGAATTTCTTAAACCGATAATACCTCTCGATGGAATATGGAATTCAATTACGATACGCTCTCCTTTGCGTTCCATGTTAAGCATTTCACCCTTACGTAACTGTACCATTTCAATGGCTTTACCAGAGTACTCGTCAGGTAAGTCAATAGTTAATTCTTCAACAGGTTCGTGCTTAATTGCTGCAATCTCTTTGATGATTACTCTAGGCTGACCAACTTGAAGTTCATAACCTTCTCTACGCATGGTTTCAATTAAAACCGACAAGTGAAGTACACCACGTCCGTATACGTTCCATGCATCAGCAGAACCGGTTTCTTCTACACGTAAAGCCAAGTTCTTTTCAAGCTCAGCATCTAATCTGTCTTTAATATGACGAGAAGTTACAAATTTACCATCCTGACCAAAGAAAGGAGAGTTATTGATAGTGAAAAGCATACTCATTGTAGGCTCATCAATAGCAATAGGATCTAAAGCTTCTGGATTTTCAATATCAGCAACAGTATCACCAATATCAAAATTATCTAAACCGATAAGAGCACAAAGCTCACCACATTTTACTTCGTCAACTTTTGTACGTCCTAATCCATCAAAAACATTAATTTCTTTAATTTTTGTTTTTGAAATAGAACCATCTCTTTTTACTAAAGAAACTTGTTGGTTTGTTTTTAAACTACCTCTATGAATTCTTCCAATCGCAATTCTACCAGTATAAGGAGAGTGGTCAAGTGAAGTAATTAACATTTGAGGAGTACCTTCATTTGGTTCCGGAGCAGGAATATTTTCAATAACCGCATCTAAAACAGGAGTGATATCTTCAGTTTGTTTTTTCCAATCAGTACTCATCCAGCCATTTTTAGCTGAACCGTAGATTGTAACAAAGTCAAGCTGTTCTTCAGTTGCGCCAAGGTTAAACATCAGGTCGAATACTGCTTCCTGAACTTCTTCAGGACGACAGTTCTGTTTGTCAACCTTGTTAATAACTACAATTGGTTTTAAACCTAAACCAATCGCTTTTTGAAGTACAAAACGAGTTTGAGGCATAGGTCCTTCGAATGCATCTACTAAAAGTAGTACACCGTCAGCCATGTTTAAAACACGTTCAACTTCTCCACCGAAATCGGAGTGACCAGGGGTATCGATAATGTTAATTTTAGTATCCTTGTACATTACCGAAACGTTCTTAGAAAGGATAGTAATACCTCTTTCTCTTTCTAAATCGTTATTGTCCATGATTAATTCACCAACTTCCTGGTGATCTTTAAAAAGTTTTCCGGCCAATAACATCTTGTCAACCAATGTAGTTTTACCGTGGTCAACGTGCGCTATAATTGCAATATTTCTTATATCCTGCATAACGTAATAAAAATGAGGGTGCAAAGGTAGCGTTTATTTTGCTTTAAATGATTAAGTTCCTGTAAAAAGAGTTTTAAAAACTGTTGATTTAAGGGTTTTTAACCAAAATGTTTATTTGATTTTTATGATTTTGTCATTAGAGAAAGAATGACCATATTCTTCAGAGCTGCAGTTTTCTAGCAAGGATCTTATCTGTTTTATGCTCAATTTAAGAAAAGTATTTTGTATATGACTTTGGTTAAAGATAAAAAAAAGAGGAAAATGATCACATTTTCCTCTTTTCTGAATTTATAATAACTAAATTATTTTTTTGTAGTCTGTAATTGTTTTGCCATTGCAGCACCAATTAAACTTTCAAGTGGAGTGCCTCCTTTTGAATCTCCTCCAATAATCATGGTTTGCGGGAAATTGATTTTAGCAATTTCTGCAGCAACTTTTACATCGCGATCCAGTTCCATTTGGAGCTTAACTTCAGGAGTAATACCAGCTTGTACTTTTTTAGAAATTTCGTATGCTTCAGCATCTGCTGTTACTTTTTTCTTTTGAGCATTTAAACGTTCTGTTTCAAGTGCAATTGCGGCTAGTTTTTTATTGGTTTCTTCCTGCTTCAATTTGGTTTCGATAGCAATAAGAGCTTTAACCTGTTCTTTTTCCTGTGCAACACGTTCAGCAGCCTTATCTCTTTCTCCTTCAGCAATAATACGTTGTTGAGCATCTTTGGCAGTTTCAACTTTTTGTTGTTCTAACTGACGTTTTGCAGATTCATCACGTTGTGCTTCCAAACGCTGTTTAAATGTAGCTTCCAGTTCAATATTATCAACTATTACCTGAGAAACAATAATCTTATTTTCGCTCAACTCATGTTTTATGCGTTTAGGAATCCCATTTTCTAATACCTTATTTACTTCATATGAAGTTTGTACTTCCTTTATTACACGGCTATCATCATCCTGAATATCGGAATAAACGGTATCACGGCGTTCTATTTTTTCAACAGCATAAGCACCACCTTTTAGTTGTTCTTCAAAAGCCTGTCTGAAACTTTGTGCTTCTCCTGAAATATAATCCTGAGCAGCAAACATATAAGCTGTGTTTACTAATTGCTCTTTTACAGTTGGTACTATTGTATTGTTAACCAAGTTGCTCATGGTTCTGAACTTTACAGCCAAATTTATAAAGCTTTCGGCATCGCGAGGTAATTCAAAACGTGTAGATACATAACCTTTTGCTGTTACCTGATCAATAAAACGTAATGGAATTGGTTTCATAATACCTTCCACTTCCTCTTCATCAATTTCAATACCTTCACCAATAACTTTAACGTCAATAAATTTTTGCCATTTATCAATTTTGGCAAATCCTCTCCACTTAATGCCCTGTTCCATTACCGCGCTCATATTACCAGTGGGAGATACCAATAGGTAATTAAAACCTCTGTCGGCAAAAAAGAAAAGTGATTTTGTAAGCATTAGTATTATGCCAACTGTAATTAAAATGGTTCCATGTATTTTTTGAATGCCTTTTAGCCATTCTGGAAATCGGCTATTGCTTTTTTCTATTTTAGATATTACAAAAGCAGCGAAACCTGCTAATAGCACTAAAAAGCCAAGAAATGTAATCATAGGTGTTTTGTTTTAAATTGTTTTTTAGTTAAATACGTCTTTTTTATCTAGTTCCTTAACATTACCAAATTGATGAAGCTTTTCGAAATCAATTCTTTTTTTGTCTCCAACAATCGTAATGATAATTTTTTTGTCTTTGATGTATTTGTTGTAGTAGGCTAATACATGATCAAAATTCATCTCATCCACCCTGGAATATAGGAGTTTGTTTGGATCTTCATCACAACCAACATACTGCCAATAAGGAATGCTGTTGGTAATATTTCTAAAGCCAGGGCGTTTACTGTTCATGGATTGTTTAATACTTTCCTTAATAATATCCATCCTTTCTGGTTTTTGTGGCATATTGTTGATTAAATCAACATAGGTTTCTAAAGCTTCAATCGTTTTATCGGCCTGAGTGCTCATAATGCCAGTGAAGAATGATGGGTGATTTTTTGAAAATGGTGTTTGACTGTATCCGTATGCGCTGTATGCTAATGATTTAAACTCTCTTATTTCCTGAAAAACCAGTGAGGACATATCTCCACTGAAATATTCATTGAATAATTTTTGATCCCAATAATCAGCAGTGTCATTTTTGTTACTGATCACATATAAACTTATATGTGATTGAACGGCATTTTTATCATTGATAAAAAACACCTCGTTTTCAGTTGGTTTGATTTTATCTTTTACAAAATACCTATTACCTTTTTGTAGATGGGAAGTAAATGTTAATTGTTTAGTTGTGATACTCTTAAATTCTTCAGGAGATAAGTTTCCGCAATAATGTAGTTCGCAACTATTACTGAATACGTTTTTAGTAAGAGCAATAAGACTGTCTAAAGAAATAGTTTTGATCTGTTTTGCAGTAATATCGTTAAGGTAATATGAATTTGTTTTGTATAATGCATATTCATCAAGAGCTTCTGATTGTGAATCAAGATCCTTAAGCATCATTTTTTTATTCATTTTTCGGTCTCTTATTAGTTTTATCTTTTCAGAGTCTTTTAAAACCGGATCTGTAATAAGGTCATTTATTAGTTTTAATGTTGGATTAAAATTTTTCTCTAAACCAGATATGTGTAAAGTAAAATTAGTGCCATTAGCGTTGGCATAAAAATCAGCTCCTAACTTTTGTAATTCCTTTTTAAAATCAGAATAGGCAAACTCTTTGGTGCCGCAATAACTAATAATTTCGTCAGCTAAATCATTTTCAATGTTTTCATTAGTGCCCGCATGAAATTTAATATTTAGCGAAAAAATATCATTAATAGGATTTTTTGATGTATAGTATTCGGCACATTCATTTAGTTTACCTTTATTAAAATCAATTCCTTCTTCTGTAAAATGAGGTATAACTTTTTCACTTGGCAATTCCTTAATCATTTTGGCATACTCCGATTTAGCTTCCGTGTTTTGTGGTTTTACTGGTTTGTATGCTGGCTTTTTGATCTTATCTTTTTTAGGAAAACCCATTTTTGAGTAAAATGCCAGGTAATTGTCACCATAATACTTTTTAGCAGTCTCAATAATTTCATCTTTGGTTATGGCGTTTAAATGGTCTGCATATTTTATTTCATCGTCCCAATTTTTGTTGTACACAAAAGCATCCATTAGTGCAATTGTTCTGTTTCTGCTATCTTCAATTTCTCTTTCTTTTTCAGAAATCATTTCAAGTTTAACGGCATCAATCAAGTCGTTATTAAAATCGCCTTGTTTTAATTTGTTTATTTTTTCCAGAATTAATTTTTCGGTTTTCTTTAACGACTGACCAAATAGTTTGGGAACCATGATAATAAGCGTACTTCCTAATTCCTCAAAATTCAGGTTTTCAACCTGTGCTTCCATTAATTCATTGTCATTAACAAGCTCGTCCAGTAATCCGGTATAGGAATAGTTGGATAATATCCTGTTACATAAATTAATTTTTAATTCATCAGGATGTCCTATGGGTACGGTTCTAAAACCTAGTACACCAACTTTTATAGGAAGTAATCTTTTATTGACCTGTTCTCTGCCATTAAAAGGTATTGCTTTTATCTCATCTTCCTGAGGTAAATCTTTGGCCTTCCAATCTCCAAATTTCTCTTCAATCATTGGTTTAACTGCCTTTGCATCAAAATCCCCTGTTAAAATTAATGCCATGTTATTAGGCACATAGTATTTTTCGTAATACTCACGCATCTTGCTTAATGAAGGATTTTTTAAATGTTCCGCATACCCGATAACCGGATTTGCATAAGGCGTTTCCTGATATAGTTCTTTTAAAAGAGCTTCCAAAAATGAGCTAAACATATTGTCAGCATACAAGTTCTTTTCTTCGTAAACAGTTTCCAACTCTGACTGAAATAATCGGAAAACCGGATTTTCAAATCGATGAGAGTATATTTCCAGCCATTTTTCCATTTCTGTTTGTGGAAATGAGTTTAGATAACCGATATATTCGTAACCTGTAAAAGCATTTAAATCTTGCCCTCCCATTTGACTGATAATTCGATCAAATTCATTGGGTATTGCATAGTCAGATGCCTCAAGGGAAAGTTGATTAATCTTTAATTGTATGGTTTCTCTTTCTTTACTATCTGTGGTCTGTCCTAATTTGTCGTATTGAGCTGCAATACTATCTAAATATACTTTTTCTTTAGTATAATCAGTTGTCCCAATTTTGTCAGTTCCTTTAAACATGATATGTTCAAAGTAATGGGCAATACCAGTAGCATCCTGAGGATCTCTTTTACTTCCTCCTTTAACAGCAACCATTCCCATTACAGAAGAGGTGCTATGATCTTCGTTTAGATAAATTGTAAGTCCGTTAGCTAAAGTATATGTTTCAACTTTTAGAGCCGAAGGAATTTCTTTAGCGTTAATACTAATGTAAAACAGACAGAATAAGGTGATTAAAGTTTGTTTGAACATTGGTTAAATTTTAAATATAAGTTTGAATTTGTTTTCTTTGGGTGTATTGTGAAGATAATTTAAAACAGTCAGGAACTGACAAATTATGAATAGTTTAGTTAATAGCATAAGGTTATTAAAGTTGGTTTATAGCAGTAAATATCTCTTAAATAAAAAGAGTTTATGTTCAATGGTAATTAAATGAATCAAATATAATTATTTGGATTAAAAATTCAAATATTTGAACAAAATGATTAAATAATGAATGCTTTTTAATTGCATAATGTATTGTTAGAATATAGTATTCTAAATGATTTTTTGCTTGGTTAAGTGGTAGGCTTTAATTTTGTTTGAAGCATCTTTAATTGTAATATCAAGAAACTCTTTATTCAATTCCGTCCTTATCAAAGATGATATCTCACATTTACTTTTATTTTGTAATAACTTTTTAATATCAAAATTATTTAATGTTAATATCTTGTCACCAAGTTTGATTCCGTTTTCTTCAGCAGATGAATTATTCCATAAAAAAGATATGATTATATCACTATCTTGATAATCAAATTTGAAACCGTATGTATAGAAATGACTACTTGTAAAATTTTTACTTATTTGCTTCAAATACATTTTCTTTTTAGGGAAATCAAATATAGTTTCAAAATAGTTGAAAAATTCAGTGCCAATACTCCATATTTTATCATTACTCACGAATGCTACAGGATCTTTAATTGAAAAATTTCCAATTTTAAATTCTTCAACTTTAATTGCTTTACAACACGTGTCTTTGGTTAAAATTGTCTTAGCTACAACTCCCATTCCTTCAATAGAATTAACAATTGGGATGTAATCTAGGAACATGTTATTAACTTCTAGAAATCCATTGTAACCTGTATCAAATAAGGATGTTGCAATAGGAAGACCAAATTTCACTTCAATAAAAGGATTATCTTTATATATAATATTAAGCTTTGAAAATTCATCAATATTAGAGAAATCAGATAGTTTAGTAGTGATATAAAGACTAGATTCTGTCAATTTACAAATATATTTCCGAAGTATATCTCCTCCAATAATACCAACAATATTGGGGACGGATACGATATCTAAGTTATTATTATCCCAAATATCTACTTTATGCTTTGGGGTAACAAGTTCCCCTAGTGAAATATTTAATACCGCTTCGCCAACAATTATTTGTTGCATATTTGTACCATCAGCGTATTTTGTTACTTTCTTTTTATATGATAGATTTGTCAATTCAACAATGCTAGAATTTATTACAGATACCTCTGTTCCTGTATCTATTAGAAATCTACCATTAATAGGAATGTTATTTATAGAAATATTTGTAGCAAAGTATAAACCATTTTCCTTGTGAATGCTAATCTTGTATGGCGTTGCAAAACAAGTTAGTTCAAGTAGTAAAAAGCCTAATAATGTTGTAATTAATTTTATTGGATTATTCATTTGGATAAAGATTATTTGTTTAATAGGTGTAAAATACCTCTTTTTTATGTAATTACTTAATTTAAAAGAGGTATAGTGTTTTATAAATGTTCATAACATCATTATTAGAATTTTCTCCCAGATTCATCGTTATTTAGGTTTCTAATTTCTGTAAAATGTTGTAATTAAACTATGATGGCAGGTAATCAGAATCAATATGACTCATAGATTTAAATAGATTGATTCTTGCCTGAACATTTAATTTCTCAAACTGATTAATCCACTGTCTGGCTTTATTTCTGTAGGTGTGGTCTTCGTAAGGACATTCCTTTTTTAAAGAAACAAATTGTTTAATTCTGGCATATTCTATCATTTCTGCATTTGTATTGTAGATTAAAGGACGTATTACATTAATATTTCCATCAAACATAGATAGGGTAGGAGGAATGGATGAAATATTGGCATGCATAACCATATTCATTAGCAATGTTTCAATGGCATCATCAAGGTGATGTCCAAAAGCAACTTTTTTAAATTGATTTTTCTGGGCGAAATCAAAAAGCTCTTTACGACGATTCCATGAACAAGTAAAGCATGGTTTTTTATTTGGTTTTTCTTCGATTCCTGCATAAGTTCTGATGATATGTAAGTGCACATCCAGTTGCTCACAAAATTTGGTTAAGAATTCCTGATCAATTTCATAAGGAACATCTTTAGTAATAATATGTACAGCATGCAATTCATAGGAGATAGGAAGAAATTTTCTTCTTTCTGATAAGATATCCAGTAAGGAAAGCGAATCTTTACCTCCGGATACAGCCACAAGAATTTTATCATTCTCTGCTATCATCTGATGATGGTTTATGGCATCTCCTGATCTCTTGATTACTTTTCGCAGGAAATTTTTTTCGGCTTTTTGCATGATGAGAAAAACGTAAAATCAGTGTAAAGTACTTTTGTAAATAAAAAATCCCGGATATGTCGAGCATATCCGGGATTATATATTTTAACAGCGTTAAACTATTAGCTTAAAGAAAAACGTTTAAACTCAGTAACTGTTAAACCGTTGCTTGCAGCGTTAAGATATTGCTTAATAGATTGTTTGTTATCTTTAACAAATGCTTGCTCAAGAAGAGTAGATTCTTTAAAGAATTTACCTAAACGACCTTCTGCAATTTTATCAAGCATAGCCTCTGGCTTACCTTCTTCACGTGCTTTTTCTTTACCAATTCTTAATTCCGACTCAACGATTTCAGCAGGAACAGAATCTTTATCAACACTTACAGGAGCCATAGCTGCAACTTGCATAGCTACGTCTTTACCAACTTGTACGTCGAAGCCAGCTTGGTTAAAGCCAACAACTACAGAAAGTTGATTTCCTGGGTGAATGTAAGGAACAACAGTTTCAGCATTAACAACTGAATAATCTGCGATTTCAATTTTTTCGCCGATAACACCGATTTGCTCAGTAATAACTTCTTTGATAACTACACCATTAAGTTGTAGATCTAAAATGTCTTCTTTAGTAGCAGCATCACTGTTAAGAGCAGCTTCAAGAATTGAATCAGCTAGAGCAACGAAGCTTTCAT
The DNA here is from genome assembly GCF_026013605.1 of Plebeiibacterium sediminum. Lineage (GTDB taxonomy): Bacteria > Bacteroidota > Bacteroidia > Bacteroidales > Marinilabiliaceae > Saccharicrinis > Saccharicrinis sediminus. The sequence goes on from NZ_JAPDPJ010000063.1 coordinate 26,721, forward strand.
TTTTACCAACGAAGTCTGTTTCACATTTTAAAATGATAACAGCACCTTTTTTACCGTCAGCAGAAACTTTTGCTAAAGTACAACCTTCAGTAGTTTCACGATCAGCACGTTTACTAGCCATTGCCTGACCTTTTTTACGGATGATTTCAACAGCAGCGTCAAAATCGCCATCAGTTTCGGTTAATGCCTTTTTACAGTCCATCATACCGGCACCAGTCATCTCTCTAAGTTTTTTTACGTCAGCAGCTTTAATCGCCATGATATTATCTTTTTTTAGATGATTAAATTGAATTATTCAGCTGCACCTTCTTCTTTAGAAGTTGCTTCTGAAGCTTCTGCTTTAGCAGCAGCTTTTTTCTCGTCTTTTTTAGCAGCTTTGTCTTTTTTAGCAGCAGCTTCACTTTCACGATCTACTTTTCTTTCGCTTAATCCTTCTTCAATAGCTTTCACCATGATATCAGTGATTAATTCGATAGATTTAGTTGCATCATCGTTTGCTGGGATAACATAATCCAAGTTTGCTGGATTAGAGTTAGTATCCACTACTCCAAACACAGGAATGTTTAATCTGTTAGCCTCACGCACTGCAATGTGCTCTTTCATTACATCAATAACGAACATAGCAGCAGGAAGACGAGTAAGGTCAGCAATACTTCCTAATGTTTTTTCTAACTTAGCTCTTTGACGAGTGATTTGAAGACGCTCTCTTTTAGAAAGGTTTTTCCAAGCACTAGGATCAGCCATAAGCTTATCGATAGAACCCATTTTTTTAACAGCCTTACGGATTGTTGGGAAGTTTGTAAGCATACCTCCAGGCCAACGCTCCACAACGTAAGGCATATTAACACCTTTCATTTTTTCAGCAATAATTTCTTTTGCTTGTTTTTTAGTAGCAACGAATAAAATTTTTCGTCCAGATCTTGCAATCTGTTTTAATGCGTTTGCTGCTTCTTCAATTTTAGCAGCGGTTTTATGTAGATCGATAATGTGGATCCCGTTACGCTCCATAAAAATGTAAGGAGCCATTGCTGGATTCCACTTTCTTTTTAAGTGACCAAAGTGTACTCCGGCCTCTAATAATTCATCGAAATTTGTTCTTGCCATTTTTGTTTTTTTTAAAGTCGTTTACATTCTGTAAATATCAACTTCTAAGTAGTCATTTCGTGCTGAGATTAGCTTAGTTGAAGCTTTTGTTTACAGCATGGTAAAATGAATCTTAGCAGTTTAGATACTAAACGCACCCGAAAAATATTAACGCTTACTAAATTGAAATTTCTTACGTGCTTTTGGTTGACCAGGTTTTTTACGCTCAACAACTCTTGCGTCGCGTGTCATAAATCCTTGTGCTTTTAAAGCAGGTTTATTTTCTTCGTTAACTTTTACTAGTGCACGAGCAACAGCTAATCTAATAGCTTCTGCTTGTCCTTTAATTCCGCCACCGTAAACATTTACTTTAATATCATAGTTTTCAGCTACTCCTAAAGTGTTTAACGGCTGAGTTACTATATATTGTAAAATTGGTGATGGAAAGAATTCCTTAAGGTCACGCTTATTAATGGTAATTTGTCCTTTACCCTCGCTCAAATAAATACGAGCCACAGCAGCTTTTCTTCTACCTATTGCGTTTATTACTTCCATACTCATTACTTATATAAGTTTAAATCAATAGTTTTTGGCTTTTGTGCCTCTTGTTTATGCTCAGCTCCAGCATACACAAATAGGTTGCTGAATAATTGACGTCCTAAACGATTTTTTGGCAACATACCTTTTACCGCTCTCTCTACAAGTCTCTCTGGACTCTTTGCAAACAATTCTGCAGGAGTAACATTTGTACGTCCGCCTGGAAATCCTGAGTGATAGAAGAATTCTCTTCCTTCCCACTTGTTTCCTGTTAAACGAACTTTGTCTGCGTTAATAATGATTACATTATCACCACAGTCTACATGAGGAGTGTAATTTGGCTTGTACTTTCCACGTAACAATTTTGCTACTTTTGAAGCCAAACGTCCAACTATCATGTCTGTTGCATCTACAACAACCCACTCTTTATTAGCAGTTGCTTTGTTTGCCGATACTGTTTTGTAACTTAAAGTATTCACAGTCTTCCTTTGTTAATAAATTAAAAAAATAAACAGATTCAAACAGCCATAACAATCTAACTAACAATCTTATGCATTTTATCTTCCCATCAACAAAATAGCGCTAAGTTGTTCAATTATATTGCCTTAAACTGTTCGGCACGAATAATAATCGGCCGCAAAAGTACAGTTTATTTTTCTTATAACCCAATAAAAATCAAAAAAATGTATATTTGTTAGCTATTAATTTTTAAAGAAAAACCAAAAAGGATGAACAATCATAATATATTCATGTCTAGAGCAATAGAATTATCTGAGAATAATGTAAAAAATGGGGGTGGTCCTTTTGGCGCTGTCATCGTAAAAGAAGGAAAAATTGTTGCCGAAGGTTTTAATCAGGTGACTCAAAATAATGATCCGACTGCTCATGCTGAAGTCACAGCTATTAGAAATGCAGCTTCCCATTTAAGTACCTATGATTTATCAGGTTGTGTTATTTACACGTCGTGTGAACCGTGCCCCATGTGTTTGGGTGCGATATACTGGTCAGGAATCAGAGAAATGTATTACGGAAACACGCAAAAGAATGCGGCTTCTATAGGTTTTGATGATGAGTTTATATATAAGGAAATTGATAAACCTATTTCGGAAAGGAAGTTAGTGACCACACAATTGATGAATGAGGAAGCATTAAAGGCTTTTCGATTATGGCAGGATTTAGAAGATAAAATTGAGTATTAATGAAATTAGACCAATCATTCTTTTTGCGAAATGCTTTGGATGTAGCTCCGGAGCTAATAGGTAAAAAGATTGTGAGAATTTTTGAGGGTGGAATTAGGGAAGAGTTTATTATAACAGAAGTTGAGGCATATTGTGGTCAGGAGGATTTGGCTTGTCATGCAAGTAAGGGACGTACTCAAAGAACTGAGGTTATGTTTCATCAAGGGGGCAAGGTTTATGTCTATTTGATCTATGGTATGTATTGGATGTTGAATTTTGTTTGTGGAGATGAGAACGATGCTCAGGCCGTTCTAATTCGTGGTGTAAAAGGTATATCGGGTCCTGGCAGATTAGGAAAGCGGTTGGCTTTGGATAAAAGCTTTTATGGAGAAGATTTATCTCAATCGAAACGAATATGGTTAGAGAATGGAGTACAACAAGATTGCACCATTCAGGTATCTAAAAGAATTGGTGTTGAATATGCAGGTGAATTATGGGGGAATAAACTTTATCGGTTTTATACTGATTTATAAGATTTAATTCTTACCTCAGACTTGGTATTCTTATGCCAATTTTGAGTTAATATCCCCAGTCTCTTTTTTTCAAAAGGAATAGTTAGGTGATTTGTTAATGTTAGTAGCTTAGTTGAATAATCGACAGCTAGAATATGGTTGATGTTAACAATAAATAGTGGGTGACATCGGAAAAAATTATAAGATTGAAGCATGGATTCATACCTTCGTAAAGGTTCTTTAATTTCAATTTGTTTTCCTGTTTCTAAAGCAAAGTATGAAAGAGAATAATGCGATTCTCCATAAATTATAGCGGAGATTGGTACGGATAGGATTTGGCTTTTTGTTTTAAAAATAATTTGCTTGTCCTCGTTTTCATAATTCGTATTAATAAAGAAGGTTTGCATTTTCTTTTTGTAACCTTCTTCAACTAATTCGGTAATTACATTATCAACTGTAATTAACAGATCGCTGATGTCGAGAGGTTTGTAAATGAAATCAATAGAAGCAAATCTAATGTCATCAAGAGCATATTCCTGATATGCTGACATGAATATGACTTTATAACTCAAGTGTGTGGTTTTCTTCAAAACTTCAATTGCTGTTCCATTAATTAAATGCATGTCAAGAATGGCAATATCTGGTTTGTAAGTATTCAGTGCTTCAATTGTGTTTTCTAAAGAATCTGTTTTAGCTACAATTTGTATAGAAATAAAATTTTGAACAAGAATAGTATGTATAGCATTTCTAATTCTATGATCATCATCGGCTAATAAAACACTTATATTTTTCATGGTTAGTGTGATTTATTATGAATACTACTTTTTATTTAGTCTGTTTTTTTCTGCTATACTTATAATTGGAAGTTCAAATTGAACTAAAACGCCACTTTCTGAAGGTTTTATATCTTGTATATCTGTAATTTTAAAGTGAGCTTTTTTATGCGTCATCTTTTTAATTACATCCAGGCGTTCGTTTGTAATTTTAATAGCCATTGACTCGTGTTTAGAACCTATGGCCCCGGCTTTTTGAGATGCTTTCCATCCAATACCATTGTCCTCTATTTCAATTTTTAGTGTACTGTTTTGTTTGAAAAATCGAATGTTGATGATTCCTTTATCTCCAATGCTTTTAATTCCATGTTCAATAGAATTTTCAACAAATGGCTGGGTTAACATTGGAGGAATTAATACGTCATCTTCGTTTATGTTCTCATCTATATGAATATTGTATTGAAAAGGATAAACAAATCTTAATCGTTGTAGCTCAAGGTAATATCCAAGCATCTTGTTTTCATCCTTTAAAGGAACGTATTCGTATTCAGAGCTTCTTAAAACCTGACGCATTAACGAAGCAAAGTCAGAAAGAAATTGCGAAGATTTTTTCATGTCATTTTCAAGGATGTAAACCTGAATAGCGCTAAGTGCATTGAAAATGAAATGTGGATTCATTTGAGTGCGCAACAATCTTTGTTGCATTAGGATATTGTTGTATTTAGATCGTAGTTTTAATTGTCTGAATGATAATACAACAACAATAATTAATACAAAAGCTAATATGAAAGTGAACAGCAATGTCTTTTTTTGAACAGCAATGAGTTTGTTTTGTAGTTCTGTTTTGTTGTTTAAAAATTGAATCTGATTTTGAGTTTGTTCCAGATTTTGAGAAGCCTCAACGGCAACTAGGTGTCTTAAATTTTCCTCATTAATTATGCTGTCTTTATATATTTCAGCAGTTTTTAAAAAATCGAGTGCTTTTTTGTTGTTGTTAAGTGCTTCATATGCACCGGATAGTAACCTGCTGCATGCCTCAATTTGGTTTTTTGAACCTACTTCCATGGCAATTTTAAGCCCATTTTCTAAATTTTTTATGCCTTTAAAATAGTCTTTAGTTAGCAAATAAGTTTCACCAAGAATAGTGTAGCTTACTGAAATGTTTATTTTGTCTCTGGACTGTTTGTTAAAAACCAAGGCTTGTTCCAGGTAATTAATGGCTGTGTTGAATTGTTTTTTGAGTTTGTAGGCGTCTCCAATGCTGTTGTAATTAATGGCTTTACCTCCAATTGAATTGATTTGGGTGTTGTACTCAAACGATTTATTAAAATAAACAAGAGCAGAATCTATTAAACCAAGAGATTTAACAGATTCTCCAATGTTGTTGTAATTTATGGCAAGACCAAGCTTGTTATTTTGTTGCTTTGATATTTCCAGTGATTTTTTGAAGTATTCAATTGATACGTGGTAGCGTTGTAAATTGGTGTATACATTGCCTAAACCATTTATAGAAACTGCCATTTGAAAAGTATCATGAATAGATTCTGCTATATTCATGGCTTCCAGATGGAGGTCAAGGGCATTTTTGTTTTCATCCATTCTTCGATAAACTACAGCCAGTAAATTTAAATACTTTGTAATTAAAGGTTTGTTATTTAATGATCTGGCAATTTCAACAGCTTTTTCGTGGAGTTCGAGTGCATTGTTAAATTCAGACCTGTTTCGATATCTGACACCTAGAGTGCTATATATAAGTGCTTGTTGCTCCAGAAAGTTATTTTTTTGAGCAATCTCTTGTGCTTGAATGAGATAGTCGTCGAGAACAGGGGCGGAAATTAAATTTTGTTCGTAAAAAGTATTGGATTGTTTAATCAGGTTTGAAACAACAGTAGAATCAGTTTTAGAAAGACTTATTTCATGAGTTGGATTGGGGTTAGCCTTTTTTTTATTTGAACAATTAACAAAGCAAAAAATTACTATAGATACGATGATATTTAACTTAATTTGCTTCATAAATTTAATTTGTTTTGTAATTTAATGTTTTAAGTACTTTGTTATGTGATTGTTATGTGACTATTTATTAACTATTTATTAACATGTGTTCTATATTTAAAAACTTAGGTATAATTAATGTACCTGAGTTAACAGGCAAATAGTTACTGTTTCATTCAATAGCTTTTATTTAAACTATATTTGCGCTGTTTCAATATTGATAATTCTAAATTGAACTAATCTTTTATTTCATGGCTTTTTTTATTAAACGACCTTTGTTTCTATTAATTGTACTTCTTCTTTCTTTTTGTCAGTGCGATGTTATAAATAGTACCCTTGGAAAGCATAAAAATTACGCTATGCTATCATTTTCAACCATGGGTGTTGTTAACTATGATTACAAAATGCCTGATAGAGTTAAGGAATTGGATATGGAATTAAGAGAGATTTCAGGTTTAGATTTTAATGAGGCAAACAATTCATTGTTGGCTATTAATGATGAAAAGGGATTTGTTTATGAATTAAGTATTGATGATTTTGATATTATCAGTAAAAATGAGTTTTGGAATACAGGAGATTATGAGGGTGTTGAATTTGATGGTAAATATATATGGGTTTTAAAAAGCAATGGAAAATTGTATCAGTTTGATCCTGTCAATAAAGAAACCGTAGAATATGAAACTAAACTTTCTTCAGATAACGATGTTGAGGGCTTATGTTATGATCCGCAAAAACAATTGTTTTATTTGGCTTGTAAGGGAATAACTTTAAATAAAAAAGATAAGGTAAGAACCAAAGCCATATATAGTTTTAATATAAAAGACAAGAAGCTGGAAAAAGAACCTTTAATAAAGATTCATCCAAATAAAATTAAGAAATTTATAAATGAAGTTGCCAAAGAAGAAGTGGATGGAAATTATTTAGACAGAGTTGAGGTTTTTTCACCTTCAGCTGTTGCAATGAGTAATAATCGGGATTTATACGTTTTGTCAGCAAGAGGTAGTATGTTGTTGGTTATTGGCTTTAATTCTGAAA
>NZ_JAPDPJ010000064.1 GCF_026013605.1 Plebeiibacterium sediminum
AATTATTTGTTTGTCAGACTTTTAAATTAGCAAAATCCATTTTTATTTCAAAATATTACATGATTTTATTTTCGATTATTTCATTGATATACTGCAATTTAAGAATCGAACTGAGGTTAATACCACTATTTATTTTTAAATCTTCCTCCTAAAGTAATTTCAACTTCATTACCTTCTTCATCAGAAACTGTTGCTTTATAATCACATTCACCATCACCATAATCTAACCATGTTGTTGCTGTTTCTCCTGCGTAAGTTCTAACAATTTCAATTATTCCGGATAAAGGAAACCTACAAATTCGTTGTACATACAATGGCGATGTAATTTCTCTGGCCACCTCATATCCTTCAGAAGAAGTACCTGAAGATGTTCCTGTAATCAAAAATTCATCATCCCAAATATTCCTGGGAGTATCAGCACCTGCGATCATTGTTCTAATTTTATCTGCTTTACGAGTCCAGGTAATACCTTCTGTTGTTACTACCGTTACATCAATATTGATACTAAATTGCCAATTAAGATCATTATTTTGACCTTCATTTTTGAATTTTCTGGTACCTTCAACCCTATTCTCATTCACATAGAAGTCAACAAATTCAACAGTTCTTTCAGAACCAGCTTCCCAATGGGGCCCTGTTTTGATTACAACAATCTTTCCTCGCTTAAGTCGACCATGACGATCTTCACAATTCTCTGTTCCATAATCAAACGTTACTTGAATTGGATATCTTCCCTCTTCAGGTAATACTATATCTACCGTAGGACATCCGACTTCCTCATAAACTGATTTTAATTCAGTTGTGCCACCTAACTCAACATCCATAGTTAATGACGCATCTAGTTCATCAAACACACTCTCAACGATATCGTCTACTGCAGCAGTCTGTTCTTCCAGGTTTACATCCATATCATTACTTAAACTTTTCGTATCTTCTTTATCACAAGCTGTAAATGACACTCCCAATAACACTAATGTTGATAATAATAAATTTCTTGTTTTCATGATTAAAATTTTAATATTACTAATCTTGTATTTTCTTTTCTACTACATAGTCTTTGATACCGTCATCTAATAAAGGTTTAATCTCCAATTGATTTTTTTCAAAAAAAAGTTAGTAACAAGCACAATTAGATATAATTAATAAATTCATTATCATATATTTAAAACAAAAAAGGGATGTAAACAAAATAGTTTACATCCCTTTATATTTCTATCTAATAATTCTAATCGAAATACGACAGTAAAGTCATATTATTTCTCCATAAGAAACTTATTAACATTATCAGCAGCTTCTCTACCTTTTTGAATAGCTGTAACCACAAGACTTGCACCGTTATGAGCATCACCTGCAGCAAATACCTTATCAATACTTGTTTGATAGTTAGCACCTACTTTAAGGTTTCCTCTTTGATCAAGATCAACGCCTAACTCTTCCACCAATCCTTCATGCATACAGTGAACAAATCCCATTGATAAGAAAACTAAGTCAACATCAATGATTTTCTCAGAACCTGCTTTTTCATTCATTTTCCAGGCACCGTTTTCATCTTTAGTCCACTCTACTTCAACAAGCTCAACTTGCTTTAATTTACCACCTGCACCAATAAAACGTTTTGTAGAAACACTCCACATACGCTCACAACCTTCTTCGTGAGAAGTAGAAGTTTTAAGCACAGTAGGCCAGTAAGGCCATGGGTTACCTGCAGCTCTTTCCTCTGGTGGTTTAGGTAAAATTTCAATTTGAGTTACACTCTTGGCTTTTTGACGATTTGAAGTTCCTACACAGTCAGAACCAGTATCACCACCACCAATAACCAAAACATTTTTACCTTTAGCATCGATACGTTCAATACCATTTAATTTATTACCTCTGTTAACTCTGTTTTGTTGAGTAAGAAACTCCATAGCAAAATGAACACCTTTCAGCTCTCTTCCTTCTACAGGAAGATCACGAGGCTTCATGGCTCCAATTGCAAGTACTACTGCATCAAAATCTTTAAGAATTTGCGCTCCTTTAATATCAAAACCTACATAAGTATTGTATTTAAATTCGATTCCCTCTTGCTCAAAGATTTCAATTCTACGGTCTATAACCTTTTTATTTAATTTAAAATCTGGAATACCAAATCTCAACAATCCACCAACTGCTTCATCTTTTTCAAAAACAGTGACTTTATGTCCCATTTGATTTAAAAGATCTGCAGCAGACAGACCAGCTGGTCCACCACCAATAACAGCTACTTTTTTTCCTGTTCTAACTTGTGGCACTCTTGGCTGAACATAACCTTCAGCAAAGGCTTTTTCCACAACTGAACATTCGTTTTCGCGTATAGTAACAGCTTCTTTATGGATTGCTAAAACACATGATTTCTCACATGGATTTGGACAAATTCTTCCAGTAAACTCAGGAAAACTGTTAGTTGAGTGTAAAATATCACTTGCTAACTTCCACTCTCCTTTATAAACTGCGTCTTGCCACTCAGGAATCTTACTTCCTACAGGACAAGCCCAATGGCAAAAAGGGATACCACAGTCCATACATCTAGATGCCTGCAGGACGCGATCCGCTTCGTTGAGCGTTTGTTCAACTTCACCATAATCATCAATACGCTCGTTAATGGGACGGTTACCGCTTTCTTTCCTCGGTACCTCTATAAAACCTCTTGGATTACCCATAATATTATATTTTTATTGAAAAGATTGTCCAAAAACCGATACTCCGATGAGTATCGATGGTTTTCGGACTTCCTTCTTTATTCAAAGACTTGATAATTAATTACTCATTTACAAAAGGTGTATCTTCAGTTTCTTTAAGCTTTTGCTCAAGCTCTTTAACTTTCTCTTCCTGAAGTACCTTTTTATATTCAAATGGAATTACTTTAATAAACTTCGGTAAATATTTATTCCAGTTTACTAAAATATCCTGAGCCTTCTCACTGTTAGTATGCAATAAATGCTTGTGTAACAAGAATTGTAATTCCTGAACATCAGCTGCATCTTCTACCGGAGATAGTTCAACAAGACCTTTATTGCAGTAGTAATCAAAGTTACCTTCTTCATCAAGAACGTATGCAATACCACCACTCATACCTGCAGCAAAGTTTCTTCCTGTTTTTCCAATAACAACTACTCTACCACCTGTCATGTATTCGCAACAGTGGTCACCAACACCTTCAACAACCGCTGCAGCACCGGAGTTACGTACACAGAAACGCTCTCCTGCAACTCCTCTTACATACACATTACCTGCAGTTGCACCATAAAGAACGGTATTACCAATAATAATATTCTCTTCAGGTTTGAATGTAGATCCAGCTGGCGGAACAACAATAATTTTACCTCCAGATAATCCTTTACCTAAATAATCATTGGCATCACCTTCCAGTTTAAAAGAAACCCCTCTTGAAAGGAATGCTCCAAAACTTTGTCCGGCTGATCCGCTGAATTTACAGTTAATGGTATTTTTAGGTAACCCTAACTCTCCATAACGTTTACTTACTTCTCCAGAAAGCATTGAACCTACAGTACGATCTGTATTTCCAATTTCTTTAGCAATCCAAACTTTTGACTGATTTAATAAAGCTGGTTGAGCTTCATCTATCAACTGCCAGTCCATCACTTCATCAATACCATGCTTTTGTGTAGTAGTATTGTGTAAAGGATATATTTTTGCTTCTTCAGGGAAATGAAGTAATTTACTCATATCAATACCTTTTGTTTTCCAGTTTCCAACGTTAGGATCCTGTTCCATTAAATCGGTACGTCCAATAATCTCTTCAAGAGATCTATATCCCATCTGAGCAAGATATTCACGAACTTCCTGAGCAATAAAGGTCATGAAGTTTACTACATACTTATATTTACCAATAAAACGTTTTCTCAACTCTGGATTTTGAGTTGCAATACCAGCAGGACATGTATTCAAGTGACACTTACGCATCATAATACATCCTAAAGTAATTAACGCTGAAGTTGCAAAACCAAATTCTTCTGCTCCAAGAATAGCCATCTTGATCACATCTAAACCAGTTTTAAGCTGACCATCTGTTTGTAACTTAACCCTACCTCTAAGGTTGTTCATTACTAACGTCTGTTGTGTTTCAGCTAAACCAACCTCAACAGGCATACCTGCATGCTTGATTGATGATGTAGGAGATGCTCCTGTACCACCTTCTGTACCTGAAATTACAATTAAGTCTGCATGTGCCTTTGCAACACCAGCAGCAATTGTTCCAACACCTGTTTCTGATACCAGTTTAACACTAACGTCAGCTTTTGGATTGGTACATTTTAAATCGTAAATCAACTGAGCTAAATCCTCAATAGAATAAATATCGTGATGAGGAGGAGGTGAAATCAAGGTAATTCCAGGAGTTGAGTTTCTCAACTTAGCGATAATCTTATCAACTTTAAACCCTGGTAACTGACCTCCTTCACCCGGCTTAGCACCCTGAGCTACTTTAATTTGAAGCTCATCAGCATTAACAAGGTAATTGTTGGTTACACCAAAACGACCAGAAGCAATCTGTTTGATAGAACTACGTGCATTAGATTTAAATCTTTCTGCATCTTCACCACCTTCACCAGTATTACTTCTACCACCCACTTCGTTCATTGCAATTGCAAGAGCGGTATGAGCTTCTTTAGAGATAGAACCATAACTCATTGCACCTGTAACAAAACGCTTTGTAATTTTTTCTACAGATTCAACCTCATTAATATCAATCGGTTCTCTATCTTTTAATTTAAGGAATCCTCTTAAGAATAATGGATTCTTATTGTCTTCCTCAACTTTTTTAGTGTATTCTTTAAACTTACTATAGTCTCCCTGACTAGTTGACCACTGAAGTAAACCAATTGTCTCAGGATTCCATCCGTGCTTCTCTCCATATTTTCTGTAAGCATAAGCACCTGTACTGTTAAGAATTTCATTTGGCTGAATGGCAGCAAATGCTTTCTCATGGAACATTTCTGCTTCGCGAGCTAACTCTTCAAATCCAACTCCTCCAATTTTAGAGGCAGTTCCTGTAAAACACTTATCAACAATCTTCTGAGAGATACCAACAGCTTCAAAAATTTGAGCTCCGTGGTAACTTCTTAATGTTGAGATACCCATTTTAGAAAGAATCTTCAACAATCCTTTATCGATAGCTTTGATATAGTTTTCGCGAGCTTGCGCATAGTCCATATCAAGGTCACCTTTTTTCACTAGCTCATCAATAGCTCCAAAAGCCAAATATGGGTTAATTACACTGGCACCAAATCCTAATAACAAAGCAAAGTGCATTACTTCACGAGCTTCTCCGGTTTCTACAATGATACCGGTTTGCATACGTTTCTGCTTTTTAATTAGATGATGATGTACAGCAGCAACAGCCAATAAAGATGGCACCGCAGCCATATCTTTATCTATATTTCTATCTGATAGGATGATAAAGTTTTTCTTCTCATCAACTGCTTTTTCAGCAGCTAAACACATTGCATCAACTGCTTTTTCTAATCCTGCGCCACCCTCTTTAACAGGATATAACATAGGAATAGTAGTTTGAGTAAACTCCTCTCTACGATAATCTTTAATTTTTCCAAGATCCGTATTGGTTACAATTGGGCTCTCAAATTTAATTAAACGACAATGTGCTGGACTATACTCTAAAATATTCTTAGAAGCTGAACCAATGTAATTTGTCAGTGCCATTACTAAACCTTCACGAATTGGATCAATAGGTGGGTTAGTTACCTGAGCAAATAACTGTCGGAAATAAGAAAATAATCTTTGTGGCTTATCTGAAAGGGCTGCAATAGGAGTATCGTTACCCATTGAATTAACAGGCTCCATACCAGCCTGTGCCATTGGACCGATAAGCATTTTAATATCTTCTCTTGAATAACCAAACGCCTTTACGAATGTATCATAGTTTTCAACAGAAGATTTTACTCTTTGTTTCACTTCAATATCCTTCAATCTAATACGGTTTTCTTTTAACCAATTTTCATAAGGATATCTTTTTGACAGTTGGGCTTTGATTTCCTGGTCAGGAATAATAATTCCTAATTTAGTATCAACTAATAATAGTTTACCAGGCTTCAAACGACCTTTTTCTTTAATTTCTTCTGGTGCAAATACCTGACAACCTACTTCCGATCCCATTACAATCATATCATCTTTTGTGATAACGTAACGAGAAGGACGTAAACCATTTCTATCAAGGGTTCCACCAATATATCTACCATCGGAGAACACAATAGAAGCAGGACCATCCCATGGCTCCATTATTGTTGAATGGTATTCATAATATGCTTTTAAGCTTTTTGGAATAGGGTTTTTATCATTCCAAGACTCAGGAATTAACATACTCAATGCCTGAGGCAATGTTCTTCCTGTTAAAAATAAAAACTCTAAAACATTATCTAACGAAGCAGAATCACTCTTTCCTGGCTCAATAACCGGGAAGATTTTCTTAAGATCATCACCAAATAAGTCAGATTTTAATAATGATTCACGTGCTTGCATCCACAACCTGTTACCCTTAATAGTATTAATTTCACCATTATGAGCCATAATTCTAAAAGGCTGTGCTAAATCCCATGCAGGGAATGTATTTGTACTAAATCTTGAGTGAACTAATGAAATCGCACTCTTTAATTTAGGATTTTGAAGATCTAAGAAATATGCCCCCACCTGATCAGGGGTTAACATTCCTTTATAAATAAAGATCTTAGTAGAAAGACTAGGAATATAAAAAGCTTCCTTTTCTTTTAAATCTGATTCACGAATAGCTCTTTCAGTTACCTTACGAGCAATAAATAATTTTCTCTCAATTTTATCTTGCTCGAATTTACCTTTTACAAATACCTGACGGATTTTAGGCTCTGTTCTTTTTGCAATTTCTCCAATTACATTGCTATCCACTGGTACATCTCTATACCCAATTAATTCAAGACCTTCTTCCTGAAGATTTTTATTTAATTCATCCTGACAAAGCAATGCTTCTCTATCTTCTTCAGGTAAGAATAATAAACCAGTCCCATACTTTCCTGCTTCTGGCAAATCAAATTCTAATGAATTACAAAATTCGTGTGGTACTTGAATTAATATTCCGGCTCCATCTCCAGATTTATTATCTGAACTTTCGGCACCCCTATGAGTCATATTAACTAAAACCTCAAGACCTCTGTTAACAATATCATGAGACTGTTGCCCATTGATATTTGCTACAAACCCAATCCCACAGTTATCATGCTCATTGGCAGGATCATACAATCCAATTGCCTTTGGAAATCTCTTTTGCATCATATCTATATATTAATAAAGAAGGAATAATTCTGAACAAGAGTTGATAACTTAATCAACTGATCATTTCTTTACCACTTACACACCTTTTAATTCTTAAAAAAAGGATAATAATAAATGGCAATTATAATTTATTCAACACTTTTACTTCGAAAACGGAAGCAAAAATAGCTTATTTAATTATATTTTCCAAGGTGTGGTATTTTAATAACTGTTAAAAGATGACTTTTACAATGTTTTTTTTATGATTTTTATCATACTCGATTCAGAGGTTAAAATCGAACGATTGCTATATAACAGTTGAATAGATACTTCTTTTTGGCTTCAGAAAAACACAAACACCACCACACTACTAGCCTCGCAAGCATAAAGAAGCTTAATATATGTTTATTATAATTTAATATCACTAAATCATGATCTACTTCAGAAAACCTAATTAGTATAAAGTATCGTCATTACTTCTTCAGCAAATTCAAAAGTACAATATAATACTATATATTATACTACTTTATCAACAGATAACAATTAATGTTATAAAAGCTGATTCTTTTACTCATTAAATCCATACAAAAAAGAGCACTACAACTCTCTATTTTTACTATTTATAACTTCAACCCCTATTTTTAACCCCCTCAACTTACAATTTATATATTAAACAACCTTTTTACTATCGATTTATAGGGGTTAATTCATAATTAATGTGAATTTTTAAAAAATAACCTATGAAAAATTTGGGCAGAAATAAAAAAAACTACATTTTTGCAATGTGATTATTGATAAACGACACCCCAAAAGAGGAAAAAGTTCCTTTTTTAATTTCATCACCCCAACAAAAACACCCCGTTTATCAATTTTTTATAAAATGTGTAACCTATTTAAAACCTGTTAAAATGAAAAAGGTATTTTTATTTTTAGCTATTATTTTTGCTGCAACTGCAGCTAAAGCTCAATTTTCTGTTGGAGCTGACTTTGTTTCAAATTACATTTTCCGCGGAGCGGTTCAAGACAGTGAACCTGCAATTCAACCAGGAATTGAATACTCAACTGGAGTATTTTCTATTGGAGCATGGGGATCTTATTCAACAAACTTTGCTTCTCTTCAGGAGGCTGATCTTTATTTATCATTTGGATTTGACAACGGATTAAGCTTCGGATTAACTGATTATTATTATCCAACAATGTCATTTTTCGAAACTGACAAAGCTGTATCAACTCATTCATTTGAATTAAATGCAGGTTATGAAACTGGTTCGCTAAGTTTTGCTGCAAACTACATTTTCAACAACTCAACAAACACTCAAGATGGTACATATTATCTTGAAGCTGGATATGCATTCACTGACAATGTATCTTTAGCTGTTGGAGGTGGAAATGGTTGGGTTACTGCTACTGGTGGTGACGATTTCCAAATCTCAAATATTGCACTTACAGTTTCTAAAGAAGTTGAATTAACTGAGAAGTTTTCATTACCAGTTTTTGGCCAAGTAATTCTTAATCCAAACACTGAAATGTATCACTTAGTAGTTGGTTTCTCTCTATAAAAAATAAAAAAGAAGGTGAGACTGTTGGCCTGTAATCATTTCTCAACACTGAAAACCAAGCAATTGTTCTCTCCAATATGCGTTAATTAACTGGAAAAGGGTATAATTTTCCACCTTATTACCATACAGACAATTTTTTCACCTTCTTTTAAAAATACAACCAATAAGTTATTAATCACGAGAATCTAAATAAGTTGATTCAACTTATAATAGGAATGCTATACTCGAATTAATTGTAAAAGACATGAAAAAAATTGAAGCAATCATCAGATTAACACAGTACGAAAGTGTTAAAAAAGCGCTTGAAGAGCAAGACATTACTTTCTTTTCATACTGGGATGTTCGTGGAGTAGGAACAGCTAGAGAGGGTCATTTATACAGAGGAACTGTATATGACACAAGTATCATCGAACGTCGTTTACTTTCAATCATCGTTCGTGATGAAAATTTAGAAAAAACAGTGCAAGCATTAATGTCAGCTGCAAGAACTGGAGAAATAGGAGACGGAAGAATTTTCGTTACTGACATTGCTGAAACATATAGAATTAGAACTGGCGAGTCAGGTCCTGAAACATTATATGTAAAGTAACCAACCCACAAAACTAATCTGATTTAAAAACATTAAAAAAGACAATATTATGGACGCAAACAGTGCTTTAGACATATTATGGATTCTGGTAGCCGGCATATTAGTATTTTGGATGCAGGCAGGATTCGCCTTAGTAGAGGCAGGTTTTACAAGAGCTAAAAACGTTGGTAACATTATCATGAAGAACTTCATGGACTTCGCTTTTGGTTCATTACTATTCTGGATTATCGGATATAGTATCATGTATGGTGGCGAAGGATCATTTTATGGTGCATTCGATTTCTTTTATAGCGTAGAGGGAGATTATCATAACTTATTTTTCCAAACCGTATTTGCTGCAACTGCTGCAACAATTGTATCAGGAGCAATGGCTGAACGTACTAAATTTAGTACTTACTTAATCTTTTCAGTAGTAATTACCGCTGTTATTTACCCAATATCAGGTCACTGGGTATGGGGAGGTGGTTGGTTATCAACTATGGAAACTCCATTCCATGACTTTGCTGGTTCTACTGTAGTACACTCTGTTGGAGGATGGGCAGCCCTAGCAGGAGCCTGGACTATCGGACCTCGTTTAGGAAAATACAATGGTAGTGCTAACGCAATCCCTGGTCACAACATGGTATTAGGTGCACTAGGTGTATTCATCCTTTGGATGGGATGGTTTGGATTTAACCCAGGATCTCAATTAGCAATCAGTGGAGACAACGCAAATGCTGTTGCAAAAATCTTTATTACAACTAACTTAGCTGCTGCTGCAGGTGCTGTTGTTACAATGTTTGTTACTTGGTTCCGTTACGGAAAACCGGATCTTTCAATGACATTAAACGGTGCTTTAGCCGGACTTGTTGCAATTACAGCAGGTTGTGATGTAGTAAGCCCAACAGGAGCTGTTCTTATTGGTATCATTGCAGGTTTTGTAATTGTATTCTCAATTGAATTATTTGATAAAGTTCTTAAAGTTGATGATCCTGTAGGTGCAATTTCTGTACACGGAGTATGTGGTGCTTTAGGTACATTATTAGTAGGATTATTTGCTACTGACGGTGGTTTATTTTACGGCGGTGGTGCTTCACTACTTTTAAGCCAGGCAATTGGTGTTGTAACAATTGGTGCATGGGCTTTCGGTTTAGGATTAATCTTATTCCAAGTTCTTAAAGCAACTGTTGGACTTAGAGTTACAGAACAAGAAGAAAGAGAAGGTCTTGACATTCACGAGCACGGCCAAAGCTCTTACAACTAATAAGCTCATAACCATAGCTTTTAAATATTTGATGAAAGCAGTCGGGAATATCCCGGCTGCTTTTTTTATTATATACAACTACCAACGTATCGGTATATCATTAACCCGATAAACATCCTAATTCACATAAATCCTCAATTATACAATATCAAAAACAATCACAAACCAAAAATCTAAATTTTATCATAAGATTTGTATATTATTTTAATATACATTTGCACAACTAAACATTAAAATCAAGAAGATGAATTTAAATGCACTACAAATATTATCAGCTTTTATTGTTCTTTTTGCCGTAATAGATATTCTCGGATCAATTCCTGTTATTATTAACTTAAAAAAGCAAGGCAACAAAATCAATGCATTACAAGCTTCATTAGTATCCTTAAGTATATTACTATTATTTTTCTTTTTAGGAGAACCTTTACTTAGTTTATTTGGAGTTGACATTTCATCATTTGCCATTGCTGGTGCATTTGTATTATTAGTTATGGCATTTGAGATGATCTTCGGCATCAATATTTTTAAACACGATAATTCCCCGGCAGGAGCCAGTATTGTACCTATTGCATTTCCATTAATTGCAGGTGCAGGTTCATTTACAACGCTGCTTTCTCTACGTGCAGAATTTGACTCTATTAATATTATTATTGCACTAATATTAAATATTGTAATTGTATTTCTGGTATTAAAAACAACCGATAGAGTTGAAAAAATCATTGGAGAGGGAGGAATCTATCTCTTACAGAAATTCTTTGGCATCATTCTTTTGGCCATGTCAATAAGATTATTCCTTTCAAACTTAGCTAATCTGATTTCACAATTCTTACCTGCTTTAAAAGGCTAATTCCTATGGCTAAAAAAAATAGATTTTATGTTGTTTGGAATGGACATGCTCCCGGAATATATACGAGCTGGGAAGAATGCCAAAAAAACATTAAAGGAGTAAGCAATGTAAAATACAAAGGATTCCCTACCCAGGAAGAAGCTGAAATTGCCTTTGAAGAAGATCCGGATCTTTACTGGGGCAAAAAAGATTCTAATGACAAGAAACTTCAACACACATTAAAAAGCAACAGCAACATTATCCAAAACAGCCTAAGCGTAGATGCTGCCTGTAGTGGTAATCCCGGAGTAATGGAGTATCAAGGCGTATATACAGCAACAGGAACGCAAGCTTTTGTTCAAAAATTTGAATTAGGTACAAATAACATTGGTGAATTTTTAGCTATTGTTCATGGACTAGCATACCAAAAACAACACAAATTAAACATACCAATATATTCAGATTCTAAGATTGCTATGACTTGGATAAAAGCTAAAAAATGCAGATCAAAACTTGATCGGACCCAACAAACAGAACAACTATTTCAAGTTATAAAAAGAGCTGAAGATTGGCTAAAAAACAATAGCTACACACAACCTATTTTAAAATGGGAAACTAAATTATGGGGCGAAATCCCCGCCGATTTTGGAAGAAAATAAACTAATTGGATTCCATCAAAGGAATAGTAAATACAACACGAGTTCCTTCTGCTCCATAATTTCGACGATCTTCCACCGTCAATCCAACTTTATTACTCCTATCCTTATTGTTAATCAAATT
This sequence comes from Plebeiibacterium sediminum, assembly GCF_026013605.1. Lineage (GTDB taxonomy): Bacteria > Bacteroidota > Bacteroidia > Bacteroidales > Marinilabiliaceae > Saccharicrinis > Saccharicrinis sediminus. The sequence continues at coordinate 12,273 of NZ_JAPDPJ010000064.1, forward strand.
CAGTCGTTCACGAGTAATTTTTAAAGCCAAGGATTTATGCTTTTTAGAGTTCTTTTCTTTTTTCACAGTTGATTCATCAACACCAACACCATTATCTTCTACACAATAAGAAATCACTTTACCTTGCTTTGTAAAACTTACAGTGATATTACCATCTTTTCTTTTAAATAACTCACCGTGTTCAAATGAATTTTCAATAAAAGGTTGAGCCAACATAGGAGGAATCATAGTCTTTGTATTATCCAGCTTTTCATCTACTATAATATTATAACTTATTTTATCTCCAAACCGCCTATTTTGAAGATTTATATAATAATCAAGTATTTCTCTTTCCTGTGCCAAAGTAATATATTCTTCTTGCGAATACTGCAAAACCATACGCATCAACCCGGCAAAATCAGCCAAAAAATCAACGGCATCTGCCACTTTATTATCCAAAACATAACATTGAATAGCAGATAAGGAATTAAATATAAAATGGGGGTTCATCTGCGTTCTCAGAACTTTTTGCTCTAACCTCAACAAACGCTGCTTTTCCTCTAATCGTTTTGTTCTTAGATAAAATATCCAATAAGCAACTCCCGACAAAATAACAAACACAATTATTGTAATAACAAAAAGGTACAATCTGTTTTTGGCTGTCAATTCTGAAACCTGGTTTTGAGTTTTCTGATAAATATATTTACTCTCCAACTCGAGCATTTTATTATTCTGATCATCATTAAAAAGACTATCCTTAATACTATGATACTCCTCTATTACACGAATCGCATCTTCAAAATGCTTGATATCTTTATATGTTTCATACAAACTATACAAATTATCCATTCGCGATTCCAACAAACCAACCTCCTTATTTAATTCTTCACATCTTTTATATAACTCAATAGCCTTAGACTTAAATCCCTGAACAGCATACACATCCCCCAATCCACTTAGAGCATGAATCATTCCGGATTTATTGTTCAGAATTTCAAATAGATCAACAGATTTTGTAAAATAAGATCTGGCCAGATCATACTTTTCCATTTTTAGATAGTTACACCCTAAGTTGTTCATAACTGAAGCAACCCTGCTACTGTCTTCTAATTCATTGTAAACCTTTAAAGCATGTTCGTAATATCTATTTGCCGACTTAAAATTATCATCTCTGGATTCCGTAACTCCAAGATTCAAATTTATATCAGCAACAGACATTTTATCCCCCAATTTCTTATAAATCTCTAAAGCCTTTTTAAAATATGTAGTTCGCAAATCGGAATTGCCCCATTCTCCAAATACCAATCCCATATTCTGATATGTTTTTGCTATTCCCAAACTATCATTTAAACTCTTATCAATAGCCAAACATCCTTCATAATTTTCAATAGCCTCGCCGTAATTAGCCTTATAATAGTTAACCAGTCCTATATTACTATAGTTAGCAGAGAGCATAGAGCTATCTTTACACAACAACAAATAAGGCAATGCTTTTTTATAGTATAAAAGCGCATCATCAAACTGTTCCTGATAAAAATAAACCTCTCCATAATTATAATATGCCAAGGCTTTATATCTATATTGGGTTTTATCAGATAATTTTAGAAGTTCAGAAGACAACTCTTTAGAAAAATCAGGATCACTAGTTGACAATTCAAAGGAGTATCTATATAAGGCCTCCAGTTTATCATCACCACTCAATCGATCAATTTCCGATTTGATACTATCAATACTTTCTATATTTAGGGCAACACATACATTACATAATGTAAAGGTTGAAACAAATAAGGCAATTATAATTCTATACATCAGCTAATTATTTGGGTCAGCCAAATTTACATCAAAAAAACAACAAAATAAAAGCCATCCCAAATTGATTGAGATGGCTTACAATTATTGAAAATCTTATTTTCTTTTTTTTAAAACTCAGCATTCTTAGGTGTTCGAGGGAAAGGAATCACATCACGAATATTTCCCATACCAGTAACAAATAACATTAAGCGTTCAAAACCTAATCCGAAACCACTATGAGGCACAGAACCAAAACGTCTGGTATCCAAATACCAATACATTTCTTCCTCTGGCAAATCAAGAGCACGCATTCTTTCTAACAGTTTATTATAATCCTCTTCTCTTTGAGATCCACCGATAATTTCACCAATTTGAGGGAACAATACATCCATAGCTCTCACTGTTTTTCCATCTTCACTTTGCTTCATATAGAAAGCTTTAATTGACATTGGATAATCAGTAAGAATAACTGGTTTTTTAAAGTGTTTTTCTACTAAATAACGCTCATGCTCAGCCTGCAAATCGCTTCCAAATCCAGTAATTGGATATTGGAACTTACCTTTTTTATGCGGCTTTGAATTCATTAAAATATCAATCGCCTCTGAATAAGTTAAGCGCACATAATCATTATCAACAACAAACTTTAATTTCTCAATAAGTTCCATTGAACGATCTTCGTCCTTCTTATTCTTTTCTTCTTCTTTCTGACGATTACTTAAAAACTCAAGATCTTCACTACAATTCTCTAAAGCATAGTTTAGCAAATATTTAGTGAACTCTTCAGCTAAATCCATATTATCATTAAGATCATAAAATGCCATTTCAGGCTCAATCATCCAAAACTCAGCCAAGTGACGTGCCGTATTTGAATTCTCAGCTCTAAATGTCGGTCCGAATGTATAAATCTCTGACATTGCCAATGCTGCCAACTCACCTTCTAACTGTCCTGAAACCGTTAAATTTGTAGACTTCCCAAAGAAATCCTGGCTATAATCAACTTTACCTTCTTCTGTTTTAGGTATATTGTTTACGTCCATTGTAGTTACCCTAAACATCTCACCAGCACCCTCAGCATCTGAAGCTGTAATAATAGGTGTATGAATATTATAGAATCCTTTTTCTGAAAAGAATTTATGCACTGCAAAAATCATTGCATGACGCACACGAGTAATAGCACCAAAGGTATTGGTTCTAAAACGTAAGTGAGCTATTTCTCTTAAAAACTCCAGCGAGTGTTTCTTGGGCTGTAATGGATATTCATCCGCATTACAATCTCCTAAAATCTCAATAGTATTAGCCTGAACTTCTACTTTTTGACCTCCCCCAGCAGATTCACTCAATGTTCCAACAACAGAAATTGCAGATCCTGTTGTAATTCTTTTAATTAGACTCTCATCAAATTTCGAAACATCTGCAACAATCTGTAAATTATGAATAGATGAACCATCATTAAGTGCGATAAAATTCACAAACTTATTACCTCTTCGAGTTCTTACCCATCCTTTTATATTTACTTCCTTGCCGTATTCTGTATCTTTAAGAATAGCAGCCACTTTAGTTCTGCGCATTTGTTCCATATTTAATTTCAATTTTTAAGGCCGTAAAATTAATCAATTGTTTAATAAGGTGAACATCTAAATTGTATAAATTTTATTAAACACCTCCAATTGACATCCAATAAATCACATTATTACAATAAAAAAGCCGAATGAAATTCATTCGGCCCCTATATTTTATTCAACACTTGATTATTTTTTGACAAATGTTCCTAATTGATTATCATAATTTAAATAATACTTACCTTTTTGTAATCCTCCTACTTTAACACTATCACCAAAACCTTTGAAAACAATTCCTCCAAACTCATCATATATTTCATACATAGTAGGAGCAGAAAATGTTAATAAATCATCAACTCTTGAAGGACTATAGGATACCACAGTTTTTGTAGAACTATAAGTAATTTCATCAGAATATCTTGGTTTTCCACGATAGTCTGTTTGTTTTACTCTAAATCTATTTTCACCAGAATGCATTCTTACTGGTGACTCATAATTAGATTCTGAAATAATGCCTTTTCCATTTACACGACCAACTTCTATCCACTTATTCCATCTGTATTGCTCAACAACAAAAGGTAACCTGCCTGCTTCATTCATTGTTGACCATTTAATTTTATCATCAACAATATTTATTAACTTTACATCAAAAGTTGACCGAGCATTTAATACTTCAGGATTTAATACAATAGGAAGACAATTCTCTTTATACTTAATAGCAACAGTAACTTCCTGCCCTACTTTAAAACCATATACACTCAAATCGATTTCAAAAGCACTTGAGTTAATTTCATCTGTTGAAGTTAATCCATTTACATTAACTTCATAAACACAGAAACCGACCCCACTTGGAGAGAAAGGATTTTTTACAAATAAATTATCTCCTTGAAATGTTCCGTTCAGGACAATTTCTTGTGAATTAGCATTTAGAGTAAAAAATGCTACAAAAAGGAATAAGTACAAAAGTCGTTTCATTGATTAATATAAGGGATTATTAGGCTATGCAATATAAAAAAACATAATGTTGATTGCAATAAAATATCATCGCATCAAGGCTTTAAAAATACATTAATTCTTTTAATACATTAAAAAAAGATACAATTTTTATATAAATTGATAGGTAATCTTGATAGTACTATGATTTTTATTGATGAACGACCATTAATTTTTTTCTGGTTCAATCCAATCACCCTTTTCTTTAATTAACTTAATTAATTCATCAACGGCCTCTTTCTCTCCTATATTTTTACGAATTACTTGTCTCTGGTGATATAAAGTTATTTTCCCTGGTCCTGAACCAACATAACCATAATCTGCATCGGCCATTTCTCCGGGACCATTCACAATACAACCCATGACAGCAATTTTTAATCCTTTTAAATGAGCTGTTCTTTCTTTAACCATAGCCGTAGTTTTCTGAAGACCAAACAATGTTCTACCACATCCCGGACAACTAATATAATCTGGTTTTGAAAAACGTACACGTGCCGCTTGTAAAATTGAATAAGCTGTAGAATTAACAATCGAAGAAGTTTTATCATCTGAATCAATCCACAAGCCATCACCAAAACCATCTAAAAAAAGTGGCCCTGCATCACACGATGCTGCAATTTGTTGATCCCCTAAAAATACGCCTTTATAATTCAGATAAATTACTACAGGAGTTTCTATACCCGAATTTTGTAATAAAAGAAATGCGGCTCTTTGCTCTGCTACAGAATTTGCACTTTCTACATCCTGAACAATCACCAAATTATGTGCTTCTTGAATTTTCTGTATTACTTCATCGCTCATTTGCGAATAACTCAGACGTAAGAAGATCAAGTCTGACTGAATATCAGAAGTACACAAATATTTATTAACATCAATACATGGAAATACATTTACTCTATTCTCACACTGTTTCCACAAATCATAATCAACAATATGCGATTTACCCTCCTGCAATTCCGAAGTAGAATTTACAAAAACATAATCCGGTGCATCGTCATTATCCGAACTCCTTCCAATAACCACTGGAAAACAACTTCCTCCAATATTATTTACAACTTTTGAACTTCTTTTTTTATACTCAAATGGAGAATATAGCACATTTTCAATTCGTTTAATTGGCGAATGAGTCTCCTTTTGAGCGATATGATTTATTATAGAATTAGCAACAGGGATTTCATTTTCCGGATCTTCGGTTAACGAAACTCGAATTGTATCTCCAATACCATCAGACAATAAGGTACCAATTCCTACGGCAGAACGTATTCTTCCATCTTCTCCTTCTCCCGCTTCGGTAACGCCTAAATGTAAGGGAAAATTCATTCCTTCATCATGCATTTTTTGCACAAGCAAACGTACTGTATGAACCATGATTCTTGCATTACTGGCTTTAATACTTAAAACCACGGTAAAAAATTCTTCCTCAACACAAATACGAAGAAACTCCATGCAACTCTCCACCATACCCATGGGAGTATCGCCATATTTGCTCATAATTCTATCGGACAACGAACCATGATTAGTCCCAATTCTTAAAGCTGTTCCTTTTTTCTTACATATATCAAGCAATGGAACCAACTTTTCTCTTATTTGAACCAACTCACCTACATATTCCTCATCTGTATAATCAATCTGAGCAAATCGTTTTGCACCATCCACAAAGTTTCCTGGATTTATTCTTACTTTTTCAACAAACTCTGCTGCTATATATGCGGCATTTGTGTTGAAATGAACATCTGCTACAAGTGGAACATCATAACCATCCTCGGTTAATCCTTTTCTGATGTGTTCCAGGTTATTGGCTTCACGTCTTCCTTGAGTAGTCATTCTAACAATTTGCCCACCTGCATCACAAATCCTTTTTATTTGCTCAATTGTTTCACTAGTATCATTTGTATTAGTGGTAGTCATTGATTGAACAACTATAGGGTTAACTCCACCAATTTTTACACCTCCAACATTTACTTCAGAAGTTTTATATCTTTTATAATTGAATATATCTATACAATAATTATCTGTGCTCATCACATTGTTTATTTTTCACTACAAAAGTAAGAATTTTTGCTTGGCTGGAACTTTTTAATTCGAACAGGCTTATTACCTTTACAACTAAAATAATTTAACATGTCCATATCTGTAAACAAAATTACAAGAACATTTGGAGCTCAAAAAGCATTAAACAATATATCATTTGAAATAGAAGCTGGAGAAGTTGTAGGTTTCCTTGGACCTAATGGTGCAGGTAAATCTACCATGATGAAAATTATTACCGGTTATCTTCCTCAATCATCAGGTATTGTAAAAGTATGCGGAATGGATGTGGCTAGTAATAGCCTTGAGTATCGAAAGAAGATTGGCTACTTACCCGAACATAATCCATTATATCTGGACATGTATGTAAAAGAGTATCTAAAACATATAGCCGGAATTTACAAACTGGGTAAACAGTCCAAGTCAAAAATTGAGGAAGTTATCAGTATAACCGGACTAACGCCGGAAAGCACGAAAAAAATAAAATCACTTTCAAAAGGTTACAGACAAAGAGTTGGTTTAGCTCAAGCTCTTTTACCAGATCCTGAAGTACTCATATTAGACGAACCAACTACAGGACTTGATCCAAACCAGATTGTCGAAGTCAGAGACCTTATAAAGAGAGTTGGCGAACAAAAAACCATTATGCTCTCAACACATATTATGCAAGAGGTTCAAGCCATTTGTGAGCGAGTTATCATTATAAAAAAAGGTGAAATTGTAGCCAACGAAAAAACCTCAAACTTATCCAAGGTTTCATCACATAATAAGCATGTTATAAATTGTGAGTTTATTTCAAAAATTGATCAGGAAGCTATTAAATCAATTCAGGAAATTAGCCACGTTGATTTTATTTCTGATAATCATCTAAAGATTATTGCAGATTCTGACATTCGAGAAAAAATTTACGATTGGAGTGTTATAAACAATAAAAAGATTATTACACTAAACATTGAACAACAGAATATGGAAGATATATTCAGAGAACTTACCTCTTAATCTGATTATAAATCGAATAATTGCAAATCTCATTTTTGAACAAAATATATTTTTCCATAACTTAGTCAGATAAATCATTTATAATAACAACTATATTTCAAACACTTAACGATCTTTAATAAATCATTTTTTAAAATTAATTAGAGCATAAATCTAATTATTAACATTACAAAACCTAAAACTATGTTAGTAAAAACATATGGCGCTGCTGTAACGGGCATCGACGCAGATACTATCACCATAGAAGTAAACCTTTCTCAAGGTATTAAATTCTTTCTTGTAGGTCTACCTGATAATGCCGTAAAAGAAAGTCAACAACGTATACAATCTGCACTAAAAGAGAGCAAGTTCAGATGGCCAGGAAAACAAGTTGTTATCAACATGGCTCCAGCCGACATAAGAAAAGAAGGTTCTTCATACGATCTTCCTCTTGCCATCGGAATTTTAGCCGCTTCTAATCAAATATCCAATGAAAAACTAAACAAATACATTATGATGGGTGAGTTATCATTAGATGGTAGCTTACAATCTGTAAAGGGTGTACTACCTATTGCTGTAAAAGCCAAAGAAGAAGGTTTTGAAGGAGTTATAATGCCCATACAAAATGCTAAAGAAGCAGCTGTAGTTGAAGGTTTAAATGTTTATGGTGTGGAGAATATTTCAGAAGTTGCAGCATTTTTAAATGATGAAGTTGAACTTAAACCTATTCACATTGACACACAAAAGGAATTTTTTCAGCAGCAACGTTATAACGATCTGGATTTTGTTGATGTAAAAGGTCAAGAAAGTGTAAAACGTGCCTTGGAAATTGCAGCTGCAGGAGGCCACAATTTAATAATGATTGGCCCTCCTGGAGCCGGTAAATCAATGATTGCAAAACGACTTCCATCCATATTACCGCCTCTTACACTTGACGAGGCTCTTGAAACAACAAAAATACATTCGGTAGCAGGTAAGATACAGAATAATACCTCATTAATTACACACCGCCCTTTCCGATCTCCACATCATACAATCAGCGATGTAGCTTTAGTAGGCGGAGGAAGCTTTCCTCAACCTGGAGAGATATCTTTAGCACACCATGGCGTTTTATTTTTAGATGAACTTCCAGAATTTAAAAGAACCGTTCTGGAGGTGATGCGACAACCCTTGGAAGATCGGGTAATTAGTATTTCAAGAGCACGCTTTAGTATCGACTATCCTGCTAGTTTCATGCTTGTTTCCAGTATGAATCCTTGTCCTTGTGGATACTTTAATCATCCGGATAAAAAATGTGTTTGTAGTCCTGGAATTGTACAGAGATATTTAAGCAAAATATCCGGACCCTTATTAGATCGAATTGACCTTCAAATTGAAGTTGTTCCTGTTCCATTTAAAGAACTTAGCAACGCAAAATCATCAGAAAAAAGTAGCGAAATAAGAGAACGAGTTATAAAAGCCAGAAAGATTCAGGAAATCAGATACAAAAATGAAGAACATATTCATTGTAATGCACAAATGACATCAAAACTTCAACACAAATATGCCAAACCTGATGAGAATGCTATGACAATCTTAAAAAATGCCATGGAAAAACTTGATCTATCAGCTCGTGCATACGATAGAATTCTTAAAGTAGCCAGAACTATTGCTGACCTTGACGAACAAGAGCAAATACAAACACACCATATGGCTGAAGCAGTAAACTACAGAAACCTGGATAAGGCTGGATGGCTAGGATAAATACATCAGAATTAGTTTATCTGATGTGATTTTTACTTTTAAGTAATTACATTTGCATGATCAAAAACTAAAAATACTTATATGGCAGACGAGTTTACGACAAACAGTCTAATGGATCCTATTGGAAGGTTAATGGGATTACGTTATAAATCGCACCCTTGGCATGGAATTAATATAGGTCCTGAAGCTCCCAATACTGTAACTTGTTTTATTGAAGTTGTACCTACTGATACCATTAAATACGAAATTGACAAAGAAACTGGATATTTAAAGATTGACAGACCCCAGAAATATTCAAACGTTGTTCCTGCATTATATGGATTTATTCCGCAAACATATTGTGGACCAAGAATTGGCGAGTTTTGCTCAGAAAAATCAGGAAGACAAGATATTCAAGGAGATGGTGATCCGTTGGATATTTGCGTATTAACAGAAAAAGAAGTTCCTCACGGAGATATTTTAGCTGTAGCAACACCAATTGGTGGTTTCAGAATGCTAGATGGAAATCAGGCTGACGACAAAATCATTGCAGTACTTAAAGGTGACATTGTATATGGTGACATGAAAGATATCAGCGAATTACCTGAATTAGTAATTAACAGACTAAAGCACTATTTCTTAACTTACAAAGATATGCCAGGTTTAAATGCAGATTGTGAAATCACACATATCTATAATGCAGAAGAAGCCAAACACATTATTAAATTATCTGCTCAGGATTACGATTCAAGATTTGATTCTTTAAGAAATGCATTATCTAATTACTAATAGGATAATAAACTTTCAAACAGATAAAAATATTTTTGGAGCCTCTCAAATTATGGGAGGCTTTATTTTTTATCATAGCTACCATGTTTCCATACAATAATTACATGGTTTAATTTACATTTCCTCTTTACTTTAGCTATCAAATTTATTAACTTATTAGTTCTTAATAATTAATAATTGGAGGAGTTATTATGCCACTATCTAAACTGGAAACTTATCTTAGAAGTCAAGATGTTTCTTTCAACAAAATCGTGCATCATAAAACTTACACCGCGCAAAGAACAGCTGCTGATGCACATATTTCAGGAAAAGAAATAGCTAAAACGGTCATCATGAAAATTGATAACCAAATGAGTATGGTAGTACTGCCTGGAGATATGCAAATAGATATAGGATTGCTAAAAATGGCAACAGGTGCTAAAAACATACGATTAGCCACAGAAATGGAGTTTAAAGATCTATTTGAAAACTGTGAAGTTGGAGCTATGCCTCCTTTCGGCAACCTTTACGACATGCCTGTTTATGTAGCTGAAGCATTAAGAGAGGATGTGTTTATTGCATTTAATGCAGGAACACACAGCATGCTCATTCAAATGAAATACGCCGATTTTGAAAGGTTAGTAAAACCACATGTTATGAAATTAGCATACCATGCTCATTATTAACCTGAATTAAATTAAAATTATTAAGTTCCTTAGGAAGTTTTGTGTTCGAGAGCTAAAATTCGCATGATAATTGATATTAATATTTGTTGAACCATACGCAAAACTTCCTTCTAACATCACCTCTTAAAAATAAAAAAAGCTGTTCCAACGTTTTGGCAACAGCTTCTTTTGCACTAGCAAAATCGAAAAGGGTAAAAAAATAGTAGTTACTTATTTTTTTCAATCATTCTCATTATATCATTCCCCTCATTCAAGGTTAATTCAATAATAAAAAGCAAGCGTTTTATTCTCTTGCAGTACAAACCAACAAAACACTGAAGACTTCTCCAACAAAATGGTATTGTACCCGCTGTGTTGGTTTAAAAATGGGTATTCTGGGGTGAATTTTGCAAATAAGGGATGTATTTTTCAAATGTATTTTCCTCTGGTTTTGACAATTTTTCTCTTTAAATGTATTTAGTTGATCAAATTTATAATTACTTTCGTGGATGATATGGATTTGAACCAATTAATACCAGCATATTTAGTTTCTAAAAAGAACAGTACACGCTTAGTTCTTTTTACGGCTGGCTTTGCCTTACTATTTATTAACCTCTATTCTCCTTTTGACGTTAGAAACTGGTTTGGTTTATCATTAAAATCTCAGGAATTATTCTTCTATTCAAGCCTTATTATATTAACTGGAGTGCTTGTTGCAGTTATTTCAAGAGTCATATTATATCACTATAACAAGAAGAAAATCAAAACAAAACTATGGGCATTTCTCTTAATTATCATGCTCGAAGTTTTCTGTATGGCTTTATTCTTTACTATATATGAATCTGTATTTATTAAAGATGACAACCGAACTTATCTTGAGGTTTTTAATGTATCTGTTCAAAATACAGCTTTAGTACTACTTTTGCCATATGCGGTTTTATGGTTGTACTTTTCATGGTTAGATAAAAACCATAAAATAAAGGAACTCATTGAATCTGAAGAAAAAATAGAATTTGATGCGAACTCAATGATTCCTTTTCTTGATGAAAAAGGAACTATGCGTATAACCTTAAAAATGGATGATATTCTATATATTAAAGGAGCAGATAATTATGTTACAATTTATTATAATAAGAATAACGCTATTAGTAAATTTCTTTTAAGGAATACCATTAAAAATTTAGAGCAGAGATTTATTAACCATCCAATAACAAGGTGTCATAGATCTTATATGGTGAATTTTGATAAAATAAAAGTTATCAGAAGAGAAAGAGGTGGTCATATTCTGGAGATTGAAACTGATCCACCTATTGAAGTTCCTGTATCAAAAACCTATATTAAGGAAGTGTTTCAACTATTTGAAAACAATTAATTTTTTGAATAAAACGGATTAACAAATAGAGTAAATACCCAACAACCTACACAAAAATTAACTACACACTCTAATCCGGCAAATAATATGAGTATTGCTGAAAATAAATAACTCAGATTTTCAAAACCAAACACACTTAATGCTAGGATTATAAAAGTAAAAACAAAACCTAATCGGGCTGCAAAAATTTTAGGAGCTTTATTAATCAAGCGTTCATTACCCCAGGAAAATTGACCATGTATCTTCTTTGACAAAAAAGCAATTGGACTATATTTTGTTTTTGCAAATCCTCTAATAAAGAAATCGATAACTAACAGGACTAAAACCATTAATTGATTACTTAATAAATATGTCGTAAGTAAACCAAGAACTAACAAAGCTGTTATCCTTGGAATATTAACGAAAACCTTCTCACTTGAAATCGGACAAACCACATTCTTCATATCTATTTATTTTATATGTTTTATATTTCCTTTATAAACGATATTTAAAACATAAAGTTTTCTAAATAAAGCATATATATCCTACTCCTTTTGTATTATTTTTGTTGCAACACTGTTGCATTTAGAATAAAGTTCTCATATCTTTACGAAAAATTAAACACATGGATATTGCTGATTTTTTAAACAAGAATAGAATAAAGGCAACATCAACAAGAGTTCAGCTTTTAAAAATTTTAGCATCCAACCCCTATCCTTTGCAAGCCAAAGAGATTGAAGACAAATGGGATTCTAAAATTGACAGAGTAACACTTTACAGAACATTAAAAACATTAGTTGCTAAGAAGGTAATACACAAAATTGAAGTTAATGAATTAATTACATGCTATAATTTTTTTAATCCAGAGGATCATAATACAGAAAATCCGGAACATGCACATTTTCATTGCAATAAGTGCGATAAGGTGATATGCCTGCATGATTATATAAATGAAACAAAACCATTACCTACTGGTTATATTCAATCTAAAACAAATATTGTTATTGAAGGCATTTGTAAGTTTTGCAATGTTAATAAAGGAAACACTAAAGAAAATTAAACACATGAACAAAATTGCATTATATATATTAACTATAGGATTATTTATTTCTTCTTGCTCCAATAAGGTGGGTAACAAAAATCACATCGTTGTAAGCATACTTCCGCAAAAGCAATTAGTATCCCAATTAGTCCCTGATGATTTTAAAGTTACAACTATGGTAACTCAAGGGAATAGCCCGGCAACCTATTCTCCATCACCAGTTCAAATCAAAGATGTTAACGATTCACATCTATACATTAAAATTGGAAATATAGGTTTTGAACAAGCATGGATTGATCGTTTTTGCGAATTAAATCCACAACTTAAGGTGGAAGATTCATCTAAAGGCATAGAATTCATAAGGGGAGAGGCTGAAATACATGGTGATCATGTCCATGAGGGGGGTATTGAACCTCATATCTGGACATCACCAAAAACCATGCTTCAGGTTGTAGAAAATACCAAAGACATTTTAGTTCATAATTATCCTGAATTAACACAAACAATAGAATCGAATTACATTACCTTAAGGGATTCATTAATAAATATTGATTCTCTATATACACAAAAACTAAACAACTTTAAGGGCAAAAGTTTTCTAATATTTCATCCTGCATACACCTATCTTGCAAGGGATTACGGATTAAAACAGATATCCATTGAGCATAATGGTAAGGAACCTAGCGTTAAATGGATCCAGAAAATAATTGATTTTGCAAAATTAGAGAATATTAAGGCAATTTTTGTACAGGAGGAGTTTGACAAAAGAAATGCAGAAATTATTTCAAAAGAACTTGACATAGATATTATTGAAGTTCATCCTCTTAAAGAGGATTATGAAACTGAAATGAAAGACTTATTAAATAAACTTGAAACTATATTGTAAGCATTTTTATTATTCCTAAAAAATAGATATATCCAAAGTATGGACCGTACACCCATCATAAATATTAAAAATGTATCCGCAGGATATTCACCTGATAAAATCATTCTTAAAAACATAAACTTTACTGTTTACAAGAATGACTTTATTGGTATTATTGGTCCTAATGGAGGAGGTAAATCTACTTTATTAAAAGTAATTCTTGGATTATTAAAACCTCTCAACGGTGAAATTTCTTACAAAGAAAAATCGTACAACAAGGTAAACATCGGTTATCTACCACAAATTAATACAATTGATAAGGATTTCCCCATAAAAGTAATTGACGTTGTGCTATCAGGTTTAATGAATGGCAACCCATTTAAACGTTTCTCAAGACCAGAGAAACAAAAAGCTATTGATTTATTATCTAAAATGGGATTAGAAAAGTATCAAAACAATCCTATTTCTAAATTATCAGGAGGCCAAATGCAGAGAGTTTACCTATGTAGAGCTATTATCAATAATCCTGAGCTTTTAATATTAGATGAACCAAACACTTATGTTGATAAGAACTTTGAAAAGGAATTGTATCAGCATCTTATTGAGCTCAATCAAAAGATGGCTATTCTTTTGGTTACACACGACATTGGAACCATTTCTTCTGTAGTAAAAACAATAGCCTGTGTTAATGAAAAACTACATTATCACAATTCAAATATCATTTCTGAAGAAGTATTAAAAACATACAATTGTCCATTTGAACTAATAACACATGGACACATTCCACACAGAGTTCTGGATAATCATTAATAAAAACACATGCAAGAAATTATTTCTCTTTTAGGCTTTTCTTTTTTTTCTAATGCAGTCATTGCAGGTTTATTAACAAGTATTATTGCAGGAATTGCCGGAACATACATTGTTTCACGTAAAATTGTTTTTATTAGCGGAGGGATTACTCATGCCTCTTTTGGTGGAATTGGACTTGCATATTTTTTAGGTTTAAATCCTTTTTTTGGAGCAGCTGTTTTTGCAGTTTTATCAGCTCTTGGAATTGAATGGTCTACGCAAAAAGCCCAGGTTAGAGAAGACTCAGCAATTGCTATTTTATGGTCATTAGGAATGGCTATCGGAATTATATTTGTATTCCTTACTCCTGGTTATGCTCCTAATTTAATGAGCTTTTTATTTGGAAACATATTAACAGTAACCACTACTGACATCATAACCATGTTAGCATTAACCGTACTTCTAATTGCAGGAATTACATTATTTTATAGATTAATTCTTTACATTGCTTTTGATCAGGAATACACAAAAACATTAGGTTTTAACACCACAATTGTACGTTATATCATCTCAATCATCATAGCATTATCTATTGTAATGAGCATCAGAGTTGCTGGTATTATACTTCTATTGTCACTATTTACTATACCACAAGCCATAGCCAATATATTTACACACGACTTTAAAAAGATGATTTTTATTTCAATCGCCTTTAGTTTCCTAGGTGTACTTACCGGTTTAATTGGTTCCTATTACTTTAATTTACCTTCGGGTGCTATTATTATCTTCACTTTAATAATATTCTGGTCAATATTAAAAGTTACCATTAAACTATTCCGAACTCATTAAAGCCTCGGCTATAATCAAATCCATTGGAGTAGTGACTTTAATATTCTCACGATTTCCCTTTGCTAAATGGATTTTGTAACCTGCTTTTTCATATACACTGGCATCATCAGTAAAAGACGCATTAAATAGTTGTTCATATGCTTTAACTAATTTATCTGATGCAAAAACTTGCGGTGTTTGAACCATTTTGTAATACTTTCGGTCTACGGACTTGCTATTATCATTATCAACAACTCTAATAGACTCAATTGCATCGGTTACAGGAACAGCTGACCCAGTTTCTGCAGCTGTTTCAAAACAATCCCTTAATGTTTCATCTGAAACCAGTGGACGAACACCATCATGAACACCTACTAAACATTCTTCCTGTATCTTAACTAATCCATTTTTAACACTTTCGAAACGAGTTTTTCCTCCTTTTGCAATCTTACAACTGATTTGAAAATTATACTCAACGCATAATTGCTTCCAAAAATCAATTTGATTTTCTGGTAAAACCAACACAATCTCCATTGAGTGATCAAAAGCAATCAATCGTTCAATGGTATGCATTAAAATTGGTTTTCCCTTAAGATTAATAAATTGTTTTGGTAATAGACTTTTCATTCTGTTACCAGAACCTCCGGCAACCACAATCATTAATTTCTTCATCATTTAATCTCATTAATACTTGTCGATAAAATTACTATTTTTAGTTAATCATAAATAAGAATTTTGGTTTTCAACTTTATCTCCACTAAATAATATGTACTATTCAAATCAAAAAAATTACCGAATAATTATTACAGTTATCATTCTTACAATACCATATTTACTCCACTCTCAAGCCTCAGAAAAAGAATTAAAGCAACATGTTATTCAATTATCGAGTGATAAATTTGAAGGCAGAGGAATTAATACGAATGGAATCAGATACGCAGAAAAATATATACTTACCTCTATTATTCAAAATAAATTAAACAAAGTAAATAATTCATACAGGCAAGAATTTACTATAAATGGATGGAAAATTTCCTCACCATTTATTCCAACTTTAATCATTAACAACGACACCTTACAATACATTAATGATTTTTATGCACTTGGCAACAATAGCTCAGATAAAAGTAGTCTTCCTGTCTTCTCTTTAAATAATCCTACCATTAAGAATATAGATTATAACTTTGCTTTAATAACAGATAACATTAATGACACAGCAAAAATCAATACAGAATTTTTAAAAGCTATTCTTATCGAAAACAATGATTCTTTAATTTTTAATCAATTGATAGAAAGCAATATGATCGGAAACTTAGATTCTATAAATGATTATTTGTACATCACTAACAAAAACATACCAACTTACTATTTAAACAAAACTACAACTGACAAATTCAACAAATTAATTACCAAAACAAATAATAATATTCAACTTGAATTTTCACCAATTAACAAAAACACCATAATTAATCCTTCAAATATTTTAGGAATGATTAAAGGTTTATCAGATGATAGCACGATAGTTTTATCTGCTCATTTTGATCATATTGGAATCAACCATGGAAAAATAAATCCAGGTGCAAACGATAACGCATCAGGTGTTTCTGCCTTGTTGGAAATAGTCAGAGTTCTCTCTTCAGAAGAAACGAAACCCAAATACAATATTCTATTTGCGTTTTTTACTGCTGAAGAGATGGGATTATATGGGTCGAGATATTTTACAGACAACTCTCCAATACCTTTAAAATCAATAATGGCTAATATCAATCTGGATATGATTGGAAATAAAGATCCATTTCATAAAGATGAACCAAATTTTATTTACGCCTACGGACCAAAGGAAACCAGCTCATTTTTAATGAATAAAATAGACAGCATCAACAAAAAAACGCATTACTTAAAACTTGATTTCTTTGAACAGGATTCTATTATGGCAAATAGATTTTTAAAAATGTCGGATCAGGCCAACTTTATAAAATCCGACATCCCTGCATTATTTCTTTTTAATGGCTTAAGTCCTAATTACCACAAACCTATTGATACCTACAGAAAACTTGATTATAGGAAAATGAAAAATGTTTGTAATTTGACCATTGATTTAATCAAAGATTTAGTGTATTAACTTGAAAAAGAAATGGATTACTTTTAAATTGTATGATATAAAACCATATAGATATGATACCTTCAACAATATTTGATTTTCTGAAAGAACTGACTGTTAACAATAACAAAGAATGGTTCAATGATAACAAAAGTAAGTATCAAACAGCCAAAGACGATTTTGAAAGTTACATTGATCAGCTCATTGCATTGGTTCACTCTATAGATCCAACTATTGGACATCCACATGCTAAGGATTGTATTTTCAGGATATATCGGGATGTAAGGTTTTCTAAAGACAAATTACCATACAAAAATAACTTTGGTGCATATATTGCCCATGGCGGCAGAAAAAGTCCTTATGCAGGCTATTATTTACATATTGAACCTGACAATAGTTTTATTGGTGGAGGAATTTATTGTCCACAACCTAAAATTTTAAAAACCGTCAGAGAATCCATTATGGACAACGCTGAAGAATATGTTGATATTATCAAAAACAAAACCTTCAAAAAAACATTTCCTGAAATATGGGGAGAGAAGGTAAAAACTGCACCAAAAGGTTTTTCTAAAAACGATCCAAATATTGATCTGATACGCCCTAAATCTTATGCCTTAATAACAAACTTAACTGACGAAGAAATTCTGGATCCTAAATTTGAAAAACAAGTAATTAAAACCTTCAATATAATGAAACCGTTTAATGACTTTTTAAATATTGCCATTAAAAAAGGTCTATCATAACAATCACATATTCAGACTATTCATATAAAATAAACACTTGGTATTAGGCAATAAAAAAAGGAGATAGTTAATTATCTCCTTTTTATTTTATAACGTATTTAATACTTCTTTTTATTTTTTAGTTTTCCATCCTCATCGTAGATTTTCCAAACTCCGACTTTTTCACCTTCTTTATACTCCATGTCGTATCGTAAAATTCCTGATTCATCATATATGAACCATTTTCCGTGTTTAATACCATCTTTATAGTTAGCCACACCTAATTTTACTCCCTTGTCATTCCATGTTTCCCAGAGGCCATCCATTTCATTATTTTTATAAGAACGAACTTCCTGCTTTAGTTTGTTGTCAAAATAATAAGTAGAAACGCCTTGTTTTTTCCCCTCAACTACGGACATTTCAACCCTTTTATTTCCACTCGGATAATATTCTACATAACTTCCAGTGTACAATTCCCCCTGTTCATTGTAGTATAATCCATCAACTAAATTAATTTGTGCTTGGCTGATAGTAACTATACATATCATAGCCAAAATGGTCATCATTATTTTCATGGCTTTTAATTTTAATTGTTATTAAAAAGCCTCCCATTTTAATTACAACCGTTGTTGTAATTTATTTTCCCTGTGTGAATTATTAATGTCAAATTAACATTGAATTTACATTAAATACAAATTTTCAATGTTAAGTTTTACATTAAATTAACACACAAGTATTATAATACTGATTTCCAGGCACAAAAAAAAAGACTACTCAAAAATTAAGCAGTCTTTTATTATCTTAAAAACATTAATTGCAAACTATTCTACATGCTCCATCTTCACCATAATAGGACCATCCTTTTCGGAAGTAGAAACATGAATATCTTCAGACTTTGAATCTTTATAAGACACAATCTTTGCTGTTATATCATAATCACCTTCTTTAACATCTTCAAAAACAAAATTACCTTCAAAATCAGAATATGTCTTTTTATCTGTTCCTTCTAATATAACCTCAACTCCTACCAAAGTTTCTCCACTTATATTATCTATAACTGTTCCTGAAACATTTAACAATGAAACTGAATTATTATTATTTTTCGATTTTTCTCCTTTAAAGCTACTTAATCCAATAACTGCAACTAAAGCTATTATTAATACATTAATTTTCATAATAAACTATTTTATCTGTTAGCTAATTTTCCTGTTTGTAAAAGCAAATTTACACCACCTACATTACCTATTTATTACCAACAGTTTATATATACTTTAATAAATTATTACCTTTATGAAATTAATCTTAACTAAACCTTATGTCGTACTTAAAGAGTTTTACCCGCTTATTTTTTCCTGAAGTTTGCAGCATCTGTGGAAGAGGGCTATTTAGTCATGAACAAATTATTTGTTCTGTATGCAAGCTCAATTTACCCTTAACAAATTTTCATCAATACAATAAAAATCCCGTTGAACTAACTTTTTGGGGAAGAGTTGATATACAAAAAGCTACATCCTTTTTACTTTATACAAAGGGAGAAATCGTGAAAAACATTCTTCATTCAATAAAATACAGGAACAACAGATTACTTGCAGAAGAAATGGGAAGGCAATTTGGTCTGGTAATTAATGAAAGTAATATATTTAACCACATTGATATGATTATTCCGGTTCCTCTACATCATAAAAAACTTTTAAAAAGAGGATATAATCAAAGTGAACTTATTGCCAATGGGGTGGGAAAAGTATTAGATAAACCCATAGAGACCAACATCTTATACAAAACTGCCGATACAAGTACCCAAACTAAAAAAACCAGATATGAACGATGGGAAAATGCAGAAAATATTTACGCATTACTAAATGAATCTTCTTTAAATGATAAGAATATATTGCTTATTGATGATGTATTAACAACTGGAGCCACATTGGAAGCTTGCTGCCTGGCTTTTAAAAATACTAACGTTAAATCTATAAACATAGCTACACTGGCTTATGCTGCTAACTAACAGGTAATATTTAATTTAGATCCATCATTTCAAAAAACTTTTTCATTCCTACAGATGCTATTTCCTGAATATGAACAATATTTTGTTTGCTTTGATATGCAGGTTTACCTGGATCAATAATATACACCGGGACAGAATCTGATACAAAGTCAATTAATCCTGCAGCAGGATATACATTGAGCGATGTTCCTACTACTATAACAATTTCAGCTTTTGAAATTATATGAATAGCTTCTTCCATTACAGGTACAGCTTCACCAAACCAAACAATATGTGGTCTGAGTTGACTTCCTTTTTCACAAACATCTCCAAATTTTAGCTCCCAATCCTTCATCTCATATACCAAAGATGAATCAACAGTACTTCTAACCTTCTTTAATTCTCCATGTAAATGCAAAATATTAGAAGAGCCCGCTCTTTCATGCAAATCATCTACATTTTGTGTAATAATGGATACATCATAAAAATTTTCTAATTTAGATATCAGTTGATGCCCTTCATTAGGTATACATTCAAAAAGCTGCTTTCTTCTCTGATTGTAAAAATCCATAACCAAATCAGGTGTATTTTTCCAGGCAATTGGACTAGCCACTTTTGTTACATCATACTGTTCCCACAAACCTCCCATATCGCGAAATGTTTTAATGCCACTTTCTGCACTCATTCCAGCTCCGGAAAAAACTACCAACTTTTTCATATACTCTAATTTATTTTCATCGGTCAAATGGTTCTTACAAAGAAATTTAATCATCCTCTAGTATGATCATTAATACTAATTGTTCGTCTTATTTAAGCATGATGATTATATAATTAAACCTTTTTCAATAAAAAAAGCAACCTCAAATGAGATTGCTTTTAAATATATTTTGGTTGAAAAATAATTATTTCAACATATCAACTACCTGATTGAAAACATTATCAGCAGTAAAACCGAATTTTTCATCTAATACAGTGTATGGACCAGAATAACCAAAATGATCTAATCCCCATACAGTTCCATTAGCTCCCACAAGACCTTCTAATGTTACAGGTAAACCTGCTGTCATACCAAATCTTGGAACATCAACTGGTAAAACTTCGTTTTGATA
>NZ_JAPDPJ010000065.1 GCF_026013605.1 Plebeiibacterium sediminum
ATTCTTTGAACCATATGATCAAAGTTAAGATTTTTAGAAGCTAAAGCAAGATGCACTAAAGTGCATAGTTTTAACTACTTTTGAGACCAATAAAGGAACTATTTGATTATAATTCGTCTTCAATGATCAACTGGACCAAGGAAGAGAACCTACATCTTACTTTTCTATTTATTGGTAGTATAGAATTCAAATATATAAAAGAAATTAAAAACAGCCTGCTAAATAATTTGAAAGGAATTACTCCATTTTATATACAGATTGGAGAATGTGGGATATTCCGGAAAAAACGAAATAGAAATATTCTATGGTTGAAAGTAAGAAACAACGAAAGTTTAATGATATTACAAAAAGGCATTGAGGATAGCATTAATATGATTTTATCACCTGACATGGAAATAAATCATGATAAATACAGTCCTCACATAACCATTGCACGCTATAAACGCAACATGCATATAGATCCTGAGTTAATAAACAATCAAACAAATTATAAGGACCAAAAGTTTATAATTTCAGAAGTGCAAATTATTGAAAGCAGGTCAGGTAAAAATGGTATTGAATACATTCCTTTGTATACCATTTCTTTATAAAGCAGATAAAAAAAAAGAGCCGCATTAAGCAGCTCTAAAACGTGATAATAATCTCGGAATTACGCTTAAATTCCGAATAGCCTATATCCTAAACTAAATGTTAACACATCAGTTTTTTGACCAAATTCAGCTTTTGAAACATCTTTCATTCCCCATTCATATCTTACATCTAAACTAAGTTTCCAGATAGATACACCTCCACCAGCTTGAAATGTCCAGTTTGCATTTTCCATTGCTTTTAAATCATCTTTAGTAATAAATGATGCAACAGGTCCGGCTACTCCATAAATTTTAGCTACTTTAAGATCAATCAATTGAACATTTGCCAACAATGGAATATCCCAGGTTTTAATATCACTGGTCTGTTCAACAGTTAATTCACCAAAACCAGTATCTTCAGTAAATGTATATTTTGTTTGTTTCTTAGCATAATAAATTTCTGGTTGGAGAGAAACATCACCAAATAATTTTACTTTACCATATGCTCCAAATAAAAAACCTGACTTTGCCTCATTTTTAATTTCAGTAGTAGAAGGCACGCTAGATAATTTTATTTTCGTACTGTTAAATCCTGCTTTTACTCCAAGTTCAAATTTGTTTTGCGCATTGACATTTAACAAAAAGATTAACAATGCTGACAAAAGAAATAATTTCTTCATAATTTAAAGTTTTGTTATCTGTTATAGATATTTGTTTTTATAATGACAAGTTTAATTTTATTATCACGTATAAATTTCTGCAAAATTAATATTTATGTTAGACTAAAAAAGGAGCAATAGCTAATACCAGACTATCTAACATATCATCATCTGCTACATCTTTTTTCAGAAATTCTTGTCGAAACTGTTTGTATATTAACTTGATATCAGATTGCTTTTGTTCTAATAATTCCATTCGTTCAGAAAATCCACCGGCTGTTTTTTTCTTATGATTTAATGATGTTCCTTTTAAATGTTTAAAACACAATTCCGGATGCGTTTCTTTGAACTTTGATTTTAAACTTTGGTTTTCTTTCAAAAATAAATCTAATGCTTTTATTTTAGCGCAAATATTCCAAGCTTGAATAGAAATACCTTTTCCTAAAATCTCCCGATTAATCTTTGACGCCCCTTTATAATCATTTGCATACACCGCCTGTTTGCAAGGAACCGTAAAAACTGAGGAACTAAATGGGTGACCTAATTGTTTCCTAATCAACACATCAATATTACGCTCTTCATTACAACTACTTACCAAACCAATAGGCATATCAATAAATACAAATTTAGCCTTTAGGAAAATTTCAATAGCTTCATTGAGTTGTTTAACTAGTTTTATAGAAATATTATAATCAGGATAAATAACAGAACACAGCCAACCACCTCTGCAACCATCTATTCCAACTGTACAAACACTATAATCCATTTATTCTAACCGATTTGTTTACGAGCTTCTTTTTCCTGAGGCAATAAAGCATGATAAATAAAATAGTTAACCGGAACCTCAATGCCATGTTTTTGTGCCAAATAAACCACACTCCCATTTTGATATTCCAATTCTGAAGGTCGGCCTGCCCAAATATCCCTTGCCATAGAAGAATTAGCATTTGGAGCGAATGACATGGTTGTTGCTATAGTTTTTTCTTTTATTGATTCAGATAATTTTACACCTTCAGCTTGCGACACAAAATACATTTCTTCAATCATCTGCACCATCATTTCTTTAAGTTCAGGAGTTTCGCAAAGAACACCATAATTTGCTCTGGTTAATGCTCCCAAACCACCTAAACAAATCAGCAAAAACTTTTTCCACGTATCACCCTGTATATATTCTGAAAGTTTATTTTTTATACCTGCCTCAGTTAAAATATTATTTATAGTTTTTGCCCGCTCTGAAATAGTATTATCCAATTCACCAAAAATTAAATAGGGTTCAGCACTCATGTGCTCTATAACTCCAGGTTCTTTGATCTTACTAAAAATATTACACAATCCACCCATCACATTTTGCTGTGGCAAAATATCTGATAATTCTTTTGCTGCCATTACTCCATTTTGTAACGGGATTACAACAGTATCTTTTGTTAATGCGTCTTTAATTTGGTTAGCAACTTCTTTTACCTGCCAGGCCTTTACTCCTATTAAAACCAATTCAGGATTTTCTATTTGATCAGGAGCATCAACAACTATTGCATTTTCAACCACATAATCACCTTTTGGACTAAGTAGGTTTAAACCACTCTTTTTAATGGCATCTCCATGTTTTCCTCTTGCTACAAAGGTTACCTTATGTCCTGCCTGAGCCAATCGAACACCAAAATAACCTCCAACACCACCTGTACCTATAATTGCAATATTCATATCTAACGAAATTTATATGTAAAAAAAATCCTATTCTGATTACTCAGAATAGGAAATCTATATAAAATTATCTTTTTAAAAAAATTACTTCTCTAAATTTTTGTTACTACTCATAACTACATAATGGAACCTTAGTCATTGTATTACCTGGGAATGGATAAACTTTATATGGCTTATCATATGCCATACTGCGCACCTTCGGAAAACTGGTAAAATTATCTAATGAAGTTAATTTTACATAAGTAGATTGCGGATCCATCCAGTACCACTTACCTTTTAATTTTATAATAACCGACCAATGTTCTCCATTAGCCTGTGTTAAAGGATTCATAACCTCTACAGCCAATTTTTCTTTAGGTATACCGGTAAGTGTAAGTAAATTAGCAAATGCCAACGTATTTGATGTACAATTACCTACCGGGATAAAACCGTATTTATGATAACATTGAGCATAACGTTGTATCGATGGCCACTGTTCTCTAAGTTGAGATTCCCCAGATTGATATTTGTTGGCCTCCTTTGCGATTGGATCTACATTATTACCCATGAGGCTTTTGGTACTTACGCACCAGAAATTCCAAACTTTCTTAAGTTGTTCAAATATTTCTTCATCAGTGAGTGCCGGACGATCTGTAACTCCCATCTCTTGCCTGATTAAATTTAATTGTTCTGCAGCTCCTTCAAACCTCACTGAGTTAAAGAACTCTTTATCTTTATGCAATACTTCACCATACTCATAATATAATTCTCCATTAGAATTTTTATACAACCAATCACCAAGTGGTCCATTAGATAACAATGCTTGATTTCCTTTAGGTGTTAATTTGTAAGTGGTATAAACGCATGTATAATTTGTATGTCCATCCTCATACTTTGATCCATAGCCAGGTGCAGAAATAACGACACGATAACCATATTTAATTCCATCAATTACATCAAACTTAAATTTTCCATTAAGATCCGTTTGCTGAGTATGTGGCTCTATATTTACAATATTTGTATTGTATACTGTAACTGTAGCATTATTAATAGGCTGACCTGTTACTGCATCTATAACCTGGCCAAATGGCTTAACTTCAGGATTGTAGGCCACCTTTGTTTCTGTATCAATGAAAACCCATTCTGTGGTTGGTAACGTATGGTCATTCCACAAGTGAATATTGGTCCCATTTTCGCTGCTCTTACCTTGTAAACAAACAATTTTGCCATTCTGGTTATAGATCTTCCAACGCCCATTCCCTACATGCTTGAAATAATACTTTTGTGAAGATCTGTTGTTGCGATCCCATACCTGAATATTTGTACCATCTTCAGACCGTCCTCCACTAACATCTATAACTCCTCTTCTATGCGTATATTCAGGTACTATTGTAAAATAATATATATCATTTGTAAATCCTGCATATTCAAACTTAAATCTACGATCCGGACGATTTTCAAAATCCCACACCTTTAAATTCTGACCTTTACTATAAGTAGGATTAGTTCCTGGGAAATCCCAGTACCCTTTATTTGATTTACCATAAGTTTGGGCACTTTGTATATAGTATGTTTTTCCACTAGGCATATAAACCTGAGCATTTACTGTACAATAAAAACACACTAATAAAAACACAAAAACGTTTCTAATCATATCTAATAATTTTTATAATATCTACTCTTACGAGTACTTCATTAATTTAAAACCAAGATACGAATATATGACCTTTTTGTTCAAACAAAAGGATGAATGAATATTTTTAATTGATGAATTTACGATTTCTTTTAACGAGATAACTATTGTCTGAAAGCTGGTGCTGTTAAGCAATTGACGTCCGTAATACTTGACGGTAGAAGTTCTCTTTTACTTGCTCTTACAGGACAAATATCAATTCCTCCTCTTCGTGTATATAAGCATGATACCATCAATTCGAAAGGACTATAAGCATCTAGTAATCTTTTATAAACCATTTCACAAATTTCCTCATGAAAATGGTTTTCATCTCTAATTGACACCAGATATTTCAATATGGATATCTTATCAATTTTATAATTTGATTTAAGATGAATAAAGATACTTCCCCAATCAGGCTGATGCGTAATTTTACAGTTACTACGCAATAAATTTGAACTTACTTTGATTTCATCTGGTTCATCTGATAATTCTCCAGCTAACAAAGTTTTATCCTCTTTGTATATTTCAAACACTACCTTATCTGCCTCCGGGATAGATTCAAGCAGTTGATAGTCTGAAAAATCATACTTATTTTCACAATAACTTGTGTGAAAAAAAACCTCCATGTCAACTTTAAGCAAGTTTGACAAATCATTTTTAATAATAATAAGGACTGAAGAGATAGCCTGAGCCCGGTTTTCTCCGTACTTACCCATATTAAAGGAATTCAGATATAGCTTTAGTGATTTGCTTTCCACTAAAAACTCACTATTACTTGGGTAAACCAGCTTTAATATACCTGTAACAGGTAATCCTTGTTGAGTTAAAAATCCCAATTCATAGGCATGCCAAACATCCACTCCAACAAAAGGTAAGTCTGATTCTTCAATACCATATTGTTCGCGATTTAAATACCTTGGAACAGCAACCAATATCTCTGGTGCATATTCTCTAGGATGACTGATTTGCTTACCTAGTACTTTTCCTTCTATCTCATTCATATCACAAAAATCCAATTCTTATTGTATTAAACCCCTTGTTTCGATCCAAAAATATCAATATGAATCCTTGGACTATATTTCCACCCGTTGGCAATACACATCTTCAATACAATTGGTGTTGAATTTGCAAGTTGTTCATGTGTTGCTCCCAAAGGCATCAACATAATATCCTGCTGATTATATCCTGAAAGCAATTTTAAATAATCATTAATAATTTCTGCTTCATCAGAAACTTTTCCCACCACAAACTTCAACTGCAATTCTGTAGTTGTTGAATTTGCAACAGTTACATAATTTTGCAAGGCAGTTAGATTTCTTCTTATTTCATGATGATATCTGGATGAACCGTTTTCTGCTTCGTTATAAAATTTCATTTTATCAGCAGAAGGTACTGAATTACTTAACTTCGGAGATATACTAAATAAATCAACCCACTTGGTTAACTCCTCATCAAACAAAGTACCGTTGGATTCAATTGTTATATGAACATTTAATTCTTCCTTCAGTGTTTTACACAAAGCAGTAACACCTTTTTTTTGCAATAAAGGTTCACCTCCTGTAATAACAACATGTTGCATATTGCCAATATTGTGACGTACAACATCCACAATTTCCTGAATACTCCAACTCTTTTTATCTTCTGGATGAAAAGATGCATATGAAGTATCACAACGACAAAAACTTCCATCCTCCATTTGCCATATACATCGCAAATTGCAACTTGCTAAACGAATAAATAAAGATGGAGTTCCGGCAAGCTTTCCTTCGCCCTGAACAGTACCTGAAATACCAAAACCAGTATTAGGTATATCTTTTATACACGCTCCGTTAGCATCTTTTATAATAGGAAACACGCCCTCTCCAACTAAAACAAGTTTAGTATTTTCAACTATACTTGTTTCAACTTCCGCCTCTTTTATTTTTTCTTCTACAATCATGCTCTCATCTACATTAATAAGCCTAAAACAATTTTAAATCGTAAGTAAAATTACTTTAAGGCTGCATCCTCAAATCCTGCTTCAGCAAAGGCTTTAGCTCTTAATAAACAACTATCACAAGTTCCACAAGGTTTCTCTCCCCCACGGTAGCACGACCATGTTAAACCAAAATCCACACCTAATTCCATTCCTAGTTTAATTTCTTCGGCTTTCGTCATATTAACAAAAGGAGCGTTAATTTTTATGGGCTTACCACTTTCAGCACCCATCACAGTTCCTTTGTTGATAGCTGCTTCCATAGCATCAATAAACTCCTGACGGCAATCCACATAACCGGAATAATCAACCTGGCTCACTCCAATAAAGATATCCTGCGCTTCGATGCTTTCAGCATAAGAAGCAGCAATTGATAAGAAAACCATATTTCGTGCAGGAACATAAGTAACAGGTATATCTGTTCTGTTAACATCACCATCTTCAACTTCAATATTTTTATCGGTTAAAGATGAACCACCAAAGTCGCCAAGATTTAGAGTTACAATTTTATGAGCAGCAACTTCTGCCTTTTCTGCAATTTTTTTGGCATGATTTAATTCTGTTTCATGTCTTTGTCCGTAATTAAACGAAACTGCATGAACTTCATCAAATCCCTTACTTTTTGCTAAATATAATGCTACGGCGGAATCTAACCCTCCGGATAATAATACGACTGCTTTTTTCATTACACTATAAGTTATTAGTCCTTTGTTACTTATAATTAGTAACTAATCTTTTACAGACCAATCAAATCGCCTACGAAAAAATGCCTATTACAATATTAATAGAAATAAAACTCTCTATTAAATTACAAAACATGAGATATGTGCACAGAAATGTACTAAAGAAGTAATTCTAACATATACCCTGGTTTTGTTTATAGACAGGATGGCGTAAACGAACTGTCTGAAATTATGATGCAAATATAAATATAACACACAATATAAAACAATCATTCCAATAAAAAGTATTCGATTCAAACATGATTAATCTCATTAATACCTGATTTTAAAATCATTTGCTTAGTTTAGCACCACAATATTAACAAACCCTATAATGCATAATTATTATCACATTCTTGGTGTAACACCCAATGCCACACTTGATCAAATAAAAAAAGCTTACCGAAAAAAGGCTATGGTATTGCATCCTGATATAAACAAAGCTGATGACGCACATGAGCAATTTATATTACTGAATGAGGCCTATGAGTATTTATTAAAAACACAAGGAACCCATACGAACCATTACAAAAGGGCACAACAACAAGCGCAAAGACAGGCTGAATATCAGAAGGAGTGGGAACAAAAAGAAAGAGAACAGGCCAGAGAAAGAGCCAAAGCCTATGCTCAAATGAAATACGAGGCTTACTTAAATTCAGACATTTATAAAACAACGGAAGCTCTAAACCTAATTCTTGATCTGTTTGGTTTGGTATTTTTACTTTTATTTGTTTTTGGTATTCCTGTGTTTACTTTTTTGGAGCATGGTATAATAGGATTGGCTATTAGCGCCATAATTATTTTACCTACGGCACCAATATGGTTTCGATTATTAATAAGATTTTTTGTTATTCTTAATTTTAAAGGAATTGTTGATTTTAAACATAGTACTATCCGCTCTAAAATGATGAAAATTATGTTGTTTTTAATATTAAACATCATCATTTTATTCGCAATTACTTTAAATACATTAATTGAATTAAAGTATATTATTGCTGTCTATTCTGTATTTATTACTTGTGGAATTATAATATCCAGATTTTTCAAAAGTCGCTATTATAAATATCTAATTAAATTTGGATTTGCTCCATTTGCTATTAATTTACTTTTTCTGATCAATTATTTCATTGCCTCAAATCCAACTTATGAAACCTATTGGTACTCCTACAGCTACCACGATCCTTCTCCTATTTTACCAAAAATAACACTTGAAAATAATCGCTATGATAAATACACAGGAATAAGATTAATTTTTGATGGAGAAAAAATAATTGGACATGGAAAGATCACTTATCTTATTAAAGATGGTTGTTTAGGATTTAGAGTCGTAAAACAGACAATTATTGAATAACCTCGAATTTTCTGTTCATTATCGAACATAAATACCAAAACACACATCCATACCCTAATTTTAGAAGAACTTTTTTCTTAATTTTTAACTTTTTAAGTACAAAACCCTACTAAATATCATAAAATCAAATTCTCAAATTTTCTACATTCGTAGGCAAAATGTTAAATATTAACCTAAAACTGGTAAATAATGAATAAACCATTTCACTTTTTATTCGGCATCGCTATGCTGCTGTGTTTAATTACACCATCCTTAAAAGCACAAAAAGAAAGATCTGAAATTGCAGAAAAGGATACATGGAACGTATATGATTTATACGAATCCAACGAGGCATGGAGTGCTGCTAAAGATAAGTTAATTGAAAAAGCTGCTGCATTAGAAAACTACAAAGGTAAATTAGGATCTTCAGCAAAAACATTACTTGAATTCCTGACTTTAAGTGGTGATATTAATAAAGAAGGATCTCGTTTATATATCTATACTTCTTTAAAATCAGATGTTGATTTAAGAAACCAGGAAAATCAATCTCTAAAAAAGGAAATCAGACAGGCATTTATAACTTTGGGACAAAAAATGGCTTTTGTTTCTCCTGAGTTAGCGGCGATTCCTGAAGAAACCATGAAAAAATTCATCAACGAGGAAGAAGGTTTAAAAATCTACGAACTACAATTGATGGATACCTACAGAATGAAAAAACACACCTTATCTGAACCAGAAGAGTTACTGATGGCTAAAGCAAGCATGACAAGTGGTACAGCAAGCTCGGTATACGGCGTGTTAAGTGATGCTGAAATGATTTGGCCTAAAGCTACTTTAAGTGATGGAACAGAAATAGAAGTAAACAAAATTAATTACTCTAAATACAGAGTTTCTCCAAATGTTAAGGATCGAGAAATTGTATTTGATGCATTCTGGAATCATTACAAAAAATTTGAAGGTACTTTTGGAGAATTATTAAGTGGTCAGGTTAAAAACCATATCTTTAGAGCTGAAGCTCGTCATTACGAGTCCACTCTTGAAGCTGCTTTAAAAGGTAATAATATTCCTGTTGAAGTATATCATTCTCTTGTAGAAAATGTAAACAAAAACTTACCAACATTCCATCGCTACCTTGCGCTAAAAAAGAGAATGATGGGATTAGATACTTTGAAATATTCTGATTTATATGCTCCTGCAGTTAAAGGTGTTGAATTAAAATACACTTACGAGGAAGGTCAAAAATTAATTTTAGATGCTTTAAAACCACTTGGTAAAGAATATACTTCAACCGTTGAAAAGGCTTTCAGCAACAGATGGATTGATGTTTACCCAACCAAAGGTAAAAGAAGTGGAGCATATTCTAATGGTAGTGCATATGATGTACACCCATACATACTATTAAACTATAATGGAGATTATGATGCTGTTACTACTACAGCTCATGAATTAGGACACACCATGCATAGTTATTTTTCAAACACAAGACAACCTTATGCAACTGCTGATTACCCAATTTTCTTAGCTGAAGTTGCTTCTACTTTTAACGAAGCATTATTAGCTGATTACATGGAAAAGAAACTTAAGGATGATGATGTAAGATTATCTTTATTAATGACTATGCTTGATGGTTTTAAAGGTACACTTTTCCGTCAAACACAGTTCGCTGAGTTTGAACTTCGCATGCACGAAGCTGCAGAGGCCGGACAACCATTAACAGGACAGGCTTTATCGAAATTGTATTATGATATAACCAGCAAGTATTATGGTAATGACGAAGGTGTTTGTGTTGTTCCTCAATACATTGAAATGGAATGGGCATTCATTCCTCACTTCTACTATGATTACTATGTATATCAATACAGTACATCTTTTGTAGCTTCTCAGGCTTTAGCTGCAGAAGTAATTAAAGGAGATAAAGAAGCTACTAAAAAATACATGGATTTTATCTCTTCAGGTAGTTCTGATTGGGCCATTAACACACTTAAGAAAGCAGGTGTTGATATGATGAGCTCTGAGCCTTTTGACAGTACTATTGCAAACATGAATAAAATTATGGACGAGATTGAAAAGATACTGGACAAAAAGAAATAATTGACATTGACATAATATAGGAGTTTTAGAAAACACGAAAGCCGGATCAAAATTTGATCCGGCTTTTTTGTTTGTATACAAGTTCATGAATTGTAACTAAAATTATCTATTAAACTATACAACTTATAGTACTTTATAATTAAACTAAACTGGTTATGCTCTATTGAGTTAGTAACCTTTCCTTCTAAAATATTTATTCTTTTATCTTTATCCAGATCCTTTTATTTAAAAAAAACACTCCTTTATTGGCAATATGCTAACCTTATTAAATAAAACTTCAGTTTGTTGTATCAGCTGATAACTCACTGTAATTTCACCTGCAAAATAGCTTTATTTTAAGACGCTTCGGCTATTCTCTAACTAAAAAAACAGTTATGCTAAAAAAAACAATTCTTTTATGCTTTCTATGCATTACAGGCTTAAAATCTTATGGACAAATAAAAGTAACTCTTGACTTACCAGATCCATGCTCTAATACAGCAATTGATAAATTTACAACCAATAAAAATGATGTATCTTTTGTTGTTACTCCTAACCCTTCTAAAGGAATAATTACAATAAAACTATCCTCAACTGCACCTCTTGAAAGTTTCACTGTATGTATATATGATACTAATAGTAAAGTCATATATACAGACCTTTTTTATTGTCCTGATTCCAGCTTTATAAAACAGGTTAATCTCAATAACCATGCTGATGGGATTTATATTGTCTCCATTTATAATAATACAGATAGAATAAGTAGAAAGATTATCTTAAAAAAATAACTCCAACCCAAATAAAAAGTCAATTTAATCATAGACTCTTTGTAAAAACAAACTCATGAAATACAAATTAATTCTTTTAATTCCTTTACTCTTAATTTTCTATCATCAATTCACTAGTGCTCAAATAATAAACATTTGTGGTTCAGATACGGTAGTACTAAAAACCGGAAATTACAATTCGGGTAGCATTCAATGGCAAGAGTCTTTAGATAATGAAAATTGGATAGATATTGAAGGTGCAAATGATACAACCTACACTTTTTACCCGGAAGAAGCAAAATACTACAGAGCCAAAAATTGTTTTTCAAGCTGTCCCAATGGATATTCCAAAGTAAGCCATATTCAACTACCTCCTGTAGCATATGCAGGTACAGATCGGGTTATTTCGGCAGAATCAGTGGAACTGACCGGAAACAGATCTGATGGAACATTAGGTACGTGGAAAGTTTTATCCGGTAAAGATGGCAGTTTCACTGATATTAATGATCCTCATGCCATCTTCCAAGGAAATGATTCTACATACTTCATTTCTTGGACCAATTCAAATACTTGTGGAAGTAGCACTGATACAGTTAAAATAGAGTTTGTAAAAAATGAATACATTAAAAATATTGCAATAATTGATACAACAGACATTATATTAAGTGATACAAATCAATTAGAAAATGGCATTTACAGAATCCAATTTGGCGCATCTCCTCCAACAATAAATGATTCTACAGTATTAATTGGTATAGGAGGTGAAGGTTTCATTCGTTTAGTTGATTCGTTTACTTTAGACAATAATATTTATACAATTCACACCAGTCAGGGTTCATTAAGTGATATAACCGTTAACGGAGCTTTTAACTTAGGAACATTGGATCCAGTATCTTCAACACTTAAGTCTTCATCTAATTATCAGAAATTAGATCACCTGCCCACTCGAATTGAATTAACAACCAATCCAAAATATAAGAATAAGCGATTTGTGTATTCAGGTGAAGACCAAATTGAATACATAAGGCATGGTGTTTCTTATAATAAGAAAACACTAAAAGCCAATGTTTTAAATAAACCTTTAATTGGTTTAGAATTTAATGATACCATATGGAGTAACGATTATGCCAATCTCAGATTGTCCGGTTATTATGAGTTTAATCCAAATATTGTTGTTGATTTCAACATTAAAACGAAATGGTATGGTCGTCCATATTTAAAAAGTTTTAAAGCTGGAATGTATAATGCAACAATAAACAGTAATTACCAGGTAGTTTTCGATGCCTCTGCTGAAGCAAATCTTGTAGATAAAACTTTCGAGCTATTTTCTAAAAGTAAAACAAGTGTATTTGTAATAGGCGGAGTTCCTGTAACTGTAAAAAGTAAGTTGACTTTCGAAGGAGCACTTTCTGTAGATGTTGATGCCAGTATACATGTAGAACACGGTCAAACACATACATCCACCTATACTTCGGCCATTGAATATTATTCAAAAGACTGGCACTATTTGTTCAATAAAAAAGAAGAACATGTGATGAATAATAATGTTGAGGTAAATGGTAACCTCACACAACACTTTGAAATTGGGCCAACTGTATCTTTTAAAGTATATGGAATTGTTGGACCATATATAGACGCAAGACTTAATGAAGATTTTGAAATTTGTGCCGGAGCAGGAGCTTCTGGTTTTGATTCAGGATATGCAGGTTGGCAGGCCAATTTAGATATTGGAGGAAGTATTACTGTAGGTGCAAAAGCTAAAATTGCTAAAGTAGATCTTTTTGATATTCAAAAAACTTTTACAAAAGGATTTTACCATCTTCAATTTCCAAGTAAACTAAGCTTAGTCTCTGGAAATAATCAGTATTATGATGATAATACCCAATTAGGTAAGCCTATTACCATAAAAGCAAAAAGCAATAAAGGATTTGCAATTCCTGGAGCAATTATTTATTTCGATCCTCAAGATGGCGGAAGTGCAGACCCGAAATTTATGGTGACTGATTTAAATGGTGAAGCATCAACAAATTGGACACCTGGAGGAGAAAATCTCAGTACTCTTGAAATAACAGCTACAGATTGTGATGGTAATAACCTTAATAAATCCCCTATTGAAGTTCATTCATATTCAAACAGTGCAGGGATGGCTTGCGCTAATTCATCACTATCTGCTTCATTGGTTTATCATAAGGTAAAATGGGGTTTTAACTATTACGAATTAAAAGGTAATCTCGGTAGTGCTCCATACACTTACTCTACTGATGGAATTAATTATACTTCAACAAAACCAAAATTATATTCTTACGAATACAAGGATTGGTTTAATGCCCCCGGAAAAACATACATGTTTTACGTTAAAGATAGCAATGGTTGTTTGGCTACAACATCTTATACAATAGGTAATTGTAAAAATTCCGGTTTAATATTAAATACCTCTATAACAGGCGATATTGTGACCGCAAATACAATTGGAGGTACTAAACCTTATTCCTATTCAATTAATGATATAAATGGTAGTTACTCATCCGATAGTATATTTTCAAATATATCTCCGGGAAGTTATACTTTTTATGTCAAAGATAGCGTTGGGTGCGTTGCTAGTAATGTTCAATTTATTCCTGTAAGCATCCCTCCTATTTTAGCAGATTTTACAGTGGATAAAATCCAAGTGTCAACTAATGACTATGTGCAATTTGAAGATTTATCCAACAATGCAACTGAATACTTATGGGATTTTGGAGATGGATTAACAAGCACTGAAGAAGCACCAAAACATATGTATTCAACTCCCGGGGTATATACGGTACAACTCATTGCATCTAATTCTACATCGAGTGACACATTAATAAAAAACAATATGATTGATGTTGGTCTTGCTCCGGTAGCAAACTTTGTTACAGAACAAACTAATATTGCAATTGGTGATACGGTATATTTTATAAATACATCTAAAAATTCACCATCGAATTATTTATGGAATTTTGGAGACGAGACAACATCTACTGATGCCAATCCCAAACATTTATACTCAACTCCCGGAACTTATTCCGTTTCATTATCTGTTGAAAATAAATATGGAAACGATTCTATTCTTTTTTCTAATTTGATCATTGTTAATGAAGCAAATACTTTTACAGATACCAGAGATAATCATGTTTACGGATATGTTACTATTGGTAATCAAACCTGGATGACTGAAAATCTCGCTTATCTGCCTAGTGTTAGCAATCCTATGAGTGAAGATTATTGGGAAGATACCATCTCTGTAAAATATTATGTATATGGATATGAAGGATCCGATGTTCTGGCAGCAAAATCAACCGACAACTATTTAAATTACGGAGCCTATTACAATGTTATGGCATCTAAAACTGCTGCTCCGGAAGGATGGCATATTCCAACAGTAGAAGAATGGCAGGAGTTAATAGATTACGTTGCTACGCATGGATATGAAGGAAAAGAAGGTAATGCTTTAAAATCTTGCAGACAAGTAAATTCAATATTAGAAGGCAATTGTAATACTACAGAACAACCAAGGTGGAATGAGAACACTTGGGAATATGGTCTTGATGCTTTTGGATTTTCAGCCTTACCGGGTGGAGAACCCAGTGGTGAAATGGGTTTATTAGGAGAAGTAGGCATGTGGTGGGCTCAGGATGATGATACTACAACAAGTGATGTACCCTATTTTTCTATTGATTCACGAAATGAAGAAACTCCTGGTAAAGCTGAAATATTACCGTGGGGCTATCCTATTTTAGGGTATTCTATACGTTGTATAAAAGATAAATAATTAATCTAACGCAACAATCATAAATAAAAAAACGATGTCAGAATTACTGACATCGCTTTTTTTATATTAAAAAATTACTTATTTCTTACTTTCAACCCATTTACGAGCATTAACAAAAGCTTCAATCCAAGGAGTAACCTCATCGCTTTTGCGATCCCCAGGATAATGTGCCCATTGCCAAGGGAAAATAGCTCTTTCCAAGTGAGGCATCATAGCTAAATGACGACCATCTTTAGAACAAATAGCAGCTGTACTGAAATCACTTCCATTTGGATTTCCAGGATAAGCTTGGTAAGAATATTTACCAGCTATATTATATTGATCCTCTGCATAAGGGAAGTTAAATTTACCTTCTCCGTGAGCAATCCAAACTCCTAAACGACTCCCTGAAAGTGTTTTTAACATCACTGAATTTGTATCTGCAATATTCATATTTACAAAGTTTGACTCAAACTTATGTGAATTATTATGAAGCATTACAGGCTTTTCATCATGATCAGGATAAACTAAACCAAGTTCAACCATCAACTGACAACCATTACAAACTCCTAAACTAACTGTATCTTCTCTCTTATAGAAAGCATCCAATGCAGCCTTGGCTTTTTCGTTATATAAGAATGCTCCGGCCCAACCTTTTGCTGAACCTAAAACATCTGAATTTGAAAATCCACCAACAAATACAATGAAATTAACATCCTCAAGCGTTTCTCTACCAGTAATTAAGTCTGTCATGTGAACATCCTTAACATCAAAACCAGCTAAATACATTGAATAAGCCATCTCTCTATCACCGTTCACTCCTTTTTCACGAATAATAGCAGCCTTAATTCCTGATTTCTCTTTTCTGTTTAATGACAGCCCGTAAGATGCTAGCTTACCATCAAATTCTGATTTAAAATCAAATGCTAAAGGTTGTTTCTTATAGTTATCGAAGCGTTCTTTGGCTAATTCTGCACCACTTTGTTTTCTATCTAATAAGTAAGAAGTCTTATACCATGCATCACGCATTTCATCAATATCGAAAGCTAATTTCTGATCTCCCTTAGTAATATCTAAAACTCTTTCTTCAATTGGTGAACCTACTACCTGATAGCCTAATTCTTTAGCATCAAGAAGAGCAGTTACTTTTTCTACATCCTTAACCTGAATTAATACACCAGGATTTTCAGCAAATAGAATTTTAACAATATCATCTTCAGCAATAGCTGATAAATCTGCTTTAATTCCATAATTACTATTAGCAAAACACATTTCTAACATTGCAGTTACCATACCACCTGCAGAAATATCATGACCTGCTAATAATAAATCCTGATTAATCAATTCCTGAATAGTCTCCAATCCGGTTTTAAAATAATCAGTATCAGCAATAGTTGGTGCTTCGGCTCCAAGTTTATTGACAACCTGAGCAAATGAACTACCTCCTAATTTATGACTATCGAATGATAGATCAAGATATATAATAGAACTATCAGTATCTTTTACCAATACTGGCTCTACAATTTTTTTAATATCACTTACCTCTGCAGCTGCTGAAATAATAACAGTTCCTGGAGAGTAAACAACTTCTCCATCCTTATATTTCTGAGTCATTGAAAGTGAATCCTTCCCTGTTGGAATGTTAATTCCTAAGTCTGTAGCAAAATCACTTACAGCCTCAACAGCTTTGTATAATCTTGCATCTTCACCTTCATTTTTACAAGGCCACATCCAGTTTGCACTTAAAGAAACACCTTTAATTCCACGAGCAAATGGAGCCCAAACAAGGTTGGTTAATGATTCAGCAATAGCAATCTTAGAACCAGCTTCTGGATCAATCATTGCAATAGCTGGAGCATGACCTACAGATGTTGCCAAACCAGAAGTTCCTGTATAATCAAGAGCAGTTGCTCCAAGGTTATTTAATGGGATTTGCACTTCTCCGGCACATTGCTGTTTAGCAACTTTACCAGTTACAGATCGATCCACTTTATTAGTTAACCAATCTTTAGATGCTACTGCCTCTAACTGCAATACATTTTTTAAGTACTCTTCAATTTTTGAAGCATCGTACACAACAGGTGAAAATGTTTCCTCAACGGTAACATCATTCATAATTGTTTTAGGAGGATTACCAAACATATCTGACAATTGCCAGTTGATTGGTGCATTGCCTTTATCGTCTTTAAAAACAAAGCTCATATCTCCTGTTGTTTCACCTACAACATACATTGGAGAACGTTCTCTGTCTGCAACTTTCTTTAAACGCTCAATGTCTTTTTCATGAAGAACCAATCCCATTCTTTCCTGAGATTCATTACCTGCAATTTCTTTTGCTGACAAGGTTGGATCACCAACAGGTAATTTATCAAGATGAATAGTACCTCCTGTTTCTTCTACTAATTCTGAAAGACAGTTTAAGTGACCACCCGCACCATGATCATGAATCAAAACAATTGGATTATCATCACTTTCAGCCATTGCACGAATAGCATTCATGGCTCTTTTTTGCATTTCAGGATTTGAACGCTGAACTGCATTTAATTCAATTGAGTTATCGAATTCACCGGTAGCAACTGAAGAAACAGCTCCTCCACCCATACCAATTCGGTAGTTATCACCACCAAGAATAACTACTTTATCTCCTTTAGTCGGAGTATCTTTAATAGCATCAGATTTCTTAGCAAATCCAATACCTCCAGCCATCATAATTACTTTATCAAATGCAAATTTCTTTTGATTTTCAAAGTGTTCAAATGTAAGTACTGAACCACAAATCATTGGCTGTCCAAACTTATTACCAAAATCACTGGCCCCATTTGATGCCTTAATCAAAATTTGCTCAGGAGTTTGATATAACCAAGGACGCGCCTCTGTTGCCTGTTCCCATGCCCTACCTTCTTCAGAACGTGAATAAGAGGTCATGTAAACAGCAGTACCTGCCAACGGTAAAGAAGCTTTTCCTCCACCTAATCTATCTCTGATTTCACCTCCTGAACCTGTAGCTGCACCGTTAAAAGGCTCTACTGTTGTAGGAAAGTTATGTGTTTCAGCCTTTAAAGAAAGAACTGATTCAATCTCTTTTGTTTCGAAAAAATCTGGTTTATCATGTGTAGCAGGAGCAAACTGAATCATCTTTGGTCCTTCAATAAATGCTACGTTATCTTTGTATGCAGAAACAAGAAAGTTTGGATTTTCTTCAGAAGTACGTTTGATCAACTTAAATAAAGAACTCTCTTTCTCCTCGCCATCAATAATAAATGTTCCATTAAAAATTTTATGACGACAGTGTTCTGAGTTAACTTGCGAGAATCCAAAAACTTCACTATCTGTAAGTTTTCTTCCTAATTTTTTAGCTAATCCATCTAAATAAGAAACTTCTTCCTCACTCAAAGCTAAACCTTCTGACTTATTGTAAGCCGCCACATCTTCGATTTCAACAATTGGATCAGGCTCTTTATCAATTGTGAAAATATCTTGTCCTAAACCTTTGTATAAAACTTGTAGCATTGGGTCATACGCTGCAGCTTCATCTGCAACTGTAAAAAACTCTTCAATACGAGATATACCTGTAAGTCCCATATTTTGAGTAATTTCAACTGCATTGGTACTCCATGGAGTAATCATCTCTTTACGAGGACCAACAAAAAAGCCACCTAATTCCTGCTCGTCAGTTTTGGTGGCACCACTAAAAAGCCATTCAAGCTTTTTTACATCTTCAGCTGCAAACTCAGCATCGCAACCTACTGCTAAAATCTGTTCTGATTTACCTTTAAAGAAAAGGACCATGAATTTTCCAGTTTATGAGATTAATCTTTTGAGCTGCAAAAATACAACAAACAAACTAATTTCTGAAAAATGGCCAATAGTTTTTAATTACAAGTTTTCATCTTTTAGCATTTATATTCTACTAAAGCACTTTTATTTAGGGGTTAGAACAAATAAATATTTATTTTACTTAATAAAATATTTATTTTACGAAACTTAATATACCCTCGTAAGTATAAATGTGAATCATTGAAATAAATATACATTGAACGTCCCTATTAAAATGAAATTATTACCAAAAATTTTTAAATTTAAATACTCCCTTTTATCGATAACTATTTGGTTAACTCTATACTTCCTTTGTTACATATACAATTGTGACATCTTTGAAAAGATAATAACAATCCTGGAGAATGCTGAAAATTATGAAATTGATGAATTAATACTTTATGGATTGATCCTGATCGCAGGTATTTTTATTGATTTGTTAAGAGAAATAACTAAAATCAAAACTCAGGAAAAGATACAAAAGCAAAGACTTCAAACAATGCAAGCCACTTTATCAACAGTACAGGACATTGTTGGAAATTCATTTAATGGATTACAACTTATTAAAGTTAAAATTGATATGGGAGAAAAGCTAACTAAGGAAGACTTGCAGAGTTTTGATCAAATAATATTTGATACCTCAGGCAAAATTGCAGCATTAAGAAATCTTGAGAAAGTAGATTTTAAAAACATTACGATGAAGCACATAGGACTAAAAACAGAAGGTGTTCATTCCCAAAAATTATAGTAAACTTAACATTCAAAACTTTATAATACAAAAAAAGGGCTACCTACCACAGTAACCCTTTTACTCTAAAACCAAAAAACTACCTGTACTTATAATGAACCTTAGAAAGGTCACGAAGTCTTTGTGCACTTGTTTCGGCAGTTATATCACGCTGAGGATTACCCAACATTTCATATCCTACCATAAACTTTTTAACGGTTGCTGAACGTAACAATGGTGGGTAAAAATGCATATGCAAATGCCACTCAGGATGTTCTTCACCATCTGTAGGCGCCTGATGAATACCTGCAGAATAAGGGAATGAAACTTCAAACAAATTATCATACATCACAGTTAATTCCTTATATGCAGCAGCAAACGCTTCTTTTTCTTCTTCTGTTAGCTCCAATAAGTTTGTTACATGACGCTTACTTACAATCATTGCTTCAAATGGCCAAACAGCCCAATATGGAACTAATCCAACAAAGTGTTCATTTTCAAATAAAACACGCTCTTTTTTCTCTAACTCTGCAGCAACATAATCAGCTAAAATACTTCTGCCAAATTTATTATAGTAGTCAAGCATTTTAATTTGCTCTTTTGCTGGCTCATTAGGAACAGAACTTGATGACCAAATTTGTCCATGAGGATGAGGATTACTACACCCCATTACACTTCCTTTATTTTCAAATATCTGAACGTAGTTTACAAAATCATTTTCACCAATAGACTTATACTCCTGAGCCCATAAATCAACAACTTTCTTTATTTCAGAAACTTCCATTTCAGGAATTGTTAAGTCATGACGTGGGGAAAAACAAATTACTTTACAAATACCACTTTCACTTTTTGACTGAAATAATCCATCTTCTGATTGAACACCACCTTCTGGTGTATCATTTAACAATGCAGAAAAATCATTTACAAAAACATATGGTTCCGTATATTTAGGATTTAAGTGTCCTCCGATACGCTCATTACCTGGACATAAATAACATGTTGGGTCATATTCAGGTCTCTTTTCTTCCGAAATTTTCTCAACCTGACCTTGCCATGGACGTTTAGCTCTATGTGGTGAAACCAAAACCCATTCACCTGTTAATACATTCAGTCTGCGATGAGGATGATCCTCCATATTAAATTGTGCCATCTTATTCTTGTTTATATTAACTATGTTAAAGTAAGAATTATTATCAAATTTTACACCTACCTTTCAACTGGTAGGTACTGGTAGGCAAATGTACAATATTTTTTAATTTTTCAAATAGATACACCATGAAAAATTAAATTAATTATCAATATAATAGTTGACTTTTAATCTATTTTCTATTACGATTACAAGGAATTTCGCTTTGTAAATCTGGAGGTATTTTTCACCTCCCCTGATTTTCTATTTTCAACAAAATCGGCAAGTGTTTTACCCATCAATTTAAAATCCGTTGATATCGTTGAAATTCCATTTGCAACCACTTCTTTTAAAGCAGAATCATTAATCGAAATTATACCAATATCTTTACCTATTTCCAATTTCTTTTCCCAACACCGCTTCACCAGGTTAATCAACATTCTATCATTTGGCAAAATAAACACTTCTCCCTTTCGTATTGGCTTGGTTTTTATTTGATCGTAAACGGAATGATTAAATCCAAATTCGGTACAAAAATTAGTAAACCCAGTCAAAAATCCTTTAGGTTCCTTTCCACCAGGATAGGCAAAAATCAATTTTTTATAGTTATGAAGAAGTTCTTTAGCCTCAAATAATCCATTATAAATATCCTCCTCAAATGATTGGTATATTACAGGATATCCCTCTAATTCATCCAGCTTTCTATCAATAATATAAACTTTATCTGAGGGTAGTAAATTTAATATCGATGAGATATTAGTGAGGTTTGCAGGCATAATTACATAAGCTGAATATTTTCCAACCCTTTCTCTGATTAACGAAGTAAAAACATTAATATCAAAGTGATGAAAATAAATATCAACCTGAGTATCATCCGGTAAATTTTCAATAAAAGAGTTATATAGTTCTTCTTTAAAAGTATTTAATTCATCAAATAATAAAAGAATCTTAGATGAAACAGCAATATTATCACTTTCTACAAAATATCCTTTTCCCGGAACAGCACCTAAAATACCTCTGGCTTTCAATTCATTAAATGCTAACATTACAGTATCCCTTGAGAGATTATACTCGTTAGCTATCTCATTAATAGATGGTATTTTATCACCCTTTTTAATTACACCTTCCGAAATGGAATTAATTACGGATTGAATAATTTGTCTATATTTTGCTTGAGAATGCTCTGATGTTATTTTAATTATTTTTTTAACCATATTTTTCCTACCGGTGTCTACTAGTATGCAAAAATAGAACAATATTTAAAAACAGAGGTATTTTATAGCTATGGATTATAATAATTAAGGCTATTAATGAATAGATTACATTCGTTAACAGCCCTGGTTAATACATTTTTGATGTTCTAAAGATAAATTCTCCATCCGACGGTCGTGGATAAAATGTTTCACCATTATAAACCATTTTACCTTTCACGAACACAAAATCAACCCTACCTTGTAACTTTACATTCTGTTTGGAAGAGTGAGCCGAATTAGGCATTGAACAGTACAAGTTTCTATTAAATGTTGGATTCCAAATAACAATGTCTCCATCAGCTCCCGGACTTAACAATCCTTTCTGCGGCCATAATCCCATTAACTTTGATGGTCTTGAGGAAACAATATCTACCAAATCCAGCATTGAAATATTTTTTTGAGTAACTCCTACCGTATACAATAAACTTAAATAGTTTCGTATATAGAAATAAGCATCTGGTCTGTTATACACCAATTCTTCCTGCATCTCTTCCTCTATGGTCAAATTATACAACGGTGGATTGATTAAGAATTTCTGGTTTTTAACCAAAGTCCACACTTCATCTTCAAAAATAGGGTGTAAACTATATTCACTGGCAATTCCTGTTAACAATTCATGCTCATTGTAATTTATCTGAGAGTAGTTACCTAAATTAAACCATAATCTAAGACTGGAATAAAAATCTCCACCTCTTTCAATGCCATCCTGAATTAATTCTAATTCTTCTTTAAACTTTACATTTAAAAACAATAAAGGAGAAGCGTACTTAATCCCCAGATCAATTAGTATTGATAACAAACGAAAATGATGTTCCAGAATAATAGGGTCGCTTAATGAAATATTTTCGATATCACTTTTACAATTCTCCCTTAGATTTAAATCACAAATAATTACAAGGTTATGTATTGATGCTTTTTTAA
Source organism: Plebeiibacterium sediminum (assembly GCF_026013605.1). GTDB lineage: Bacteria > Bacteroidota > Bacteroidia > Bacteroidales > Marinilabiliaceae > Saccharicrinis > Saccharicrinis sediminus. Next base: position 23,063 of record NZ_JAPDPJ010000065.1, read on the forward strand.
ATATTCCATCAAATACATTTATATTTTCATTTTGTAATAAAGATACATTGATTAATAGAGTTGAAACACCCTCATGAACATAACTATAGTCGAATGCGTCAGCAGAACTTTTCTTTATTTCAGAAAATGTAAGATGAAAACTAAAGTCGATAAGATTGTTTTTGGATTTTTCTTTAGCTTTATAAATATTATAAATATAGTTTTTCTGGTAACAATCTTCAATAGTATCTATCATGGTTGTAGTACCATTAAATATTTGAGCATGATTTAATTTCTCCAACTCTGAAGTATTTGCACTCTCCTTTACCAAATCTAAGAAATGCCTGTTAATATCAATTGCACCAGGCATAATATACTTACCGGACGCATCAATGACCGGAGTTTCACTAGTAGGTCTTTCCAAACCCACACCCATTTCCAGAATTTTAGTTCCACCCACTAAAATATCTTCAGTGATGATAGCAGAACCTTTTACAACATAACCATTTTTAATTAATAAATAATTCATTACTAAAACCTTACTAAAGAAAAGTTACAACCACTAATTAATAAAAATCTTCTGAAAACTTGGCATCTAAAAATTTATGCATTTATCTTAAATTTAAGCTATTAAAGAGACTTTTCAAAACATTTAACAAAATACTTACCGCATTCAATACCATTTATTCTATTTTTGCAGCTTCATTTTAAAAGATAGATCTTTATGTGGTGGCTACTGGCAATTATTTCTGCACTCTTTTTAGGTATATATGATGTTGTAAAGAAAGTTTCTGTAAATAATAATGCTGTTTTACCTGTGCTATTATTTAGTTCAGTTAGTGGTGCAATATTATTCATCCCAATCCTTATCTTATCACAACAAGGAATTTTAGCTGAAGATCACACCCTATATGTTCCATCTATTACCTGGGCTGAACATGCACAACTACTATTAAAAGCTGCTATTGTAATCACTTCCTGGATATTTTCATTCTTTGCCCTTAAATATCTTCCTCTAACAATCGTAGCACCCATTAGAGCTACCGGTCCACTATGGACTTTAATTGGCGCCATACTCATCTTTAAGGAGCAACTTTCAATATATCAATGGGTAGGGATAGCAATAACATTAACTTTTTTCTTTCTATTCTCAACAGCTGGAAAAACAGAAGGTATATCATTCAAAAACAATAAATGGATTTGGTTTATCATATTAGGAACCATATTTGGTGCTATTAGCGGACTATATGATAAGTTCCTGTTACGACACATTAACAGAATGGCAGTACAGTGCTACTTTACATTTTATCAGGTAGTTCTTTTTATTCCTTTAGTAATGACTATATGGTGGCCAACCAGAAAAAAAACATCTTCATTCAAATGGAAATGGAGTATTCCATTAATTGGTGTTTTTCTTCTTATTGCTGATTTCTTCTACTTTTATGCCTTACATGATACAGATAGTATGATTTCTATTGTGTCAGCCTTAAGAAGAGGAAGTGTAATTATTGCTTTTGCATTTGGTGCCTATCTTTTTAAAGAAAAAAATATCAAAACCAAAAGTATCTATCTTGCAGGTATTTTAATTGGTATAGCTTTTTTAATTTTTGGCACTAAATAGTATTCATTAAATAACCGATAGGTTATTATTGCCATTGAAATTTATTTATATAAGATTTGATTTAGTAAATTGCTTATCTTAAAAAGTCAAATACTATACATATCTAATAATCTGTCAAACTTTTTTCATGATTAAAACGGACCTTTCTAAGTATGACAATAGTTGGTATCAACCCGGAGGTTTTATTAAACGAACCTTATGGTATTATATCAATGTTTTATTCTTTATCAATCCACTAAATCCTTCATCTCTTATTAAAAAAATATTATTAAGATTATTTGGAGCCAAAATTGAAAAAGGGGTAGTAATAAAGCCAGGTGTAAACATCAAATATCCCTGGAAATTAGTTATAAAAGAGAATACATGGATTGGTGAAAAAGTTTGGATTGATAATCTTGATAGCGTAATTATTGGTAAAAACTGCTGCATTTCTCAAGGTGCATTATTACTTTGCGGAAATCATAATTACAAAAAAAGTACTTTTGATTTGATGACAGGGCCAATTACTTTAGAAGATGGTGTATGGATTGGTGCGCAATCGACCGTGACATTAAATACTATTTGTAAATCACACTCTGTTCTGGCCACACAATCTGTCATTTCAGGAATTATGGAACCCTACTCAATATACCAGGGATTACCAGCCATTAAAATCAGGAACAGAGAAATCATTGCCTGACATATTCTATAGATACGCTTAACTTATAGCACAAAGTTTGAATTATCCGTTTAAGGTTGGAGTATATAAAATAAAAAAGCCGCTGTAAAACGTTCATACAGCGACTTTCAATCTTTAACCAAACCTAACCCTAAACTATGAGTTAATACAAAGATACAAATATTTATATACTTTACAAGTTTTATAATAAAATATTTTTTTATTTATCTAATTGCCCTCCTTTATATAGCTCATAAGCAGCTTGATAATATGATATTGTTTCTTGTAATAAATTTTCATCACATGCTGTTTTCTTAAGCTCATTAGTTGCCTCATCCCACTCATAACACTCATTCTTTTGTTGTGTTTCCAACACCATCAAGTGTTTAGCTTTTAACAATGCCAATTTTCTATGATTACCAATAAAAGCTCTCTCTGATTCCGGAGTCATTTCATTCACATCTTTGCCAAACAACTTTGTGGTGTAAGTCCAATTTAAATAACCAAATAGTGTGGGTAAAATATCAATTTGCGAACAAAGTTTATCAATTTCCTTAGGTTCTGATCCATTAAGATTGTAGATAAAAGCAGGTATATGATGACTTTTTACATTCAATTCTGTTCTTCCTGCACTGTATGCACAGTGATCTGATGCAACAACAAAAACCGTATTTTTAAACCACTCCTTATCCTTTACTTTTTCAAAAAATTCACCAATAGCAAAGTCTGCATAGGTAATGGCCCCAGTACGACTGGTACCTGAAGGGATTTTAACTTTACCTTCAGGATAGGTATAAGGAGAATGATTGGAATTAGTCATTAACATATAGAAAAATGGCTTATCAGACTTCGAATCAATATCAGCTTTATTGATAACAGCATTAAAAATATCACCATCACAGGCACCCCAGGCATTTTCAAAAGTTATTTCTTCATCTTCAATTTGAAAACGCTTAGTAGGTAACTCATCCCTGTCTCTTGATTTTTTTGCCCTTTCTACAATATCAAAACCACTATAACTAAAGTAGTTGGCCATATTATCGAAATAACCATCTCCGCCTGTAATAAATGTACAGGAATAACCTTTCTGTTTAAAGATGTCCCCAACCGTAAAAAAACTTTCATTATTACAACGCTTTACAATACTTCTTCCCGGTGTTGGCGGTACCGAAAGACTAAAAGCTTCTAATCCTCTTACTGTCCGGGTTCCGGTTGCATATAAGTTTGTAAATAAGATTGACTCTGATAGTATTTGATCTAAGAAAGGAGTCATACCTTTTTTACTTCCAAATCTTTTTAAATATGAAGCACTCATACTTTCCATCCCAATAAAAATAACGTTGGGCCGAAGTTCTTTACCAATATTTGTTGTCCTTCTTAATAAACCTTCATTTGAAAGAAAACTATCATTCACAGCCAACACATTACTTCGTAATTTCTTAAAAACTTCAGTTTCATTGTAGGTACTATAAAATTCATTGTAATTTAACTCATTGCTTTTATATGCGGCAAAAAAGGAATACAATCCTGATTTACTTAACTCATTTTCATTTACATTACCAAAAATTTCTGCTTGAGTATTTTTAATATTATAATGAAATATAGCCACAACGGAGCAACAAATTACAGCTACTATAATCCTGGAAAGAAAACTGTTGTCTTTAGTGAAACTCTTTTCAAAAATTAATTTTCTCTTCTTGATTCTATATGCAACATATACAATTAATCCAATAGCAGCTATTACTATTGGTAAAGGATATGATTCATTAATATTTTCAAGAACTTCATATGTATATAAAAGATAGTCGATTGCTATAAAATTAAACCTCCGCTGGTATTCCATCCAAAATGTTACTTCCGCTAAAAAGGAGAACGTTATCACAATCATAAAAAGCCAATACCCGGCAAATGTAATTATTTTATCAACCTTACTGCCTGCAAATTTTGAGGGCATTATCAATAAATAAATGGAATAAAAAGCCATCATATAGGATAAACTTCCAATATCATATGCAAAACCTATTCCTATGATTTTAAAAAGGTGAGAAATTGAGAAATCAATATCTGAAAATGATATAAAATATAGTATCATCCTGATCACCAATGCAAACAATAAATAGGTGATACTAAAACCTTTTAACAAGGCAAATCGTTTAGGGAAAATTTTATTTTTCATAGATGACTCAATAGAATATATAACAATACTCTAATATTAATTTGACATTACCTTTACGGTTGCAACGTTATAATATTTTTTCATGAAAAAAAAGCAATAAAATAAAAAAGCGGCTTATTTAAAATAAACCGCTTTATATCTCGAGAATTTAAAATCTAATTTTAATTCATCTTTTTAATATTAGCCTGTGCTGCTGCTACTCTTGCTATAGGAACTCTAAATGGAGAACAAGAAACATAATTCATCCCTACTGAATCGCAAAATTCAACAGAACTAGGCTCTCCTCCATGCTCACCACATATACCTACTTTTAAATCAGGCTTAACGGAACGACCTCTTTTAGTTCCCATTTCAACCAATTGTCCCACTCCTGTTTGATCAAGAACCTGGAATGGATCATTCTTTAAAATACCTTTTTCAAGATAAATAGGTAAAAACTTATTGGCATCATCACGAGAATATCCAAATGTCATCTGCGTTAAATCATTAGTTCCGAATGAGAAAAACTCTGCTACATCTGCAACCTGATCTGCCGTTAATGCAGCCCTTGGAATCTCAATCATTGTTCCTAACATATATTCTACAGTATCACCTTTTTCTTCAAAAACTTTTTTAGCGGTATCATGAATAATCTTAGCCTGCATTTTCAATTCCTCAACCGTACCTATTAAAGGCACCATAATTTCAGGTTTCGTAATAATTCCTTTGGCTTTAAGATTTAATGCGGCCTCTATAATAGCACGGGCCTGCATTTCGGTAATTTCAGGATAAGTGTTCCCTAAACGACAACCTCTGTGACCCAACATCGGGTTAAACTCTGATAAATCAGATACTTTTGTTTTAACCTCTGCCAGGCTAATACCCATCTCTTTTGCCATTTCCTGCTGAGCTAATTCTGTATGCGGAACAAACTCATGCAAAGGTGGATCTAATAGTCGTATGGTAACTCCGTAACCTTCCATAGCCTCTAAAATACCTTCAAAATCACCTCTCTGATAAGGCAATAGTTTTTCTAATGCCACACGTCTGCCCTCTTCATTTGATGAAAGAATCATTTCTCTAACCGTTTTAATTCTTTCTCCTTCAAAGAACATATGCTCGGTACGACATAAACCAATACCTTCTGCTCCAAACTCACGAGCCACTTTAGCATCTTTAGGTGTATCGGCATTTGTTCTAACACTCATACGTGTATATTTAGATGCAAAATCCATTATTTGGCCAAAATCACCATCTAAATCCGGCTGGCGTGTTTTAACTCTACCTGCGTATACTTCGCCCGTAGAACCATTTAATGAAATCCAATCACCTTCTTTATATACATTTCCATCAATGCGTAAGATTCTTTCCTTATAATCAATTTTTAAAGCACCAGCTCCGGAAACACAGCATTTACCCATCCCTCTGGCAACTACAGCTGCATGAGAAGTCATACCCCCTCGGGCGGTTAAAATACCTTTGGCAACTAACATTCCTTCCAAATCTTCTGGTGATGTTTCGATACGCACTAATATTGTTTGTGGAAATTTTTTAGCTTCATCAGCAAAAAAGATAATCTGACCTGATGCTGCACCAGGCGAGGCTGGTAACCCCTTAGCTAAAACCTGAGCACTACCAATAGCTGCCATATCAAAAACAGGATGCAAAAGTTCATCCAATTTATTGGGCTCAATTCTCATTAAAGCCAATTTATCATCAATAACTTTTTCTCTATACAAGTCCATTGCAATTTTAACCATTGCTGCACCTGTACGTTTTCCATTTCTTGTCTGTAATAACCAAAGTTTACCATCCTGAACAGTAAACTCAAGGTCTTGCATATCTTTATAATGACTTTCTAACTTTTCCTGAACTTCATTTAACTGAGCATATACATCAGGCATTGCCTCTTCAAGCGATGGATACATCATCACTCTGTCTTCCTCAGTCACACCTTGTAATTCGGCCCATCTTAATGAACCTTCTTTTGTAATTTGCTGTGGTGTTCTAATACCTGCAACAACATCTTCTCCTTGTGCATTTATTAAATACTCACCATTAAATAAGTTTTCTCCTGTGGCTGCATCACGGGTAAAAGCAACACCTGTTGCTGAATTATCACCCATATTACCAAATACCATTGCCTGAACATTAACTGCAGTACCCCACTCATCAGGAATACCTTCCATTCTTCTGTAAAGAATAGCTCTGTCGTTATTCCAGCTATCAAAAACAGCCATTACAGCACCCCATAATTGCTCCCATGCACTCTCTGGGAAATCATGTCCTGTTTGTTCTTTAACGGCTTGTTTAAATAGGGTAACTAATTCTTTTAAGTCATCTACTTCAAGCTCAGTATCTAAATCTACTCCTTTTCTTTCTTTTACTTCTTCCATGATCCTTTCAAACGGATCAATCTCCTCTTTTGAAACAGGTTTCATTCCCAGTACAACATCACCGTACATCTGAACAAATCTTCGATAGGAGTCCCATGCAAAACGTTCGTTTCCCGATTTTGCTGCGATACCCATCACAGAATCATCATTTAACCCCAGATTTAATACAGTATCCATCATTCCTGGCATGGAAGCTCTGGCGCCTGAGCGCACTGAAACCAAAAGAGGATTTTCTTTATCTCCAAAGGTAGTTCCTGTAAGTTCTTCTATATTTTTTATAGCGGCTTCAACCTCCGGCTTTAATAAATCTACGACTACATCTTTACCTTTTTCATTGTACTCAGTACAAACATCTGTAGTAATTGTGAACCCTGGAGGAACAGGCACACCGATTAGATTCATTTCGGCCAGATTAGCACCTTTACCTCCTAATAGGTTTTTCATATCTGCCTTACCTTCTGCATTTCCATTTCCGAAGGTATAAACTCTTTTTACAGCCATAATTAAGGAATTTAAAAGTTAGAATTTTTTGAATTTTGGGATAATTCATTTTACTATGCTAATAAAGAAACACATTTTTTTTCACAATTAAAAGCACATATACTTTAAATTCTACTTCTCATCCAAACATTATAAAACAAAAAAGAGTGGCCTGAAACCACTCTTTAACTTGTTATTTAAACACTGTATTCTTTTAATATTTTTTTCTTTTTCATTAAATAATCAACATATTGAGCTCGTTCATAAGCATAAGGCTCTTTCAGATTATTTTTTGACAATTTACCTTTAAAATCAGCGATTGATTCATAGCCTTTACTTTTCATCCAGGCCGATAAATTCTCTAAGATGGTTGATATTTCTCTAATTCCATTTTTATACAAAACACTTACAACCTGAACAACGTCTGCTCCTGCCAGTAATAATGAAATCATATCTTCAGCATCATGTATTCCATTAGTGGCACAAATAGACGTATGAATATTCCCTGATAATAATCCAGTATACCTTAATGATAATCTATTATCATTTTTACTACTTAAGTTATATGGCATTTTTAATTCTTCAGCCTTGATATCAATATCTGGTTGAAATAATCTGTTGAATAGTACAACTCCATTTACACCTGACACATCAAGTTGTCTGATAAAATTTAATGGATTAGAATAAAAAGGACTCAGTTTTACACTAACCGGAATCCTTACTGCAGCTTTAACTCTTTTAAGAATTTCCACCTGCTCTTTTTCAATATCTGATGAGGATTTACTGCTATCTGATACTGAATTATAAAAGTTTAATTCTATACCATCTACACCAGTTTGCTCAATATATTGTGCATATTCAACCCAACTTACATCGTAAACACAATTTAAACTCGCAATAACAGGTATGCTAACAGCAGCCTTTAGATCCTTAAGTTTCATAAGAAAGGCCTTTGGTCCGCTATGGTCAATTGAAGGAAACAATGTGATCATTTCTGCATTTCTATCATCATATTCGTGTAAATCATCATCTAACTCAGCGGCTTCAAGATGAATTTGCTCCTCAAAAAGAGATTTATAAACGATAGCTGCAGCCCCTGCTTCTTCCATATTTTTTACCATATTGATGTCTGCTGTCATTTCACAAGCACCGACAATAAGAGGATTTTTTAGTTCAATCCCCATGTAAGTTGTTTTTAAATCCATGGTTTCTCTTAAGTTAATTGGTTATTATTCTGTATTATAACACCCTACTCAAGAAATTGTTTAAAACAGTTCCTATGAAATCCCTTACAATATAATTTTATCACTAGTGACCGAGTAAAAAAATAAAAGAGGGTACTTCCTTTCGGTTTCCCCTCAAAGTTGTAAATTGATTTTGCGAAACTTTTTACAACAT